>NZ_CP073760.1:1332500-1998750 GCF_018399035.1 Thiocapsa sp.
ATACACAATCGACAACCCGTTCGCCAAGCGAAACCATGACGTGAAGCTCACGCGTAGAGTTCCCTGAGCGATCCTGTTCCTCAACACTGAAGCGAACCCCACGCTTATGTTGTTGGAGTGCTTCGAGTTCGTCCTGATCCGGCATTACCTCACCACGGAACAGACGCGATTTGTATAAGACGATATCTCGCAAACGCAAACCGGCAATCGCTTCGTTGACCAGATTCTCGGCTTCAATTTTCACGCCGCCTTCGCCTGTTTCCATTGCTCAATCTCAACGATCGTAGCGCTTTCTCCGCGGAAATTCTTTCCGCACGAAATACCGTCAATCCGCACGGGGTTGCCGTTCACGTACTCATTATCATCATTGAACGGTAACTGCCCTTCAAGCTCTTCAGCGTCTTTCAAATCGGCCATCAACCGTGGATATCGACCGACGAGTCGCAATAGCCGATCCATCGCAGCACTCTGAACCACCTCCCCACGCTCATATTTTGAAAAGGCGTTGGCGCCACCTCCAAAAAGCTCCGATGCCTCCTTCTGTGTCAGACCTAGACGGTCGCGCAGCGCACGAATCTCTTCACCGGTCAGAAGACCATCCGCCCGCCGCCGCGCATCCAAAATTCGGGTGTGATTCCGACGGATCTGATCATCGAAGATCGGGTCCGCCCCGCAACACTCGCACGCATAGCCTTCCAAGCCGCTGACGAGCAGCTCGGCCCCATGGTGCTGGAATGTCTCACTGTAGGTCACGGGTGTCAGCGTTCCCCGTTCACACATCGGACAAGTCAGATCTTTGTGGGACATTAGCGTTCTCGGTGAAACGAAGCGAGATTCACAACAACGCAGTCGCGATCGAGTTTCAGTTTCACGTAAAGGTCATCAACGACGCCGGTCGGACCGGAATACGGCACCAGATAGACATCGAACCAGGGTCCAGCAGCCGCATAACGTTCGGCATGCCTAAAATGGCAGTCGTTCAGCAACTGTAAGCATCGGTGAACGTCCTCGGGTGCATAGCCGAGGTTCTCCACGTCTTGCTGCACTCTACGACTGAGGTAGTGGACGCACCCTTGCTTCGCGAGCTCACAAACCCGGGAAACGGAGTACTCAGCGATTGCTCGACGCTCAGCATCTGGACTTCTAACCATTATGGTTAGTCAGATCGCGAAAAACAACCCGCCAGCGACCTCTCAGGGACCTCCCTACCTGTCCAGTCATAAGTCTTCCAAAAAAACCATAAAAAATTAGCAGCAATGGTTTGGTGTGTCGTCGGGACGCGGAACTTGGGAAGAACTTACAGACTATGCGGTCTCCGCCATCTCGATCGCCACCCGACTCACCTCCAAGATCTCCTCCATCGGGATCGGCGCCAGCCCGCCGTTGCGCAGCGCTTCGACGAAGGCTGCGCCCACCGGCCTCAACGACTACTTTACCTGACGCTCCGTCTGCGCCTCCAACAGAGGGGCGACTTCAGTCGCCCGGAAACCAAGCCGCAGGAGCGAGGGGGCGACTAAAGTCGCCGCTACACGCCCCTACACGCCCCTACCCGTCTCTATGAGGTTCCCCCGGAATTGACGTCGACGGAACCCTGTCCCGCAACCGCGCCCCGTTGGCGCGCCCGGCACGGCGGGGCGTCGGCGCCGACATCGGATCAGGGATGCGCCGGCCCCAAGCAGATCGCTCGGAAGCAGGCGAGGCCGATTCGTCGCCGATCGCGATGACCGTGGTACGTCCCCGGTTTCCCCGCGAGGCTGGTCAGCGGCTCAATGAAAGAGCGCATCCGGGGTGTCGGCTGTAAGGATGCGTTCGGACCAAAGACGCAAGGTGTCGCTGTCGGCGGACGCGACGCGCTCGCGCAGGGCATTGGCGGAGGTCTCGCCGAATTTCTTTTCGATCTGCCAGAGCAGGATGTTGGCCTCGCCTTGGCGATGGCCTTTCTCGATTCCGGCACGCTCGACGGTGGTGACGTAGCGGGAAACCGGGGACGCGGGAAACCGGGGACGGACCGCCACGGTTGTTTCTGATTGACCCGGGAAACTGCGTTCTGTGCTTGTTCAGTCTCAAGAAAATGTGGTCTGTCCCTGATTAGCTGTGTCCCTGATTAGCTTGGTCTGTCCCTGATTAGCTCACCAGTTTTGTAGGGTAATGGGACAAGCGCAGCACATCCATCACAACGTCTTAGGCGTGATGGAGGGGTTGTACGGCAAGGCGCAGGCCCAGTGCCTTGAGGATCGCCGTCAGGCTGCGGAGCTCGGGGTTTCCTTCGGGCGAAAGCGTGCGGTAGAGCTGGTTTGGGTGTAGATGGGCCTGCTCGGCAATCCGGGCAACACCGCCGAATGCCTTGGACATCTGGCGCAGCGCAATCAACAGGTCGGCTTGATCTCCGTCTGCGAGAATGTCATTGAGATATTGGGTCGCGAAGGCCGCATCCTCCCTGAAGAGCTCGGCCATGGCTTCATCATGGGTTCTATCCTTCATTGTCGGGCCTCTGTTGCCAGTCTCGCCAGTACCCTACCGCTCGATCAATGTCGGCATCCTGAGAGCGTTTGTCGCCACCGCACAGTAGGAGAACCATGCGCAACCCGGCCAGTGCGTAATAGAGGCGATAGCCAGCACCGACATGAATCCGCAGCTCCCATACCCCATCGCGGCAGAATTTGTGATCGCCGCGATTGTCCAATTCCAACCGGTTGATGCGCTTAATGATCTGAACTTTTGCAATCGGGTCGCGTACCTGCTTGAGCCAGTCAAAAAACACGTCCTGGCCGTCAGTCGTCAGATAGTGGCGGATTTCGTACATTGCACAGTGTCGTTTATAAACGAATTCATGTCAAATCGGCTCTCGGCGAATCTTGTAGGGTAAGCGCAGCACAGGGAGTTCGTGAACGCCTCGCCATCGTCATCGCACCGGCAAGGTGAGGGGGCGTGGCGTGCACCCTGCGCAATGCGCTCCAAAAACCGTCGAGTGCCCCTACAGACGCCCTCCAATCTCCCCGGCAACCTCAACCGCACAAGCCACCGTATCCGGCCGCGCGCGATCGAAGACCTCGTTGGCCCACAGCATCACGATCATCTCCTCCTCGCCGATGTTGGTGATGGCGTGCGCCCAGCCCGGGATGGTCTCGACGATGGTCGGCTCCTCGCCACGTGCCACGATGGCCGAGGTCACGAACACGGGGTGACGCAGCGCCGGTCTCAAGCAGATGGCTCGCAATCCAGCGAGGCCGATCGGTCGCCGATCGCGATGACCGCGGTACGTCCCCGGTTTCCGCCCAAACCCGAAGTAGCTCGTGACATCCGCTCCGCGGTGTCATGCATGCCCCTAGCGCTCCGCGCCACGTGCCATGATGGCCGCGGTCACGAACACGGCATGACGATACGCCGCCCCCAAGCAGATGGCTCGCAAGCCAGTGAGGCCCATCGGATGGCGATCGCGATGACCGTGGTACGTTCCTTGTTTCCCCCGAGCCGCCGATCCCTGAGCGGCCGCGCGATTCGGTGGTACGTTCCCAATCACCGAGCTTCCGAGTGCGGGTGAACCAAAGGCGTGAGTGAAATTAAATCTGTCCCCTTTTGCTCCGCTTCCGAGTGCGGGTGAACCAAAGGCGTGAGTGAAATTAAATCTGTCCGTTCGCAGTAACAACAGTAAGTCTAGCGGGTTGAAGTCCCGTCCGAGGAGTTGTCCGTACGACTCGGTAGCATGAGGAAGCGGCGTCTTGGTAACAAGGGGTCGTAAGTTTCCCCCCAGCAAAAGAGCAGGCCGTAACGCAAGTGAACCTAGAGGTAGCCTCGTAATATTAGGTTGGAGACGCCGACCCTGTGGACAGAAGGGGAAGGTCGTTGGGTGGCCATTGGAAGAACGGAAGTGATGGTCATCGTCTCTCGGGGTAGCAGGGGCGGCATGTACTTGAAGACTGATCTGTCCAGTGCTGGAGATCCATGACGGGGGTGGAGAGAGGCCACCGACGGCGGCGTATAAGGCAACGAAATCGTCGCCGCCCGTCATGGAAGTCGGAGGGGTTCGTAGTACCGTTTGAGACTGGGGGACAACACAACCCTCGGTCGAGGGAAGGGACCCTACTTTGTTCACGCAACCAACGAGTGGAGGATCAGGGGATTGCCATGTCGCTAATCACCCCGGAGACGATCAGGACACTTCAGAGGAAGCTCTACGCTAAGGCCAAGCAAGAACCGGCCTACCGCTTCTACGCGCTCTATGACAAGGTGTACCGGGAGGACATCCTCCGTCACGCCTGGAATCTTGTCCGGTCAAACGCAGGCAGCCCCGGGATTGACGGGGTCAGCTTCGCGGCCATTGAGCAAGGCGAAGGGGTAGAGGGGTTTCTGCAGGAGATCGCACAGGAACTGCGCGAGAAAAGCTACCGCGCCCAACCGGTACGGCGTGTGATGATCCCCAAAGGGGATGGCCGCGAACGGCCGCTGGGGATACCCACCATCCGCGACCGCGTGGTGCAAATGGCCGTCAAGCTGGTGATCGAGCCGATTTTCGAGGCGGACTTTACGCCGCACTCCTATGGGTTTCGACCCAAACGCTCGGCGCACGATGCCATCGACGATATTGCCAACGCACTCTGGGCCGGACACACTCATGTCATTGATGCCGATCTGTCGAGCTACTTCGACACGATCCCCCACGCTAACCTCATGGCGGTGGTGGCCGAACGCATTGTCGACGGACGCCTCCTGGCGCTTCTGAAGCAATGGCTGAAGGCACCCGTCATCGGCGTGGACGATCAAGGAAAACGCAGGACGGTCGGTGGAGGAAAAGCCAACCGGGTTGGCACGCCGCAAGGTGGTGTCATCTCCCCGCTGTTGTCGAATCTCTACCTGCATCTGCTCGATCGCATCTGGGACCGGCATCGGCTGAAAGACGAGCTGGGGGCACACATCGTCCGCTATGCGGACGACTTTGTCGTGCTCTGTAAGCAGGGTGTGGAAGAACCGCTGAACGTGGTGCGCCACGTCATGGATCGACTGGGTTTGACGCTCAATGAGACCAAGACCCACGTGGTGGACGCCAAGGAGACGGGCTTTGACTTTCTGGGTTTTACGCTCCAGATGAGTCGAGGCGCCAACACCGGCAAATGGTACCCAAACGTACGTCCGTCGGACAAAGCTGTGGGTAAAATCACGGCGAAAGTGACGGAACTAACGCGACGGGAGTTGACCTGCATCCCGCTGGATGATGTGGTTGGAAGCGTGAACCGCAGCCTTCGCGGCTGGGCGAACTATTTCCATTTCCGCAATTCCAGTCTGGCGATGAGTAAGGTTAGGAACCACGCCGAACAGCGGCTGCGAATCCACTTGCGCAAGCGACACAAGGTCAAGACCTGGGGTGCGGGTTACGCCAAATTCCCGTCTCACGACCTCTATGACCGCCATGGACTGCACCCACTCCCGAAAGGACCCGGCTGGAAGACGGCGCATGCCTTGGTGTGAAGAACATCGGAAAGCCGTGTGCGGGAGAACCGCATGCACGGTTTGATGAGGGAGGGCTGGGAGTCACAGCCATGTCCTGGCTATTTAGGCACCGCGAAACGAAAGGCGCGGAAACAGATAAGCCACGGCTACCGTAATTGGCGACCTGCTCTCTACTCTACCCTTTTGCTCCGACGATGGCCGCTGGGTCTGGAAGGCCAGCCGCGTCTTGATGAAGGTCGAGCATCGCACCGGACAGATGATGACCCGCAGTTTCGAACCCTGGCGCTGGGGCGAGGATCGAGGCCGTGCTTACATCAAGGGTCCACGTATCCTCAAGCCCGGCACAGGTCCGCTCAAAGGCTACGTGCTGTCCGTTCCGACCCTGCACGTCTCGACGGCGCAGGCATGGTGCATCGGAGACGCGGACGCGATCGCGACCTTGTTGAGTCGAGTCACCCATCTCGGCAAGCTGCGCCGACTCGACTTCGGGCGCATCACCGACTTCCAGGTCGCCGAGGATTGCGAGGCACTGGAGCGATGGACTCTGAGGTCAATGCCCGATGAGCGCCCTGGATATCGTCGCTGCCGGCAAACGTTGCGTCCGCCCTACTTCGACCGATCGCTGCGAGAGTCCGCTTGGGAACCGCCTGCGGTGCCGACCTGATCACGGTATCGGGGAGCTCGCGCGCGTAGACGGCCACAACCGTGGGATTCCCGAGAAAGCCTCCGCGCCGCGATCCAACCCGATCAAGGACGCTGCAGGATCTCGCGCACGGCTTGCTCGGCGCGTTCGATGGGGACGGCGAAGCCAATGCCGACATTGCCTGTGTCGGGGCCGACGAGTGCGGTGGTGATGCCGATCACCTCGCCCGCCATGTTGATCAGCGGGCCGCCGGAGTTACCCGGATTGATCGAGGCGTCGGTTTGGATCAAGGGTCCCAACCCGGCCGCCTCGCGGTGGACACGACCGACGGCGCTGACGATGCCGGATGTCACGCTCTGACCGATCCCGAAGGGGTTGCCGACGACCATCACGAAGTCGCCGACCTCGAGCCGTTCGGACGTTCCGAGACGCAGCCGCGGCGCCTCGACCGGGACGATCCGCAGCACGGCGATGTCGGCGTCCGCAGCCATCCCCACCACCTCGGCCGCATGCGCTTGACCATCCTGAAGGGTCACCAGGATCCGGTCCGCACCGCGCGCCAAATGGGCATTGGTCAGGACCAGACCACGCGGTCCGTCCCAGATCACGCCGGATCCGGCCCGCTGCCGACGCAGTGTCCGCGGGCCCTCGGGCACCGCAACCCCGGATCGATCCAAAAAGCGGCGCAGATCCGGGGCGTCCAAAACGGCATGCCGCGCATCGGCGACATCCGAGACCGACGTAATCGTCACGACGGCCGGCGTCACCTTGCGCAGCACCGGGGCCATCGAGGGAAAAGCCGCCACTTGCCCCGGCATCATCGCCGCCCCCGGATTCGGGGCCATCGACTGACCACAGCCCGCCGCCGACAACAGGCCGGCCGTGACCAAGATCCAGCGGATCAGGGCGCCACTATCGCGACGCGCCATGGAAAAATCGCTTCAGCAGACCCGACACACCACCCCCGACGCCCATCGAGACCCCTCTCGCCTCTTCTTCGGCCAAGGCCGGTGGAGGAACGACCGAGAGCGGATCCGCATTCGACAGCACCGCACTCGGCCGATCGAGCACCATCCGCTCGGCCTCGTCCGCCCCCACCCAGTGCTCGGCGATCCGCCGTCCGGCACTCAGCACCGGCGGACGATGACGATCGTCGTGCCCGTCGCTCGCCAGCAGATGCACCAGACCATCCGCCAGAAAGCGCTCGGACCAGCGCCTCGCAACCTTGCCGAAACGCCCGGTCAAGGCATCCGCGGTGAGCTGGATCCAAGCCCCTTCGAAGGCGGCATCGACGAACCACCCGTAATGCGCCTCGTCCAGCCAGGTCAGTCGCTCCGGATGGGTGATGATGGGGACATAGCCGGCCGCAAGCACATCCTCCAACAACTGCGCAAACCGCGTGGGTACGACGAAATGCGGCGGCTCGAACAAGAAATAGCGCGAATCGTTGATGCTCGCCATCCGGCCGCTGCGCAACCCTTGAACCAGCTCGGGCACGATCTGGATGTCCGCTCCGTGGGTGATCCGAAGCGCCATCCCTGCCTCGCTCAAATGACCCGAGAGCTCGCCGACGCGACGGCAAATATCGCCCCGCTCGTTGGGAAAAACACCGGGATAGATGTGCGGCGTACAGACCGTGTCGGTGATGCCGTCCTCGAGGGCGATACGCGCCATCTCGAGCGACATCCGAAGCGAGCTCGATCCGTCGTCGATCCCGGGCAGCAGGTGGCAATGTACATCGATCATGATCGGTATGGGTTGGGGCCCGCGTGTGTCTGTTCTGGAACAACATGCTGCCGATCATGCGATGCGCCAACCCCGGCACGGATGCGACAGCGGATCAATCCATGAACGGATTGCGTGGTCGGGGCGCGGCCTGCTCGGGATCCTCGGGCTTGACCTGACGCTCATTCGCCTCCGGTCGGCTCGATGCCAGATTGGCCTCGGCCAAGGTCACCGTGCGGCGCGGGCGCCTTCGCGGACGATCGGCCAGCTTGGGCAACCCCGGAGGACTGAAGAAAAGCGCCGCCAACATCGCGAAGTAGGCCATATTCGCGGGATTGCGCAGGTTGTTGTCCGTCACACTGTGCGCCAGCAGCAGCAACATCGCAATCCCGGCACCGATCTGCAACGACCGATAGCGGGACCACTGCTCCGAGCTCGCCAAGCGCGGCCACTGCGCGAGATAGAGCACCAGAAAGACCGCCACCAACGCGAGCCCGAGCAACCCCATCTCGAACAGCGTCTGAAGATAGTCGTTGTGGGCGTAATTGATGAACCAGCGCCCCAGCTCGACCGGCTGATAGAGCACGAAGACGTCCGGATAGGTCCCGGGTCCACTGCCGAACGGGAGCAAACGCCCGGCCGCATCGAAGGTCGACACCGCGATCGGCCAGCGCGCATCGCCCTCCAACTCGGCCACCGAGAAGCGATCCAACACCGGCGCCAGTCCGAGAAAGATCGCCACGCCGACGCCGATCGTGATGAACTGCCCCATCAAACCAAAGGTTCCGCTCCCGCCGACGCGCCGCGAGAAGAGGAGGGTGGTCAGCAAGATGCCCAGCATCGCCATCATGATCCCGGTCCGCGAGCGCGTCACGATGATCCCGATCGCAAACAGCACCGCCAGCAACAGAAAGATCAAGCTGGGGCGATTCGTCGAGCTCAACACCGCGATCGCGCGCTCGCGTAGCCCTACCGCGCGGCGACTCTTCTTATAGCGTCCGCCGAAATCGTACAGAAACAGCGCCAACGCGAGCGGCAGCGCCATCTCGATCATGCCGGCGAGATGGTTCCGGTTAACAAAGGTCCCCGATGCCCCCGCCCGCGCCAGAAGGTCGACGATCGCATAGCTCATGCCGCCCGCGGTCGCAAACTGAAAGAGTGCGATCAGGACCTGCGCCAGTACGACCGCAAAAAAGAAATAGACCAACCGCGTTTGCATCTGCTCGGAGAGCGCGCGGGTCGCGACATAGACCGCAATCGGCACGATCAGGATCAGCCAACTCGACTCACTGGCCAGCGGAGACACCGCCAGCCGCTGCGCCGACTGCGCCTCGCCCCCGAGCAGAGACTCGGCCTGCAGATACAGCTCCCGGCCCGGCAGCCACTGCGCCAACCCCGCCGGCAGCGGCAGCAGATACAGCAGCGGGATACCGAACAACAGGCACAGGAATACGACCTCCATCCCACGCAGATGAAGAGGCTTCGACCGCCACGCCGTGACCATCAACAAAGCCAACCCGAGCCACTGCAGCACCAGGGTCGCCGCGGGCGCATACCCCCCGCGCAACAGAGGCGCAAATGCCACCAAGAGTATCAACCCGAGGAAGAGAAGGGTCGAACCCGTATCCTCTCCGACCGCGTTATGGGAACCCCGAGCGACCGAGTGCCGTTGCTCACTCATCCGATGCCGTCGCCGACCCTCCGGCTTTCCACCCTGATCGACGCCCGATGCTCTCTGCCGTGATGTCCCCATGACCCCATGTTCCACAATGCCACAAGCCGTACCACACACGTGCGCATCGGAGCGACCTCAGCCACGACCCGAACCACGCCCCTTAAACCATCCCCGACCGCAAGGTCGGCCGATCCGATCTCGGACACCGCGACTCCCAGCCGGGAGACACGCTCGGCACCGAATCCTAACATGACATCGCCGGCTCCGACCGCACCCATGCACGCAACGACGGCGCCGGTCAGACCCCTACCGTCAGAAAAGTGAAAAACCCCGATGCCTTGCCCAACGGGTCAAGAACGATTCCAAAACACCCCAAACGTAGGATGGGTAGAGCGCAGCGAAACCCATCCTCCCCGCTCCAACGCCCCATTCACCCGCACCGACAGCGCAGCAGGCCTTGCTCGTCATTCCGGCCATCGTGGCACTTGGCGCAGAGCGCCACGGGGCATGCGTGACACCGCAGAGCGGGTGTCACGAGCGAAAACACCCCCAAACGTAGGATGGGTAGAGCGCAGCGAAACCCATCCTCCCCGCTCCAACGCCCCACCTGATTAGAAAGAATCTTCCGCCAGGCTCACGGAATGAGCCACCGATCGGCGCAGACTGCTCCCTGATCCACCATCCGACGGAGCCCGCCATGGCCATGCATCGAAGCCAGTGGTTTCTGCTGCCCCAACGGGGCTCACCACGCGAGCCCGGGGCAACGCCCCGGGATCACGATCCCCATCCAGCTCAAGCCCTGAAGGGGCGGCCCAACGCCTTGATATGTTGATCTTGGGCGCGCGTTTAAGGGAGTTTTAGGGAGGGGCCGAACGGTGAAAAACGCCCCAGCCCGGCAGGGCACATCTCTAGACCGCCCTTTCAGGGCTCAAGGATGTTGGTTGATGGCAACCCGGGGCGCTGCCCCGGGCTGACATCGGTCGCGCCGTCGGCGCTCGACACACACTGCCGCAACGCGGCTTGCCAGACTCGCCCTCACTGGTTTTGGTTGCTCGATACGTGTGGCCCTCCGCCCCGAATCGTGGATTCGGCGCGTGGCTGAAGCTCCTTGCTAAACCGCGTCCAGAGCGACATGCGTTATTTTCATGTTGTGTCGGGCTCAAGGATTTTTCCGACCTTTTTGGAGACGCGGTTTAAATTTTAATATTTTTTAATACTCTAAACCGCGCCAGCTCCGACAGTCGTCGGAGCTGGCGCGGCCGATCCACTCCAACACATGACGCATACCGCACCGGGCGCGGTTTAGTCAGGACGCCCCATGCCCAGCACCGACAGCGCAGCAAACCCCATCCTCCCCGGGAATTCGCCGTAAACGCGCCACCTCCCGTTTCCGGAGGATGCCCGGAAGGGGTACCTTCGTACGGGTATGCGATCTGCGGAGATCGCCCAAAACCTCAATGGGTCAGCTCCTGGATCAACGTCCGTCCGCCATCACGTTTGAACAACGCCCTGATCTGACCCGTTTGGCTGCGCGCATGCCCTTTCGCATCGCGATATCCGACATCGAATCGCACCCGGATGCGACACAGATCCTTCCCGACCGACTGAGTGGAGGCCCCCGCGAAGCTGATGCTGCGTCCGCTGGTGCTCGAGAACCAATCGGCGTAGAGCCGCCGGATCGAGGCTCGCCCGACGGCATCCCGCTCCCGCGCATTAGGGGTGAAGAGATTGGCCAACCGATCCGCAGAACCGGCCTGATAAGCCTGCTGAAACCGCCCGAGGACTCCGGATACCCCGGCACACGCATCCATGCCGACTGACCCCGGGGCTTGAAGCGTCTTCGGCGGCGCTGTCGCCTTGGCGATCGGCGGGACTGCCGGCAACGCCGGGGCAGTCGCTCGAAGCGCAGGCGTCTCGACAACCGGCCGGGCCCGCGGTGGTGCGGACGCCGGCACGGGCGCAGGCTTTCGCTCCGGCGCTGGCTCGGACGAAGGCTCGGATGCGAGAACGCCTTCGAGAGGAGAGATCGATGCGAGGGCCGGCACCTCGGGCGGAGGCTCTGGCTCTGGCGCAGGCTCTGGCGCAGGCTCTGGCGCAGGCTGGGACGCGAAAAGAACCTCGAGAGGCGAGACCGACGCGGGGGCCACCACCTCGGGCGCCGTCTCCGCGAAGGGATCAGGCGACTTCAGCGGGACCAGAGACGACCCCATCGGCACCGGCGGCGGCTCGACGGCCTGCGCAACGGTCGCACCAATCGGCTGCGCGAAGGGATCAGACGACTTCAGCGGAACCAGCGACGACCCCATCGGCACCGGCGGCGGCTCGACGGCCTGCGCAACGGTCGCGGCGATCGGCTGCGCGAAGGGATCAGACGACTTCAACGGAACCAGCGACGACCCCATCGGCACCGGCGGCGGCTCGACGGCCGGCACAACCGTCGCGACGATCGGCTGTGCGACGACCGCAGACCGAGCCCCCTGCGCCTCGCCGGCCGAATCCTCCTCCAGCAGCAAGATCGCCAGCAGGGCAGCACAACCGAGAAGCATCGCCTGGATCAAGCGCCGCTGTATGAGCGATGCATCGCGCCGCACCGGCGCGCCCGACAGCGACCGCACATGCCAACCACGAGGCGGGCGCCGCCCCGAATCCTCCGCGGGAGCCGTCCAAGCCGGCGGAACGAGCGACACCCTGACCGACGGGCGAGACGAACGAGCACGCGCCGCGCCGCCCGTCCAGTCCGCGTCGCCACCCGCGTGTCGCTGCATCAACTGCCGATAGGCCCGGTTGATGCGCTCGGTGCGCCGATTCAGATCGGCCGAGCGCGCGGGGTGGCGGTCCGGATGATAGATCGCGATCAAACGCCGATAGCGTTGCTTGATCACCCCGGGGTCCGTCTCGCCCTTGAGCCCCAGGGTCTCCTCCGGCGCCTCCACAGGCATGCCGAGCAACAGCTCGTCGAAGAGACTGTAGGCCCGCTCCACCGCCTGCTCACGCGTCAGGCCGGCCGCCCGGATCGCCTCATCGAGCGGGCGCGAGGACGGCCTCTCGGGCTGGATCAACCAAGCCAGCACGGCGTCCAGATGCGCCATCACGGGCTCCGCGCAACCGTCTTCGCAAAGACACGCGGCGATCGCCCGGACGGCATCCTCGTTCAGCGGCACTGATGTCGAGACGGAATCGGTTTTGGACACAATCCATTCCAGCGACCCGATAACGGTGACTCCGGTATCGGTGGTCGAAGCCCCCTCTTAAACCGCGCCCGGTGCGGTATGCGTAATTTTTTGGATGGCTTGGCCGCGCCGGCTCCGACGACTGTCGGAGCCGGCGCGGTTTAAAGTATTAAAAATCTTAAATTCTAAACCGCGTCTCACTGGGATCAAGGATATCTCCGAAGCGGCGTTGTTCATAGTCCCGTCCAAGTCCGAGTCCAGGGCTTGGTGATGGGCATGCGGGGATTTGGCAGGACCCACGAAATTTCATACCCTTGGAAGTGCAAACTCACCGAGGGTTCGAAAAGATGTTCGAAGATCCTGCCGAGAGTGACTTTAGACCAAGCGCGGGCGCTGCGCTACCCGGACGTTCGAGACCGGGCCGGAGCATCGGCTCATGACGCGACGCACACGCTTGGAGCAAGCCGAGCACATCGCGGCGGCCGAAGCACGGCTGGCGGCGGGGGGAGACGCAACGCGCCGTGGCCACCGAGATGGGTATTGCGCGCAGCACCTTGCGCGACTGGTGCGGGGAGGTTCCGCGCGGGGATCCGCCGACGGGCTTGACGGCCTTACCCCTGACGGGATCGGATGGTGCTGGCGGCGCATTTCAGCATCACCTTGCGGGCGGCGGGCGGCACCCGGCTGGTGAGTGAGTTCCTGGAGCTGAGCGGACTGTCGGCCTTCGTCGGGGTCAGCGACGGCGCGCAGCATGCGCTGAATGTCGCCTTGGAAACGGCCGTGGTCGCGGTGGCCGCGCAGCAGCGCACGGCGCTTGCCGAGGGCATGCCGGCGCGTGCGGTGACGGTGTGCGAGGACGAAACCTTTCATCCGGGGATCTGCTTGGTCACCATCGAGCCGGTGTCGAACTTCGTTGTCCTGGAGCAATACGCCGCGGATCGCACCGCGGCGACCTGGACCGCCGCGCTTCAGGACGCCTGCACGGGGCTCGCCGTGGAGGTGATCCAGAGCACCGCCGACGAGGCCAAGGCGCTGCGTCGCCATGCCGAGACGGACCTCCGTGCGCAGCATTCCCCGGACCTCTTTCACGGCCAACACGAGGTCTCCAAAGCCACGTCCTTGGCGCTGGCGCGCGATCTGCGCCGGGCTGAAGCCGGCGTGGCGGCCGCGCAGAAGCCCCGGGAGGCCGAGCGCGCGGCGCAGCAGGCGTTCGAGGC
Organism: Thiocapsa sp.; assembly: GCF_018399035.1. Taxonomy (GTDB): domain Bacteria; phylum Pseudomonadota; class Gammaproteobacteria; order Chromatiales; family Chromatiaceae; genus Thiocapsa. The sequence continues at coordinate 1,346,376 of NZ_CP073760.1, forward strand.
GCGCGTGCCGCGCCCGCTCGGGCGTCCACCGGCCTTCGAGACCCGCATTGGCGCCGCCCTGAGCGCGCTGGTCGCCGTCGAAGCCGAACGCGACCGCGCACGGGAGCGGCAGAGCGAGGCGCGCGCATTGATCCGCGAGCTCGGCGTGCTGTATCACCCGTATGATCCGGTGGATGGACAGACGCAGCCGGTGGAGCGCGTGGCGGCGCGCTTCACCGACGTCTGGACGCGCCTGAAGAGATTGGCCGAGGCCGCCGAGCTGCCCGAGCGCGCTCGCGAACGCATCATGAAGGCCGAGCGCCTGACCGTGCAGTGGCTCGCCACGCTCGCGTTCTTCTTCGCCACCGTGACCGCCAGGGTCGAGGCCCTCGCACTATCCCCGGAGCTGGAAGCGGCGGTCCTCGAGCAGCTCATCCCCGGCATCTACCTCGAGCGCGTCGCCGCCCGCAGCACCGCGGCCGAGACCCGACACCGCGTGCAGGCGGCGAGTACCGCGTTGCTCGACGTCCTGCGGCGCGCCGATCATCCGCTGCAGCGTCTCGCGCCCGCCGTCCCGACGGCACGACCGCCGCCGAGCGCTTCTTCGGGCGGACACATCCCGCACTGTTCGAGGAGCTTCTCCTGCGTGTGCCCTTGCCGCCGCGACCGCGACGCCGACGGCCACGCCCGCCGAAACTACCCTATCTGATGCCGGTCGCGGCCTGAGGGCGGTGGCCGGGATAATGAACAAGGCCCTCCGAAGCTAAACGAACAATGACAACGACGCATGTCGCTCTGGACGCGGTTTAGTGGTCGAGTTGTCGATGATGTGATTGAATCGCGACCCATGAGCATCGTCAACGCGCAAGCGACACCACCAGCAGAGGCGTCCCTGAAAGCGCTGCATTCGCGCGTCACGCGCATACTCTTCGCACCGACGTGCGATGACCAGGGTGTATCCGCCGAGACCCTGAGCGATCTCGCCCGGCAGATCTCGGCCTGGATCGCAGACGCCCGGCAGGTCTTGACCGCGCCCCAGCCGACGCCGCCCGCGGGCGATACCGATACGGAAGCCGGCCGGAACGCACAGGCGGGGTCGGCCGGTCAGCGGGATGAATCCTCAGCGCCCGCCTTGGCGGAAGACCTGACCCGCTGTGCCGAGCAATTGACCGATGCCGTCGATCGACTGATTCAAGACCCGAGCGCCCCGGATGCAGCCGGCGCGCTCGAACATGCCTTGGCGCAGGCGCGGATGCGACTGTCCGACACACGGGCGGCACCGGCGTCACCGGGTTCGTGGACACGCGGGCGGAGTCTCCGGCTGGATGATGTCCGGCCGACGCGCCCGAACACCCCTTGGGTCGCGGTCCCGCGTGTCGCGGACGATCGAACCGGCGGTCACACACCCGACGACACCCGAGGTCAGTTGCCCGCGACGGCAGCACAGGCGACCCCCGCCGGCCACAAACCCCGCGTCGAGGTCCACCGTCTGGATGCGAGCGAACGCGCCTGGTGGGAAAGCCAATTCTCACGCCTGCAACGGCGCGCCGATGCCGCCTGGATGCTCGGGTTGGCAATCCTGGCCGGGCTCGCCGGCCTGGCCTTCTGGGACTCGACCAGGGATCAACCCCGTCTCGGCGGGGCCGAACCGCTCGGCATGGTCCCTTCCACCGACATGGCACCGCCGGCGCCGAACCTTGCCGATCCAGCTCGGACGACGAGCACGGCGGCTCGACTCGAGCGACGCATGGCCGAGATGGAGGTTGAGATCGTGCGGCTGCGCGCCGAGTTGGAGGTCGCACTCGGAGCAAGCGTGGACAGGGCCGCAACGGCGACTGCAGAGAACACGCAGGGGATGGAGGACGCGGGCGCCGGACAGAGCAGCGGCGCCGTCTCGCCGACCGAGGCCGACCGCACCGCCGGGAGCTTACAGACCCGTGCCGACGGTCCTGCCACGGTGGATCGGGGGGAGGAGGATGCAACGCCTCCGAATCAGCTCGAATCCGCAGCCACCCGCGTCGGGCCGACAGAGGGCGCGACCACGGAGGTCGTAACCCCAGTCAGCACGATGATCACGCCGCGCCCGCTCGATCCTTCGCTCGACGCCGACGTCCTTGCGGATGCCTCGCTCGCCCGGCGACACGCGGACGCGACCGCGAGCCATTCGCTCCAGCCGGTCGTCCTGGAAGAGCCGGCTTACGCCGTCCAACTGGCGTCGTTGCGGGATCCCGCAGCACTCAGGCGCTTTCTCGACACATCGCCTCTGGCACCGTCACGACTTTTCATAGAGTCGACGGAGACCTTCGACGTCGTCCTGCTCGGCTTCTTCAGAGAAGCCGCAGCCGCCGGACAAGCGCTCGAAGCCCTACCCGATTCATTCCGCCAAGCCCGCCCCAGGGTGCGCCGCCTCGACGCCAATCAGGTCTTCTATCGCGGGATCACGGAGTAACGCAGCGCCACATCATTGAATGGGACTGATCGGCGTCGGATCGCCACCACCACCACCACCGCCGCCCGCGGACTCAACGGCGGCCACAGTACCGGCAACAACCGCCGCAGCGACTATTACCAGCCCGGTCGTTGTCAACCCGGCCGCCGCTGCCGCGGTGCCGCCGCCGACGCCGAAGGCGGTCGCACCACCCGACGTCGCTCCGGACCCCGGAGCTGCAACTGCATCGGCATCGACACCGACCTGCGCCAACCTGAAACGCACCGCCTCGGTTGCCGCACCCGCCGTTTCGACAGGGGCCACCTCGGCGATCTCCGGCCGAAGTTGACCGCCGCGCCCGGTCGCGCAGGGACTGCTTTCGGTGATGTCCAACACCTCGTCGTCGAGCAGGAAGTACTCGCAGGTATCGCCGTACCAAATCGCCGCGCGGCCCCCTTCGAGCATCATGAGCCGATCACCGAGCTGAATCGTCCGACCCTCGCTGCCCGTCACATAACGGCCACCCTGCGACACCATCGCCGTTCCGTCGATCGAGACGATGCGCCCCGCCGGCTCCGTCGCCACCACAACCCCGGCAGACAGGATCAAGACAGCCGCCGCAGTCGCTTGCTTCATGAAACGCTCATGTGCCATATCAATCTCCCTAAGGAAGGATTCAAAAACAACCCAAACACGTAGGATGGGTAGAGCGAAGCGAAACCCATCCAGCCCACGCCAAACGCATCAAACCGACACCCGGCAACGCCGCGGTTTGGAGGATGGGTTTCGCTTGGCTCTACCCATCCTACGTGTTCATCAAGGCGTTCACCTTGTTTCTGAACCGTCACGAAGCGCCCGACATCGTTCCGCTCGCAAGATTCTCGGGAAACCACCTTACACCCTATGTAACTATAGAGTCGACACTCGATGACCCCGAGTATAGGCGTCCCGAGCGATCCAGACACCCCTGCGCTCCGATCCGTTTCCGAAAAAGGAGGTCGTGGCGACTAAAGTCGCCCCTACATGCCGCTCGTTCCTCTCCCGGAAACCACCCAAGGTGGTAGCGGCGACTTTAGTCGCCCCGACACGCCGCTCGTTCCTCTCCCGGAAACCACCCAAGGTGGTAGCGGCGACTTTAGTCGCCCCGACACGCCGCTCGCTCCTCTCCCGGAAACCACCCAAGGTGGTCGGGGCGACTTTAGTCGCCCCGACACGCCGCTCGTTCCTCTCCCGGAAACCACCCAAGGTGGTAGCGGCGACTTTAGTCGCCCCGACACGCCGCTCGCTCCTCTCCCGGAAACCACCCAAGGTGGTCGGGGCGACTGAAGTCGCCCCTTGTATGTTCTGTTCTGAAGGGATTGACAAGGAAAGCGATAAACGGACTTTATGAAGAGTGCCCGGAAGCCGTTCGCCCCTGAAGCCTGGATGTCGTGTTCCGCTGTTCAGAGCTTGCATGTAGATGGGCTCCTCGCCCTCTTCGCCCATACCGAAGAGTATCCGAGGCCGTGGACATGTCCGGGAGCCTGCATACACAAGGTCGGTAGGCGAGGGTACAGGGTCGGGGAACCGGGAATCATAATATCGCGTTGCATCCTGAAGAGACAGACGATGAATACAGCCGGAATCGATGTGGCCCACAAGACCCTGGCGCTGGCCGTCAGCACCGAGGAGAAGCTCGGCAAGGTCCGCGAGTTTGCCAACACACCAAGCGGTCATGCCGCGCTGATTAAGCGCCTTGCAAGGTGCGCGGGTGGAGCGGGTGTGCCTGGAGGCGACCGGCAGCTATCACCTGACCTGGCGCTGGCCATCGATGCGGCCGGGTTGGCGCTCATGGTGCTCAACCCCAAGGCCGCCAAGCGCTTTGCCGAGGCATTGCAGACGCGCAACAAGAGCGATGCGGTCGATGCCGGGGTGCTGGCGCAGTTTGCCCGGCGCATGCCGTTCGAGCCATGGCGGCGCCCGGCGACCGAGGCACTGGAGCTGCGCGCCTGCGCCCGGCGCCTGGAGGCGTTGGTGGTCGATCGCACGCGGGCGAAGAATCAACTCCACGCGCTGCTGCAAAGCACGACCACGCCGGCCGTGGTGCTGGATGACGTGCGCCTGAGCATCCACCAGTACACCGCCCGGATTGATGCCCTGCGTGACTGGGCCGATGCGCGCATCAGCGCCGACGAGGAGCTTGCGCAGGTCTACCGGCTGCTCACCGGCATCCCCGGCATCGCCGCCGCCAGCGCCATCCAGCTCATGGGTGAGCTGCTGGTGCTGCCCGAGGACATGCGTGCCAAGCAATGGGTCGCCCTGGCCGGACTGGATCCGCGCCAGAGCACCTCGGGCACCAGCGTGAACAAACCCCCGCGCCTGAGTAAGGCCGGCAACGCCCACCTGCGCAAGGCGCTGTTCATGCCCGCGCTGAGCGCCGCGCGCCATGAACCGCACGTCAACAGCTACTACACGCATCTCATCGAAGCGCGCGGCCTGAAGAAGATTCAGGCCATCTGCGCGGTCATGCGCAAATTGCTGCATGCCATCTATGCCATGCTCAAGCACCGCCAAGCGTTCGACGGCAGCCGCTTCTGCTTGCTTCGCGAGGCCGCGGCATGAGCACCTCGGCGATGTCCGCCACGGCACCCTCCTCGGTTGGCCCGACAGCACGCGCGTGGCCGTCCAAGAGCCGCCGACAAGACGAGCGCGTTCAACCACCACGGCGCAGGGCATTCATTGATCAAAAACCAGCAGCAGTCGCGTCGCAGACGCTCGCAGCCAGCAGCGGCTTCAGTGCGGCGCAGTGTGGGCAACGGGTGAATGAGTGTGGTCAAGGTGGGGGCAACCCGCCGGGAGCGGGTTGTCCCCGGCTTGTCCACACGCCCGCTTGCGGCATTCACGTGTTGTCCACACGGAGTCCGCCCGCGCCCCACCCGCAGCCAAGCCCCATCCATCATCGAAGGTGGGTCCGATGGGGTTGGCAGCTGCTCAACGACCATCCCGCCGAAACAACGATGAGGATAGAAAAAAATGATGGATAGGAGGCAAATCGGACTTGCGTCAGAACAGAGTATCTACATGGCACTCGTTCCTCTCCCGGAAACCACCCAAGGTGGTCGGGGCGACTTTAGTCGCCCCGACACGCCACTCGCTCCTCTGCCGGAAACCACACAAAGAGGTCGGGGCGACTGAAGTCGCCCCTACATGGCACTCGCTCCTCTCCCGGAAACCACCCAAGGTGGTCGGGGCGACTTTAGTCGCCCCGACACGCCACTCGTTCCTCTCCCGGAAACCACCCAAGGTGGTCGGGGCGACTGAAGTCGCCCCTACATGGCACTCGCTCCTCTCCCGGAAACCACCCAAGGTGGTCGGGGCGACTGAAGTCGCCCCTACATGGCACTCGCTCCTCTCCCGGAAACCACCCAGGTGGTCGGGGCGACTTTAGTCGCCCCGACACGCCGCTCGTTCCTCTCCCGGAAACCACCCAAGGTGGTAGCGGCGACTTTAGTCGCCCCGACACGCCGCTCGCTCCTCTCCCGGAAACCACCCAAGGTGGTCGGGGCGACTGAAGTCGCCCCTACATGGCACTCGTTCCTCTCCCGGAAACCACCCAAGGTGGTCGGGGCGACTTTAGTCGCCCCGACACGCCGCTCGCTCCTCTCCCGGAAACCACCCAAGGTGGTCGGGGCGACTGAAGTCGCCCCTACACGGCACTCTTTCCTTTCCCGGAAACCACCCAAGCCCCATGCACCCGACTTCGGATCAATCCGGCGCCCTCTCCTCCCCAGCCTCATCCGACAACATACGCGCTGCCGAACGCGCACGCTCCAAGGGCGAGATGGCATCGATCCGGACCACGACCAAGTCATCGAACCAAAGCGTCCCGTCGATCGCCTCGTCGAGCCGAAGGATGTCGGCGCTGGCCAAACGCACCTCTTGATGTCGACAGGTCTCCGGGATCTCCGCCTCGAAGCTGAAGTTTGTCCACTCCTCGCTCCCCAGGATCCGCGTACTCTCGCCAAGGGCCCCGCTTGCAGGCGAGCGACAGTTGACGATCCAACGCAGACCGGACTCCGAATAGAGCTTGTCGCTGCGATAACGCCCGGACATCCGATACGCCCCCGGGGCCAGATACAAAGGCTGGTAAAAATGATCGAACCGCGTCCGCGAGAAGCGAAACAGGATCCGCAGCGCCTGCCCCTGAGCCCCCTCGACCGGGGCCCGCGACACGCTCGCCCGGTCGTGTTTGACCACATGCCAGTCGAAACCGAAGCCGGTAAACGGCAGCTCGAACCCACCGTTGAAGAGGAGCCCCAACTCCTGTCGCTGAGCCGCAAACAAACTGTTGACCCAAGCCAGATAAGCCGCCTCGAACTCCTCCTCGCGCAGCAATCGTGCGACATAGCTCGCGCGCTCCTCCGCCGACAGCGGCACGACCCCCGGAGCCCGCCGCATCTCATAGAGTTGCCGCACCAGTCCAAGCTCCGACTTGCCCTGCGCAGTCTGCACGAAGAACTGCTCCCACCAGGCCGGCGGCTCACGCGCAACGCCACGAAAGGCGGCGATGCCCTCCGGCGTGCCCAACAAGCGACGAAAGGTCTCGAAGATGCTCCGTGTGCGCGGCGAGCCGGCCTCGATCGCACGCGACCAGTGTGTCAGGGCCAAGTCCAACCGCCCACGGCTGGCCCAATAGGCGGCAATGTCCTCCTGCACCCGAGCACTCACCGGCGCCAGCGCGGACGCAGCCGCGACCAACCCCTCCGCGCGCGCCTGATCGTCCTCGGCCATCGCCAATCCGCCCAGCGCAAGCAACGGCTCGGCCCGGCTCGGATTCAGCCGATAAGCCTCCGTCAGCAAGGCCCGAGCGGTCTCCGGATCGCGTCCCAACAGCGAGAGACCCAGCCGGTAGAGCGCCTCCGGCTGCTCCCGATGCCAATCGAGCACCTGGCGTGCCGCGTCGGCGCCGTTCTCGTCGAGTCCGGCCTCGTAGAGTCGCGCCACCCCGAGCGACCCGACCCGCCAGGCCAGGACCACGCAGATCAGCGTAAATGCGATACGCCAGACCAGACCCCGAACACGCGACATCGAGCCCCCCGCCTCGGTCACGCCGCTAGCCCGGTGACCGCTCATCGTGATCCTGTCCATAGCCGTAGAGGTACTGGTATTGGTACCGATATCCATAGCCATAGCCATAGCCATAGCCGTAGCCGTAACCACGCTGTCCAGGCTGACCCACCTTTTGCAGCACGACACCGATGATGCGTGCCTGACTGCCGCGCATCCGTTTCAGACCCTCCTTCACCGTGGTGCGCGTGCTCTTGGCCTTATCGATCACCAACAGGCTCGAGCCGGCCATGCGCGAGAGCACCAAGGCATCCGCGAGCCCGATCACCGGCGGGCCATCGAGCAACACATAGTCGAAACGCTCCGCCGCCAGCTTGAGTAGATTCATCATCTTGCCGCTGGAGAGCAGCTCGACCGGATTCGGCGGCATAGGCCCGCTCGAGATCACAAAGAGACCCTCGACGCTCGTCGCCTGCGCAATCTCCGCCGGGCTGATATCCCCGGCGAGATAATTGGTCAGGCCCGCGTCGTTGGGCACATCGAAGATGCCGTGCAGCGACGGGTTACGCAGATCACAGTCGATACAGAGCACGGTACTGCCGCTCTGCGTGAAGGACGCCGCGATACTGACACAACTAAAGGACTTGCCTTCACCCGGAGATGCGCTGGTGAAGTGCAACACGCGCGGCGCACCCTCCGCGGTCGAGAACATCAGCGAGGTCCGCAGCGAGCGACTGGCCTCGGCCAAAGGTCCCTTCGGATCGTTCGCGACACTGAGGGCCAGGTTGGCCGAGGATTGCACCCCCGTGGAGGTATCGATGAACGGCAGGCTTCCGAGCACGGGGCTCCCGGTCTCCTTCTCGACCTCGTCGTTGGACTTGTAGGAGTCATCGAGATGCTCGAGCAAGAGGATCAAGAGCACGCCCAGCACCAGACCCAGGAAGGCCGACGCCAGCAGGTTCTTGTTGAGATCCGGTTTGAAGGGCTTCGCCGGTACCGTCGCCAGATCGACGATGCGGATGTTGTCATGCGCGATGCCGGAGACCAGCTCCGCCTCCGTCACCCGCGACAGTAGCCCGTTGTACATGGCTTGGAGCGTATCGCGCGAGCGGGTCAGTGCGCTGTAGTCGACCGTTTCGTCGCGGAGCTTCAAGAGCTCCAAGCGAGCCTCTTCGGCGCGGTCGGTGAGGAGCTGGCGCTCCTTGAGGCTGGTTTCGTACTCGATACGAAGGCTGCGCGAGATCGAATCGACCTCGGCCGCAATCTGTCCGTCGATCGCCTCGATCTGGCTGCGAAGCTGCACCATCGCCGGATACTCCGGCAGGAAGACCTCGAGCTTGCGCTGATATTCATCTTGAAGCTCGCCGCGGCGGGTCTTCAGCGACTGAATAACCGCGCTCCCCAGAAAGTCCGAGCTGCCTTGCGCATCGATCTCGTTCATCGCGCGCATCTTGGCTTCGGCTTGAAAGAGGTTGCGCTCCGCATCGCCGAGCCGTTCGCGCAGTGCCCCGAACTCGGTCTGCGAATGCCCGAGCATGTTGTCGACATGGACCAGATCCTTGCTGCGCGCATAGTCCGTCAACTGGCGCTCCGCATCCTCCAACTGCACGCGGATGCGTTGGATCTGCTGCTCGTAAAAGGTCAGGGTCGAGGTGGCGTCATCGCTCCGACGCTCGGTTTGAAAACTGACAAAGGTCTTGGCAACCGCGTTCAACATGGCCGTAATGGCCCGTGGATCCTCCCCCTCCATGCTCAATTGAATAAGATTGGTGTCGCGCACCGGGGTGGCCACCAGGGTGCTTCTGATCCGCGTCGCCACGACGGCCTGATTGGACGCCAACGGATCGTCCAGAAGACGGTCGCGCTGTTCGTCCAGCTCCGTCGGTTCCGCACGTCCTTGACGTGCATGCCACCATTGCGTCAACTGTTGTTGCAGCTCGTCGAAGAAGGTCAGCGCGGCGTCGTCCCGTTTGGGTTCAGGCGCGAGATCCAAGCTCAAGGTCTGCGCGGCACGCTCGGCCAAAACGGTGCTGCGCAGGAGTTGCAGTTGGTCGCCGGCGAAGTTGCGCGCCGATGCAATGGCCGAAAGATCGGTGAATCCAAACGGGCTTCCGGAAGGGGGCGTCGCCTGAACCGTCGCCTTGGCGCGATACACCGGCGGCTCGCGGACGGTATAGAAGAGCCCGGCGATCAAGGCCAGCAGCACGGCGAAGATAAGCAGCCACTTACGATAGAGCAGGATCGCCAGATAACGCTTGAGATCCAGCCCCTCCCCCTCGTCGCCGAGGTCCTGAAACACCGGGCCGCGCGGATAGTCGAGAGCCCCGGACGCGGGTCCGGCAACCATCGGGCCACCGCCGGGCGGCGGTAATCGCGGATAGGGCGAATTCGAAAAATCGTTCATGAATCAAACCGAATCAGCATCATAATTAAGAGCCTTCAATGGCCTAAGGCGATTCTCGGAGGTAGGGGCGACTTAAGGCGATTTCCGGGAAAGCATCGACCAACATGTAGGGGCGACTTTAGTCGCCCGGTAAGCATTGGCAACACGCACGGCCGGGATGATCATTCCCGGAAATCGCCTAAGTCGCCCCTACCCGGCACTCCATTTCCGGAAACCACCCAAGGCAATGCCCGGAACACCAGTCCAATCCACTCGACATGCCGAGCCGCCCGAGGCAAAACCAACCGTTGGCGGATCTTGAACTTACGATCGCCAAGACACCCAACAGCGATCGAATCGTCCGGAAATCGCTTGGGAAATCCCATAATCGTCAAAAAATCGTCGGTTTGTCGATCTCGACCGGCGTATACGTCTTAAAGACCCCGAGCCATGGATCGAAAAAGATCGCCAGCGCCGACGGCGGTACATAGACCCGATCGTTTCCTACCAAAAGCGGATCACGAAGCTTGCCCTCAAGGATGGCCTGATAATCGACGACATAGGCGTGCAACGAAGGATTCGCCGTCTGGCGCGTTTCGTCGGTAGCCCGAAAGATGACGACCTGGCGCTTCTTGCCAACGGGCGGAACGCCGCCGGAGGCCGCCAGAACCTGCCCCAACGTGGTTCTCCCGGTAATCTGTCGGCTTCCGTTCATCTTACCCGACAGGGTGATGTTCATGTTCGCCGTATCCTCGACGTAAACCGTTACGCTCGGGTTACGGAGATAACGGCTGCCCAGAACACGCTCGATCTCGGCCTCGGCCTCGTCCGTCGTCAGACCATTTAAGGAGATGGAACCGACCAACGGCATCGTATAAAAGCCCTGGAAATTGACCCGACCGGTCGAAGACATCTCCTCGACACCGAACACCTCGACCTGCAATCGATCGTAGGGGCCGATGCGATAGACCAGATCTTCGAGACTGGGATCGGGCGGAGGCCCGATCGTCACCGGAACCGTCTCCACATCGGCCGGTGCGGTCGGATACTGCTGCGCCGCATCTCCGCTCAACGGATTTCCGCCTGTCGTCGCGGTTTCAGCGACATCGGAGCCAATCCCCCGAGGAACCGCCCCCCCGCACCCGGTGAGTGACAGGGCGAGCAGAAAGATCGCAATCCAGACCGCCGGGACCGCCGTTTTCCTCAGACAAACGTCCCTTGGCCTTGCTCGTAATTCCGGCCATCGCGGTACGTGGCGCAGAGCGCCAGGGGGATGCGTGACACCGCGGAGCGGTGTCACGCGTCCTTGAAGGTTGGGTGGCCGGCCTAATGAGCGAGGCCCGTCCCTTCGATCAGAATCCGACCGTCGACTCATGCCGCAACCGCCATCCACGCAATGCGTTCCGTGTGGTCTTCGATCCACGGCACCCCGACAAATCTCGACGGCTCTCGACAAAGACATATTATTCACCCGACAAACAAAACGGCACTACTGCAGCGCCGTAAGCTTACCAGACCATCGGCCCAGCGTCTCCGAGCACAAAGGGTCACTCGCTCGTGACACCCGCTCCTCTCTCGTGACACCCGCGCCTCTCTCGTGACACCGCTCTGCGGTGTCACGCGTGCCCCTGGCGCTCCGCGCCACGTGCCACGATGGACAAAGTTACGGGTATCACGAACCGCCCCCCTCACCCAACCGATCGCAAAGACCCCCGCCCGCCAGCCGAGCCGACGCAGCCGGATCCAACGGCCCAACATCCTCCAAGAACGACAAGAAAGCGGCACATAATCAACGTCATCGCGAAACCGGTCAGACTCTTCGACCTTTCGCAACAATAAACTGCGGCACCTTGAACAGGTTTTTCCAAGCCAACGAACCGAGGCCGCCAACCGCGTTGGCGCGAAGGATACGATAGTCTTCCCGAGATTTTTGCAGCAGGTGCTTGAGCGACCGGTTGCTGCCCCCCGACCCGCATCCGAACCAGCACCTCCGGCACATAGACCACCCGACCGGACAACTGCATCAGCATCCGCAGCATGAGGTCGTAATCCCCGGCAATGCCATAACGAAGGTCGAAGCCACCGAAACGCTCGTACAGCGAGCGGCGCAGATAGAGCGTGGGATGCGGAGGCGCCCAGCCCCAACGCAACCGGCTGCGACGATACTCCCCGGAGCGCCAGTACCGAATGACACGTAGAGTGTCCTCGCGAGCGACATACACCAAGTCCCCGTAAACAGCATCCACACCGGGATCGGAAAATGCGTCGGCGACGCGCGTCAAGACATCCGGGTCAGCAAAGACATCGTCCGCATGCAGGAAACCCACCACCTCCCCGCTCGCCCTGTCGATCCCCTTGTTCAAACCGTCATAAATGCCCCCATCGGGCTCGCTGACCAGCACGGCAAGCTGGTCGCGGTGCCCCCGCAAGATCTCCAAGGTCCCGTCCCGGCTTGCCGCATCGATCACGACATGCTCTCGATCGGGATAGGACTGGCTCGCGACCGAGGCCAAACAATCGCCGACGGTTTCCGCGCAACAGCAGGTCGTCGTCACCACCGAAATCTTCATCGGCACCTCCCTCTGCCCCACCATAGTGATCAGTGTATACCCGTCGCAACAACGCGTCGCAAGAAGCAACCGTCCGCCTCGACCCTATGCCCCGGATCCGTGCCAAGACGCCGCCCCGGCTCGGCCACCCGCGAAGTCGCCCCTACCCCTACCCGGTCTTGGGGGAAACCGGGGACGTACCACGGTCATCGCGATCGGCGACGAATCGGCCTCGCCTGCTTCCGAGCGATCTGCTTGGGGCCGGCGCATCCCTGATTCGATGTCGGCGCCGACGCCCCGCCGTGCCGGGCGCGCCAACGGGGCGGTTGCGGGACAAGTGTAGCGGCGACTTTAGTCGCCCTCTCGCTCCTGCGGTTTGGTTTCCGGGCGACTGAAGTCGCCCCTACCCATAGGCGACTGAAGTCGCCGCTACCCATGGGCGACTGAAGTCGCCGCTACACCTACCCGGGCATGCGGGAAACCGGGGACGTACCACGGTCATCGCGATCGGCGACGAATCGGCCTCGCCTGCTTCCGAGCGATCTGCTTGGGGCCGGCGCATCCCTGATTCGATGTCGGCGCCGACGCCCCGCCGTGCCGGGCGCGCCAACGGGGCGGTTGCGGGACAAGTGTAGCGGCGACTTTAGTCGCCCTCTCGCTCCTGCGGTTTGGTTTCCGGGCGACTGAAGTCGCTCCTACCCATAGGCGACTGAAGTCGCCCCTACCCATGGGCGACTGAAGTCGCCGCTACCCATGGGCTACACCTATCCGGTCTTGGGGGAAACCGGGGACGTACCACGGTCATCGCGATCGGCGACGAATCGGCCTCGCCTGCTTCCGAGCGATCTGCTTGGGGCCGGCGCATCCCTGATTCGATGTCGGCGCCGACGCCCCGCCGTGCCGGGCGCGCCAACGGGGCGCGGTTGCGGGACAAGTGTAGCGGCGACTTTAGTCGCCCTCTCGCTCCTGCGGTTTGGTTTCCGGGCGACTGAAGTCGCCCCTACCCATGGGCGACTGAAGTCGCCGCTACCCCTGGGCGACTGAAGTCGCCGCTACCCATGGGCGACTGAAGTCGCCGCTACACCTACCGGGCATGCGGGAAACCGGGGACGTACCACGGTCATCGCGATCGGCGACGAATCGGCCTCGCCTGCTTCCGAGCGATCTGCTTGGGGCCGGCGCATCCCTGATTCGATGTCGGCGCCGACGCCCCGCCGTGCCGGGCGCGCCAACGGGGCGCGGTTGCGGGACAAGTGTAGCGGCGACTTTAGTCGCCCTCTCGCTCCTGCGGTTTGGTTTCCGGGCGACTGAAGTCGCCCCTACCCATAGGCGACTGAAGTCGCCCCTACCCATAGGCGACTGAAGTCGCCCCTACCCCTGGGCGACTGAAGTCGCCGCTACCCATGGGCGACTGAAGTCGCCGCTACCCCTGGGCGACTGAAGTCGCCGCTACCCATGGGCGACTGAAGTCGCCGCTACCCCTGGGCGACTGAAGTCGCCGCTACCCATGGGCGACTGAAGTCGCCGCTACACCTACCGGGCATGCGGGAAACCGGGGACGTACCACGGTCATCGCGATCGGCGACGAATCGGCCTCGCCTGCTTCCGAGCGATCTGCTTGGGGCCGGCGCATCCCTGATTCGATGTCGGCGCCGACGCCCCGCCGTGCCGGGCGCGCCAACGGGGCGCGGTTGCGGGACAAGTGTAGCGGCGACTTTAGTCGCCCTCTCGCTCCTGCGGTTTGGTTTCCGGGCGACTGAAGTCGCCCCTACCCATAGGCGACTGAAGTCGCCCCTACCCATGGGCGACTGAAGTCGCCGCTACCCATGGGCGACTGAAGTCGCCGCTACACCTACCGGGCATGCGGGAAACCGGGGACGTACCACGGTCATCGCGATCGGCGACGAATCGGCCTCGCCTGCTTCCGAGCGATCTGCTTGGGGCCGGCGCATCCCTGATTCGATGTCGGCGCCGACGCCCCGCCGTGCCGGGCGCGCCAACGGGGCGCGGTTGCGGGACAAGTGTAGCGGCGACTTTAGTCGCCCTCTCGCTCCTGCGGTTTGGTTTCCGGGCGACTGAAGTCGCCCCTACCCATGGGCGACTGAAGTCGCCGCTACCCCTGGGCGACTGAAGTCGCCGCTACCCATGGGCGACTGAAGTCGCCGCTACACCTACCGGGCATGCGGGAAACCGGGGACGTACCACGGTCATCGCGATCGGCGACGAATCGGCCTCGCCTGCTTCCGAGCGATCTGCTTGGGGCCGGCGCATCCCTGATTCGATGTCGGCGCCGACGCCCCGCCGTGCCGGGCGCGCCAACGGGGCGCGGTTGCGGGACAAGTGTAGCGGCGACTTTAGTCGCCCTCTCGCTCCTGCGGTTTGGTTTCCGGGCGACTGAAGTCGCCCCTACCCATAGGCGACTGAAGTCGCCCCTACCCATGGGCGACTGAAGTCGCCCCTACCCATGGGCGACTGAAGTCGCCGCTACCCATGGGCGACTGAAGTCGCCCCTACCCCTGGGCGACTGAAGTCGCCGCTACCCATGGGCGACTGAAGTCGCCGCTACCCCTGGGCGACTGAAGTCGCCGCTACCCATGGGCGACTGAAGTCGCCGCTACACCTACCGGGCATGCGGGAAACCGGGGACGTACCACGGTCATCGCGATCGGCGACGAATCGGCCTCGCCTGCTTCCGAGCGATCTGCTTGGGGCCGGCGCATCCCTGATTCGATGTCGGCGCCGACGCCCCGCCGTGCCGGGCGCGCCAACGGGGCGCGGTTGCGGGACAAGTGTAGCGGCGACTTTAGTCGCCCTCTCGCTCCTGCGGTTTGGTTTCCGGGCGACTGAAGTCGCCCCTACCCATAGGCGACTGAAGTCGCCCCTACCCATGGGCGACTGAAGTCGCCGCTACCCATGGGCGACTGAAGTCGCCGCTACACCTACCGGGCATGCGGGAAACCGGGGACGTACCACGGTCATCGCGATCGGCGACGAATCGGCCTCGCCTGCTTCCGAGCGATCTGCTTGGGGCCGGCGCATCCCTGATTCGATGTCGGCGCCGACGCCCCGCCGTGCCGGGCGCGCCAACGGGGCGGTTGCGGGACAAGTGTAGCGGCGACTTTAGTCGCCCTCTCGCTCCTGCGGTTTGGTTTCCGGGCGACTGAAGTCGCCGCTACCCATGGGCGACTGAAGTCGCCGCTACCCATGGGCGACTGAAGTCGCCCCTACCCATAGGCGACTGAAGTCGCCGCTACCCATGGGCGACTGAAGTCGCCGCTACCCCTGGGCGACTGAAGTCGCCCCTACCCCTGGGCGACTGAAGTCGCCGCTACCCATGGGCGACTGAAGTCGCCCCTACCCCTGGGCGACTGAAGTCGCCGCTACCCATGGGCGACTGAAGTCGCCGCTACACCTACCGGGCATGCGGGAAACCGGGGACGTACCACGGTCATCGCGATCGGCGACGAATCGGCCTCGCCTGCTTCCGAGCGATCTGCTTGGGGCCGGCGCATCCCTGATTCGATGTCGGCGCCGACGCCCCGCCGTGCCGGGCGCGCCAACGGGGCGCGGTTGCGGGACAAGTGTAGCGGCGACTTTAGTCGCCCTCTCGCTCCTGCGGTTTGGTTTCCGGGCGACTGAAGTCGCCCCTACCCATGGGCGACTGAAGTCGCCCCTACCCATGGGCGACTGAAGTCGCCGCTACCCATGGGCGACTGAAGTCGCCGCTACCCCTGGGCGACTGAAGTCGCCGCTACCCCTGGGCGACTGAAGTCGCCGCTACACCTACCGGGCATGCGGGAAACCGGGGACGTACCACGGTCATCGCGATCGGCGACGAATCGGCCTCGCCTGCTTCCGAGCGATCTGCTTGGGGCCGGCGCATCCCTGATTCGATGTCGGCGCCGACGCCCCGCCGTGCCGGGCGCGCCAACGGGGCGGTTGCGGGACAAGTGTAGCGGCGACTTTAGTCGCCCTCTCGCTCCTGCGGTTTGGTTTCCGGGCGACTGAAGTCGCCGCTACCCATGGGCGACTGAAGTCGCCGCTACCCATGGGCGACTGAAGTCGCCCCTACCCATAGGCGACTGAAGTCGCCGCTACCCATGGGCGACTGAAGTCGCCGCTACCCCTGGGCGACTGAAGTCGCCCCTACCCCTGGGCGACTGAAGTCGCCGCTACCCATGGGCGACTGAAGTCGCCGCTACCCCTGGGCGACTGAAGTCGCCGCTACCCATGGGCGACTGAAGTCGCCGCTACACCTACCGGGCATGCGGGAAACCGGGGACGTACCACGGTCATCGCGATCGGCGACGAATCGGCCTCGCCTGCTTCCGAGCGATCTGCTTGGGGCCGGCGCATCCCTGATTCGATGTCGGCGCCGACGCCCCGCCGTGCCGGGCGCGCCAACGGGCGCGGTTGCGGGACAAGTGTAGCGGCGACTTTAGTCGCCCTCTCGCTCCTGCGGTTTGGTTTCCGGGCGACTGAAGTCGCCCCTACCCATGGGCGACTGAAGTCGCCCCTACCCATGGGCGACTGAAGTCGCCGCTACCCATGGGCGACTGAAGTCGCCGCTACCCATGGGCGACTGAAGTCGCCCCTACCCTGGGCGACTGAAGTCGCCGCTACACCTATCCGGTCTTGGGGGAAACCGGGGACGTACCACGGTCATCGCGATCGGCGACGAATCGGCCTCGCCTGCTTCCGAGCGATCTGCTTGGGGCCGGCGCATCCCTGATTCGATGTCGGCGCCGACGCCCCGCCGTGCCGGGCGCGCCAACGGGGCGGTTGCGGGACAAGTGTAGCGGCGACTTTAGTCGCCCCTCGCTCCTGCGGTTTGGTTTCCGGGCGACTGAAGTCGCCCCTACCCATAGGCGACTGAAGTCGCCCCTACCCCTGGGCGACTGAAGTCGCCGCTACCCATGGGCGACTGAAGTCGCCGCTACACCTACCCGGGCATGCGGGAAACCGGGGACGTACCACGGTCATCGCGATCGGCGACGAATCGGCCTCGCCTGCTTCCGAGCGATCTGCTTGGGGCCGGCGCATCCCTGATTCGATGTCGGCGCCGACGCCCCGCCGTGCCGGGCGCGCCAACGGGGCGCGGTTGCGGGACAAGTGTAGCGGCGACTTTAGTCGCCCTCTCGCTCCTGCGGTTTGGTTTCCGGGCGACTGAAGTCGCCCCTACCCATAGGCGACTGAAGTCGCCCCTACCCATAGGCGACTGAAGTCGCCCCTACCCCTGGGCGACTGAAGTCGCCGCTACCCATGGGCGACTGAAGTCGCCGCTACCCCTGGGCGACTGAAGTCGCCGCTACCCATGGGCGACTGAAGTCGCCGCTACCCATGGGCGACTGAAGTCGCCGCTACCCATGGGCGACTGAAGTCGCCGCTACACCTACCCGGGCATGCGGGAAACCGGGGACGTACCACGGTCATCGCGATCGGCGACGAATCGGCCTCGCCTGCTTCCGAGCGATCTGCTTGGGGCCGGCGCATCCCTGATTCGATGTCGGCGCCGACGCCCCGCCGTGCCGGGCGCGCCAACGGGGCGCGGTTGCGGGACAAGTGTAGCGGCGACTTTAGTCGCCCTCTCGCTCCTGCGGTTTGGTTTCCGGGCGACTGAAGTCGCCCCTACCCATAGGCGACTGAAGTCGCCGCTACCCATGGGCGACTGAAGTCGCCGCTACCCATAGGCGACTGAAGTCGCCCCTACCCCTGGGCGACTGAAGTCGCCGCTACCCCTGGGCGACTGAAGTCGCCGCTACCCATGGGCGACTGAAGTCGCCGCTACCCATGGGCGACTGAAGTCGCCGCTACCCCTGGGCGACTGAAGTCGCCGCTACCCATGGGCGACTGAAGTCGCCGCTACACCTACCCGGGCATGCGGGAAACCGGGGACGTACCACGGTCATCGCGATCGGCGACGAATCGGCCTCGCCTGCTTCCGAGCGATCTGCTTGGGGCCGGCGCATCCCTGATTCGATGTCGGCGCCGACGCCCCGCCGTGCCGGGCGCGCCAACGGGGCGCGGTTGCGGGACAAGTGTAGCGGCGACTTTAGTCGCCCCCTCGCTCCTGCGGTTTGGTTTCCGGGCGACTGAAGTCGCCCCTACCCATAGGCGACTGAAGTCGCCGCTACCCATGGGCGACTGAAGTCGCCCCTACCCATGGGCGACTGAAGTCGCCGCTACCCCTGGGCGACTGAAGTCGCCGCTACCCCTGGGCGACTGAAGTCGCCGCTACCCATGGGCGACTGAAGTCGCCGCTACACCTACCCGGGCATGCGGGAAACCGGGGACGTACCACGGTCATCGCGATCGGCGACGAATCGGCCTCGCTTGCTTCCGAGCCCGCGAGTACGGGTCCGCATCGACCTCGACCACATCGCCCGACCCCTCCCACCCAGATCACCGCCCCACCAATGCCCCAAATATCCTTCCACGCCATGGACGTCAGCCCCAACGCATCGAAGCTCGGCAGCCAACAGGCCGGTCCGCTGCAGGTGCCGAGCGCGCGATAATCGGCCCCGACCGGAATCACCTCGAAACCGACGCGCTCGAACAAGGGGACGGCCCGCCGCAGATGCCAGGCGGAGGTCACCAGCAGCACCCGGTCGATACCCAACGGCTCCACAAGCGCCCGACTCGCTTCGGCGTTGCCGCGCGTGTTCCGACTCTGCGATTCGGAGAGGATCGCCGACCGCGGCACGCCCAAATCGACCAGAAAGCTTGCATTACAGCGTCGAAAGGAGCGCCTACAACGATCCTCTGGATCGATTTTGGATCTCCCAGATCGAGCTTCTGAAAATCCTGGCAAGCGAAGGATGAAGGGGGTCGTCTTCTCGAACCTCGGATTTTGCCTTCTCCGACAGCTCCATCGTTTCCCAAAGCACTCCCCAAGGCAGCTCCTTGTGCTGCATGTCGATCACCGTCTCCAGCTCCTCGACAGTCGCCCGATCCAGCGGGCGCTTGCGCAGCCCCTTGGCGAGTCGCCGCTGATGAGCAAACTTACCGAAACCCAAGAACATAAAACCCTCCTTCCGCTCTCGAAATGGCGAGGACTTCAAGCACCCGAACCACTGTTGCACAAGGCTCCTCGAAACCCGACAAATCCTCACCCCCAATCGAGGACCATTGTGCACTCGCCGTCAGAGATCTCGACCTCCAGACACTGCGCCGGCAAAGAGCGGCCAAACTCAGGATGCCACACATCGGTCACGAGCCGGGCCTGTCCCTTGGCGATGGACCAGCGAACGCTCTGCCCGGCGGGCGGGACGAGGTGGCCCTGCAGCCCTTCCCCGTCGGCCTGGATCTGCGGATGCAGATGGAAGCGAGCGATCGCCTTGCCGTATTCGCCCTCCAGACGGTCGGTCACCGTCAGCCGACCCGGTGTCATCTCCCAGGTGCGACGATGCAACGGGCGTCCGCGCAGGCGCCGATAGCCATCGTGGGCGGCCGAGACGCGCAGCAGAGCCACTGCCGCGTTGCCGGGCTCGGATGACGCGCCGCCGCGCGTGTCCCGGTCCAGCAACGGATCGTAGCCGAGGTCGGACACCGTCTCCACCCGCACATCCAACGGTCGCGCCCGCCTCGCGACGCGAAAACCGCCCCAGACCTCGCTTGAATCGGCGCCGTCGATCTGGACCGTGCTGTGCGCGGCGCTCCCCCGCTCGGCGAGCCGCTCCGGTCCGCTGCCGTATCGAGAGGTGCCCCCGTTGACGATGACCCGCTGGCCGAACAGGGACAATTCGAACGACAAGGTATCGGCGTGTGCGTGGCCGGGAAGATAGTCCGGACCGATCGGCGCGACGTCCAGGAGCGCCACGGCAGAACCGGCTTCCAGACGCACATAGCCGGACTCGCGCAGCCAGAACGCGCGGGGGACGTCGGGGTCTGGTGTGGGGTTGGGACCCGGGGCTTCCGTCAGACGCTCGCACGCAGCAGAGACTGTGCAGGTATTCACCGCAGGTCGGGGTAGCGCAGCGTGACCCGACATCCCGGCTGGAGCTCGGCAGGAATCACAAAAGCCGAGTCGCCGGCGGTAATCGTTCAACTGCGCCAGTGTCGGCGCAATCCCGAAGGCGGCGTCGTTGAAGAAGCCGATCTCGCCATCGGGGTGACACATGGCCTGCAGCCAGGACGTCATCACATCGGCCCGATCCCTGTAAAAGGCGACGGCCGCGGGCTCCGTCGTTTCCGGATAGGCTCCGGCCAGGTTGAGCAGATCCAGCCCGTCATCGAGCAGGATGGCGTGATACATCGGGCTGCGCTCGAAATGCCCGCCGTCGGGCAGGATCTGCTCGGGCAGCTCGCGCCCCAACAGCCGCAGCCCAAGCGCACGCCATTGATCCGCCTCCGGCCCGACGAAAAAGGCCCCGGCATAGACCAGGGCCTTGGCATTGGCGACCAGATGATTGCCGAGCAGATGGTGCTCGAGACGTCGTCGCAGCCAACGCGTCTGCACCGCCAGGCTCTGCACGCACTCGGGCGGCAGCTCATTGCCCGCCAGCGACCACTGGATCCAGTTCACGATGCGCAGCGAGGTCGGATAGGGCTCCCAGCCGTTGCCCGCAACAGGCGGGTTCTCCGCGACCCAGCGCAGCAGCAGCGCGCGATGCCAATCGGCACGCGCCGCTGCGGCCACCGCGTTCAGATCGTCGAAATAGTGCAGGTTGTAGAGCCAGAGCTTATCGCGTGCCGGATCGTTCCAAGCGCTCGGCCCCAGAACCCGGTGCTCGGCGTTCAGAAACCGAAAGGTCTCCGGCCCCTGCATCGACACCGCAGGCTCCGTCGGCGCCACCCAGGCACCCGTGGCCGCGCGCAAGCCCGGCGCCGGGCGCAGATCCGGCCGGGGTCGATACAACCGAAACCAGAGTCGACCGTAGAACTGCACCGGACGCAGATGGCGCAGCGTATGCCAGTAACGCAACAGCATCAGCGCCCCCTCCCGCCGACGTCTTCGAGCACATGCAACATGCGTCGGGCCAATTCCGAGCGGTTATAACGCGGTGCGGCCTCCAGGCAATGCCTGCGTAGATCTTGGTAAAGCGCCGGATCCCGCGTCAGCCGCAGCAGGCCGTCGCACAATGCCTCGGCGCTCTCCGGCTCGAACACCAGCCCGACGCGTTCGCGCTCGACGATCTCGGCGGATTCGCCCGCCACACCATGCAACACCGGGATCCCCATGCCCATGCACTCAAAGAGCTTCGAGGGGATGACTTGCGTGAAGTTGTCGGCCTTGCGCAGATGAATGATGGAGATGTCCAGCAGCGACCAGTAGAGCGGCACCTCGGCCTTCGACACCGAGTCAAGGAAGACGACGTTGGTCAGCCCCATCTGCTCTGCGGTCGCCTTCAGCGCCTGCTTCTGCGCCCCGTCACCCAAGAGCACGAAGCGCACATCCCGGCCCTCGGGCAGTGCCGCCATCCGGCGTGCCGCCATCCGGCGTGCCGCCTCCAGGACCGTCTCCAATGCATGCGCCATCCCGTGGGTGCCGATATAGCCGGCGACCAGCTTGCCGGTCAGCCCGAGCCGATCGGCCAGCTCCGGATCACGCTCCATCGGCCGGAAACGGGTCAGGTCGACCCCGTTGGTGACCACCTGGATTTTGGCGCCGTCGATACCGCGCGCAATCAGATTGCGGCGGAAGGACTCGGTCACCGCGACCACCCCGGCGGCTCGGCGATAGAGAAACAGCTCCAGACGCTCCATCAGTCGAAGCGCGGCTGAATCCTCCATCGCGCCGACGGTCTTGATCGACTCCGGCCAGAGATCGCGCAGCTCGAACACGAACGGCCGCCAGCGAAAGACCGACAGCATCCAGGCCGCACAGTTGGTAAAGAACTGCGGCGAGGTCCCGACGATCACGTCCGGTCGGCGGTGCACCAGGCCGGCCAGGAAAGCCGTCACCATAAAGGACATATAATCGATCGTCCGCTTTGCGATGCCCTCGTTGGCCGTGATGTAGGTCCAGACCCGCACCACCTCGATGCCGTCCATGCGCTCGCGCTGCCAAAGCCGATTGCGGTAACCGTCGAAGACCTTGCCGGTCGGGAAATTCGGTGCCCCCGTAATCACCGTCACCCGATGACCCGCCCGCACCCACTCGCGACAGTGCTCGAAGGTGCGCGAAGCCGGGGCGTTGACTTCGGGTGGGAAGTTGTCGGCCAAGAAGAGAATGTGCATCACAAATCCATGTTTAGTCCAACGATATTCAGAGACAGCCCCATCCGGAGCTAACTCGCTCACACGCACCAGCGCCCAACCGGCGCTCACGCTTCACCCCCCGAATCTGGCCCCCACGCTCTGCGTGGGAGCGAGCTCCGGGTAGGGGTAGGGGCGACTTTAGTCGCCCGGAAACCAAGCCGCAGGAGCGAGGGGGCGACTAAAGTCGCCCCTACACGCCCCTACACGCCCCTACACGCCCAGACAAGCCCCTACCGCCCGGCAGCCGCTTGGATGAGCTCGGCTGATCCGCCATCTCGGATCTGGCCCCCACGCTCTGCGTGGGAGCGAGCTCCGGGTAGGGGTAGGGGCGACTTTAGTCGCCCGGAAACCAAGCCGCAGGAGCGAGGGGGCGACTAAAGTCGCCCCTACACGCCCCTACACGCCCCTACACGCCCCGACAAGCCCCTACCGCCCGGCAGCCGCTTGGATGAGCTCGGCTGATCCGCCATCTCGGATCTGGCTCCCACGCTCTGCGTGGGAGCCGCCTCGGGACGCTCCGCGTCCCTGCCGCCGAAACCGCGGAACCCACCAGACGAGGTGCCTGCTCCGACCACGCGGAGCGTGGGAGCGAGCTCCGGGTAGGGGTAGGGGCGACTTTAGTCGCCCGGAAACCAAGCCGCAGGAGCGAGGGGCGACTAAAGTCGCCCCCCTACACGCCCCTACACGCCCCGACAAGCCCCTACCGCCCGGCAGCCGCTTGGATGAGCTCGGCTGATCCGCCATCTCGGATCTGGCCCCCACGCTCTGCGTGGGAGCGAGCTCCGGGTAGGGGTAGGGGCGACTTTAGTCGCCCGGAAACCAAACCGCAGGAGCGAGGGGGCGACTAAAGTCGCCCCTACACGCCCCTACACGCCCCTACACGCCCCGACAAGCCCCTACCGCCCGGCAGCCGCTTGGATGAGCTCGGCTGATCCGCCATCTCGGATCTGGCTCCCACGCTCTGCGTGGGAGCGAGCTCCGGGTAGGGGTAGGGGCGACTTTAGTCGCCCGGAAACCAAGCCGCAGGAGCGAGGGGGCGACTAAAGTCGCCCCTACACGCCCCTACACGCCCCTACACGCCCCTACACGCCCCTACACGCCCCGACAAGCCCCGACAAGCCCCTACCGCCCGGCAGCCGCTTGGATGAGCTCGGCTGATCCGCCATCTCGGATCTGGCTCCCACGCTCTGCGTGGGAGCGAGCTCCGGGTAGGGGTAGGGGCGACTTTAGTCGCCCGGAAACTAAGCCGCAGGAGCGAGGGGGCGACTAAAGTCGCCCCTACACGCCCCTACACGCCCCTACACGCCCCGACAAGCCCCTACCGCCCCGACAAGCCCCGACAAGCCCCTACCGCCCGGCAGCCGCTTGGATGGGCGAGCCTGGGGCCTCTCAGCTGCTCCCGGCCGGGATTAGGATCTGGCTCCCACGCTCTGCGTGGGAGCCGCCTCGGACGCTCCGCGTCCCTGCCGCCGAAACCGCGGAACCCACCAGACGAGGTGCCTGCTCCGACCACGCGGAGCGTGGGAGCGAGCTCCGGGTAGGGGTAGGGGCGACTTTAGTCGCCCGGAAACTAAGCCGCAGGAGCGAGGGGGCGACTAAAGTCGCCCCTACACGCCCCGACACGCCCCGACACGCCCCGACACGCCCCGACACGCCCCTACCGCCCGGCAGCCGCTTGGATGGGCGAGCGTGGGGCCTCTCAGCTGCTTCCGGCCGGGATCATGGCGTAAGCAGCGTTTCAAGCGCCGAGACAATGCGCTCGCCGGTGTGGCCGTCCCACAGCTCGGGGATCTCGCCTCTCTGCCAATCACCTGCAAACAGCCGATCCAGTGCCGGACCGAGCTTGGCGGGGTCGGTGCCGATCAACGCATTGGTGCCGATGCTGACCGTCTCGGGTCGCTCGGTGGAATCGCGCAGCGTCATGCAAGGCACGCCCATGACCGTGGTCTCTTCCGTGATTCCCCCGGAGTCCGTGATCACCGCCTTGGCGTGCTTCACCAAATAGTTGAACTCCAGATACGGCTGCGGCTCGACCAGATGCAGGCTCGCGGGCACGTCCCCCA
Source organism: Thiocapsa sp. (assembly GCF_018399035.1). Classification (GTDB taxonomy): domain Bacteria; phylum Pseudomonadota; class Gammaproteobacteria; order Chromatiales; family Chromatiaceae; genus Thiocapsa. The sequence continues at coordinate 1,371,024 of NZ_CP073760.1, forward strand.
GCTCCTTCAGGGTCTTGGCGGTGCGCGGATGCACCGGGAAGATGACCGGGAGACCGCGCGTCCCCTCGGCGATCGCCGCCAGCATCAGGGTCAGCGCATCGGCCGTATCCACGTTTGCAGGCCGATGCAGGGTCACCACGAAATACTCCCCCGCCTGCAACCCCAACCGACTCCAGAACGCGGGCGGCTGCAACCGATCCAGGTTGGCTAGAAGGGTGTCGATCATCGTGTTGCCGACGAACAGGATCCGCTCCTCCCCGACCCCGGCCTTGCGCAGATTCGCGTTCGCGAACTCGCTCGTGGTGAAGAACCAATTGGTGATGGCGTCCGTCACCATCCGGTTGATCTCCTCCGGCATGGTCCAATCGCCGGAGCGAATGCCGCCCTCCACGTGCGCCACCGGCACACACAGCTTCTGCGCCGCGATCGCGCAGGCCATGGTCGAGGTCACGTCCCCCACCACCAGGCAGAGATCGGAGCGCGCATCGAGCAACAACCGCTCGTAACCGGTCATGATCGCCGCCGTCTGCTCGGCCTGTGTTCCGGACCCGACCTCCAGATTCACATCCGGCTGCGGAATGCCGAGCTGCTCAAAAAAAGCCCCCGACAGGCGGGGGTCGTAGTGTTGGCCGGTATGCACCAGACGGTATCGCAAGGCTCCGCCCGCTGCTTTCCTGGCCTCGAGCGCCCGGATAATGGGCGCGATCTTCATGAAATTCGGGCGTGCGCCCGCGATGATGTCGATCAGCATAGGGAATGACTTCATGGTCTGAGTGGGAAGACGGGCGTCGCGGACGCTTTTGCAGTCAGAGGTTCATCGACTCGCTTCGTACGCGGATGGTCCTTCAGCGTCTCGATCAATCGCTTCTCGCCCGTCTGATGCGCAAGGGACGACTAACCAACTCAGCGCCGTCCACCTCGGCAACCACGCGCAAAACCGTTTCCTCATCCACCTGAAATGGAGACAGGACCACTACCAACGCGATCCGAAGCAGTTGTTCTTCGAGTACCTCTTCAGGGTTGGTGCTCTTGACTTCTTCAGACGGCGGCAGTAATCCATCCGACTCGAGCAGACATTGGTCACCCTGCATGATCCGGATTCGCGCCGACGCAACCTCATCGCTCCTCGGCAGGATCAGCGTTGAAACCAAGCAGAGCTTGGGGAGTACCACCGGTAGCGATCCGGAAATAATAAGATCGCCGGGATAAACGCCGATGAAGCTCTGCTTGTTGCCGATTTCCTGGCGAACGTCATCGCAGTAAATCACCTCAAGCTGACGTCCGATCATGACTGCGTCTCGCGCTTGGCGGCAACAGCATCGGAAATGGTATTAACATCCACGGAGAGCACCACCGCAAGCTTTCGTACAGTCGAGAGCAGCGGATCGTCCAACCCGGCTTCTATGCGCGACAATCGCGACTGCGACGTCCCGATCCGTTGTGCCAACTCTTTCTGAGAGAGCCCTTCACGCATCCGCAGTGCCGCCAATGACCCATCGGGATATAACGTTTTTGCCAAGCGCCCGCGTGCGTTAGCCAGCGCCCTAGAACGCTTCGGATTCGTTTCAGCCTCGGCCAACCGCTCCTCGATCGATCGATAACCTGAAGGCTGAGGCGGATGAACGAACGATGCTTCCAAACGCATGAAGCTTTTGTCCGATGCTGTCGTTGGATCACCGCTTATGATTCGACGGACAAACTCAGGGGATTCCAAGCGCTTGGTAGGCGTTGATGATTCGCTGAGTGAATGGGTGTTTGGGGTCATAGTCAAAATCCCTCGGCACGATGCCCAGGATGTAGTAGCGCCGTTGTTTGCCATGAAAAGCGTAGATGACACGATAAGACGCCGCGTCACCCGGAAAGCCGAACAGCCGAAGCCGCCAAAGACCATAGTGTTTCCACAGGCTCTCCCAGCGACGCACCTCGAAGTCGAACCCCGCATCGTAGCTGCGGTATCGATTTTCCAAGAGGTGATCAAGCACCGTCTGAGATGACGCCGCTTCCTCCAGAAAGACGTCGATACCGGCGGCCCCTTCCTCGTCGACCTGATACAGCGCCTCGAGATCTTTTTCAGCATCCTCATGGATGCTCATGCTGTAGGCGCTGACGCGAGAGTATTTCATACCGTCCTCGGTATGGCTATGTGGTTTTTCAAGTTCCTTCGCAAGCGTGCTGGCGCTTACGGCTGCGCGACCTCGATCGCCACCCGACTGACCTCCAGGATCTCCTCCAACGGAATCGGCGCCGGCCCGCCGTTGCGCAGCGCTTCGACGAAGGCGGCGGCGCAGGCACGCTGTCCCTTGTCCTGGCGCCAAAGGTTCATGGACTTGAAGCCGGGCCAGCCGAAGCCGACGAGGCGACGGAAGTTGTCCAGTTGCAGCACCCGCCCGGCGGCGAAGACCTCGAGCCGCTCTTTCGGGAACGCCTTGCTGCCGTTGGCGAGGTAATGCACGGTGCCGATCGAGCCGTCGGAAAAGCTCAGGCTGATGCTGACTGAATCACCCGTGGCCGAGTCCATCGCCAACGCCTCGACGCGAGCGATCGGTGCATCGGCCAGAAACCGCAGCAGATCGATGAAGTGGCAGGCTTCGCCGACGATGCGCCCGCCGCCCACCGCCGGATCCTGCGTCCAGTGATCCGCCGGGATCGCCCCCGCGTTCACCGTCATCACGAACGCCTTCGGCCCGGTCACACCCGCCAACAGCGCCTTCATCTTCTGCACCTGCGGCGCAAACCGTCGGTTGAAGCCGACCATAAGCAAAGGCGGTATCCCACGTCCGCCCCGTTCATTCCCCAAGGCTCCATTGGCGGAAAAGGCGGGAGGACCAGAAGCAGCATGCGCGATCGGGCCCCCTCCCCCCCCCCCGCGGGGGAGGGGCCGGGGGAGAGGGGGAAACCACCGCCTTGATCTCATCCAACTCCCCCAACGTCAAACACAACGGCTTCTCGACAAACACCGCCTTCCCCGCCGCCAAGCCCTGCAGAACCATCCGCGCATGGCTATCGTGCCGGGTCGTGATCACCAGTGCATCGGAATCCGGATCCGCAAACAGCGCCTCCGTATCCGTCGTGGTACGCGCGAAGCCGAACTTCTTGCCCGCATGCACCCCGCTCACCCCGCCGCTGGAGGCCACTGCGACCAGTCGCGCGCCCGCGGCTTTGAAGGCGGGGATCAGTACGCCGGTTGCGTAGTTGCCGGAGCCGATGAAGCTGACTGCCGGGCTGCTGGACGCGGAGCGCCCCGGCGACACTCCCACGCGGAGCGTGGGAGCGAGTTGCGTGTCTCGGCGCGCGGGTGCAAGCTGCCGTCTCTCTACCCCCTCCCCGTCTTCCCCAAAACCAACCGTCCGCTCCAGCAACCGCCCCGTATCCCCACCCGGATACTCCAGCACAATCCCCAACGAGGGCTCGGCACCGCCGACCACCGCATAAGCCCGCTCGGCATCCGCCAACGCAAACCGATGCGAGACCAGCGGCCCCACATCCAGCCGCCCGTCGGCCAGCATGTCCAGCACCGCCTCGAAGTTGCGCTGCTCGGTCCAGCGCACGAAGCCGATCGGATAATCCTGCCCCTGCTCCTCGTAAAGCGGGTCATAGCGCCCCGGCCCGTAGGAGCAGGAGACCTGAAAACTCAGCTCCTTCTCGTAGAAATCAGCCCGTGAGAGCTCCAGCCCAACCACCCCCACCAGCACGATCCGCCCGCGCTTGCGACACATGAGCGCGGCTTGATGCACCGGCTCGTTGCTGCGGGTCGCGGCCGTGATGATCACCGCATCCACCCCGCGCCCCCGCGAGAAGCCCTCGGCCACCGCCACCGGATCCTGTCCGGCCGACAGATCCACGGTCTCGGCGCCGAACTGCCGCGCCAACGCGAGCCTCGTCGGATCCATATCGATGCCCAACACCCGGCACCCGTGCGCCCGCAGCAACTGGACCGTCATCAACCCGATCAACCCGAGCCCGGTCACCACCACCGCCTCGCCCAACGTCGGCGCCACCAACCGGATGCCCTGCAAGGCGATGGCCCCGATCACGGTAAAGGCCGCCGCCTCATCCGACACCCCGTCCGGGATCCGCGCGCACAGATTGACCGGCACGCTCACCATCTCGGCATGCTTGCCGTTGGACGCGACACGGTCGCCTACGCGGAAAGGCACTGGAGAAGGCACTGAGGCACTGAGGCACTGAGGCATTAAGGGCTCCCCGCCGCTCTGCTCAGTGCCTTTCTGCCTCAGTGCCTCCTTGCCTTTCTTCCCTGCTTCACTGCCTTCTTCAACAACCACCCCCACGTTGCAATAGCCCAACGCCAGCGGCTGCCCGAGCTTATTGCGCACCGCCTCCACCGTCGGCACCAGTCCATCGGTCTTCACCTTCTCCAGCACCTGCCGCACCTTATCCGGCTGCTGGCGGGCCTTCTCCAGCGGATTGGCCTTACCGAAGTCCACCAGCATGCGCTCCGTCCCCGCGGAGATGAGCGAGCGGGTGGTCCGGATCAACACCGCACCGCGTCCGACACGCGGGCACGGCACCTCGGCAAGCTCGGTGCTGCCGTCTTTAAGATTCTGGAGGATTTGTTTCACTGCGATCCCGATTCAATGCGTAAAACGCGAACAGATGTGGCGGCGAGGACCCTGTCGGCCGTGCAGAACACGAGAGGCGAATCCCGGAAACTCGTAGACATCTGCCAAGCAGGGGATGTGGGTGAGTCGGGGATCCTCGGTGACTGCGACAGGCTTAGGTGATTTCCGGGAAAGCATCGACCAACATGTAGGGGCGACTTTAGTCGCCCGGTAAGCATTGGCAACACGCACGGCCGGGATGATCATTCCCGGAAATCGCCTAAGGTCTCAACACAAGCCTCGACCGACCGATAAAAAAGGATGTGACTCGCCAAGGGATTGAGGTCGGATTCAGCGAGGGGATGCGGAGGCATGTCAGGCATCTCCAGGCAACCAATCGTCCTCCAGCAAACCATCCGGCGCGTAAGGCAACGCCTCGGGGAAGTGCGCCTCCGACAAGCCGGTTTCCTTGCTCGCCAATGTCGCGCCATCTCGATAGGCGGACGCGGCGGCCTCTGCGAACAGAGGCTTGAGGCTGGGAGAGTCCTGAAGCAGGTCGCGTATGCGTAGCCTTTGCTCCAGGATGGAACCTCGCCGGGAACTGGACCGATGCGCTGGCTGGTACTGCCATTTGAGCAGATGCCCCAGCAGAATTTTCAGCCGACTGACCAACTCCTGGCGATCGCGACGCCCCATCGTTTCCAGCTCCTCGACTAAACGCTCGATGTCCAACTCCTGGAATCGGCGTTGCCGGAGCAACTCCGCGGTCTGTTGGGTCCAGGCATGAATGTCGTGCTCGTAAAGATTGGTCATCGTCATTCAGCAATCCTCGTCGTGTCGCCGCCTTGCATCGCCAGCGATATCGGCTCCCCTCGTTCTATTCGTTCCCAAGCGGAGAGACTGTGCAAATATTCCTGCGATGGGCCGAAAGACAGCATGGCGTAGGCTGGGGTGAGCTTGCGAACCCCGGCATTTCAACCGGTTGCAAATCCGCGGATGCAGGGGTTCGTTCCTCACCCCGGCCTACGGCGAATTCTTTCACAATCTCGGAGCTTGGGAACGAGTACAACCCGAGCCCGGTCACCACCACCGCCTCGCCCAACGTCGGCGCCACCAGCCGGATGCCCTGCAAGGCAATCGCCCCGATCACGGTAAAGGCCGCCGCCTCATCCGACACCGCGTCCGGGATCCGCGCGCACAGATTGACCGGCACGCTCACCATCTCGGCATGCTTGCCGTTGGACGCCACACGGTAACAACCACCCCCACATTGCAATAGCCCAACGCCAACGGCTGCTCCAGCTTATTGCGAACCGCCTCCATCGTCGGAACCAGCCCATCGGTCTTCACCTTCTCCAGCACCTGCCGCACCTTGTCCGGCTGCTGGCGCGCCTTCTCCAGCGGATTGGCCTTGCCGAAATCCACCAGCATCCGCTCCGTCCCCGCGGAGATGAGCGAGCGGGTGGTCCGGATCAACACCGCCCCGCGTCCGACACGCGGGCACGGCACCTCGGCAAGCTCGGTGCTGCCGTCTTTAAGATTCTGGAGGATTTGTTTCACTGCGATCCCAACTCAATGCGTTAAACGCAAGCGGATGTGGCGGCGAGGATCCTGTCGGCCGTGATGAACACGTACGATCGCAACACAACCCTCGACCAACCGATAATGATAAATCGCGCCTGGTAAGCCCCTGCGGCAGCAATCCCAAGTGCGACCCAAAAACGGCCGGCGCGCCCCCCGGGGACCGCCGACTTCAGTCGGCGCGAGGCGAAGGCGCTCCGGATTCAGAGGGGTGCCGGGTCCGCGGCATTTCTCGCCGACTGAAGTCGGCGGTCCCGGGAGTGGGTCGCTGTCCGGGCTGACGCAAATTCGGAACTGCTGGCCTCACTGCCTCCCTGCCTCCCTGCCTCAGCGCCTCAGTGCCTCCCTGCCTCAACCCCTCAACCCCTCAACCCCTCAACCCCTCAACCCCTCAACCCCTAGCCTGCGCCACCATCTCCCGATACACCTCCACCGTCTGCCGCGCGATCTCGGGCCAGGTAAACCGCTCCCGCACCAACGCCCGGCCCTGCTCGCCCCACGCGCGCATCCGCGCCGGATCGGCGAACAGCGTCCGCAGCCCATCGGCCACGGCCTCAACCTCCGGCGGCACGATCAGGCCGGCACCGACGTCGGCCACCTGCGGAATGTTGCACCCCGGCGTGATCAGCACCGGCAGCGCGCTCGCCATGGCCTCGACCACCGCTACCGGCAACCCCTCGGAATGCGAAGTCAGCGCATAGGCGTCCGCCCCCAACAGCAGCGCCCGCTTCTCCTCACCGCGCACCTCGCCGATAAACCGGCAGCGCTCGTCCAGCCCCAGCTCGGCAGCCAGTGCGCGCATCTGCCCGGCATAGCCCGAGCCCGCATCATCACCGGCCACCACCAGCACCACACCCTCCAGCGCCGCCGCCGCAAAGGCCCGCAGCAGCACATCCAGGCCCTTCTTCGGGTGCACGCGCGAGAGAAACAGAAGTGTGCGTGTACCCGCGGGCAGGCCCAGACGCCCCGCCAGATCCCCGCGCTCGCCCTCCAGCCAATCCGTCCCGACCCCGTTCGGGATGATCGCCGCCGGCACCTCCAGACCGAAGGCCCGCATCTGCGACGCCTCGGTCTCGGTCAGGGCCTGCAACCGGGTCGCCCGCGCCAGCAGCGGCAGCTCCAGCCAACGCGCCCACAGCCGCCGCAACGCCCGACCGTGCCCGAAGGCCCAAGGCTCCAGAGAGCCCTGCGGGGCGACCATGTAGGGCACCCCCGCCCGCAACGCCGTGCGCATGCCGTACCAGGTCGGAAAGTTCCAGACCGCGTGCAGATGCACCACGTCGAAGCCGGCGATCTCGTGGCGCAGCGCCCGCGCGTAGCCCAGCGAAGGCCCCAGATGACCCATCGGCGGTGACTCTGAAAAGCAGCGGCTCGCCACCAGGGCCGGATCCGGCTCCACCAAGGGCTCGGCCCCCTTGCGAACATGCATCACCGTCACCGCATGGCCCAGCCGAGCCTGCGCCTCGCTCAGGGGCACCACGATGTGCGTTGTTCCGGATGAGTTCGCGAGACCGCGAATGATATGGAGGATCTGCATAGCCTCAGTGCCGCTTCCTGGTCGCCGTGACAGCCGCCGGCATCCCCTCACGAAACCGCCGGGGCTCCCGATCAGCATTGATCCCTCCCGAGCGCGCCACCTGCCCGGCGATCATCCCGGTACAGGTCTCGCCCAAAGAGCGATGCTGGTAAGAGCGGTCCTCGACCAGCGTCCCGCGCGCCAAACCATCAGAATCGGCTCCACACAGGCAGGTATCAGGGTCGTGGCTGGCCGCCTTGAGCCCGACTCCCTGGCGCCCCTCGGCCGCGCAGGCTGCTAGACCGTGCAGCCGTCCCCACTGATCGGCGCCGCAAGGAATCCACATGACGGCCAACTTCACGGCACGCCGACAAGCAGTTGGGTCAAATTGACAGCGGCGCGATTAGACATGAAAGGCTCTCTCATCATCAAGTCGTTAACACCCGCAGCGCCGTCTCGATCACCCGCTCTTGCTCCTCCTCCAGCCCCAACCACAGGGGCAACCGTACCAGTCGATCGGCAAGATCCGTGGTCACCCGCAGCTCATCGGCCGCCCGGCCGATCATCCGGCCCTGCGGCGCGCTGTGCAGCGGCACATAGTGAAAGACACAGTGGATGTCTCGGGCCTTCATCGCCTGGATAAACGCGGTGCGGTCGTCCAGGTCGCGCAGCAGCAGGTAGTACATGTGTGCGTTGTGGCCGCAGCCGTCCGGGATCACCGGGCGGCGCACGCGGCCGGCGCGCTCGAGCGGCTCGAAGGCGGCGTGATAGCGCTCCCAGATCGCCAGCCGGCGGGCGGTAATGGCGTCGGCCTCTTCCATCTGCGCCCAGAGGAAGGCGGCGATGATCTCGCCGGGCAGGTACGAGGAGCCGATGTCCACCCAGGTGTATTTGTCGACCTGACCGCGGAAGAACTGGCTGCGGTTGGTGCCCTTTTCGCGGATGATCTCGGCGCGTTCGGTCAGGGCCGGATCGTTGATCAGCAGCGCTCCGCCCTCGCCGGAGATGATGTTCTTGGTCTCGTGAAAGCTGAAGGCGCCAAGATGGCCGATGGCCCCCAACGGGCGATCGCGATAGCTGGCCAGCACGCCTTGCGCGGCGTCCTCGATCACCAAGAGACCGTGCCGCTCGGCGATGGCCATGATGGCGTCCATGTCGCAGCCCACTCCCGCGTAATGCACCGGCGCGATGGCGCGGGTGCGCGGCGTGATGGCCGCCTCGATCTTGCGCTCATCGAGATTCAGCGTATCCGAGCGGATGTCGACGAACACCGGGACCGCGCCGCGCAGCGCGAAGGCATTGGCGGTGGAGACGAAGGTGTAGGACGGCATGATGACCTCGTCTCCCGGTTGCAGGTCGGCGAGGATGGCGGCCATCTCCAGCGCCGCGGTGCAGGAGTGGGTGAGGAGGGCCTTGTGGCTACCCGTGCGTTGCTCCAACCAGGCTTGGCACTGTTTGGTGAAGCTGCCGTCCCCGGCCATTTGGCCTTTGGCGTGGGATTGAGCGATATACCAAAGCTCTTTGCCGCCGAGGTGGGGTTTGTTGAAGGGAATCATTGCCGTCAGCCGTTCGTCGCCACAATGATGGCGTGGGTGTAAGGGATTCTGAGCATGTCGTGCCGGATGCTCAGTTCTACAGAAGAAAAGTAAGACCGCACCAATGACACATACCCTTCGGGTTCCCTAACATTCAGGCCCCGATCTTTCGAGATGATGTACCGTGCGATCTTGCTCTGGCTTGCAGTGAAACAGCCGTCGTACGAACAAAAACGGCCTTTCGGTTTCAATGCCTTGGATGCCACCTCGGCGAGGCGCATTGCGTCTGGGTCATCGAGGTGATGCAAGACACCGTTTGCCATGACGATATCGAAGGTGCCTAAGTCATCAACACTCATTTCAGAGACAGGGGCGCAATGCCACTCACCTTTATCTCCATACCTTTTCTTTGCTGATTGAATGTACTCGGAAGACAAATCGAATCCTACATAATCTGTTGCTTTCGGAAGATACGGAAGAATCGCACCGGTTCCGCATCCGATGTCGAGTATCTTCAAGCCTGGTTTCGGGCGAACGTAGGACGCCACATACATTTTCCGAAACCTTCTCGCCCCGACTTGGTCCTGAAATAAATCATAGACGTTGGCAAGACCAAGAGTTCTTCGCATTCCTGAGGTTAGTTGTGACATGAGAGAAAACCGTTGATCTGTTTCTCACTAGAGACCATATCGCGTGCCTTGAGGGAACACCCAGTATCGCTGCACTAGAAAGACCACAGGTATGAAGGATAGGACCACGAAGGCTTGTATAATGGCAGGGGAAAGAGCCAACAGATCAACAAACAGCCAAAGTACAGCGATATTTGTGAGATACAGACATCCGTAAAGCAGAAGGTAGCGTTTAATGCTAATATCCCACTCACCCTGGTGTGAAAAACTCCATCGTTTGTTAAAGAAAAATGTGATTGACAATCCAATCACGTACAAGACTGTTACCACTATTTTGCTGTCAACACCGAGATTGACCAGCATCAAGTAGAGCATGTAAAGCAATACGTTCGAGGCTAGTCCGACGATACCAAATCGCAATGCTTGGACGACTAAGTTGACTAAGTTCGTTTTTCGTATGCTTCTCATGGATAAGAAACTTTTAAAAGCAAAAAAATTCTTGTCTTTCTTCATTACTTGCAGCAATGCCACCAAACAGAAACGACCGCGATGATCCGCAGCATCTGATAATGCCGCTTGACCCTCATGAAGGGCGCACCCAGTGGAAGGTCATCTCTGGCGGCATGAAACGAAACTGGAGCTTTGCGTAAAGATTTAGCACAGGGATATTGCGCGCGGAGATCGTCGTTGTCACGGTTTCAAAGCCTTCGACTTGATGATGATGCAACATGGCCATCCAGACCCTTCGGCCATAACCGCGCCCTTGCCATTGAGGTGCGATCGCGGTTAAGTGCCAATACACCGTTAGGTCCGCCTGTCTTTCAACGATGAACAGGCCTACCAAGCGCTCTCCGTCCAATACCTTGAGCAAGCGCTGTGTCGGATGATGATGGCTGTTTCGTACCCAGCGGCCATAGCGCTTGTCGCCAAGCCGGGGATCGAGTCGTGGATCCACATGATAACGTTCGTGACCGAAGGCGCACTCGGCGATTTCTTGCAAGTTTGCGAGATCTGTTGTATCGGCTGGAGCAATCTTTAGATCGTCTTCGGGGATAGTTAGCCCTTGCAGCCGATCCAGTCTCGGATGCAGCACCATCTCAACAAAGCGAAACCCATGCGCTTCGAGGAACATCGATTCCCTCAGTTGTTCATGCGCGAGACGGCAGCCCACGATGCTGATCCGTTCGACATCCAGCCAGCTCTGAAACTCTGTGTAGTCGGATATAGCACCTTTCGGATCAATGAGCTCAAACTCTTCGACTTGAACAACCGGTTCCCTGTAAACCGCTGTGTCCCAAGGTGCCTCTCGCGCCGAGAGTCGTAACTGCGGGGTCGACAGCATAAAACTGAGCAGGGGTCGATGCATCATGTGCTCGATTTGACGGTTTGCTCACTTACCACGAAGGGCGGCCGCTCCATCATGCGGAAGTGCATCCGTGCCAGATACTCGCCGATGATCCCAAGCGCCATCATTTGGGCACCTGAAAAGATCACGACAATGGATGCCAAAAAGGCAAAACCCGGCACTGCACTGCCCTGCAACAACCATCGAATCAGCACATAGGCCAGAATCGCCAAACCAAAAAGCGCAAAGCCGAATCCCATCAAGCTAGCGAGCTGGAGCGGTCGAGTGGAGAAGCCGGTCATCATATTCAGCGCATGCCTTACCAGCTTGCGTGGCGTATAGCCCGACTCGCCGAACTTGCGTGCCTCGTGCCTGACCCGCACGACTGTAAAGCGGGTTGTCGCCCAGGTGAGGAGCACATCGATGTTGACTGTCGGACTGCGGTATTCGGCGAAGGCATCGCGCAGCCGTGTCCGAAACGCCCGTAGCGCGCTGACCTGTCGCGCGTTCGCCGCGCCCATCGCGCCTTCCAGCGCCAGCTTGGTGATCTGGGACGCCAGATCGCGCAACAAGCCGTGCTGCTCCCGCTCCGGCGGTCCATAGACGACGTCGTAGCCTTCCTCCAGCTTCGCAAGGAGCTTCGGGATTTCCTCGGGCGGATGCTGAAGATCGTCATCCAACGTCACGATGATCTCGCCGCGTGCTTCCCGGATACCGCAGAGCAGTGCGTTGTGCTGGCCGTAGTTGCGGCTCATACGGAAGCCGCGCACACGCGGGTCGGTCGCCGCGAGCTGCTGAATCACTGACCAAGAGTCATCACCGCCGCAGTCTTCGACAAACACCAGCTCAATCGGCTGGTCGGGATCGTCGAAGACGGCGGTGATCCGCCGGTGCAGTTCCGGCAGGCTCTCCGCCGATCGGTAGACGGGCATGACGAAAGAGATCATTTCCGGAATACCCCCAGCACCGAGGTGCCCCAAGGAAACCGCAGCCAGTGCCCCAGGGGGGTCTCGGCCGCAAACACGGCTGTCAACGGCAGGTTCAGCGCCGCCGGGGGCACCTGGTGGGTCTTGTGCAGCAGCGCCGTTTTGTCCTCTTCGCTCATGCCGTCGATCCCTCGGTGCTGTCGTGCCAGCCAATAGAGCGGACTCAGCAGGAACATGAAATAGCGCGCATCGCAGAGCGAGAGACCCGCCTGCTCGCCGAGGCGCGCGAAGTCGGCGCGGGTGTAGCGGCGCAGGTGGTGTGCCAAGTCATCGTTGTAGCTCCAGAACTGTCGAAAGGCCGGCGTGGTGACGAACAGCAGTCCTCCGGGCTTGAGCGCATCCCGCGCTTGGCGCAGCGCATTCAGGTCGTCGGGCAGGTGCTCGATCACGTCCAGGAGAAAGGCGACATCCCAGCGATCGCGCCAACCCAAGTTCATCAGATCGATCCGGTAACGCTCCACCCCCTCGGGCAGCACACCGCCGGCCATGCGCAGCGCGGTGCGCGAGGAGTCGGCCAGCGCGAGCGGCCGATACTGTCCCGGACGCCGGTCGGCGAGGTAGCGCACCCATCCGCCTACCCCCCCCCCGAGGTCCACGGCCGACAGCGGACCGGCGCTCGCCGGACGATACCGGTCCAGGGCATGCAGCAGGAAGCGGTGTCGTCCGCGATACCAGAAATGGCGCTCCTGCATGGCCCAGAGGGTGGTAAAGCCGTCTTCGGGGTATTCGTCGTCGCGGTGTTCGACATGAAAAGGAGGCTGGTAAATGCCTTCCTGGTTTTGAACATACCCCAACGAAGTCTCAGTAGTTCGACCATGTTCAGACATAGTCTTACTCCCCGGGCACGAAGTACCCAACGTGATAGCTATAAGGCTCTTTTGGATAAGGCGGCAACGCCAAACGCATCGCACTACGTTCCAATTTCAACTCATCTACCAACACCCAATGACCCCCCAGATGTTCTTTTAACTCAGCCACTGGATCTTGACGCCGCGTAAGATCCAAAAAAGCCTTCGAGATAGTGTTTCGCTTCTCCGCTGGAATTCTCGTTTGGCCGCAACCGACGTAGGCAAACCCAGCCGCCTGCTTACCCGGATAATACGCTGGGGCGTCGACCAAAATAGTGTCCGATGGTTCGACCCGCGAAATGACCCAGTCCTCGACCAAGTCATAGTTCAATTCTTTCCATTCTAAGAATGCGTACGCGACATAACGAGGGAGACCCGGAAGGATGATTAAGATGACACACAAAGCCAACACGTAGGTGCGGGGCTTCACAAACCGATCAGGCACTCGCTCCACCAGCATTAGCGCAACAAGAAAGGCGGGGAAAAAAGCCATCCACCGATAGGAACCGGTATAATGAACTGCAACATAGAGCACGGGCGGCAGCAGCACCAAAAATCCGAGACCAACGACAACCAAATTCCTTGTATCTCGATCGTTGACCGCGACTCCAACGATAAAAAAGACAATAAAAAACGCAATAAGAATAAACGCCGATCGGTCCGACCATACGAGCGCCATTCCTTTGGTAAACTTTGTCGTCAGACTGCCCCAGTTCGTCGACGCATGAACCAAAGATGTACCAAAACCAGCCAAGACATCCATCAGATAAAAGCTCGCGAAGAGTAGGATCACACCAGTCATCGCGCCTGCAATGCCCGCCAGCATCAGATCCCTCGCCATGGATCTTTCATAAAAAGCCAAAGTCAACACCAAAAAGCCAAAATATATAAGTGCAAGATAGTTTGCGAAAGGCAAGATCACAGCGCATGCAAACACCGCCGCTAACTTGCCTTGCCGACCAAGGTGACTGTAAAAGAGTGCAGCAATCGACAGCACGAAGATCGCGGAGAGATCATATCTTGTGTTCGCGTAAACGCCAGTCAGCGCCACCCCCATGAGCACGACCGTGAAAAACGAAATCCGGCTATACTTCTCCTTCAAAAGGCCGCTGCGGCGTACAGCGATGACTAATGCGATCGCACTTCCCCACGCCACGGTCACATCGAACCAGCGAACAGATTCGATACTAAAGCCGAATACTTCCATCCAAGACCACAGCATGAGAAAAAACAGCGGCGGGCCGGAAAAAAAATCGCCGAATCCGATGTATGGATGCGCAGCTGAAGTCAGTCCGTGTCCAAGCAGTAGATTGAACGCGGGCTCCACATCCTGAACCTCGTCCTGCCAGACCCGCGGCACACGCGTCAACCTTAACGCATTCAATGCGAAATAGACAAGCGAGATGAAAAAAATCCAATAGGGTTCACGCCAGCGAAGTGAATGCAGTGTCATCTCAGAGCCTCTGTAATGAATCGCGACTGACCGCTACCTTGTCGCAAAAGCGGATTTGGAGGGGATGCATATTGGTTGCCGTCTCTGCCGTAAGGATGACGCAAACGGGGAACTTTGGTGCAGATATTTAAGCCACGTTGACTCTCTATGCTAACATTCGAAGCTTGCCACCTTTTGTCAACGGAAGCTCTTCGACGCAAACAACACTAATGGTTAATTCCTTACCAACTTTCAAGGCATAGGCCTGCTTTATCTGCCGAAGATCTTCATCAGAGAACTCCGGTGCTGGCATCACTCTGATTTCACAATTACCGTCCGAACTTTGATGATATTGATACCGAATTACGCGGTCGAAAAATGACCCGTGCATATTAAGCGACGCAATTGATATTCTCGAACCGTTACTACCTATGATCATGTCTTGCTTCCATCGTCCTTCAACTTCGTCGAACCGGTCCCAATTTCTGCCACATTCACAATTCGCTGCACGACGCCTGGCGTAGTCGCCGGTACGATAGCGAATAAGCGGCATCGAATAATTCAGCAAGCTTGTGCCAACCAACTCACCTCGCTCTCCTTCTCGCTCACAGGCGTGACCGTCGTCGTCAATGATCTCCAAAACGCCATAGTCGGGCAAGTGATGATACGTCGACTCATACTCGCACTCACCCCCTAAGATCAAACGCTCGCTATGACCATACCAACTGAAAACGCGTGCACTAAACGCCTTCTTGATCCGCGCTCGCTGCGCTTGCGAGCAACCCTCTGAGCCTAATAGAAGCGCCTTAACTCCAACCAATAGTCCGGATAGATTGCGGCGGATAACATATTCTGCTAGCGCGTCAATCGCAGAGGGGTAACCATGCAAATAGCTCGGACGGTATTCGATAAGTTTATCCACATAAAAGCCGAGAGTGCCATCGTTCATGTGGAAGGGCGAGAACTGCAGTTCGTTATAAATCGGGTTGTATTGCCAATACCTATCTCCATCCAGATCCGGGAAAAGCACTCCTCTAAACGTCGCCTTCCTGCAACGCGGGGTATAGCCAACCCTCGCCCATTGGCGGTGCATGAAGGCCGTCTCAACCGCCTGCGAGGAATCATCCAAGTAGAATTTCAATTGATTGCCTGATGTACCGCCTGTGGTGCATTCGTAATGCGGTATCTTTTCAAAGCTCACGGGCAGATACTGTGCAAAGTTCTGCTGGATCTCTTCCTTATCGACGAGAGGAAACTCTCTCAATGCGTCGAACGGCGCAAGCCGCTGCACGACAGCGCGATAACGAGCATAGGCGGGAACTTGCTGAGTTGCAAACTGCAGCATCCGCCCGAGTCGCTCGGACTGATACGCCAGCAAATCCGATTGCGTCGCACGATCAACCCATGAGTTGCGGCGGAAGGTTTCACGGTACTGACGTCCAGCCACCCAATTGAAAGGCAACCCTCCAATCACCTGCTTGAACGAAAAGGGAAGCGTTTCATAGAGCCTGCGTTTCAGTGAAAAACTCACGACTGCCTCTTTGTTAAGTCCGGCCTGCAGGGTGGACAAGCGAGAGCGAAGTCCAACCGTGAAGCTGCGCACCATCGGCCTCACATGTCCTACCAACTGCCGAGGTGCCGCAAGCGGATAGAACCGGCGCTAGCCGTGAGGTATATTGAGATATCGTTTCTCATGAAGCTTCGCCGATATATGAATCGCATGAGCAAGAATGAGGGAGCAATAAATCAAACCCGGAACACCGTCCCTGAACCCGCCACGCAGAAGATAAACGTATAGAAAGCGAAATAAGGGCCGCCCCGGCACTTTCGCCCCGAGGATTTTAAGTGCGCGTCGCCGCGTCACCGGATCGCGATCCAACAAATCAGCGAAACGGAGGGACGTGCTGCGAAGCGCGAGCATGTTGGACGTCTCTTCCGTCGAATACCGATTATGCCGGCTAATCCAGTGCGCCACGCCTTGGCTGAAGCCCTCGTGCCGCCAACCTGCACTCAAATAATGCAAGGGCCCATCGGTTACCTCCTGCTGACCATGCCCGGCCTTCCGATAACGTACCTCCCCTCGTCGCAACAAACGTAACTGATACGACGGATAAAGCGTCGAGTAACGAAGCCAACGTCCTAGAAAGTAGTTCCGACCGGCGATGAACCCCCCGACCGCCTCGCCGGGTAAATCTACGAATGTCGAAATTTCATTAAGGAGCTCCGTCGTGCAGAACTCGTCGGCATCGACAAACAGCACCCAAGGATGACGCGGCTCGCAATGATCCAATGCCCAATTCCGCTGATCGCCGAAATCTTGGAATGGGTGAGTATAAATCCGGACATCAGGCCGGGCATTTAACGCCAAAGCCAAGGTGTCGTCGGAGCTTCCGGAATCGACGATGATCAGATCGTCGACCCTCCGCATCGCTTTCAGGCAGGCGTGAATATTGACTGCTTCATTAAGCGTGAGTATCACGGCGGATACTGGTATGGGCTCTCCGTCATCCATCACAGATACTCGCTCTTACACTCGCGAGGCACCGCAAGCGTATTCCAAGCGGGACTCGTCAGCGGGCCCTTCCGTGGGTCGGCAACATCGAACATTAGGTAATCGGCTTCTCGCAGGATGTCACCAACCGTGCCGATGTTCTCCCCTGCAACTTCCACAATCAACGCTGGCCGGTGCTGCTTCAACAGCGCCAAAGAAGCACCTAAGGTTGCGCCCTCGGCCCCCTCGACATCGATTTTCACCAAGTCCGGCGGCACCAGTTCTTCCGAGAGCCAGTCCATGGTCGCGACCATGACCAGCCGAGACGCCCTCGAGCCGCCAGTCCTCGGATTACCTTGGGCAGTCGCCAGGTGATTCAGGGTGCGGTCTGTGGCTGCGATCAGGAATGTCGCAACGGCGTGCTTGTCCGACACTGCAACCGGCAGCACACGCACGGGAGCACCCCGATGGGAGCCTGTCGCGATCGAACGCTCCATCAGATTCACGAGATAAGGATCCGGCTCGAATGCGACGACCTCGCCCTTGGACCCGCAGACCGCCGCGGCAGCAAAGGCAAAAAGTCCCTGATGGGCGCCCACATCCCATACATGCATCCCTGGACGGACATACCGACGCGCCCAGTCGAACAGAACTAATGCCTGCTTGGATTGCCAGCCCGGCTTCCAAACCGACAACAATGCTTCCGGTGAGCAGCAAACCCGCCCCCCGCCCAGGTCGGGAGGAAGGCGTTTCCAGATTGTCTTGTTTCGTCCCAATCGACGAAGCACCGCGCGAATCATCGACTCACAACCTCAGCAGCACGCACCGCCGCCATCATTTGTTCGCCAAAACGCCGCGGCGACCACTCGGCCACGATCGCAACGGAGCGCTCAGCCATGGCCGCACGGGCCTCGGCGGATGCCTCGCCCGCCGCTAGTAGCGCACGCGTGATATCCGTATCACGCCCGGCATCGAACAGGATGCCGTTATCACCATCGCCCACCAACTCGTAAGCCGCGCCGACGGTCCTCCCGACGAGAAGCGGCAAACCGCTGGCCGCGGCCTCATTCACCACCAACCCCCAAGGCTCCGACTTCGCCGGATGCACGAAAGCAGAGGCCAAACCAAAATAGATCGGCAATTGCTCATACTGGAGAAAACCGACCCAATGCACGCCGTGCACGCCGAGGTGTCGCTCCAGATCGAACAAGGCACTCGCCTCCTCCCCACTCCCGGCGATCACCAGATCCCATGGCACCTCACGGCACCGGCGCCGATACTCGGCGTAGGCCCGCAGCAGTCCATCGACGTTCTTTCGTGGCAGCAAGCGGGTACAGGCAAAAAAGTAACGCTTCGGCAAGCCGGTCTCGGCCCGCCAACGCACGGCATCAGCCCGAGCTGCCGTGGCGCCCTTGGCAAAGTAATCATTGTCGACGGCGTCGTAACCCAAAATGATCCGCTCGCGGGAAAAGCCTAGGTCGGCCAAATAGGCGGCCTGCATCCGTCCACCCACCAAAGCTGCATCACAGCGTTCAACCAGACGGCGCTTCACGGCTTCCTTCCACCATCGGCGCGGGGCGCCACCATCGTCCGCCTTGGTCTCGGACATCAGCACCGCCGGAACACCACGGCGCCTACACCACCCGATTGCCGCACGTGCCTCCGGCACACCCCAGCCATTCACGGCCACCACATCCGGATTGGTCGTGTCCAATGCGGTAAGCACACCCAACCGAATCTTCCGGACTTCGAGGTCGCCATACCGTTGATTCGGGAACAACGTTCGCCGCTCGAAACCGGCCGCACCGGAGCAAACGTCCCACCCGTAGTGATCCTGACCCGCAACTTCCACCCCAACAACGCCCCGTCCAACGCCCCCGGCCACCTCGGCCAGACCACGCAATCGCGCCAGATGGTAGGCACCGAACCGGGCCCAAAGAACCAAGATGCTCATCGACCCTTATCCCTGCCACGGCGGAAGTGGCCGGTAGCGACCCCGAGACCCCGGCGGTCTGCTCGCACGCCCGCCCCGATCAACCCAAATCCGCCAGAGGATCGTCGTCACGACCGCCATGATTAGAAACCGGTGGTAGAACGCAGAAAAACTCTGTGTCGGCAGGTAGATGCTGAGGATCATCGCTTCCGCGAACAACAGCGTCCAGAGACCGCCGCGGAGTCGGTGACGATTCCAAAGCGCCGCTAGCCCCCAGCCAAAAAGGAACATAACCAAAAGGACACCCCACGCAAAACTACCATATAGATTGGCCACGAATCCGGTGGCAGAACCCCGCGGCGGGCTAAAACCAAGAACCTCGCTATAACTCACCCACGACCCGCCCCCCTCAACCATCAGATAACCGAAAAAAGCTCCCGCATCCTCATACTTACTCGGCCAGATCTGACGAGGAATCGGACGTATCAGAAGCGTAATCAGATGCTCACGCCCCCACGTAAAATCACCGTAGTAATCACTCACGATAACGCTCGCCACACCCGCAACATAGTCATTGCCCTCCAGCGCCTCCGGTGTCAAAGTGTTCATCATCCGAGACGCATCGAACTCTCCTTCGGCGCCGATATACAAATGCTGCCGCTGTGAATGTACAAGCAGCACCATTAACCCGATCACCACCAGCCCAGTACCTGCAAGCTTGAGCGACGGCGGCCTGCCGCGGGCAATGAACCACGCTAAAAAAAGAACAGCCAAGACCAAAAAAAGCGGCCCGCGACGGCCGCCAAGGGTGCCCTGGAGAAGATGTGGCATCGCCATCAATAGAGCGAGCAGAATGTCGACGGGCTGCACGCGTCGCGCGCCTTGTCGAGCAATGGCAAGAAGTAAGATCGCCGGAAACGAAAGCAAAACTGCCTCGCCGACATAGCCGCTTCCGGCGTGACCACCACCCTTGGCCCGACCATAGGCCGCCGTTAGCCCCCCGACATTGTCGATCGCATAGGCATACGCGATGACGGATACCAAACCCAGTGCAACCGATAGAAAAAGAATACGCTGTCGAAAAACACCGGACATACCGAGCGTAAAGACCTTTGAACCAAACCCCGAGCGACGACGGATCTCCATCAGAACCCGCTTCCTAGGAAATCGCAGGATTCCTAAATACAAGAATCCCATCGACAGCAAGTAAAGCGTACCGACATCGGTTAACCTTTGCGAACCAAACAGGGACTCCAGCCCGCCGTCCTGATTGAGTAGAAACGGCCAGATCCCGTATACGAACGCGAGGGGAGCGGCGACGATGATGGCTGGGTGGAAAGCATCGCGCGTGCAGTAGAAGGCATACAAAGCTCCCGCGACAATCACGCCAGCGGTTGCTCCCCAGATCAGCGCGTACATTGCCATTGCGATATCAGCCTGGCTTGACCGCCTGGATATAAATTGAAAAGGGCATACGTGACTCGGCCTCGCGACGCTCAAACGGGAGAAAGAGAAGCGCCACCGCAAAGATCGGCAGCCCTGCCCATGGACCGAACCTGGCCTGCGTCTCCTTGATGTGACGGTTGAAAAACTGCCGGATCGGCCCGCCAAGCCCCTCCGAGGCTTGAATCCGAAAACCGATCGGCTCAAGCAAGGCGCGCCAAGTCTCCAGCGTGTAGCCTGGCCTGACATGCCCACCGCGCTCATCAAGGTCCAGCGGAAAGGTCGCATTGTAGGGATGCTCCGCGTTTGGCGCACACAGATGCAGGACCCCGCCCGGCTTCAACAGCCGCCAAAAGTCTCGGCAGACCGCCTCGTCACGGCGGAGATGCTCGAGCGTCTCCGAGCAGATGATCTCGTCGAATGAATCGGGCGGAAAATCCAGGACGTAAAGGTTGCCTTCAATAAAACTCAGCGCGGAGTCTGGGATATGGAGATACTCGTTGAAGAGACGTCTGGCCCCTACGACCTCGGAGGACTTGAAGCTGATCCCGACTACCTGGTTGCCCTTCTTCCATGCCTGATAGGCGAGCATGCCGTTGCCTGAGCCGGCGTCTAGGACATGCAATATTTCTTGCCGTTGACCCGAGCCGAAATGAGACGGTAGCCGGTGATAACGCAAACGCGCATGTAGATTGATCCCAGGATAAAACAGCCACTTGAGCATTACCATCATGGATTTCTGCACATCTATTGCTCAGCTCAACAGGGAATTTAGTGTTGCGACGCAGGATACACGGAACGGTCGAGAAAAAATCCATTACGCCCAGCATAGGCGACCATCTGGTAATTTGCCGAAACCAAGTAGGCAAAAATACGATTATTCCCTGCGGTGTCGACGGCAAAATCATGCATCTCGATCACAATCAAAGCCGGACGATAGATGCTGATATCAAAGGACGACAGCACATCAAAGTCCGATCCCTCAACATCGATATTAAGCAAGCCGAAATAGTGCGGGATCCCATGCTGCTCAAAAAGTGCGGCAAGTGTCGTGGTTCTAAGCGCACGTGACTCGATAATGTTAGTATTTTCTGTTACAGCATCTGGCCCTGAAATTCGAGATAAGGCCGGGTCGGCCATGATTTGAAACGTTGCATCACGACACTCCTTTGATACAATTGCACAGATCGCAAGGTCGCGCGGTCTGTTTCTTTGATACCTGCGGACGATCTCATCATTGCCATCAATCGCGAGACCATGCCATCCACGTACGTATAGCCTGAATGTATTTGATTTTCGAATGGGCTCGTTGGCACCGACATCAACATAAATGCGCTCCCGATCATATTCGGCAAATTGAAAGAGAATTTGCTCGATCAAGCGATCCTCCCCAGCCTGGGAGTAACTGACAACAGCATCCTTATCTATTAGCCTTCGGATCATCTCCGCCAGCGAAAGCCGGAAGGCGGAGAATGGCCGAAGCTGTTTCCACAAAAAAAGTCCTTGGCGATAACGATGAAGGAGCTTGGCCACAGCGAGCATCAGCTTCCGATGCCCCGCAGAGTGTTGAGAGCAGCGATCCATGCCTGCTGCACACTTGACCGTTGATAAGCTGTCACGCTTTCCGCTCCATCGAGAATCATCCTGCTATAATCATCAGAGTTATTACAGAGCCACTCAAGTCGCGAGCGGACCTCGCAAGGAGTGCTAGCCACTAGATAATTCAAATCCCCCTGTCCGATCTGGCGATACGCAGAGTCGTTTCCACCGATGAAAACAGCATCGGCAAGCCAGGCGTTGATTAACTTCGTGGGCGGTTTTGTGTCGTATGTCGCGGATCCTAAATCACGCAAACCGACGACGATATCGACATCATGATAGTCGTTCCAGCAATCCGGTCCTCTGGTCACCAGTCGCAATCCGAGATTGTCGCAGATCCGCTCAAGTGTGTGCCTAACCTTGAACCATCCCGAAGGACGGTGAAAGAGGCGCGTGTAGTGGTTGATGTCCCGTCCAAAATACCCGATCGTCTCGACCCGCGATCCCCGCGAAGGATCGCGCGGAATCATGCCCGGCTGAGGCCAATGGGGTATCCAGATCGCAGACTTCCCTGCCTGAGTCTTGTTCTGGACCACGTGAGCCGCGCACCAGGGGTTGGACGGATAGTCCGCGCGCACGCCAACGACGAAACAGCCCCGCGGCCGCGATCGTCTGGACAACGAAACGACGTGGGCGACTTTTAAGGCCTCTCGCGAGAAGTCCGAGACTAGGCTCACCGGATAGCCAGCGTCGCGCAACAACAGATAGGTCTGCACGATCCAAGCCGACACACCATCGACAAAACACTGCCAATTCCGGTCCACATCCAGCCCGCGAAACTGCTCGATGTCGGCAGCGGATGCTCCAGGTAACACGAAGACCACATCCGCTGTCGACATCAGGTCTCCAGGACTTCCTTAATGAGTCGATCGGCATATACCGCCGGATCCACCTCGGCGAGAGCAGAGCGCGCCGTCTCACCCAAACGTGACCCCAACCCTTGATCCTCCATAAGACGTGTCAGTGCCACCGCCAGCGCCTCGCCATCTCGAATCGGCACCAGAAGACCCTCGACCCCGTCCCGAATCATTGAACCGGCATGTGGGGTGGTGATCACCGCCAGCCCCGCCGCCATTGCCTCATAGACCACGTTGGCCGAGCCCTCAGAGAGTGTCGGCAGCACGAACACATCGGCCCAGGCGTAGTGCGCCGCGACCTGGTCACGCGCCACCGGGCCGACGATCTCGCACCACCGGCCAAGCTCGCGCATCGCCCAATCCGACAGCCGCGAAGGCCCGACCAGCCGCACTTTCAGCCGTAGGTCCGCAAGCTGACGCAGGGCCTCGAGCAGATAGGGCAGACCCTTGCGCAACTGCAGGGTGCCGACGAAGAGCACGCGCAGTTCGTTGTCTGTGCGCCGTGTCCGACGGTCGACGCCCGCTGCTGGTAGGCGATACCCGGCATAGGGTACCACGGCACAGCGGTCAACCGGACCGCCCAGCTCGCCCAGGGCGTCGCGCGCGAAAGCCGAGCCGCAGATGATCCGGTCCGCCAACGCCCACTCCGCCTCTTCACGCTCGGCCAGGCGTCCCGAGCGGTCGATCTCCGCTGGCTGATCCTCCCAGCCCGGCCAGCGCCGCCGCTCCTCCTCGAGCAGCTCGCGATTCCAGCGCCAGGGCGCGGCGGTCTGGTCAAGCACTGTTCGCAAACCCTGTGCGCGCGCCGCCTGGAAGATCTCCAGCGCCGCGCCGTTATAGGCATAGACTGCATCGGCGCGGCCGAAACCGGACCGAATGACCGCCCGGCAAAAGGCCGCATTGCGCCGTGCCCATCGGTCAGTGTCGGATTCCCCCCCCCGGCGGTCCCAGACGTTCGAGAGCGCGAAGAGCGGCAGACCGCTGATCCGCGAGCGCGGTACCTCCGGGAGGCGACGCTCCAACAGCCGACGCAGCCCGCGGGGCCGCCCGGACGCCGACCACAGCCGATCGAGCCACCGCCACGGGGGGATCTCGGCACAGGCATCGGTGATCAGGGATTCCAAGGCGCCTTGAGTTGCCAGGGCACGCGGTACCGCATAGTGGCGTCGCGCGCCGATCTGGGCGACCTGGATTCGCATGGGCGGAGGATCAGCCATCGGCGACTGATCGATGTCCATCAGAGCCAGTCGCACGACCGGGAGTGTATTCTTCCATTGCCGCACACAAACGATCCACGCATCCAGACCATCGGTAGCCGGCCGCCCTGTCGCGGCCACGCGCGATCAAGTCTGTTCGGTCCGCGGAGTCAACACAGAGATCGTAGATCAGGTCGGCGATCTCCTTTGCCTTGTTCGGATCAACCAAGAGACCAGCATCTCCCACAACCTCGGGCAGCGACGCGCGCCGCGCTGCGACGACAGGAACCCCCGCAGCCATAGCTTCCAAGGCCGGGATGCCGAAACCTTCGTATTCAGAGAGCATCAGCGCCACCTCAGCCCCGCGCACCAAGCGTTGCATGTCGGCGTCTGGAAAGCCCCGCTTCAGCGAGACCAGGTTCGGGGTTGCGCTGAGCCGCCCTTGAAACTCGGGCGCGACAGGTCCGGTCACCAAGAGGCGCAGATCCGGGGCGACCTGCCCCAGCGCATCGGCGACCGCCAGCAATGCGTGCCCCCCCTTTTTATGCGTCACGCCGCCGACGGACAGCACGTAGCGCTGCTTCGGATAGGGCGTCACCCGCGCAGAATCCGCGGTGGCGATCTCGAAAAAGCCCTCGTCCACGCCGTTGCCGACCACGCGGATCTTCTCCGCCGGCACCGCCAGCAGGTCAACGAGCCGCGACTTGGTGAACTCCGACACAGCCAAGACAAGATCCGCCTCGTTGACCGCGCGCTCCAGCAGCCAACGCCAGCGCCAAAGCTGGCGACGATGCAGATGGCGGTACTCCGGTTCCAGCCGGTAGACATCGTGAACCGTCACGGCAGAACGTGCGTGCCGGACTGGGACGTAGAGCTCTTTTGGGCAGTAGAGCCAATCGGCGCCGTCCAGCCAGCGATCGATGGACGGTACATGGACAGTGCGCCACAGTAGTTCGAGTAAACGCCTTGGTAACGGCAGCTGAATGCTTGGCAACGCATCCATTTCCGACTGTTCAGTCCTGCGCGCTTCTTCCACCCAAAGGTCGGACGACATGACAAAGGACACTCGCCAACCCGGCCGCGCTGCTAGCCCCATAGACATGCGTAGTACATGCTTCCCTACGCCGGTGGCGTAGGAACCGACTCGCCCTATTGCAGACCACATACCAACCTTCACATGGGCGTCCTCAGTGCCTCTTTATCCTCTGTCCAGTGCGCAACTTCTCTATTCTTACTCTTCTCGATAAAACAAAGATTATGATAAAAATGCATTGCGGAAATATTCTTATCGAATAAAGTCGGGGCATAGCCTTCGATCAAGAAATCCAAGTGATTGAGCCCGTCAATTCTTTCTTTTAAGAAGTCGACCATAGAGTATCCAGGGTCCTTGGGCGATAGTTTCCCACCGTAGGAGGGCCAGTATGCCGTCTGCATATCCTCAATAATGTAGATCCCGCCTTCTGAAAGCAAAGGGAATAAGACCTCGAACGATTTGATGACATGAGTGTTAATGTGGCTTCCGTCATCTATCACAATGTCCAACGATCCCATATTTTCAACGACTTCCCGCAGAAAGCTCTCGTCTTCTTGGCTGCCTTGATGGATGGTGATCCGGTGTTCCTCGAGCGATTTCTTATCGTAGATATCGATCCCATGGACCTGAGCATTCGGGAAATAGTATTTCCACATTCGAAGAGATGCGCCCCCCTTAGTTGGGTGGTTATACCCGCCAATGCCAATCTCAAGCAGATTTAGATGCGCGTGTCTTCGTGACTGGAAATGCTTTTGGTAATGGTTGGCGTAACTATGTAAACCCTCCTTATCACAGCGCCAAATGGCTGCGAGCGCGTGAAGATTTCCCGCGTAGACTCGCGAAAGAATCGGCGAGAAGTGTCGACGCGCTAGTGCTACCGCCCGCTCGCTCAATACACCTTTCAACAACTTCTTGGGAAAATGCATCACACTCGCCTCAGTTCGACACCCTGCCATGGTTCATGAAAAGAATTCGATGGACCGTTTGTTTGAGCGCATCAAGGTACTGTTCAAAGGTCTGCATCGAAGCTTCATGCCAAAGGGTCTCAGCAAGCCGAACACCGCGATCAGGATTCCTCAGAAGACAGTCGATCCCTCTCCTCATCGCGCCTGTATCACCCGGATTCACCAACACGGCTGTCTTTCCATCTTTGAGATATCCTTCAAGCCCCAGAACCTTAGTTGCAACGATTGGGACTCCCGCCCTCACGGCGTTCATGACGCGAATTTGCCCGGAAGAGATGTGCGCTTCATGAAGGCTTATCACATAAACATTCGCACGCGCTAATAGTTGCTGATGCTCCTCCAGGGACACATTGCTCAAAACGCGTGCGCCTACGCGTTGCGCCATGACTTCAACCACTGGCCGAGCCTCTTCGGCACATATGATCGTTAGATCCCAATCCGCCCCTTCAGCAGCCTTCAGCAATGTGACCCAATCACAAAACATGCGTCCGGATGAAACCACAGATTTTATTGCCGCCCGACGAAACGCAGGCGTAGGATCCTCGGCCCTTTTCAAAGGCCAGGGGAGACAAAAAAAACGTTCTTGTGCGACACCAAAACGCTCTGAATAAAGCAACCGCTCACCTTCCGTCAGAACATGCGCGGCTAAGAGTACTCGTTTCAACGCGATCCTCCAAACCCTATGCCTTAGTCGGTCAATAAGGCCGCGCCATCCGTGCCCGCGTACAGGGGCAGGCATGAACTCGAACAGGATAACCCTGCGTCTTCCCAACAAGGCATCTAAAGCGACCAGCGCGAGCGTCCCTCGAGACCGCTGGGTGGTCACGACATAATCAAAACGAGCCCCAATGAACCAAAACAATAAACCTCTTGCCACCCCAGGGTGTCGAGTCACGCGCTGTAGCCATCTTGGGCGTAACGCGTTGATTTCGTCGTCTAACCGCCTGCAAAGACCCTGCACTGATTGTGCGTACCAACTATCGCCCAATATGCGATCGGCCGGTGCGGGACCGAGCACATCGATACGACCATTCACGCCTGTTGCTGCGCGTGATCTCATGGAAGCCCTGTCTTGCTACTTGCCGTTCCTGAGCAGCCGTGCCCCCAGATTGACCGGTACTGCGCGAAAACCTCACCTGCAAAACGCTCCGTAGAAAAAGAACACTCGGCCCTCTCCCTGCCCGCGCGCCCCATAGTCGCCCGTAGCTCAGAGTCCGCTAAGAGTTGCGTCAGGCCATTCGCTAGAGCCTCTGCGTCACGTGGCGGCACGAGTTGACCATCAATTCCGTCGCGCACTGCCTCGGGCGCACCCGCAACCCGAGTCGCCAAGACGGGCACCCCGCAGGCCATGGCCTCCAATATTCCCAAAGGCAAACCCTCGGTTGAGACTGAAGGGAGGACGAATACATCTATCCCAGCGTAAAACGCTTTCATATCCTCTAGATGCCCCAGCCAGTGGACCCGATCCGACACCCCACGGGCCAAACACCGTTCTTCCAGGGCGGCACGCGATTCTCCTTTTCCAGCGATCCGGCAGGTCAGGGAAACCCCCTGGCGATGCATCAATGCCAAGGCGTCAATGAGGTACTCGATCCCCTTCATCGGCGCCAGCCGCGCCGCCACCCCGATGATGTGGACCTGCCGCGCCACGGCGGTGGACACTGGCGGCGCGAAGGATGCGATATCCACTCCGTTATGGATCGTGACGAATCGTTGATCTCGGATGTTGAAGTGCGCAGCCCAGTGCGCACGAACAGCATCGGAGACCGCAATGACTGTCCCCGCCGATCCAAGGGCTCCCCGTGTGAGGGCCCTACGCACCCGATGCTTGACCCTCGCCGAACCAATCCAATCTGGCGTGACGTGCAGATGGACGATGCGAATGATCGGCAAACCGAAGCTAGCAAGCCAACCGATGATGTCCGCATCCCAGCCATGGGTGTGCAATATCGCCGATCCCTGACGCCTCAGTTCCCTGCGCAGACGCCAGGCTGTCCCCAGCAGGCTCGAAAGGCGATTATATTGACCGTCATAATCGACAACCGCAGGTGCGAAGCGATCGAATTCCCTGGTCTGGTACCCGAGTAGGATAACACGCGCGTCTAGCCCGGCGCGTCGCGCAGCATTGGCTAAATCGATGACAACCCGCTGGCCTCCGCCATACATCAATCCCGAGACCAAAAGCAACACTTTGCATGGCTGGATGCTGCTGTCAGGCATCGCCCGACAGCGGTCGACGGTCGCGGACACTTCATTCGGGGGTGAGCGATCAGGTGGCGATTGGTAGGCTATCGATGCGGACACGTCTTCTAGCATTGCAGTCCGACTCCTTACTGGCACAAAGGGCACAATTTATCTCGCCCAACCTCCTGGCATGGCGTTGGATTTCGAACTCTCGCTGTGCCATGGTCAGTCAGTCCGTGCTCAGCAATCCAGTTTCGCTCATACACTCGCTTGCAAAAAGACCAGAGCAGAGCTTCCGCTTCATCCAACTTTGCGTGAAACGGGATCACTATACTGGCGCCCACGAAAAAGCCGCGCTCGAAGCAATCACAATTCCGTAAGCTGATATCGTTAGAAACATAGAGAATGCCAAGTTACAAACAAAAACGATCCTCGATCATGTTACTTCGACCCCGCCACCGCCCCCTCAACCCAGTCCAACGATAGTAGACCCAAGGCAACGACAACAAGAGACGTGCAGCCCAGCGACGACCGAAAATTCGTCGCACCATCAGTGTTCCCCGCGCGACCGAAACCACTAAACCACGTTTGCCGATGGTCATCGCTAGCTGGTAGCGTGCCTCGTCGTCACCGTCCCAGCCTTTCGTTACAAACTGAGCGGCGCTGATCAGAAGCTGCCACGCGGCTGTTACCTGAAATTCACGATCCGCGGCAAGTGCCGGCGGCGCATGGGCGAGCATGCTCTCGATCTGACCGAAGCGTCCGCGAACGAACTGGGTTATCCGACTGTGGCTTGTCAAGCGTTCTCCGCCGTGCGCACGGTAGTAGGAAAACGCGTTTGGAACATAAACTCCATTGAAGCCGATGACCACCGCTCGGGAATAAAACTCCCAATCATCAGCGGGAGGCAGAACCTTGTTCCATGCCCCAACCCTCGTGACCATCACTCGGCGCATCAATGGACTCATCGTCTGCAACGTTGGCACCACAAGATGCTTAAGAATCATGCGCCGCTGGCTCATCTCCGACTGGCAATACACAACATGCGATGGCTGCTCCAACTTCGCCACCGGGCCATAGGCAAAATCCAGATGCGGTCCCGCCTGCAGTGCTGCCACCTGTAGCCCGACCTTCTCCGGATGAAGCGTGTCATCTGAGTCCAGATACTGAATGAACTCTCCGGAGGATTTCAGTGTTCCAAGATTGCGGGCAACCGGCGCACCAGCATTGTCCTGTTTGAAGATTCGCGTCAGAAAACACTCATCGCCCTCGTGTCCCTGAACCCAAGCACGGACGACCGCAACCGTCTCATCAAGAGAACCATCATCGATAACGATCAGTTCGATTGGCCGATAAGACTGAGCAAAGACCGAGTCGAGCGTCTCCGTGATCAGACCGGCACGGTTGTAGGTGGGTACGATGACAGACACCAAATTCTGCAAACCATCGCCAAGGGCCCAAAGCTCTCCGATTCCATCGTCGAGCGCGTTGCCTTCGATTCCCAACCTAAGCGCAACTTGCTCCGCACTCACAATCCTTGTCCTTTTATAGCTGCACTCTCTAACAAGCCCGCAAGACGTCCTGTAAGAGAGCGCCGATCGAACTCGCCAACTGCGTCCGGCACTGGGTGATCTCGGTTCATTCTGCCTTGGCTTTCTTGCCAATCATTGAACTCATGCTCCAGATGAAAGGCGATCCCGTTAACATCCTCAGGTGGACAAACATATCCAGCACGCCTAACTCTGATTATCTCTGCGGCGTCATTGTCTTCCATTGGCGCGAGAATCGGCACTCCAGTGCGCAGATAATTGAAAAGCTTCCCGGGAACTGCAGCGCATTCCGCTTTGCCACCAACTTTCATCGACAACTGTAAAAGCAGAAGCAGATCCGCCGCTTTACAGATCTCATTCGCATCAGCCTGAGTCATTGCATCATGCACTTGGAGCATTTCCGGAAATTCAAACGAGTTTAATTGTGCAAGCAGTAGAGAATCGAACGCACCGACAAAGTGACATCGAATCCGCTGTCTAAGTGTTGGATGACGATCGACCAAGAGGGAGAGTCCCCGCAGAAAGAAATAAGGCGAGCGATGATTCTGGTTGCAGTCTACCGGCCTATAATCCAAACCCAGCAAGCACTTGATCATCGCACGGCTTGTGGCTCGCGACTGAGGTACGAATGGCGATAGCAGTCCAGTGTAGACGATATTGAAGTGGTTATGCTCGAGCGCCGCAGTGCGACTTGGCTGCTCAAACTCTTTTGGATCGTATCCATTTGGAATGACGTGAATGTTCGACGCTTTGATTCCAACCCGATGTGTAAGTTGACGCTTCGCCTGCTCTGTATTGGAAATCACCCAAGCAGCATTCTTCAACACCCAGCGCTCATAGGCGCGCTCAAGTAGAAAATCTAGATAGCTTCTATACTTTGAAGTGTAAAAATAGGTCCATGGGTCGCGAAGATCACAGATGTATGGTAGTCCGGTTTTTATAGAAAGATAACGAGCGAGAACAATCGTATCTACAGGTGGCGAAGAGGCGTAAATCACCGACGGAGAGAAACTCCGAACGCATCGTAGTGCATACTCTCCTACGCTCGCCGCAAATATCGAGCGCTGTATCTGCACTACGAGAGTATTTACAAGAGGAAAACGTAAGCCCTGCGCCAAGACTTCCCGCACCCCTGTATGCTCCGGCCTTTCATTACGCCAGTTGCATCGGATAACCTTCGGAGTGATGGCCGCATCAACTGAGTGGTCGGCTCTCCCGGCATCGTAGATTGGAAACGAAACGACTTCGTTGGCGGTAAAAACGATAGGTTCTATTCCGAACTCCGGCAGGTATCGAACAAACGCTTCACTTCTAAATGTTCCACTATGACGCATTGGTGGAAAACCATGCGAAATGAAAAACACTTTCACAGGCACCGCCTTGTGTAAAATTAATGATCAGGATCCGAGACCATATCAGGTTTTGACCTGCAAGAGAATCGGGCACCTTTTCCTCAGGCTCAGATTTCCGAAAATTGTCGCCGTGTAGTCTCGGCGAATTCCAGACTCCGGTTCTGTTTATCTCGTGTGGTGTTGCCGATATGGAGCGAGGCATAAACTAGGTAAGCTCCACCCTGCTGGTTCCTGGGAACCATAGATCAAACAGTACACGCATTCGGCGAGCAACATATGGTTTAGGCGAAGAGCGTCGTCCATAAGGGGGCTCGTCTCGGTAGGCTGCCGTCCTCAACTGACGCAGGGCAGCATCACCGCAGATCGGACACTGAGTTACGATGATCGGCATGGGATTATTTTGAGATTCAGAGAACCGTTTGGATAAAAAGAAAGGCGTTTACGAGCCCGCGAGCAACCGAAACCTGCATCCGCAAGAGGCACATCAGGACCCAGGCTTGATCCACATCGTTACCCACAACTCTCCCCGTCGGCAATGCGCTGGGCCTCCAAAGCGAGCACGAAATCGGCAGCCCGCTGCAGTCCGATCCAGATCGTCTGGGGTCCGGGGAAACCGTCACGCTTGCGGTTGAGGAAGCCGCCGAGGCCGGCGACCATGCGGACCATCCGATCGAGCGACGGCGGGGTCTCGGGTGGCGGCTTGCGTTGGGTCACCAGGTAGACCGCCTGCCATTCGGCCTGATCGAAGACGACATCGCAAGGCATCTCGGGACAGTCGCGTCCGAGCATGGTGAGCAACAGCACGCGCCAGGCGATGATCATGTAGAACGCCAGTGCCGGCTCGAGACGTTCGCGCTTCTCCAGCTGCAGTTCTTCGATACGACAGCCGCTTTTGAGGATTCTGAAAAAAATCTCAATTTGCCATCGGCACAGGTACCAACTGATTTTCTCCAGCGCTTGCTCGGGCGTGGTCACGGGCAGGTTGGTCAGCAGCAACCATTCGACGGGGTCCTCACCGGGTGGCGGTTGGAGCTCGGTGGCGAGGATAGCGGTGATCTCGATCTCGGCCAGCTTGCGATCGCGCCGATACGGGGCCGGCAGCTTCAGACGCACGGCCTTGATCTGCTGGTGGACGGTGCGGGCGGTGCGTCCGTTGCCGCCGGGTTGATCGAAGCAGGTTTCGGTGAGCACCGGGGCCTGGTCTAAACGCTGGCGTAAGGTCTCGGGATTGCCCTCGGCGTCCTTGCCGAGGACGCGGTCGTGCTGGCCGCGTACCAGCCAGTCGGCACCGGTGTCCGGGCACGGGGCCTCGACGAACAGCTCGTAGATGTCGGCCTCGCGATCGGCGAGATAGGTCAGGCGCGTCTCGGGCAGTTGCTCGGCCAGTTCGTTCACCCGCGCGAAGCCGTCGATCCAGCGCAGGCTTTCCTTCTCTTCGATCGGGCGAGCGGCGTCCTTGGGCTGGGCGAGGCTGCCGGGCTCACGCACCCAAGTGTGGGCATGGAGCAGGCCCAGCGCCAACCGATCGGGGGTGACCGCCAGGGTGGGATGCAGGTACAGCCCCCGGCGGGCTTTCATAGTTGAGCGGCCCCGGGCCCTGGATATCGTTCTTGCCGGTGTAGTCGAGCTCCGAGGTGTCTTCGATACACAGCACCCGTGGGTGCTCGCGTATCCGCTCGACGGTGCAGGCAGTAGTGCGGAGCGAGCACCGCCTCGGCGCTGACCGCGGCATGATCAAACAGCCGGTAGGCCGCACGGGTATCGCCCCAACCGCCACACGCGCTCGGGATACTCAGCGTCGGTTTCTCCCCCAAGCGTTGCAGCACCCGCCGCGCGCGACGATTCAGCCGCACGTCACCCAGATCGATGTCCGCCAACTCCGCCACCAGCGCGCTCATGCCGCCACCCCCAAGGCGCGGCGGAAGTCCGCGCGCAGCGGGTAGACGAAGACGCCCTTGCGCGGCAACGTCGCGCGATGGGTGACATCGCACTTGCCCCGCCCTTGCGTCTCGCCCAGGTACTGCCAATTGGCCGCCGCGTAACAGGTTCCGCGGTAGCGCGCCAACTCCACAAAGGTCTCCAGCAGCACCGGCCGCTCGCCGTAGCGCTCGGCAAAATCGGTGCCCACCCGCCGTGCCGCGAGCCCCAACACCTTGGAGGCCAAGTGCTGCACGCGAATCCACGGCAGCAGCAGAAAGCGGGCATTGTTCACCACCGCGCCCGGGCGCGCTTCGCGCTGCAACCGGTCCCAGCCGATCCAGGCATCGCGCACGCCGACCTTCCAGGCCGCCGCCCCGAAGCCCAGGGCGCCGAGCAGACCTTGATCCGATTCGATCAGGTAGCGCATCTGCGCCCCCGGCAGCGGACTGTAGCCGAGGTAGTGGTAGCGATCGACGAGACCGTTCCATAACCGCGAAGCCGCCTTCTCGCACACCACGCTCAGGCGCACACCCGAGAGCGCATCCACCCGCCCGTCCAAAGCGATTGCTGGCGGCCACAGCACCGCCGCGTGCGTCAGTGCGCGCCCATTGCCATTGCCCCAGCGCGGTGCCGGCAGCTCGATCAGGCCCGCCCGGTGCAGCCTGCAACAGCCCCACCCAGGCGCTCATCAGCTTCGGCTCACCCAGCGCGTTCGTCCACTCCAGGGCCCGGCACACCCGCCGGGCAATCTCGGCACGGTTCGCCGGCTCGGCACGGCCGATCTCCTCTCGGATCACCTCCAGATCGGCTGCGCTCAACGCCCGCCCACACAGTTTCTCCGGCCTCTGCTCGCTCACTGTACCTTGCCCCCTGCGGTTGACGAGGGGACAATTTCACCAGCTCAGCGGTTCTGTGTCCAGCCCCCGCCCCGCAGCGGATCATGGGGAGCGGAGATGTGGGTAACGATGTGGGCTTGATCATACCTCGCCCGTGTCCATACACTGCACGCACCCACTCGGCAAAGCCGAAGCCGGCAAAGTTGAATGCGAGCCGATACAGCAGGTGGGGCCGCCGCACCGCCAGACGCTCCCGCCCTAGAGCCCGGTGCAGCATCCGTTGCGCCTCTACAGGGTCTTGCCGGGAGTAAAGCCTTGCGAGAGAGATCATTTTCATCTGATAGACATCCCGGCGGGCTTGCTCCCATTGTCCGGTGCGGCGCAGGTACTCATGAATTTCGATGCGGATTTCCGTCCAACAGCGCCATGCCTTTGGTGAACACACTGGGTGAGTGCTGGAGTTGGAGATCGAGTCCGGCTGAGCATACACCTGTGTCATTGGTAGCGGATCCACACATGGACGCGCACCGGCCGCTAAAAGACGAAACATCAGCTCTGCCTCTTGGCTGGCAGGCCAGCGCAGATTCCAGCCTCCCGCCGCCATCAATGCCGAGCGCACCCAGAGATTCGAGCAAGTATTACCAAGCGCACCTCCGCCTTCGATGAGAGCTGTCCAAGCATCGCCGCTCGACGGCCGCACCACCCTCACCATGCCGCGAGTGTCTACGCGCTTGAATGCCCCGGCCACGAAACCGGCCGCCTCACCCCCGGAGGCCAGCAAAGCGACCTGATGCGCCAGCTTACCCGGCAGAAGTTCATCATCGGCATCGAGAAATTGCAGGTATGCTCCACGACTCAGCGCCAGTCCGCGATTGCGCGCCGCACAGGCTCCCCGATTAGGCCCACTTTCCCAGAGAATCGCCTCGCCGAACTCACGGATCACGGCCAAGCTGTCATCGGTGGAGCCATCATCAATGACAATGACCTCCACTGGTACGCCGGTCTGCGCCAACGCCGAGCGAATCGCACGCCCCACCCAGCGTGCGACGTTAAAGTTGGGGATGATCACCGAGACCAGTTCGGGCGACCTCGCGGCCTTACCACCGCCCGCAGTCACAGTCGAGCCGTCGACGCGCGCAGGCGGCGGAACAGTGAGATAAGGCGTGAATTGACCCCCTCCACCGGCAATGTCACAAACCGACGTTCCAAAAGCAATGCCGGCTTGCGTAGCCCATGACTTGCCCAAGTCAGACTCGCCCGCAACAGACCGGACGAACTAAACAGTTCCCAAAACAGCGAGCGCATCAATAACAAGTCCACATCCATCACCGCCCGCCATTGCTCGCGCTTCACCAGACCACAGGCGACCCCGTGCGCAACAATGATCCGGCGCGAGTCTTCGACGAAGCCGCGCCCTTGATGCCCGGTCTTGCTCAAACCGTGCAACCTAAACCGCGACAACACTTGATCAATCGTCACAGCCTGTGCACCATGCAGCGCCGCGCGCAAAAAATACTCCCGGTCGAATGAATAGTGGAAAGTTTCATCAAAGCCACCCAGCGCACGGTATAGCTCCGCACGCCAGAACGAAGATTGCTGCGCGAATCCAAGCGACAACACAGGCAAAAACCCGCGCGCAGTCCCATGCCAACGCCCCTGCCGTAGGCGCTGAGTACCCTTCACCTCATCAAAAACCTCGCAGGCCCCGATCACTATCGCCGCCCCCGGTGCGGCCTGAAATGCACGCGCCACGGCAAACAGCGCACCTGGCTCTAACGTATCATCGCTGTTCAAGAAGCAAAAGATTTCTCCCGTGGCCCGCGCAAACCCTTTATTGATCGCATGCGTCTGTCCGTGGTCAGGCTCAGACACCCAGCCCGTCAGCCAGGGCGCATAGCGACGAATGATCTCGATACTGCTATCAGTACTGCCGCCGTCGATGACAAAATACTCAAGCGCCGGGTACCCTTGCAACAAGACCGAACGAAGTGTCTCCTCCAGAAACCCAGCCTGATTGTAAGAAGGCGTCACCACCGATATCCGTGGCCACGGCGTGCCCGCCACATCCACCGCTGGCGTCCCCACTGTCCAAGGCCACCCGGTCCGACCACTTGGCGGAATTGGCAGCGTCTCAATGCCAGGCCATGAACTGTGGCTTGAACGCTCATCAGTCATCGTTCCTCCCGAGGCAATTAGGCCTCTCGTTCCTGTCTCGTCCAGCGTGTTGCCGAACTCCCATAAAGAATGCCGCACACACAGCGCCGCGTTGCGCCACGCACACCCGGAAAGCAGCGCCTGCTCGTCGCGCAATCGGTACGCCTGGCGCGGGCAATCGCGGGTCGTGCATGGCGGCGCCGGCTACCGGAACTGCGCCCGCGAGTGATAGCGCTGAAGCCTCACCGCGCGACAAAACGCGCTGATGCAGCCCGGCATAGCGGCTGTTGATAGCCGCCTCACTAATGCGCGCCTGAGCAATGATGCGGGCCGCCGCAGCCGATCAAGACGCACGGTGATTAGCATCACCGATCGCCCGAGCGATTCCTTGCGCGAGATCCCGTGTATCGAAGGCGACGACAAGTCGGCGTAATCGGTGCGAGCGAGCGGCAATTGATAACTGTTCAGGTGCTCCTGCTAAACAAACCCCTAGTGCTGCAGAGTGGAAATCCTGATACCGTTTGCGAAGTGTACACGGTAACATAACGGCCATGTTCATCCTTACTGGTGTCGACGCGTTCGCCATGGCCCGCTGTACTGCTGCCCCCATTGACCTGACCAACAAGCCCCGCCGCCGTCTCGAGGCCATCGTGCGCCAGCACAGCGCGCCGCAGAGCCTCGTGATGCGGGCGCGGATCATTCTGCTCGGCGCTGACGGCGCGGGTGTGCGCGAAACCGCCGAGCGGTTGAGCCTCGGGCGTGCCACCGTGCAGCGTTGGCGTGCCCGCTGGACGGCCACCGCGGGCCAGCCGTTCCGCGAGCGACTGGCCGACGCACCGCGTCCGGGAACGCCGGCGACGTTCACGCCCGAGCAGATCTGCGCGATCATCGCGCTGGCCTGCGAGAACCCGAGCGATGCCGGCCTGCCCATCACGCACTGGACCCACGCCGCCCTCGCCGAGGAGGCGATCGCGCGCGGCATCGTCACGGAGATCTCCTCCCACTCGATCGGTCGCTTTCTGCGCGAGGTCGATCTGAAGCCGCATCGCACCCGCGGCTGGATCAACAGCCCGCGCGATGCGCAGTTCGAGGAGAAATGCCGCGATGTCTGCGAGACCGACCGCTTGGCGCCCGAGCGTGCAGCCGCGGGGATCCAGACGCGCAGCATCGACGAAATGACCGGGGTGCAGGCCCTCGAGCGGGCGGCCCCGACCCTGCCGATGCGCCCGGGGCGGGCGGAGCGACGCGAGTTCGAATATATCCGTCACGGCACCTTGACCCTCATCGCATCCTTCGATGTCGCCACCGGCCAGGTCACCTATCGCCTCGGACCGACCCGCACCGAGGTGGATTTCGCCGAGTGGCTCCTCGAGCTGCTCGCCAGCCGCGACGCCGCCACGCACTGGCACCTGATCATGGACAACCTCAACATCCACGTCTCCGAAGCGGTAGTGCGCCTCGTCGCCGAGGCCATCGGCTTCACCGGCGATCTCGGCGTCAAGGGCAAATGCGGCATCCTCAAGT
This sequence comes from Thiocapsa sp., assembly GCF_018399035.1. Taxonomy (GTDB): domain Bacteria; phylum Pseudomonadota; class Gammaproteobacteria; order Chromatiales; family Chromatiaceae; genus Thiocapsa. Next base: position 1,408,492 of record NZ_CP073760.1, read on the forward strand.
CGGTGGCGACGCGCGAGAAATTCCTACGCGACCCGAGCCATCGCATCGTGATCCATTTCACCCCGAAACATGCCTCGTGGCTCAACCAGATCGAGATGTGGTTTTCGATCCTCGCGCGCAAGGTCATTCGTCGCGGCAGCTTCACCTCGGTTGAGGATCTGCAAAAGAAGATGTCCGCGTTCATCGATGTCTTCAACGCCACCTTGGCCAAGCCGTTTCGCTGGACCTATCAGGGCAAACCCCTTGCCGCTTGAGCAACGAGAATGGTCTCGGGATTTCCACAGCGCAGCACTAGGGATGTAAGTTTGCAACATTCCTAAGCCGCCATCGACAACCGATCGCCTCGACAGCAAAGATGCCGAGATGGCGTAGTTGCGGGCGCAGAACGCCGAGCAGGCAAAACAGATCGCCGAGCTGCTCCGTTGCATCCGCGAGCTGGAAGCGCGCTTGGCCAAGGATAGCCACAACGCCAGCAAGCCCCCATCCTCGGATCCTCCGTTCAAGAAACCGCCGCCGCGCACGCGGCGCGAGCGCGGCGGCAAGAAGCCCGGTGGACAGAAGGCCCGTAGGGTCCGCTGTGCGGACCATGGACGGCCGCCAACGGTCAGACCGGATTGCCGGCAATGGGCGGGGCGGACCGGCATGGATATCGAGGACAGCGGCGTGATCGGACGCATTCACCCTCGTTTCACCCTCGTTCCCAAGCCCCGAGACTGTGCAATTATTCTGCGTAGGCTGGGGTGAGGGACGAACCCCGGCCTACGGCGAATTCTTTCACAATCTCGGAGCTTGGGAACCCGTACAACCCGTAGGGTCCGCTGTGCGGACCATGGACGGCCGCCAACGGTCAGACCGGATTGTCGGCAATGGGCGGGGCGGACCGGCATGGATATCAAGGACAGCGGCTTGATCGGACGCCTTCACCCTCGCTTCACCCCTGGTTACACAGGTCGATGCGACATTCGCCGTTTCCGGATTGACCCGTCTTGAAGTCCTCGCCCAACCGCTACGTAAACACGATCATGCACTTAGGCGATTTCTGCAAACTTCCATACCCGTAGGTTGTGCTGACGATAGGAAGCACAACTTGCGCCTACGCTTGGTTGTGCCTCGCACGCTCGGCACAACCTACGCCCTTGGCATGAAGGTTTCCGGAATTCGCCTTACGGCAAGACAACAAACATATCTCAAGCGGTACGCGGTTGGCTCAACGAGGTGACCACTGCCGCCATTTCCGCCACCATGTCGAACGCGATTCGGAGCGTCACCACCAACTCAGCCGGACTGAGCTGATACTCATGGGTCATTCTCATACCGGTACTCCCGTTGCTTGCGCGTGGCTTTGGATCGAGGATTGCGACCGATTGCCGACCACGACATCGATTTTTTGATCGCCGAGCCCCTGTCTCAATTCCATGCAAAAGCGCATCCGCCGCGGCACGGATGCCTCGGCCGACCAGTCCCCGGGGATATACAAATCGATGTCGCCTCCGCGTCCCGCGTCGTTCAAACGCGAGCCGAAGAGCCAAGGCACGGCCCCGAAGTGACGCAGCCCGGCCTCTCGAATCACCTCTCGTTGTCGTTCCGTCAACCGCATATCACATATCCCGCCGTCACCACGGCAGACATCGTTCAGATACGGGAAGCAGCGCTTCTCGGACCAGGTTCCCAAGCGGAGAGATCGGGCAAGTATTCGCCCAACCACTCATCGGCGTTCGAATGTAGGCTGGGGTGAGCTTGCGAACCCCAGCATTTCATTGCCTTACGGAGCGGGGGATGCTGGGGTTCGTCCCTCACCCCAGCCTACGCAGAATAATTGCACAGTCTCTCCGCTTGGGAACGCGGCCCCCCAAAGCGCTGCTTGGTGAACCCCGGCGTCTAGCCCATGCCACTCGCCAACTCTCAGTTCGCCAAGCGTCTGTAAATCTGCCCGAGCTGCTCCGCGGCCTTATCCCAGGAAAAACACCCGGCTCTCACGAACCCCAGTTGTACCAGTCGATCTCGGACCTCTGAACGACACACCTCCAAGAGGCCATTAGCGAGGCACTCTGGATCATGGGTGTCAAAAAAAAGCGCAGCATCTCCACAGATCTCCCGGAACACCGGAATGTCCGACGCGACGACCGGTGCGCCGCAGCGCATCGCCTCGACCAGCGGGATCCCGAAGCCTTCCTGCAGCGAAGGAAACACAAAGGCATCCGCAGCGTTGTACGCCTTGCACAGCAACTCGTCATCCGGGTGCACGAGTCGACAAATACGGTCCTCGACCCCGGCGCTGATCGCCACATCGAACCAGTGCGCCTCAAGATGCTGCAGAGAGTGTCCCGCGATCACCAGCCAATGATCGGTCTTGTCCCGCAACCGCCCGAAGGCACGAAGCACGACACCCAGATTCTTATAGGAGGTCGTCGATCCCACGAAGAGAAAAAAAGGCTTCCCACAAGTGTAGCGCTTCCTGAATGCAGCCTTCGACTCCACTTCAATCGATCGAAACACGGGACTCGCGTCGAGATGAATCACGTGTGTTCTGTTGTGATCGAGACCGAATTTTTCGATCGCCCGTTCGGCTGTCGCGTGCGAGATACAGACAATTTCGTCCGCCTGACGCGTGACCTCCGCCTGTCTCGAAACGAAACCCGGTCCATTCGGCATCAAGAAAGGGTACTGCTGATCGATGAGGTCATAGACCATGGTTAAGGTCTTTAGATTGCGTATCGGTGATTTCGTGTAGTAGGTCGACTGAAAGATATCGGGTTGCCAGTTGATGAGCCCATTGTCGAAACGACGTCTTCGGATCTGATTGACACTCGCAAAAACTCGCGATGGTCTGTAATGCCTGAAACGCCACCCTCTGAGTCGCGGATGCGGCGGCAACCCGAGGTCAACAGCGCTGCTATAAACCACCCGAATATCGAAATCCGGATTCCGATCGGCGACACGCGGCAGTAGCTCGCGGTAGACCCTGGCGATCCCGCCGTGCGGGTAGCCGTCGAAGATCAAACCGTCAATGAGAATCTTTAAAGGCATCCAGAACCTACATGCTCGTTAATATGGAGCGGAGCAATGATCGATACCGATATATCGCCCGACATGATAGCTCCGCCGGGCTTTGCTCGTCACTCCGGCCATCAATGCACGTGGCGCAGAGCGCCACGGGGCATACCTGACACCGCAGAACGGGGGTCACGAGCAACTGTCGGTTTGGGTAGCCGGTCTTGCGAGCGAGGCCGCTCCGCCGCCACCTCTGATATCGAGCGACTGATACCTCCCACGGCCTGAAACATAAACACTTGGTGACCAAAGACTTACTTCATCTGATTGCTCGCTGCCTTCAATTCCCGTTTCTCGCCCACGCTATTGTAGGTCCAACACTTGTTTTCCTCACACTCGAAGTGCGAGTCTTTCGACCCCAATCCTCAATCGGCTCCGAAAAAAGACTCATAGGCCAAAGCCGACTGTGCTTTCCGAACTTCAAAGCCATGCGACATCTCCTTTCATTTCCGCATCGACCATCTTTCGAACTACATCCGTCATTAGAGTCTCAGCGGTCCATTTCAAAACTGATCTCGCTTTGCTTGCATCGCCGAGGTTCTCTAAAATCTCCGCCGGACGATAGAGGCTCCGGTCCTCGGAAACATACTCTCGCCAGTCCAATCCGACATACGCAAACGCCTCAGCAACGAATTCTTCTAAACTGTTGCTCTTGCCGGTGGCGATCACATAGTCGTCGGGTGATGGTTGTTGGAGCATCCGCCACATCGCGTCGACGTATTCGGGCGCCCATCCCCAGTCACGCTTGACGGCAAGGTTACCGAGCGTGAGACGCTCCCTAGATCCGTTTGCGATCCGGGAAGCCGCGCGTACCACCTTCCTTGTCACGAAACGTTCGGGGCGTAAAGGGGACTCGTGATTGAAGAGGATCCCCGAGCACACATACAGCCCATAGGCGTCTCTGTAGTTTACGGCTTCCCAAAAAGCAGCCGACTTCGCTACGGCATAGGGGCTCCGAGGATAGAACGGCATCTCCTCATTTGCAGGCTTCCCGCCGGTATCGCCGAAGCACTCACCTGAACCGGCATTGTAGAAACGGCAGTCAGCGCCTAGAAACCGGATTGCCTCAAGCAGATTCAACGTGCCGATCGCATGACTCTGAAGTGTTTCCACCGGCTCGTCAAACGAGAGCCCCACTGAGCTTTGCCCGGCGAAATTGTAGATCTCGTCGGGCTCGAACCGATCCAAGACCTGCAAAACGCTTCGGAAATCCGTCAGTGTCATCGACGCCATCTCGACACTGTCGCGTATGTTCAACCGCTCGAGACTCCGGAAACCGGACATCTGAGCATCGCGTGACGTTCCGACGACGCGATAGCCAGCCGCGAGTAGAAGCCTAGCCAACAGGGACCCATCCTGTCCGGAGATCCCACATACAAGAGCAGTTTTCAAACGATTGCCTCCGGTCTCTGACACTGGCGATTTTACGTGAGAAGCACAAACGTCACGAGTTCATCCTCGAACACGTGCTACATGTAGGCGTCCGAAACGCAAACAAAAAGTCTGCTCTCCGGGACTGTAGTGACTCGCCTATTCCCGCATCGCGCGAGCATATACGTCCATCGTCAGATCCGCAGTTCGATCCCAACTAAATTTCTTTGCTTGCCGGAGCGACCGATCGGACAATTCCTGCCTCCGATCATCCGAAGATAGAAGCTCAACCATTGCCTGGCAGATCCCCTCCTCATCATTCGGTGCGAGCATGATTCCGGCATCGCCGACCACCTCCGGGAGTGAGGAGGTGTTCGAGGTAATCACCGGCACACCACACTGCATTGCCTCCAACGGCGGTAGTCCGAAACCCTCGTAGAATGACGGATACAGAAACACGCTCGCTCCGCTGTAAAGCGGGGAAAGAAGCTCGTCCGAAACAAAACCGGTGACGATGATCCGCTCACGAAGGCGCGGCGAGTTATCGATTTCTTGCAGGACATCTTGGAAATCCCAACCCTGAGTTCCGACAAGAACCAGAGATACATCAGTCTGCCCAAGCTCTTCGATCACCTTTGCGAAACATCGAATCGTTGTCGCGATATTCTTGCGTGGCTCCAAAGTCGATAGACTCAGAACATATCGCCCCTCCGGAATCTTGAGATCCTTCTTGATCAACTCAATCCGGTCAGCGTCGGTACACTGCGAAAAGTGAGCGGCCGCCGCGAGTGGCGTCACCACAACGTGCGCGGGGTCGATATCGTGATAGCTGCAGAGATCCACCTTCGTGGATTCCGAAATGACCGTCACCCAGGTATCCGGCTCGATCGAGGCCATCTGCTTCTTCACGATATCAATCGCACCGGCTCGACAAAACTCTGGAAACTTGATCGGGATCAGATCATAAACCGTAATGACCTTCTTGACGTGCTTCAGGTTGACGATGGGCTCCGGTACCGGATAGAACGTACTATGATAAACACCAACGTCATCCCACGCGGGGAGATTAAGGGCGTCAACAGCCCGTAACTCCCTTTTGATCCGATTCCCAATCCTTGTTCTAAACGATGCCCCGAGCGACGTAGACGAAGCGGGAATCCGCTCGGACAAGTATCGATCGAGGATTTCCCTGACCAGGCGGTTGACCGAGGGCTCAATGAGCTCGACGGTCTGCAAGACAGAGTTCTCTCGGAGATAATCCTTGCAGCGAAAGTAGCTCGTCAGGTCCGATCCGGCGGACAACCGGTCGATGGCGCGACGGCGAACCAGCGCTTCACCGAGGCTTTCGATGACCCGAAAAATGCCCGTTCTTGCGGTTTTGTGGTACTGCCCCATACCGAGAACGGAAATGTCATAAACCAATGTCATTGAGTACACTCTGAAAAGAGCCTGCGGCAAATCCTCAGGCATCGCTCGTAAGACCGGCTACCCAAAACATCAGTCGCTCGTGACATCCGCTCCGCGGTGTCACGCATGCCCCGTGGCGCTCTGCGCCACGTGCCACGATGGCCGGAGTTACGAGCAAGGCCAATCCTCAGGTAAGTCTAAAATATTATTATTTTGTGGTATGGATCCGTTACTTAATTCTAGTTTCACGGTACCGTTTTCCAAACTTAGAATAACCCATTAATGGGCCTTGATCATCGTTTGGTCCAGACTGCCGGTGATCCTTGCGTCCTCAGGGCTTCCAGCCCTGATTCCATCAGGCCAGGATGGCCTGACGACGCATTCGGTGGCCGCTGTGGGCGAAGGGATGATCGAGGCCCATTAATGCCTCAGAAGATTGAATCAAAATCGACTCTTTCAATGAATGGGAGTTGTGATAGTCTGCTTGCATTTAAGATAGACCCATCTTGCTGTTCCAAGAATCTCGCGCACTCTTTAAATCCCTGTTCAATCGCATCTGTCGCTGGCGGACACCATGGTTTATTGCTTCTGTAGTTTGGGATAAAATGATTTTCCCCGCCGATAGCTGAGTCCAATATCGATGTTTTGCTTTTGTTTTGCTGGAAGGAAAACTTATGATCAACCCCGTAAAGAATAAATTTATTGATCCCCATGTAGTATGCGATTTGCATCGCGACTATCAAAGTTGCGCCAGATGGGTTTATGCCTTTTGTGGGTGAATTGAACCAAGGGGCATTGCCATTTAATTTTAGATGGATCGAGGTGTCTTTTGTTGGCTTTCGATAGGCGGGAGAGCATAGAAATACCTTTCCCCAAGACTTTTCTTCTATCTCTGCTCCAAAATCTCGGATCATTTGAGGGTCTGCCGAGATCGTATAAGTTGGCCGAAACGTAGTATCGTCATAACATAAGTGAAATCTGTTACATGCAAAAGTAACATAATTAGACAATCGATTTAGATCCTCAAACTTTACGCTAGGCCCATTCCCAATCAATATCGCCGTTTCACCTTTGTGAATTCCCTTTAACCTCCTTATCTTGATATTATTATTCATGCTATTTAGCTTTTGCAGCAATAGCACGGGATTTAACGATATATTGATTACTTTTTTTAATGCTGTCGAATAGATGGCCATATTTTTCTTCTTGGTAATGCAATACCGGCTATGACACTAGAAGATAGGCTTCCCCACCAACATATCCGCCACACAAAACGTCCAGGCCGAATGCAGCCCTTCCGCAATACTGTAGTGGTGGCTGTCGGCCCAGAAGTTGACGTTGCCGAGCTTGCGCAGTGGGTTGCGGGGGTCGAAGGCGGTGAAGGTGATGATCGGCAGGTCTTTATGTTTGGCCAAGTTGGCGGCGTTGAGCACGTTGGCGGAACGGCCGCTGGAGCTGATCAGGACGACGGCGTCCTGGGGCTCGGCGTAGGCTTCCACCGCTTGGGCCATCCAATGCTCCAGGCCGTAGTCGTTGGCGAAGCAGGTGAGCAGGTTGTGGTCGTTGAAGGCGATGGAGCGCACTCGGCTCTGTTTGGTGAAGTCGGTGGCGGCATGGCTGGCGATGGAGGCACTGCCGCCGTTGCCGGCAAAGATGAGCTTTCCGGAGCGCAGGGCGACTTCGCGGCAGATGTCGCGAAAGGCGAGCAATGCGCCTTGGTGCTCTGGGGCCGTCAATGCTTGGGCGATGGTGGCGAGGCCACGCTCGATGAAGTCGTCGTCCCCGTCGTCGTTTTCCAGCAGGTTGACCACCAACAGGATCCAGATCAGGTGTGTGGATTCGACGACATTGTAGGCGTTGCAGTCGAGCCACAACCCGGGCTGTCCGAGGGCGCGCAGCGGATTGTTCTCCGAGAAGCCGGAAAAGGTAACGCAGCGCAGATCGCGCGCTTGGGCATAGCGGGCGGCGTTGACGATGTTGGGCGATGAGCCACTGGAGCTGATCAGCACCACGACGTCGCCGGGGTCGGCGTAGACCTCCAGTGCGCGCTCGACCCAGTGCTCGTAGCCGTAGTCGTTGCCGAAGGCGGTGATCAGGTTGTGGTCGTTGAAGGTGATGGCGCGCACCTTCCCATGCTGGGTGTAGTCGGTCGCGGCATGGCTCGAGATGGAGGCGCTGGCGCCGTTGCCGGCGAAGATCAGCTTGTTGCCTCGGGCCTTGACCTCCAAGCACAGATCGCGGAACGCCAGCAGCTCGCGCTTGATGTCGGTCTCGAGCAGGAGCCGGCGGTAGAGCGCGAAGTAGTTTTCCAGGAAGGTCTGGTCTTTCGCGTTGACCTTGACGGGATTCAGAACGAGATCACCGCTCATGGCACCGGCCTCTCCTGCTTGTCCACCGCATAGATCCGGTCGATGAGCTGCATCACCGTCAGCGCATCTTGACTGTTGCCGTAGAGGACCGGGGTGTCCCGCTCGATGCAGTCGAAGAAGTGATCGATCTCGGACTGCCAGGAGGTGTCGGTCCGATAGGTGATCTGCTCCTCCTCTTCGAACCGGCCGTCCTGCAGGTGGCTGGGGTTGCGTTTGACGGCAAGCATTTCGTCCCCGTAAGCACCGGAGGACGTCTTGAGGCCGTTCAAGATGAGTGCACCGCCCTCCAGGAAGACCTCCAACGAGAACAGGTAGCGCCACTGGGTCATGGTGGAGTGCAGCGAGGCGCAGGCGCCCGTGCGGCTGTTGCGGAAGATGGCGAAGACATTGTCCTCGATCCCCTCGATCTTCCAGAAGAGGTTGGAGACGAAGGCATGCACCTCGTCGAAGCCGCCGCCGAGTTGCAGCATCAGGTCCGCCATGTGGATGCCCTGGTCCAGCAAGATGCCGGCGCCGGCCAGCTCCGGATTGGCCCTCCAGCCGTCGAAATAGGATGGATCCACCTCTTTGCCGTAGCGCCCGCGCAACCAGAGCACCTTGCCCAGCTCGCCGTCGTCGACGATCTGCTTCATGCGCATGATGCTGCGATGATGGCGGTGGTTGAAGCCATACATGAGCTTGCGGCCGCCGGCAGCACGCTCGGCCTCGATCACGGCCTCCACCTGCGCTGCATTGAAACCCGGCGGCTTCTCGGAGAAGACATGCTTGCCGGCGCACAGCGCATCGATGCAGTGCTTGGGGATCAGGTGATTGGGCGTGCAGACAAAGACGGCGTCGATGTCGGGCGACTGCAGGATGGCATCGGCCGTCTCGGCCACTGGATAGGATGGAGCAGCGGGCAGGCTGACATCGTAGATCGCACTCACCCGCCCGATCCCGGAAGCCTCGATCGCCTTGGCCCTGATCATCCCCATCTTGCCGAAGCCGATGATTCCGCAATTGATCATGCGCTGTGCTCCTTTGGTTTCGCTCACCGGCGTTCCAATGTCGTCATGAATGCGAGAAAGTCCCGGGCGGTCCCTGCGACAAATTCCCGGCAGGTGCTGGCGATGTGCGGGGTCCGGATGAATCGATCGGCCGGCAGCTCGGTGAGCTTACCGCGATAGGGCTCCTGCCAGAAGACATCGATGGCGGCACGCAAACGCCCGGCGCCGAGCTCTGCGTAAAGGGCGTCCTCGTCGATGACCGGACCGCGCGCGGTATTGACCAGCACCGCGCCGTCGCGCAGCCAGGCTAGACGCTCGGCGTTGAACAGCTCGCGCGTGTCGTCGGTCAGCGGCACGTGCAGGCTGACACCATCGGCGGCACGCACTTTGGCCTCGAAGGCATCGGCCGCATCGTGGGCCGTGTCGAAGGTGTCCACCGACATGAAGGCCGCCATCTTGTCCGAGACGCGTCGGCCGATGCGCCCGGCACCCACCACCAGAAGGCGGCGGCTGGCCAATTGGGGCCGATCCACCTTCAGCCAGCGATCCCAATCCCCCGTTCCCGCGTAGAGGCCGGTGAGGATCAGATGGCAGGTAAAGGCGGCCGTCTCCTCGTAGATAACATCGCAGGTCGCCTCGGACGGAAGCGCGATCTCGACACCGCGCTCGGCCGCCTCGGCAAAGGGCAGGTTGTCGGTCCCGACGCCGGTCTTGAAGATGCCGCGCAGCTTGGGGAATTCGTCGAGGACGATCTTCTTGCCGCCGACCACCATGACCTCGGCTTGGGCCTTGTCTTCGGTGTAGTCAAGTGGCGGCAAGTAGCCGTCAAGGGTGTTCGTGGCTTTGAAAATCAGCATCAGACATCCCAGCTAAAGAATTCGTTTAACCGATACAGACTCAGCTAACAAGAACGCAAGGTATTTTTACAACTAGCTTCCGAACGCGAGTGTAACCCGGCACTAATAACTGCGGCAAATGCGCATCATGGGGGAACAAAATGCAAAACCGATCTTTTAGATTATCAACACGAACGGAACTCCTCACCGGGAGATTGTAGAATTGCACATCCTTCGAGACTTGATAGTCACCCCTTGTCACTAACTTTGCAGCATCTTCGACCTCGATTCCCTCAGCACCGAGAATTGTATATTGCAGGTCAATAGTGTGGAGATGGCTTTCATAATTTGCCTCCTCTCTCTGTTTTGTCTCGTACTCCATCACCCGAACATAAAAGTTCTCAAGCGAAAGTGGATAGAAACCGTCCGCGGCATCCTCCGAGTGTTTCTCGATCCATTCAAATGCCTCTCTCCAGATTAGATTTGAGTTAAAAAGGATGTGATGCTTCCAGTGACTTAATGACCCATAAATCATAATTCACACCGTGTGCTAGAATTAAACTTACTGGGAATCACGCCAATAAACCGGTGCCTGATCAACGCATGCCAGGCGACGCGCTTTCAGCACTGCTTCAGCCAAGCGGAAGTCTTCCTCTGTGCTAATTTTTATAGCGTGTAACGGTTCAATTGAAAAAAGGAGACGCTGTCGGCCGATATAGGCATCTCCGCCTGTTTGATATCGATTCTGATATGCTTTTGCATCCCAGATCGTTACCGCCCAGTTCAATATATCGACATGCCTATTCTGCTGAGTGGGCGCGAGATGCCCCCCGAGTGTAATGTTGACTGGCTCCGCCTCAAAAAACACCTGCATCTGAGTCGATTGAACCGTAATGAGAGTATCTGCCGTATCATCTTGCGCATAGGCATCCAACGCGGCATCGATATCAGACGTGTTTATCAGAGGACACACGGGGTTGATCATGACCAGAGTATCAACATACCACTTGGAAATAAAATCATGGTTGAAATCATCGCCTGATGCAGAATCCGTAGCATATTGGGCATCGCGCATAAAGACTTTAGCGCCTAGTGACTTGGCCAGCTTGCTAATTTCCAGCCCGTCGGTGTTAACAACGACCTCGTTCAGCCGGCAGGATGCAAGTGCTGCATTAACAGCGTAACTCAGCAATGGTGCGTTATCAATCAAACGCAAATTTTTGGCTGGTACACGTTTGCTACCAGCACGAGCCGGTATGTGACCGACAATTTTTCCTAGGTTTTTCATATATCAGTGAGATACAGTTTATTTGTAAAAAATGACGCGATTAGGTTATGCAAATCGTCATTCACCTCACAGAGTTCCTTGAACATATCACCGACCCCTCGGGTAAGAATAAGGCCGAGCCGCTGTCCTACATTCTTTTTGTCTCTTTTCATCGCTGCCATGTAGTCATACATTTCAATAGACGGTAGTGAAAAACCGTCAAACACCAATTCACAAGCCCGTCTGATTCGGTTTCGCTCAGAAGATTGCAGTAAACCGCGCATAACGGACACAAGATTTGCTAGGTCTATTCCGTAGGCAACCGCAATGCCATGCGGAACCGCGTAATTCGTTGCCGACTCGATTGCGTGACCGAACGAATGACCGTAGTTGAAGATATTCCGTGGTCCACGATCAAATTCATCAAGTTCAATCATGGCTTTTTTTATCGTGAGACTTCTCAATATGAGCGGCTTATAAAGATCGTTCCCTGAGCGTATTTCTGGGGCGTACTTCCAAAAGAGCTCAAGATCTTCTTCGGAATTGAGCAAAAAATAGTGAAGCATTTCGCCGAGCCCCGAGGCAACTTCTATCCTAGAAAGACTCTTTAAAAAATTGGTATCGATAATGACCTCAGCAGGCGGATAGAATCCGCCTATCTGATTTTTATACTGCCGGAAGTTAATCGATGTTTTACTCCCGATACATGAGTCACATTGCGTCAACATATTAGTGGGGAAAAAATACCAATCTACCCCCCGGTACAGCAGTGATGATACAAACGACGCGATATCTTGAGTTATGCCGCCACCGATTGCAATAATGCGATTATCTCGATGAAATCCACCCTCAATCAAACGCTGAAACAGTGGAATGACGCCCTCATAACTCTTAAGTGACTCCTGGCCGTCTACCGCCCAAAGATCATCACCAGCTACCAGTCGTATCTCAGGGTAAAGGAGGAGCACAGTAGAATCAACAACAACCAAGTCCCCATCTAATTTTAATATTTTCAGCTTATCAAGAAACTCTGATGTAAATTCAACCTTATAGTCGCGAAAAATGGAGCGGATAGACAGAGAATCAGACATTGGTGAACCCTCCGTCAACAATAATGTTTTGGCCAGTTATGTAAGTTTGTTGGCTAGAACCGATAAAGGCTACAACCCTTGCAATCTCGTCTGGACTGGCTAGACGTCCAACAGGTACTTGAGACGCCATCGCCTGCATACCATCTTTTCCCAAGGTCGCAATCGTCAAGTCTGTCATAACGAAGCCAGGCGATACCGCATTCACGAGTATTCCGTGCGATGCAAGATCAATCGCAGCAGCACGTGTCATTCCAAGTACGCCTGATTTTGCAGCACAATATGCAGATCGTCCAGTCTTAGTGACAGTTGCCCAAATACTTGAGATATTGACAACACGCCCAGGGATTCTGTGTTTTATCATATTGCGCGCGGCCGCTCGCATTATGAGGTACGGTGCTCTGTAATTCACTTCAGAAACCTCATCGAAATCGGCAATGGTGATTTCAGTAATAGGGTTTATTAGATTGATCCCGGCATTATTAACAAGGAGACTAATCGCAGGTCCAGTTTCAACGATCTCTAAAAAGGTCGAAAGGGAAGACCGGCAGGAGAAATCGACGGAAACATAGCTATCGCTTGACAAGTTTCCCGGTTGCTGAGAATGACGGCCAGTAACAATAACTTTTGCCCCAAGGTCGCTCAATAGACTTGCTATTGACGCACCAATCCCCCGTGTCCCACCGGTTACAAGCACGGTGCTGTTTTCGTATGTAATCATTTGTCACGTGTCGAAACAACTAAGGAAAACTCAGAGATCATTTGATTCACTATCATATTTGCAATCATAACCGTCTGGTCCAGATCCAGTGTCTTGCCGTCGCCCTCCTCGGCCAGCACCGGGATACCGGTTGGCCGCAGGTGCGCGAGGATCAGCTCCTGCGCGGCGAGATCGGCCTGGGTCTTGATGTCCTTGCCGCGATCGTCCGTCACCCCGGCGTCGCGCAGAAAGTCACGGCGCAGCAGTTCCGCGGCCTCGGCGGCCGCCTGCTCGGCAAGCTTGAGCTCGGTTGTCATGGGTCAGGACTCCAGCAGACGCAAGGGTATCTTCACGACGGCCTTGCGGATCGGCATCGGCGCATCGAGCGCAATCATGGGGCAATGGGCCTCGCCCGGGAGAAACACCGCGAACATCCCGGCGCGCAGGGTGAGCAGGGTCATGGCCTCGGGCGGGGCGGCGTACTCCTCCCGATCCCGTGCCTCGATGCTGCGCAAGGGCTCACCCAACTGCGCGACCGGCGACCAGCGGATGCGCTCGCCACCCGCGATCACATACTGCACATCGATGGTCCGGCGATGATTTTCCCAGATGCACTCGGACTCCGGCAATGTTCGATATTCGTGCACGTTGGCGAACCAGCCGGCGGCGCCAAGGGAGACGTCGCCCAGGACGGCGGTGACGGCATGCGTCGCCAGCCAGTCGAGGGAGCGGCGCAACACCGGATGCACCAAGACGGATTTCCAGGCGGCATGCTCGTTAAGGACAGCGCAAAACATAGTTCATCCAGGTTGTCTTGAGTTCCGGACGTGCTTGACAAGAACGAATCGAGGCGTGGCACAGGTGAAATGCCGGGTTGGCAGCCTCTTCGTGCAGGCTGTGCCGGGTCTGATTGGGTCGCGATGCGATTCGCCCGGCGCACCCCTGATCTCAAGCGAATTCGCCCGACTTCCACCAGTGTTCGAGCCTCCGGCGCTCGCCAGCCGTCAGCGTCTGTCCCAGCGCGGAGTTATTGATCTGACGTGCGGTCAATTCGCGGCTCACGCGGAATTCACGCTCCAGGCGTGCGGAGGCTTCCAGCACGTTCGCGCTGGACCGACAGGCCGACTCGGCTTGGGCACGAGGCAGCAGCAATTCAGCGGCGAAGGCGTTGGCCCGCTGTTCGGCAAAACGCGGCACCTGCCCGCCCAGCACCTCGGCCACCGGCAGGGCAGTTGTCGCAGTTCCGAGGGCTCCATTCCGGTCACCAGCGGAAGATACGCCGCTCTTGTCTCGCTCGTCCGTTCCGACCAGCGTCGCAGGGCACGCAGCGCCCGTGGATGCGTGCTTTCTGAAAGGTGCCGCGCGATACCTTCGCCAATGGCGGTCAAATCGTCCATGACGGCACGGTGCGACAGGCGCGTCGGGCGAACCCATTGCTGGGACCAGACCAAAGCATCCGCGCCCTCGCGCAGAATCCAGAGCGGTGGCACGGTGAGCCCCCGCAACAGCAGCGACAGGTCGTGACGGTGCCGAAAATCGAACAGCAGCTCTTCCTCCGCTTCGGCCTCCGCCGGGCTGAGGTCGTTCCAACGCGTCTCGGCTCTGCCCATCATGTCCCCGGGATGCAGCGGCGAGATGGCGGTCGGGTAACCTTCTTCGAGAATCAACCAGGGCCAGATTCGCCCAAGACCATGAAGCAGATCGACGAGCGGCCAAGAAAGCGAGACGCGATGCGTGTCGGGGCCGTCCTGGTTTCGTGAACCCCAGACGGTCTGCCCTTCAACCGCCAGGCTGAAAAGCGCATCGGCAAGTTCCTGCCCGGCGCTCGTCGCGCACTCGGAAACGAAGCGCAATTCAATCCCGGTGTCGCGGCCTAACCGTGTTGCTTCAGCCATGCCCGGAATTCCTGCTCATGACCGTCATCGATTGCTCGCTGCTCAAGTGCACGTTTGATTCTCGGCGGCAACGCCGGCCGGCCCTGACCGGCCTGCCCTGACCGGTCTGTCAAGCGTAACCATGAAAAGAGATGCCCGGCCGAGTTGGCGCCGCCTCATAAATCACGCCACGGTAGACCGCGTACACATGCTCCGGCTCGTTGGCCCCTGGTGCGTAGTAGACGATCCCGTCTCGCAACAACGCGGTTGCGATCTCGATGTTGATGGAACGATGACATTGTCCGACCTGTCCATGTTGGGTGTCCAGAAAACCCGCCTCGTCCTTGGCCCAGCGATGTTTCGTTCGCCCCTCACCACGTTCGTAAAGCCATTGCTTCTGGACGGAAAGACAATTCTCACTGACTTGATGCTCAGTCATTCTCCACCAACGGCAGCAGCGCCTCGGCAATCTGCAGATCACGCTCGGTCTTGATGATGTGCCCCGCCAACGCGCTGATGGGGTGGAAGCCGACACGCCCGGCATAGGTGGCGCACTGGCCCGCGGCCACCGCGTCCAGGTAGGTGCGCCGGCGCCAAGCGGTGATGCTCCAGCTCAGGCGCTGGATCGGCTCCAAGTCCTGCGAGTTGGTCTTCTCCGCGAAGCTGAAGTTGACCGGCTGGCCGCGATAGGCGCACTCGATCTGGACCGGATCGGTCGAGAGCAGACAGTCGACCTCGTCGCGGGCCAGGACGGCGACGAAGTCACGGATCTCCGCGACCGTCAGCAAGGGCGCGATGCTGTGGACCTGGACCACGACATCGCAGTCATGCGCCTGCAGGAACTCCGCGATGAACTGCTCGCTGGTCGCCTGGTTGTTGCCGAGCGCCTCGGGGCGGCGATGAAAGTGCACCCCCTCGGCCGCGGCGATCTCGCCGAAGGCCGGATGCTCGGAGTTCACCCAGATGGCGTCGAACACGCCCGCCGCCCGGCAGTTGCGGATGGCGCGGGTAATCAGCGGCACGCCGCCCAGCTCGCGCAGATTCTTTTGCTTCAGGCGTTGGCTGCCCATGCGGGCGGGGATCATGGCAAGGATCATGGTTCGCGATCGATTGAGTGGGCGGTGATCGAAAGGGCAGGTAATTTCCGGAAACCCTTATACGGCCTTGCTCGTAATTCCGGCCATCGTGGCACTTGGCGCAGAGCGCCACGGGGCATGCGTGACACCGCAGAGCGGGTGTCACGAGCGACTGATGTTTTGGGTGGCCGGTCTTACGAGCGAGGCCCGAAGGGACTACGCAGATAGTCGCCGGTCGGGTTGCCTGTCGTCTGTAGGTCTCTGATTGGCTGATATTCATCCGAACCTTCGCCCACGACTAGCATTTCCGTGTTCTCCTGAGATCCACGTTCCACTTATTGTTACTCGCCCAGCTTCCCCACTTGCCTGAGACACGCGGGTGACCCTGGCTCTCAAAGCTGTCGTTTGCGATAGAAGCAAGGTTTGTTCAACAGCCGGCTCAGTGCTTGGCAGGCAGGCGCATGAGTCTGTCCGGCTTGTTCGATTCAGGTTGAAAACTCACCGGAAATCGGTGACAAGATGATCAAAAGCGCCGCGCTACGCCCATATTGGCAATTCCGACTTTCTCAGAACCCCTGAACTTCGCGTTAGAACGCGTCTCGAACCTAAGCCGGAAAGACTCCTACTAGACCGTCGCTACCGGCGTGACCGGCGATCCGACCGCACCCGGCAGCCGCAAGGGCGGCGCAGTCAACAGAAAGCGGGAGCCCCGTTCGGCGCGCAGCCATTCAGCCAAATCGGCGAGGTGCCAGAGCTCGCCCAGGTGTACGCCGAGCTTGAAGAGGCAGTGCTCGTGCAGGGGGAGGTTGGTACCTCGATACCCCTCGGGCAGGCGCTTTCCGATCGACTCCACGGCGAGGTTGTCGGACGCGATCGCAGCGACACCGCTGTCCGTGATCCATTGGAGCAGGCGTTCGTCCCAGCCGTCGAGCACCGCACAGGCATGTTTGATGGAGTCATCCGGTTGGCCGGCCATGCGCAGGATCATGCGGTCGAGACCGGTCCACAGACACAGGATGTCGCCCGGCTCCACCTCGATGCCATCGGTCTCCATCACCCGCATCAGGTCGTCGAAACCGACTTCGTGACGCGGGCTCTCCCCGAAATGGGTGAAGAGGTCGACCAGCACACCGCGGCCTTGAACACCGTGCGCGGCCATGTGCTCGATGCCCAGTGCTGCCGCACAGGTGCGGTGCTCCGTGTCCATGTGGACGTCCGCCCCGGCGCGGTAGCCGTTGTAGTAGACCGGCTCGATCTGCCCATTCCCCGCGACGTCGAAAAGGGATCCACGGTGCGCGAGGCTGTCCCACTGCGTTGAATACTGCGTATACAACAGCACGCTGTCGTCGCAGCCCACATCGGTGAGGCGCGGATCGAAGTCGCGCCAGACATAGTTGTAGTACGGGGCGTCGTTGCGGATGACCGGGCGCAATCGGGGCGGATGCCGAACGGCGTTCAAGGTCTGCCCGCCGGGCAAGTCCAGGGGTAGGCTGAGGCAAAAGGTCTTGCCGGTCTTGACTTCGGCGACACCTTTAAGGACCTGCTCGGGACCGATCAGATTCAGACGACCGAGTTGATCGTCCGCGCCCCAGTCGCCCCAGGTCGAGCCTTCGGGACGTTGCTGCCATCTTGGTTTTGTCATTTCAGAATGAATAGGGCAAGGCTAATGAGGGTGCCGAGGATGGCTGCAATGAGCGCGGCTACGGTAAGGCAAAAATGAACTGAAATAATGGGTAATTTGTAGGGGCGACTTAAGTCGCCCCTACAGTCGACCCTACAGTGCGTATCGCCTTGTTCATAGTCTTGGCGAATCGCTGATGAACAGTCAGTCATCAGGGCTTCCAGCCCTGATGCTGTCAGGCGACGACGTCCGGACGACACAGTTGGCCGCCCATGTGGTCGAGGTTATCAATAAGGCTAACCCGACGTCAGTTGGACTAGTAGCCACGGAAATCATCGACACCATCTCGCCATTTTGTACGAATCCGATTCAATTTCTCGAAAATCACGTCAAAAGATACACTTTCACCGGACCGGCCGTGTGCCAAGTCGTTACGCCGCGCAAATAACGTTTTCAGTTCCAGCAACTGACGCCTCAACCAAACATTGCCTCTTTCTGCAGCCAACCAGTTGTCGATCAGTGTTGCGAGCGTGATTCGTTCATCCGCCCCATGCTTCTTGTACTCATTTAAAAAACGTTGATGATGCTTTTGCCCGTTATCTCCTTGGACGCGCCAATCAAAATCCCTCCGAATACCTCCCTCGCAAGCTGCAAACAAGGAAAGCGCCGAAAACAGCTCGTGCTTATCCAGATTAAGCTCGTAGTAGGTCTGCCACTCTGATTCCGTCATTCCAAAAAGCTCATCGAGCGTTCTATCGCTGATGTTCAAGCGTGTTTCGCGCATCCAGACATAAGAACCCAAACTGGCCAAGCCATCTCTTGTCGAAACATACCAGTCGTAAGCTTGATCGATCGTTGGGAAGGGCTGCATCGCTCAATCAGCCAAGCACGATTTCCAGCAGCGGCACAAGGCTGTCTTCATCGAACAAAAAGTGACCTTTCCGGCCATGCTCCGGATAGACATACCACTGCCATTCTCGATCAAGGGGCTCATCACTCGAATCCCCCTCTTCGACATCTGCAATCAATCGTGCGCGACCACGAGGACCTAGAACATCCACACGCCCGAACGCCCCCATAACTCTACTGCCTTTTGGTTTAAAAACAACCTCATTGCCTCCGATATGGATCACCAAGCCAGGCGCATCATATTGACCGAGATACTCCTCATTCAGGGAATTCTCGGTCGAGTGAATATCTGCACTCGGCACTCCGGCTGAAACGAGTTTTTCTTGAATACCTGAAAGGAGCATGCCGAGCTCATTCAACCATTTTTCCTTACGCTTGCTCCAATCGGTCGCCGAGATCGGCCGGCGCCGATGCGACTGGATGAATAATTCAAGGTCGGTCATGAGCAATCTCCAGCGTTCTGTCGATCACCGGGCGAGGTCGACACAAAAACCGAAACATGTCATCACGGTGTTCAGCTTGATTTCTGGATCGTCACTGAAGTCGGTCGAACGCAGAATGCCATCAATGTGACGGTGTGTCGCCCGGTACTCCGATGCAGTCGGAGACACATCACCCCTGCACCAGCTTCGCCAACACCGCATCCACCATCGCGCCTGCGGAGCCGGTGTAGTTGGCGGGTTCCAGGAGCGCATCGATCGCGGGCTCGCTCAGGTGTGCGGTGACCAGAGGATCGGCGAGCAGGGCGCTGCGCAGGGTGTCGCCGGCCTCCAGTGCGCGGCTGGCCGCGGCGTAGACGATGTCGTGGGCTTGATTGCGGCCGGTGTGCGGGGCCAGGCCCATCATGACGGCCTCGGCCATCAGGAATCCGCCGCCGCTGGCCAGGTTGGCGCGCATGCGCTCGGCATCGACGGTCAGACGATCGAGGATGCCGAACGCCTGTCGCAAGGCGCCGGAGGTCAGGACGAAGGCATCGGGGATCACCAGCCATTCCAGCGGCTGGCCGGCGACCGCGCGCTCGTGTTCCTGGATCATGGCCGTCAACTGGGAGCCGACGCACTCGCGCAGCCGGTTGCCGATGGCGATGATGATGGGGCAGGCGATGGGGTTGCGCTTCTGCGGCAGGGTGCTGCTGCCGCCCCGCCCCGGCGCAAAGGGCTCGCGCACCTCGTCGACCTCGGTGCGCATCAAGGTCGCAACCTCGGTGGCGATCTTGGCCAGGGTCGCGCCCACCATCGCCAACCAGAACACCGCCTCGGCCCAGCCGTCGCGTGCGGTGTGCCAGGAGATGGCCGGGGTCTCGAGCCCGAGCTCCCGCGCCAACGCCTCCAGCACCGCCATGCCGTCCTTACCCAGGGTGGCCAGCGTGCCGACGGCACCGCCGAATTGGCACACCAGCGCGCGGTGCTTGATGCCGGACAGACGCTCGCGGTGACGGATCAGCTCGTCGAGCCATACCGCCGCCTTGAAGCCGAAGGTGATGGGCGCCGCCTGCTGTTGGAAGGTCCGGCCGGCCATGACCGTGTCGCGATGATCCCGGGCGAGGCGCGCCACCGCGTCGATGACCTCGTCGAGCTGGCGCCCGATGATCCCGAAGCCATCGCGCATCTGCAGCGCCAGACCGGTATCGATGATGTCCTGTGTCGTCGCGCCCCAGTGGACCCACCGGGCCGACTCCGGATCGCACGCCTTGGCCAGTTGATGCACCAAGGGCAGGATCGGGAAGCCGACGCGCTCGTATTCCGCTTTCATGGCGGCGAGATCGAGCCGCTCGATCGTCGCCTCTCGACTGATCTCCTCGGCCGCGCTGACCGGGATCAAGCCGAGCCGCGCCTGCGTGCGCGCCAGCGCCGCCTCCACGTCCAACCAGGAGCGAAAGCGCGCCTCGTCCGAAAAGACATGACGCATCGCCGGATTGGCGAAGGTATCGCCGAAGTAAAGACTATCAATCAGACTCGCAGCCATGTCGACACCCGATAACTCTAACGTGGACGGTTTTGCTGTTGTCCAAAGCGCGCCGATTCATGAGGATCCCAAATGTCTTGATTGCGATGGGGAAAACCGGGGGAAGACCACGATTTATCGCGTTCATTGCCAAGCTTAAACGTGGTCCGTCCCTGTTTATTACTAGCCGCCCAGACCGAGGATAGAATTGGCTCACCAGCTGCCTCGACGACGGCGACACCGCCATCGACGCCTTGTCTCGGATCGCCTCGTTCACGCTCAGCACGCCGCTGATCATCGTCAGGTCACTGAGTGGCATCAGTCTCTCGGGAGCCATCAGCGCCTGAACCGCATTTCGCAGCAACTCCCGCCTTGCGCAATCGTCTCGCCAATCTCCAGGTTGATACCTTGCGTGGCGGCGACGGCGCGATCGCCTTCCATCGCGAGATCGCAGAGTGTGGCGCAGCGTGCATCGTCGAAGCCCAGCTTTTGCCAGGCGGCGACCAGGGGGCAATAGCCAAAGCGCACGTGGAGCGCGTCGGGGGTCGCATCGGCGATGTCGATCTCGAAGGTCTTCACTGTGACACCGTCGAAGTAGCGCTGACCGAAGACCGCGCAATCGGACTCTGGCAACACATCTTTGAATCGCTCCCCGTGGAAGGTTCCACAGCGGTGAATGGCGGCGCGGGCGAGGGTATCGGCGTCGACGCCCGCTCGCTCCGCTTGCTCGTGCATCAAGGCCATCCAGGTCGCACGGTGCTCGATTTGGGCGCGTATCAGATCGATGAGACCCGCGGAGATCTTGGGGACGTTACGGATGTTGCTCATGGTCTCCAGTTCTGATCAGGATCGAACCGCGTCGTCCGGCTCCGACGCCAGCTCGGGAAGATACTTGGCCAAGATCTCGATGCCTTTTTCGTAGGACGAGAGGGCGATGACGTCGTCGAACTCCAATGTGATCCCGAGTGCCTCCTCGAGCCCCGAGGTGAGGATCAGATGTCCCACCGAATCCCATGCGGGGACGGAGCGGTACTCCAATCCGGCGAGCGCTTCATCGGCCACGTCGAAGGTCTCACGGAAGACGCGGCGATAGCGTTGGATTGCGGTTTCGGGCATGTTCAGTGCCTTCATCCTGCCGGCGTGAAGCGCCGGGCCGGGTTACCCATCACACGCATACCGGCGGCGACGTTGGAGACGACGACACTTCCCGCGCCGATATGGGCATCGTCGCCGACCTGGACATCGGGGATGATGGTCGCTTGGCTGCCGACAAAGACGCGTCTCCCGAGACGGACTCCCCCGGTGATGGTGCAGTGGGACGAGACGGTCGTGAAATCCCCGACCTCCGCGTCATGACCGATCGCCGACGACAACAGGGTGACATAGTCGCCGATGCGCACATTCGCGGTGATGCGTGCGCCGGGATACATGATGAGGCCGGCGCCGACCTGATTGTGCTCACCGATGATCGCCGTCGGGTGAACCACGCAGACCAAGCGCGCCCCGCGCGACACCAGTGATGCGACCACGCGGGCCTTATCGGCGGGATCGCCGATCGCGCAGGTAAAGACCTCGTTCGACTCAGGTTGCCAATCCCAGACACCGCCGAGCACGTCGTGACTGCATGCAATGCCTTCGAGCGCCTTCGGGTCATCGGCGAGAAAGCCTTTGATGTGCCAGCGCGGTGACTGGGCATTGATGTCTTTGGCCCACTGCAACAGCTCGCGGCCGAGCCCTCCCGCACCGACGAGGATGAGATTTTTCATGGCTCAACTGGCTTTGTCCTCGCGTTGCTCAGACCAAGAATGGGGTCCGTGTAAAGGCACGCACCAGATCGACGCCGTCCCAGACCGGGCTGAAGCTCAACGCGCTCCCGATGGGGACCAGGCGATCCGCGGCGTGCGTGGGTAGCCAGGATAACAGCTCCAGCCACTCCTCGCGCTCGTAACCGAAGTAACCGATGGTCTGATCGCTCGGCTGCAACAGACTCAGTGCTTCGCGAAGATCTGCGCGGTCGAGCTCGATCAGGACGCCATGCCCCGCGTGCAGACGGCGCTCCTCGTCGCCCAAGTGCGGCATCCAGACCCGCGTCGGCAGCTCGCCCGGGGGTGTTTCCGCGCGGGCGCCCGGCTGCGCTTCGAGCAGTCGAAACAGTGTGGTCAATCGATCCATCACCTGAAGCGCCGGCTGGGCCGGGAAGCGCTCTTCGAGCTCAGCGGCCACGGCTGGCCAAAAGCGCGCCCGCGCCCGCGCACGGTCGGCGTCATCGCCGATCCATACAAGCGCGCGCGGCGATGCGCAGGCCTGCTGGTCGAACACGAACACATCGCGACAAAACCCCTCCGCCAGCCTCTTCAAACCCTGCTCGGGCAAACCCAGGAGTGCGTCGGCTCGGATCATCGCCAGCGAGAAGCGGTTCGGGAACACCAGGTCCGCCGCGAGTGCCGGCAGCGGCACCCGCCGAAGCTGACTGACGCGCTCATCGCTGCCCCAAATCAGGCGCAGATCGCAATGGGCGGAGAGTCGCTCGGTCACGGCTTCGTCGTGGTCATAGGTGAGGATCAGACTGGACTGGGCAAGGACGCTGTGCTCGGCCTCCCGCAGGATCGGCGCGATCCGATCAAAGAAGGCGCCGAGCTGCGCCACACTGCGGCGCGACACCCGAACGATGTTGGCATTGCCGCACAACAGCGACAGCAGCCAGCAGTACAGGGGCAGCGTGTCGACGTTGGCGGGGGCCAGATGAAAGACGACGCCTCGTCGCATAGCGCGGGTGTCGCCCACGGACCCATTCGGCGCGAGCCGTTCCTGCAGTACCGATAGGTTCGCGCGGCGGAACCAATGTCCCAAGGCAATCAGTGCGCCTGCGGAGCCCGACGTCCGATCGCTGAGCAGTGCGTGCGACACGGCTTCGACGAAACCCATCGCGGCGGGATCGAACGGCACCCTGCCCGGAGCCGCGCGCAAGCGCGCCAACAGGTCATCGAGGCCCGCGTCCGGAGTGCGCGGCAACAGCACGTCGATCATGGTTGCGCGAGATTTCCGCAGCCCCGCGGCTCGGCCTGCGGCAGGCGCCCGTCGATCTGAAAATACGGCCCCTTGCGCCCGCAGGGACAGTCGTCGCAGCCCAAGAGCCGGCCCACATCCTCGGTAAGGATGGCGTGGCCGGGATAGCTGCGCGGCACCAGACTGAGGACCTCGATCAGCCCTTCCCGGGCCGGCCGCAGCCGGTGCGGTTCGCGCATCAATACGGTGGCGAACGCTGATGTATGCAGCACCCCCGCCTCGCAGGCCATAAAGATGGCCCCGGCCTGCTCGGCCATCCCGTAGTATTCATGAACCCTGCGGATACCGAGCCACTCTCGGACCCGTGCAGCAAATTCAGCGCGGTCGACCTGCTCGGCGTCCCGTCGCTTCCAGCCGCCGCCGTGCACCAGCACAGCACCCGCGCCGAGATCGAAACGCCGACCTGCCGCGCGCACGGCATTCAGGACATCGCGCCAGATGATCCAGGTCAGGCCGAAGACCAAGGTCTCGGCGCCGGCCCAACGCAACTGGAACGACTCGATCACGTCCCAGCGCGGCTGCATCTCTTGGTCAAACGCATAGCGATGCTGACAGCCGAGAGGCGCGAAACCGAGCGCACCCGCGCAACGGGCATCGAGGCCGGTTGCTCCGTCGACCCGCGGGCGCCGATCCAGGATCAGCATCGGCCGGCGCTGCCGGCCGATGAACGCCTGCGTGATCGCGCCCAAGGTGCGAATCTGCAGATCCGAGGTCTCGGCATCGAGCGGGATGCGCGAAACCGTCTGACCGCTGGTGCCACTCGAGGTCAGGTGCCGCACCACCGCGGCGTCCGGCACACTCTGCAACCGCAGATGTTTGAACAATCGCGCCGGTAGATAGGGCACCGCGTCCAAGCCCTGCGCCGTACCCTCGGCGGCCCGGGTACCGTAGGCGCCGTCCAGCATGCGCGCATAGGGCGGGCAGTGCGCATGGTGCCAGCGCGTCAGCGCGTTCAACCCGTCCAGGAGCTCCGGCTCACGCGTCTGCCAAGGGGCGGCGAACGGCGCCGCGGTCACCACGGGCGGAAGGCTAGCCACGTCTGCGCTCTTCTGCCGTGCCGCTGTCAAGTGCCCGCAATGCCGCGGCGTCGAGCTTGCCGTTGATCGTTCTCGGGAGCTCGCTCAGCACCTGCACCTCGAACGCTGATGGAGGCAGTCGGTAGCGCCGCGTGAGTGCGTCGCGGGCACTGCCGACAGCTTTCGCCGAACCGGCTTCGAGATACACCACGAGCCGGTCATCCTCGCCCGCGACGGCGACCGGGAGTCTCAACAGGGTCTCCAGACCCTGCTCCAGCACATCCAGACTCACGCGGTGCCCGTGGATCTTGAGCATTCGCTTCAGCCGACCGCTGACATAGGCACAGCCGTCATCGTCGATCCGGCCCAGATCGCCCGTTGCCAGGCGTCCGCCCATGCAATCCCCAAGCGCCAGATCCTCGCGCGCCAGGGCATATCCCATCATGACGTTCGGCCCCGCGAACAACAGCTCGCCGCCGGGTGAAAGGCTCAGCCGGCCTGCGCCGATGGCCAGCCCGACAGAGCCGGGCTTGGACCTCAGCATCCCGGGCGGCAGGACGCTCATCCGCGCTGTCGCCTCGGTCTGACCGTACATCACGTGGAAGCGCGCGCCCGAGGCATCGCACCAATCGGCCATGCGCTCCACCAGATGCTCGGCCAAGGGGCCGCCCGCAACCGTGAGTGACCGCACGCTCGCCAGCGCTCGCGGCCCGGGATTCAGTCGCATCAGCATCTGATAGGTCATCGGGACACCGGGGAGAGTCGTAACCTGCCGCCCGGCGACGGTCTGCCAGAATCCCGCTTCGACGGGGCTCTCCTCGGTGACCACCAACGCGGCCCCGGCGTGCAGGTGACTGTTGAGCACGGACAGCCCGTAGGCATAATGCATCGGCAGGGCAGCCAGCGCCCGATCCTCGGCGTCGATGCCCAGCGCCGCGACGATGGCCGCCGCGTTGGAAGCCAGGTTCGTCTGCGACAGGCGCACCATGCGCGGCGAACCCGTCGTGCCGGAGGTCGACAAGAGCAACGCCAGATCGGCGTGGATGGCCTCCTCGATGCGCGACGCGCGCGGTTGCCATAGTCGCCACCCCCACTGCTCGCGGACTCGCCCCTTGCCCAGCTGCGAGTGCCGCTCGCGTGGCTCGTAAACCCAATCCGGCCGGTAGGCACGCATCAGGGCCTCGAGATGCCCCGCATCCATCCGGGCGTTCAACAACATCACCGCATCGCCATGACGCAGGGCGCCGAGATAGGCGGCGATCGCCTGCGGCGAGTTGCGGCAGAAGATGGCGCCGAGCTCTTTCGCAGATCCCCCGTCCAGGGAAGCCGCAAACGCATCGGCCGAATCGGTCAGTTCACGGTAGCTGAGTGCCCAGCCGTCAATCGAATCGTGCCCGCCCAGCACGGCGACCGCATCGGGATCGACCTCGTTCAGTGACCAGTACATGCGCGTGCGGAAACCCGGGGCCACCGGCTCCCGATGACAGGCGTCCCACCCGAACGACGGACAGCTTGCATGCGCCACGGCTCTTAAGATCCGCCGCTATTCGCTCGAACCGAGCACCAGCATGACCTCGGTGATGCGGCGCCACTCATTTCCAGTAGTCAACGAACCCCTCCTTTGCAATCAACCACTGCGTTTTCAATCGGCGATTGATGGCATCCGCCTGATCGAGAACCCGAGAGACATCGCCTTTAAGCAGAATCCAACTTTTTGCCTTGGGCGCGTAGATCGAACAGGTATATCCCCACTGCTCCATCAAGACCGCCATGCTCCTGTTGGTATGGAATGCGGTGTGCACGGGAGGCGTCAGATAAAACCACGACGGGTCTTGCGGTACCCGCTCGCCGACGACCGTATGAACGATCAAGACACCATCCGGATCAACGAGATCATTGACATCGTCGAGATCCTGGCGGCACAAGACATGCTCGAACATCGCGGAGTTGAAGACCACCTTGTATTTCGTCAAATCACCCTTGTCGAGATACGAGACGCCCTCATCCCGCACGAAAGGCTCATACACATCCAGCCGCATCGCAAACAGATCAGCGACGAGACGACTCAAGATGCCACGCCCACCCGCATAGTCGAGCATGCTCGAAGCGTCGATGATCGTCCCCGTTGCCGCCAAACCGAGCATCAACGCCTGCTCGGCATAGGGCGGCGAGTTTGGCTTTTGATCGTAGGGGACTTGCGCGCAATGGTCGTGAAACTCGACATTCAACCTCGACCACCGGTCCGCATCGAGTGCTTGATGGGTCATCGAGAAAACGAAACCGCATGAACCGCAAATAGCGTAGTCGACCGAAGGGATATCGGTCATGAAAATCCCGTATGGCCCATCATATTGCTTGGAAAAATAATAGGCGGTGGGACCACCGCAGATCATGCAATGCATTGTCCGCCCCTGGGCATTGTTCATCATACGGGCCGTAGGGTGGATGAGCGCGAGCGAAGTCCACCGAATCCGCGCCGGCGCTGGTGGACTGCGCTGCGCTTGTCCACCCGGCAGCGCAAAATCATCGCAGTGGCCGGTATTATAAGCCAATGCCATTAAATTGCGTTGGGAATGGCGGCATCGCTCAATCAGCCAAGCACGATTTCCAGCAGCGGCACAAGGCTATCATCATCGAACAGAAAGTGACCTTTCCGGCCATGCTCCGGATAGACATACTGACCGAGATACTCTTCATTCAGGGAATTCTCGGTCGAGTGAATATCTGCACTCGGCACTCCGGCTGAAACGAGTTTCTCTTGAATACCCGAAAGGAGCGTGCCGAGCTCATTCAGCCATTGTTCCTTGCGCGTGCTCCAAGCGGTCGCCGAGATCGGTCGGCGCCGATGCGACTGGATGAATCATTCGAGGTCGGTCATGAGCAATCTCCAGCGTTCTGTCGATCACCGGAGGAGGTCGGCCCAAAAACCGCAACACAGCGCGCGGCGCTTGATGCCGGGCAGACGCTCGCGATGACGGATCAGCTCGTCGAGCCACACCGCCGCCTTGAAGCCGAAGGTGATGGGCGCCGCCTGCTGCTGGAAGGTCCGGCCGGCCATCACCGTGTCGCGATGATACCGGGTGAGACGCGCCACCGCGGCGATGACCTCGTCGAGCTGGCGCCCGATGATCCCGAAACCAGCGCGCATCTGCAGCGCCAGACCGGTATCGATGATGTCCTGTGTCGTCGCGCCCCAGTGAACCCACCGGGCCGACTCCGGGTCGCACGCCTTGGCGAGTTGATGCACCAAGGGCAGGATCGGGAAGCCGACGCGCTCGTATTCCGCTTTCATGGCGGCGAGATCCAGCCGCTCGGTCACCGCCTCTCGACTGATCTCCTCGGCCGCGCGGACCGGGATCAATCCGAGCCGCGCCTGCGTGCGCGCCAGCGCCGCCTCCACGTCCAACCAGGAGCGAAAGCGCCTCGTACGAAAAGACAAGACGCATCGCCGGATTGGCGAAGGTAGCGCCGAAGTAACGACTGTCAATCAGACTCGCAGCCATGTCGTCACCCGATTACTCTAACGAGGACGGTTTTGCTGTTGTCCGAAGCGGGCCGATTCATGTGTATCCCCAATGTCTTGACCGCGATGGGGAAAACCCGGGGAAGACCACGATTTATCGCGTTCATTGCCAAGATTAAACGTGGTCCGTCCCTAGGCGTCCGAGAAAGGTGTTGCTGCTTGACACCGCGAGGGCGAAAACTCTCGGGGTTTTAGATAGTTGCTAGACTCTCGCCGGAGGAAATTTTCTTCCGCAGGCAAATCACCGCTAGCACGTTGAGACGGCAAGCATTTTTGAGATGGCGCAACATCTTTCTCGGACGGCTTGGGTCCGTCCCTGTTTATTCTACGGCAATGGCGACCGTTTACTTTGAAAACAATGACGCACTCTCGCCGGATCCGGTCCGAAAAAGAATAGACTGCCATCTCCTGTCATTGAGCTCTAGAGATCGTTCCCTGACCATGATGTCCGCGTTGCGCTGAGCAACACTCTCCTCAAGTCTAATAAATTCGCTGAACTGCAACCGGGATATGTCTTTCGTATCAAAAGTGGCTATGCCAACGTCCTTGAAGTGGAGAGCCGGAGAGCTGGATGGATTCAAGAACAGCTTTGCCCCGGAAAGGAGAAGCTGCGCCATGTTATAACCCCCTTGCTGCCGATGCTGATAAAAAACACCAACGTGTAATCCTGCCAAGAAATCGGCATACTTCGGGTGATCGATGTATTGCAAGAGCGGAAAAAACTTCGCGCCGAATTTTTCCTTGCCAAATGCGATGACTTTCTCTCGGTAAACCGTATCGGTTGAACCATACGAGAGCGGCATGTAGATCTCAATGTCCTCGGCTTGAAATTTAGACAGGATATCGAGTATCAGCAGATGGTTGTTAGATGGGTTTGCGTTGTTCCCTGCAAGAATTCTTTTGGGCGACAAAGCTTCTTTCGATTTCCAGACTGCGCCCTGTATCGACTTTGCACCCCTCGAATAACGCGCATAGTAGAAACGCGCCTTCGAACGATAGACGTACTTAATCAAATCGACGTCATATCGGTTCCAGCATGCAATCCCGTGCAAACGTTTAACGAAGTTACCTTTATACCACTTCTCGTTCAGATAGTGCCGAAATGGTCGCAAGGCGACATATCGATCTCTTCTGAAGTCACCGCCCCACGTAAACCAAATACATTTCTTTAAGATTGTCTTATCACCGAGACACGTCATCAACAGCGTACTTGGAAATTGGTGAAAAACAATAGTGTCCGAACCTTGATGCAACGAAATAAATCGATTGATAAGATCGTTGGCATTCGTAAAACACTCTGCTCCGGACCCAAAAGACGAAAGAGCAAGAGGCAGGAACTTTTCATTCGTTTCGACGATTACATACTGCTCGATGTCAGAAGAATTAAAGACCATCGACACTTGACAATACGCCAAGTAATCCTTCACAAAATCTATCTGGGAATTGGCAGATTGAATACCGGAAAATACTGTTAGGATTCTATGGGTCATCGCCGAGTCTCTTATCTATACCGGGTTACAATCATGATGTAATCGTTTACTTCCCCCGGCCATCGGGCGATGGCGGGGACGATTTGCTCAGGTAACGGGTAGCGGCAACGGCCGCTCACACGGCAATGCCGACATTCTTTGCGCGCGAGGTGCGCACCCGCTATCGAACAGCCGCTCGCCACACTGATTTCTCCCGTCCATTGTTTCGGAAAGAACGCTCCGCCAGCTCGACAACGCCGTTGGGATGAAAACGTTCGGCGGTACGTCCGCCTTTTGTGTTCCTCCGGTCCCGCTCGGTTGGAAAATGCAAAACGCAAGACCAGACCCCACACCCTCCGACCCAGACCCCAAACCCTCCGACCCAGACCCCAAACCCTCCGACCCCAAACTCTCCTGCCGTCAAAGACATCTTAGCGCTGGGCATCCACCCGCGCCTCGGCTAAGCACAGGTGAGCCTACGTCCCGTCTAGGGTTTGCTCCCCTGCGCAGCCGCAGCGGCAGCGCTGGCCGCTCGGACCGAGATCGGGATTGGCAGGCCGGCGTCATCGACAACTGAAACGCCGCCGTCGACGACGTCGGTCTGCCAAGCGACGGAATTGGAAAATTCCTCGCGCTCCTCCCACAGATAGGGGGCGACGAGGAATCCGGCGGCGAAGATCCGATACAGTCCTTCGGCCGAATAAGGGTCTGGGATCACGGACTCGATGGCGGCGAGCATCTGGCGGACGTCCGCGACCAGTTGTTCGGTGCGGCGCTGAACTTCGGGGTCTTGGGTCATGTCCGGCACCTTGCCCGCTCGGCGCAGGGCACGGTAGGACGCGATTGACTGGCGCGTGATCTGGATACTCTCGTCGATTTCGACGGGGGTCGCGAGATAGGCGGCCTCGCAGAAGCTGACCACATGCACCACCGCGGGGCTGGCGTCGTTGCCGGGCTCGATGTCGTCCATCAGCGCCGACACTGCAGCGAGTTGGACCCGTGCTTGGTCGAGGTCCGGCGAGAAGTAATCGAGCCCGGCGCGTGGTTGCAGGATCACGCGGAAGCGGCCGTCCTCGAGCTCTCGCACCAGGCGCAGCATCGCGCGTGCCTTCGCGAGATCCTGAACGCCCAGGGTGTACTTCGGTGTATTCAGCATGTTCTGCAGCACGAAGTACCGGACCCCTCGGCGTTTGGCGGTCCTTGCCGCGAGCACGGCGGATAACACGTAGGTCACATCGTCGCCACCACGAAACGAAAAGTGATGGGGGATATTCGGCTCGAACGGTTTGCCGGTCGCGGCAATGAAGTCCAGCGTTTGCAGATGCTCGATCAAATTGCGCCGAACCGGATGCGGTCCGCGCCCGTCGATGCGGCTGAACCACCAGAAGGACAAGGCGTGCCAGGCGATGTTGAGCGCGCGCTCGTGGATCTGGGCGAGCGCAGGAATGCGCTGAGTGCCGGCGTAAGTGCGCACGAGCATGGGGCGCCCAGCTTGCCAGATGCGTTGGTACTCGTCTTCGGAATTGATCGGCACGCCACCGCCATTAGGCCGATCTTGCCAATCCTCGCCGAAGCGTTCTTGCGTCAACTGCGAGGTTCCGATCGACAGAATATCCAGATGGCCGCTGCGCGCTAGTGTCTCGACCCATGCGATGAACTGCTTGATCGCCTCATGCCGATCCGGCGCGAACGGCCCGACGTGTGCACGCATCAACGGCGACTGCCCCCGTGCAACCGCGTGGTCGACACGGCGTACCAAATGATCGGCGCGGGTACCGAAGCCGGGGTACCCGGAACGATCCTCGCCGCTCAGGCGCCGATGCGCGCCGCGACTCAACAGCGCTCGGCCGAAGGCCAACCGGTCGTCATCATAGGCCGACTGACGCAGCAAGTCAGCGGGGATGCGCTGCCGCGGCACGCCGAGGCGCAGCAAGGTCTCGGTGCTGGTTTCGTCGCCGCGAAAGACCGGCACCAAGCGCCCGTAGCGGCGCTCGATGCGTTCGCAGGCGGCAGGCAGGCCGCCAAAATAGATGCCCCGCAACTTGCCGTTGCCAGCGCCGAGGAGATCGAAGGCATGAAGTTGATAGTAGAGCCGCCCGAACACCTCCGCCGCCTGCTGCGGGTCCAGGCGATAACTGAGGCCAAGCCGGGTGATGCGGTGCTGCCGGAGCCATTGCCGCATTTCAAAGCTGTGCTCGGGCCGCTGGATGCGGTTGGCGGCATCGGTGATGCTCCTGTCGGCGATCACCACCGGGTAGCCGCATCTGCGAAGCAACCGCGCGAGATGATTGATACCGAGAGTATGCGCATCCACAGACGGACGCACCAGTCCGAAGACCTCCCCGGCGAGTACGGGCAATGTCATGTACGTCGTCTTCAGCTCAACTGTGCGGTGATTTGCGAGGGGCTGAGGCCGGCGAGCCCCAAGCGTTCCAGGGTGCGGCCCTCCGCCCGGAAGTCGCGGCCGAGAATTGCGCTACCGAGATCGATCAGTGCATCCATCAGCGGCGTCTCAATCCCGGCAGCAGCACCAAGCGCGGCCATCGGCACCAGTCCGGTCGGCAAATCCTCCGTCAACAAGCGCGAATTCAGGGCAGTCGGTGCAAGAATATCACTGTAGGCAGGGTTATTGCGAAAGCGCGTGCATAGGGTATCACCCTCAGTCATTGGGTAGGCTCTCTTGATCCAATCAAAAATGCTATACAGCCGGATACCGAAAGCGGCGCCGATGGCGATACGTTCGCGATCGAGCGCGAGCAAGCACTCCGCCAAACACGGCGTCATATCCCGATACAGGTAGAAGCCGTCGCCGCGCTCGATCGCGGCGGCGTTGAACAAAACGATCGCCGGATGGAAGATGGCGCCGATGTTCTCCAAACCCGTGTGCAACACCGTGGGAGCGGCCTGGAAGCAGTCGAACAAGGGGCTCACGCGTCGCAGCACCAACTCGATATCCGCCGCAGGATAGGCCGCAACCGGGACCAATGCCTTGGTCCCGATGAGGTTGACGCAGGCCGCTTCCGCACGACAGGCATAAACCAGGCTTTGCGCCTCCGCAACCAGGATTCCCCGCGCGCAAGGCAGACGCGCAATGGTCGCGCGAACGACGATCGCACCGCCGGTGCGACCCGGACAAAGCAAGATACATTGACCCGCTTCAAGCAGCGGGGCGAGCCGTGTGGCGATGGATTCATGCGCATCGGCGGTGGTCACCACCAGGATCAAGGCTGCGCCCCGAACCGCCTCGGCGAGGTCCGTTGTACACTGCGGCAACGGCACATCCGCAGCGAGACATCCGCGCAATCGGATGTGCCCTGCGTCGCGCAGCGTCTGCAACCGCTCAGCATCCCGGTTCCATAGGCGTACGCCGAACCCGCGCCGGGCCAGCGACCCGGCGAGCGCGAGCCCGCCACTGCCCGCCCCCAACACCGCGATCTCACTGTCTCTGTCAGCCGCCGCGTGGGTCATGCCGCGCGGGAACCACGCATTCCGGTGACCGGATGACGAAGGCGGATATCGATGCCCTGATCGTCGAGGACGCGGAGCTCCTGCTCGGCCCTGGTCAGCTTCTCGACGAGAGCGGCCTGGGTCTGCGCCGAGCACAGATAGGACAGGGGTCGGTCACGGCTCGCGGTATGACCGGCGATCTGCGCGCCCGGCAATTTGTACAGGAACGCCTCGTCGATGACGCCGTCCGCCTGCAGTTCAGCCAGTCCATCGATCTCGAGGTAGCTACCGGGATGGCAGTAGACGTAGGTCATCGCGGCAAATGCGGGCCCCGGTGCGAACTGCAAGGGCCCGCGCCAGGTGCCGAAGCTCACATCCACATAGGCCTGCAGGAGATCAAACCCGGTTACCCGCTCAACAAACGCATACTTACCGCCGCCGGCGATCCTGACACCAAACTCCAGCACGCTCAGACCCTGCGCGGATTGAATCAGTTGTACGAGCAGCGGCCCGACACCGATTCCAAAACCGTCGACGATCGCCTGCACGATCTTCTGAACTTCGGCGATCAGCGAGTCGGAGTCGAGCGCGGGATGCCAGCTGCGCACGATCGGGAACTGGCGCAGCTCTGGTAGTTTCTCGGATTCCGTGATCATAAGAACCTGCGCAATGCCCTGATCGACAAAGGCGTCGATCGATAGCTCCCGACCCTCGACGAACGCCTCGACCAACGCCTGCCCGGTGCGGCTCCACTCCCGCGCCCGCCCGAGCGCGGAACGCAGCTCCTCCTCGTTGTCGACGCGTTCGACCCCCAGTGAACCCGCACAATCACAGGGCTTCACCACCGCGGGAAAGACCACGGTCGGGAGCGCTGCGCCCGCCTGCGTGTGCCAGACCATGGGCGCCGCTGTTGGAATACCCAGATCCCTCAACCTACGTTTCATCTCGCCCTTGTGGGTGACCAGATCGACGATGTCGGGACTCACTGGAAACCCAAGCCCCAGCACGGCGGAAACCCTTGCACCGGTGACCAGCGCCGGATCGGTTCCGGAGGTGAGGACCTTACCGACGCGCTCGACCTTCGCCAGGTCGAGGATCGCGCCTTCGTCCAGGGTACTGACGCAAAAATGCCTCGCTCCCGTTTCGACCGCGGGGGGGCGCTCGTAGTAGTCGGCAAAGATCACCTCATGCCCCGTCGCCTGTAGTTTCCTGATCAGCGCGGCTTGATCGGGTCCGCCACCCAAGACGAGTATTTTCATGGTATCCAATGCTGTCTCTCACGGCAGCGTCGAGAAAACGCTGCAAGCGGCAAACATGGCAGGCGAAAAGTCGGCGTCCGCCGGAAGCCTGCCACAGCCGCATCGTGAAGTGTGATGGTGAACGCCCTACCGGAACCTCATCGCACGGCGATCAAGGTGGGATAGGTCAGATGGAAGATCAGTGGGTTGCCAGCGAAATACGGTTCCACCGTTCGCATCAGCTCCGCGAGCAGCGCCGGGCGAGGGTCGGCGGCGGAATCGACATCCAGGGGCGCATTCAATGCACCTATTGTGTTCACCCAGCCGATGAACGTCTCGAACGTCCAACTCTTTTCGACATGAAATGCCAGTTCCTCGACATAACGAAAGCCTGCATTAGCGCGAAACGTCTTGGTCGCTTCCGGCCAGGCCCAAGATCGAAGCGCGCTTGAATGTGACACTGTGAAGCGGTTGACCTCGCTCTGAAACGCTTGATAGGCGCGGCTGACCACCCAGGCATCAATGGCATGGGGATAACGATGCCAAAAAGCACAAAGAACACCGCCGACTCGCAAGATCCGCAACACCTCCGCAGGAAAAAACTCCGGGTTCATCCAATGCAGCGCACTTGAACAGGAGACGATGTCGACACAAGCATCAGCCAATCCCGTCGAGTGCCCAAGTCCTTGTTGAAAGTGAACATTTGGCAAAGATGTCCGCTTTACCGCTTCGGCACGCATCGCGTCCGATGGCTCGATACCAATCACGTCGTCCGCGACTGGAGCCCAACACCGAGTGCTCAAACCGGTGCCGGCCCCCACATCGACGACCAAGCGTGGTCGCTCACGAGTGATACGCAGCGCGGTCTCCACGATCGATTGCGGTGTCGGTACGCGATAGCGATCGTAGCGGTCTGGGGACCACCGTACCGCGTCGCGCCCGGCTTCGAAACGCCGGTGGATTGCGTTAGTCATACGCGGCCCTGCCGTAGACGCAACATTAGAAGAACGATTGACAAATTAGCCATGTTTCGACGTCGACCCGATTTCCTCGTCTTCATGCTCAGAGCATTGATCGCTGATCGGCGCACGATATCCCATCAACGCGATCTCGTTGGCGAAAATCGACCTAATGGTCTCTATGTGCTCTTCATTCATTAACTCAGTTGTGTTTTGCATTACTGGTCGGTAACTGGACTTCGCTCGGAATCGATCAAGACTTTCGAACGGGACCCCCAGAAAACGAAACACGTCAGTCAAATCCGAATTCAACGTCTCGTAGCGGCAGACTCGGTCAACCAAAATCTCGTCCGTCCAGGGATCGGCATATCGCGGAAAATTGTATGGGGCCTCAGACCCCCAGCAGCGGGTTGTCCACGGCTCACGAAGCCGCCCTTCAAAATAACGAAGCCAACTCCCGAAAGAAAGTGCAGATTGATACTTCTTTTCGTAGATTCCCTTACTATGAAAATACCTTGATACACATTTATCCCAGGGGTTACGTTCGATCGTGAATTTATAATAATTGTCCCAAATCTTCCGCGGCACACGCGCACGAATCTGCCAGGCCGGAATATTCTCGAAGAAGCAATCCGCATGGACGAGATCGAGCAAGGTCCGACTAATCCCGACGTGCCAAAGATGTCGATTGGCAGTGATTCTCTTTCGTAGCTCTCTCGTCGGGTTAAATCGGCCTCTATAGCCCCGCGCTTGGTGTGTTGGTTCTTCTTCCCAAAACGGCGTCAGCGTATCGTTCGCCCCCAGGACTGTCGATAAATAAAGCTCCAAACTGGTCCCAGCAACTTTAGCCGTTTTTATAAAAATAAAACGGAACTCATGGGAGATTACCATCGCGAAAACCGACCGTGATCAATTGAGACTCGTATGGGGGGAAAAGAACCCGAACCGATGAACTTATTCGTAAAGCCCCACCCATCTCTGAATCCGCGCAAAACAACAGGCACACAAGAAATGCAATCACACATTGACGAACACTTCAGCCAATGGCTTTCCGCACGGATTCCTATTGTGAAACCGAGGTCGTCTGTTCTGCGTCGCCCAGCGGAGGATCGGATACGAGGACAAGTAAATCACTCGCGCCGCAATCTGCTCGGAGACCGGGAGGCTGCCCAGGCTAACGGGGATCGGTGGGTCAAGATTGCGCCGGCAACACACAGTGCGATGGGGAAGCCCCACTTATTGCTCGTCGCGACATGGGCAGCGGCGTTTGCACTATGCGTGACGACCCGAAAAATCATTCCACCGCACCTCTCAACAAACGACTCATCATGGACTTAGAACATCAATGATGCGCGCCTGATCAGCGTCACCCAGCCCCGGGTAGATCGGCAGACAGATAACGCGCGCTGCCGCATCGGCGGCGACCTGTAGATCGCTCGCCATGGCTGACGGGAGTCCGCGATACATCGGAAAGTCCGAGATCAGCGGGTAGAAGTAGCGCCGGCCATGGATGCCATTAGCCTTGAGCTTGTCATAGAGCGCGTCGCGGCTCAGCGGGTAGTCGTCGCCGCACAGGATCGGGAAATAGGCATGATTGGCAACACGCTGTCCGGCGCTAGGCACCCAACTGAGCCCAGGGATGGCATCGATGGCCTCGCGGTAGCGACTGGCGATCTCGGCGCGGCGGACGAGCGCCGAATCGATATGCTGAAGCTGCAGCAGACCGAGGGCGGCCTGCATCTCATTCATCTTGCCGTTGATGCCAGCGGCGACGACGGTGGTCTCGCCGACGAAACCGAAGTTCTTCAGATGGTCGATATGCTGCTTACTCTTGGCGTCCGGGCAGATGATGGCCCCGCCTTCGAAGGTGTTGAAGACTTTGGTGGCGTGGAAGCTGAGCACCGAGAGGTCGCCATGGTTAAGGACGCTGCCGCAATGACATTGGACACCGAAGGCGTGGGCGGCGTCGTAGATGACCTTGAGGTTGTAATTGTCGGCGATGGTCTGGATGGCCTCGACATCGCAGGGGTTACCGTAGCAGTGAACCGCCAGGATGGCGGTAGTCTGCGGGGTGATGGCCGCCTCGATCTTGGTCGGATCCAGGTTTAGGGTCTGCGGATCGATGTCGACGAAGACTGGGGTGATGTTGTTCCAGAGCAGTGAATGCGCCGTGGCGACGAACGAGTACGGTGTGGTGATAACCTCGCCGGAGATACGCAGGGCCTTGAGCGCGGTGACTAAGGCTAAGGTCCCATTCGCGAACAGGGCCAGATGCTCCACCCCAAGCCAATCGCACAGCGCCTGTTCGAACTGGCGATGAAAGGGCCCGTTGTTGGTGAGGATCTTGTTTTTCCAGATTTGTTCCAGATACGGGATGAACTCCTCTAGAGGAGGGAGGTGGGGTTGGGTGACATAAACGTTAGTGGTTTTGCAGGCATCATTGGATGCGTCCGAGGATAGCGGTTTCATTATTCCGGTTCCTTTACATCTACAAAGCCTTTCAGGAAGAAAGGAACCCAGTGTTTACTATTCAATCCCCTGACTTTGAACTTGACCCAATGCCTGTATTCTGCGAGTCGAGACGGCATGCCATTAATGCCGATTGTCTCAGGACTCGAATCGCTGACCAAAATGGTAATAAAATACTCACCGTCTGTAAGCTGACACTCGGGAATTCTGATGGCCAAGTTCAGAGCCCCCCCCTTATTGATCAATCGCACGCCATTGTGCGTCGTTGAGAAAGCTGCCACAGACCTCATGTCCTTGTCTGCAATACTAAATGCAATACTGAATTCACGACAGGGTTCGTTGACCGTCAGATTCAGATCGAGAACGAGATCATCCAGGTGATGAATCGCTACAACCTCGTTATCGTCGCTGCTCCGGCAGTGAGTAGAGCGCACATGAGCGGAGTCGATCACAGCCCCTTCGCAATAGGCGGCTTCCGGCTTTTCCCCTTCGAACATGTCCATATAACGCTCGATACCATGTGAGATGCTGTCGCCGTGATAAGCAACTGCCCCCTGATTGAGCAGCATTACACTCGTCGAAGCCCTGGCGACTAATGGCATCGCGTGACTTACGAAAATCACTGCTGATTTTTGGATCAGCTCCTTCATTTTGTTGTAAGACTTCACCCGGAATCCAGCATCGCCGACCGCCAGAACCTCATCTAGAAAAAGAACGTCTGGGTCAATATGCGTCGCCACTGCAAAGCCGAGTCGGACTTTCATGCCTGAACTGTATTTCCCGAACGGAGTGTTGATGAACTCCTCGATGCCTGAGAAGCTTATAATTTCGTCGATTTTTGCATTCATTTCGGCTCGACTCAAGCCGTAGATGGCTCCTCCAATATAAATGTTTTCGCGTCCGCTCAGTAACGGATTGAACCCTCCACCAAGCTCGATAAGTGATCCAATGCGCCCTCGCAATGTTACTTGTCCTTCGTCGGGCTTGATCAGGCCAGTGAGAATTTTTAGTAATGTGCTCTTACCGGCGCCATTTTTTCCTATCATCCCAAGGCACTCACCACGCCCGACTTGGAAGCTAACATCTCGAATTGCCCAGAACTCATCAGCGCGTAACTCACCCTTTCCGCCATGCCGCCGACCTCGAATCTCGTTTCCAAGATCCTGCACCCCATACCAAAGGGACTTTTTCAAGCTCCGACAGAACTTCTTGGAAACACCTTCGACTTTGATCAGAGTATCGGACATGGCAATTTAAAACTCAATTACGACCGCGCTTTCGCATCGCGTCGTGGAAATCTTGGAGCCGCTGGACTTCGATCGAGAAGTCCTTCGGCGTTGGTAAAGGCGCGTTGATGGCCATCGCCTGAGAGTGGCCGGCGAGCCAAGTCGAGCAGATGGTCATGCCGGCGTCGATGGTGGCGAGATCGACTCGCTGATGTCATGCACCGTCTTCAGGCGTTGGGTCTGGATGCGGTGGTCGAACCGCATCACGGTCTGATTGAAGAGGAGCTCCTCAACCGCGCGCTCCCATGCCTCGCGCAGCAGGCCGTAGCCCAGCGGGAGTTCGCGCGCGTAGGCATCGAACCGGGCGTTGCGGTCTTGCGCGGTGATGGTCTGCTGGTGCGTCTTGAGCACGCCCAACAGCGCCTTGATCGACATCGCCTTGGTCGGCGGGTGTTCGGCGCAGTGGCCGGCGGCGGCGCTGCTACGGCGGATCTCACGGGTCGTGATGTCGACACCGCACGCCTTGGCCTCGGCACCGAGCATGTGCAGGAAGACCAGATCGTGGGTGAAGACGATGACCTGCCGATCCGCGGCGCAGTGCGCCAGGCGTCCGGCCACGGCTTGGCGCCGGTCATGATCGAGCGACGAGACCGGGTCGTCCAGCACGATGGCCGAGTGGTCGTCGCGGGTGCCCAGTTCGGCCAGGAAGGCCGCCAACGCAACGGCGCGGCGCTCCCCTTCGCTCAGAACCTGCACGGGGGTGGCGGTTCGTCCCGCCCAGTCGGCGGTTTCGAGCACGACGCGCTGGTCGGTGGTGCCCTTTTCGTTGCGGCTCGGGCTGTAGCTCACGCGCTCGGGCAGACGCAGGGCTCGGGCTTCCGCCGCAAAGCCTTGCAGGAGCTGGTCGGTGACGTAGGTCTTGGTCAATTCGCCCGCTTTGCGGGAAATGGCCGTGGTCGTGCAGGTCTGCAGGGCGAGCTTGTGCGCGGCTTGGTCGGCGAGGCGGGCGATCTCGGCTGCAATCTGACCGCGTGCCGCGAGCAGGGTCTTGCGTGCTGCAAGCTCGCGCTGGCGGGTGGTCTGTGCGGCGCGGGTTGCCGGCTGCGCCGATTGTTCGGCGACTTGCGCTTCGTGCTGCGTTGCGTCCGCCAGTTGCCTGAGCCATGCCGGCCAGGCCGGCGCGAGGGGCTCGGGCAGGGTCCAGGCGGGTTGCTCCAAGGACAGGCCTGCGATGACCTGTTGCAGGCGGGCGGCCTGATCGAGCAAGGCCGCGAGATGGGACCCGCCGTCGGGATGTTGCCCGGCGACTTCGC
This sequence comes from Thiocapsa sp., assembly GCF_018399035.1. Lineage (GTDB taxonomy): Bacteria > Pseudomonadota > Gammaproteobacteria > Chromatiales > Chromatiaceae > Thiocapsa. Next base: position 1,448,717 of record NZ_CP073760.1, read on the forward strand.
CGACAAGGGCGGGGTCTCCCGACTCGCGGGTGGGCAAGACGCGGATCGCCTGGAGGCGCAAGCGCAAGGCGCTTGCCTTCTCCTCGCGCTGCTTGGCGACATCGGCGTGAACGAATTGGTGGAAGCGGGTCAGACGGTCGCGCGCATCCGCTGACAGGGGTTGATTGCAGAGGACGCAGTGGCCGGGCGGCTCGGCGGATGGGAAGTGTCCATCCGGGGTGGCGCCGGCGGCCGCGTAGGCGCGGGCCGCGTTCCAGAGGGTGCGCCACGCCGCTCCGCCCACGCCGGGCAGATCGGTATCGGTGAAGGTTTGGCCGACGAGCATCTGCTCTGCGGCGAGCGCGGCCTCATACGCTTGGCGTTGGGCGTGGAGCTGTTGGAGCGCGGCGGCGCCGAGGCTCTCTTCGAGTGTTTCGATCCGTGTGGCGAGGGCGCGCAGACGTTGCGCACGCTGGCGGTGTTGTATGGCTAAGGCGGCGGGGTCCGGCGCGGCGAGCAGGGTCTCGAGCCCTTGCAGCTCTGCGGTCTCTTGGCTGGTGAGTGCCAATGCGTCGATCCGGCCGATGGGCGTGGTCGGGTCGAGCCCCATGAGACAGCGCGCGGCGGCCGTGTCCGCCGGCAGCTCCGGAAGCGGTTGCGGCGTGGCGACAGCGGCGAGCGCGCGCTGGTGGTGGTCGCGCACGGCATCGACGACGCCGGTCAGGCGCATGAAGAGGTCGAGCCCGCCGGGCATCCAGAAGATGCCGTTGTCTTTTTCGACGAATTCGCTGGCGGCCCGGGTATCGAAGACGGCCACGCGGCCGAGGTCTTCGGCGCCGGCGGGGCTGTTGGCGGCGCTCCAGAGGGCCTGGCGGTCGACGTTGTCGACGCGGTAGTGGATGGTCGCAGTCGGGGTGTTCGGGCTGGCGTGATAGACGTTGGGCAAGATACCCGATGACTGGCCGCGCGCGTGACAGGCTTGACGCAGCAGCCGGCTGCAGCCGGATTTACCGGCGCCGTTGTCGCCATAGATGGCGGTGATGCCCGCGAGGCCGAAGCTGAGTGTCTGACCGTTCGCGATGGCGTTGACCGATTGGGTGTCGCTGACGGCGCTCAGCGCGACGCTCGGACCGGTGCCGGCGCTCGCGGGGACATGGCTGGCGTTCAGGGGGATGGTTGTTACCTTGGATGCGCGTCCATTGGCGCCGTCGTGGCAGAGGGCGGCGAGCTCATCGATGTCCTTCTGCGTGGGCGCGGATGCATCGGCTGCCAACCGGCGCAAGGCGTCTTGCTGCCATAGCGGCAGGGTCATGGACCAGTCGAGAATTTCGGCGTAGAGGCTCATGCACTCAGGCACTCATGCGCTCGATGAGGATCGGCATCGCGAGGCGGTAGATGATCCCGGTCTCGCCGACTTTGACGCTGCCGGTGCCGCTGAGGAAGACCCAGGTCAGGGTGTTGGCCAGCGGCGGCGATGCCGGCGGAACGGCGTCGCGCGGATGCCGTCGCGGTCGTCATGGCCGGGCCGTCAGCCGCGCCCGCGGCGGGGCCGAGGGGACCGGGCGGGTTGCCTCGTGGATCAGGTCTTGGAAGTGGCATCGTTGGTTTGTCCGTGCGACGCCGCTTCCGCGGCCAGTTGCGCGATCTCGACCTTGAGGGCTTCGTATTCGGCGCGTTTGCGCTGCAGGAAACGCGCGGTGATGCGGGCCTTCGCCTCGATGCCCTGCGGGGTGAGCAGGTAGGCGTAGGCGCGCTTGTTGTCGCTTCTGCGGAAGTTCTGCACCTTCACCCAGCCTTGGTCGATGATGGCGCGCATGCAGAAGTTGGTGCTGCCCAGGCTGATGCCGAGCGCCTTCGCCAGATCGCGCTGGGTGCCGTCGGGGTGCGCCTCGAGCTGCTTGAGGACGCGGTAGTGAAGGTCGTCGGTCATGGCGGTGGGCGTCGATGGTGCCGGGGGTGCGAGCGTTGGCGTCGGGTACGGGACGCGGAGTGTAGGCGCGAGTCCCGCGGTGCGAAGCGCGGGAGCGCGAGCGCCACCCGCGGGGGCCTCGTTCGGTGGTCCGGGAAGCGCCTGCGGCGGCGCTTCTGGCACGCTACCGCCCTACCCTGTCATGAATAGGCATCAAAAACAAAAGCATGGCGAAATTGCGTCGTCTTCCGTCTACCGGAAGGAAGGCGCATCCTATATCAGAGATTCCGCGACAACAAGGATCGCGCGCTGGGTGTAAACCCAAAGTCGTCATGTCCCCTTCGTGCAAAGCATGTGGGCTCGCCGGTTTGGCTCGCCAATGCTCGCGCCAAGGCGCTCGACGTCTTCGTTGACGATGGTGAGGGCCACTAACTCGCTCCCACGCTCTGCGTGGGAGTGTCGACCCGACGCTCTGCGTCGCGTGGCGCGGGGTGCAGCGCAGGCAGGGCGCGTCGGCAGGGTGGCCGACCGGGATCTGCACATCGTCTCGCAAGTCGGTTACGGTCCGCAAAGGGAAATAGGGGACGTACCACGGAATCATGCACCCGGCTAGGGAAAGGACTGGATCAATTGAAGACGCATTGAGCCACGTACCCTTCCGCTCCAGACCTTATTGAACGGTTACTCAGACATCGATGGCGATTTCCGGGAATGATCATCCCGGCCGTGCGTGTTGCCGATGCTTACCGGGCGACTAAAGTCGCCCCTTGTATGATCTGTTCTGAAGGGATTGACAAGGAAAGTGATCAACGGATTTGATGAAGAGTGCCCGGGAAGCCGTTCGCCCCTGAAGCCTGGATGTCGTGTTCCGCTGTTCAGAGCTTGCATGTAGATGGGCTCCCCGCCCTCTTCGCCCATACCGAAGAGTATCCGAGGCCGTGGACATGTCCGGGAGCCTGCATACACAAGGTCGGTAGGCGAGGGTACAGGGTCGGGGAACCGGGAATCATAATATCGCGTTGCATCCTGAAGAGACAGACGATGAATACAGCCGGAATCGATGTGGCCCACAAGACCCTGGCGCTGGCCGTCAGCACCGAGGAGAAGCTCGGCAAGGTCCGCGAGTTTGCCAACACACCAAGCGGTCATGCCGCGCTGATTAAGGCCTTGCAAGGTGCGCGGGTGGAGCGGGTGTGCCTGGAGGCGACCGGCAGCTATCACCTGGACCTGGCGCTGGCCATCGATGCGGCCGGGTTGGCGCTCATGGTGCTCAACCCCAAGGCCGCCAAGCGCTTTGCCGAGGCCTTGCAGACGCGCAACAAGAGCGATGCGGTCGATGCCGGCGTGCTGGCGCAGTTCGCCCGGCGCATGCCGTTCGAGCCGTGGCGGCGCCCGGCGACCGAGGCGCTGGAGCTGCGTGCCTGTTCACGGCGCTTGGAGGCGTTGGTGGTCGATCGCACGCGGGCGAAGAACCAACTCCACGCCCTGTTGCAAAGCACCACCACGCCGGCCGTCGTGCTGGAGGACGTGCGCCTGAGCATCCACCAGTACACCGCCCGGATTGATGCCCTGCGTGACTGGGCCGATGCGCGCATCAGCGCCGACGAGGAGCTTGCGCAGGTCTACCGGCTGCTCACCGGCATCCCCGGCATCGCCGCCGCCAGCGCCATCCAGCTCATGGGTGAGCTGCTGGTGCTGCCCGAGGACATGCGTGCCAAGCAATGGGTCGCCCTGGCCGGACTGGATCCGCGCCAGAGCACCTCGGGCACCAGCGTGAACAAACCCCCGCGCCTGAGTAAGGCCGGCAACGCCCACCTGCGCAAGGCGCTGTTCATGCCCGCGCTGAGCGCCGCGCGCCATGAACCGCACGTCAACAGCTACTACACGCATCTCATCGAAGCGCGCGGCCTGAAGAAGATTCAGGCCATCTGCGCGGTCATGCGCAAATTGCTGCATGCCATCCATGCCATGCTCAAGCACCGCCAAGCGTTCGACGGCAGCCGCTTCTGCTTGCTTCGCGAGGCCGCGGCATGAGCACCTCGGCGATGTCCGCCACGGCACCCTCCTCGGTTGGCCCGACAGCACGCGCGTGGCCGTCCAAGAGCCGCCGCCAAGACGAGCGCGTTCAACCACCACGGCGCAGGGCATTCATTGATCAACAACCAGCAGCAGTCGCGTCGCAGACGCTCGCAGCCAGCAGCGGCTTCAGTGCGGCGCAGTGTGGGCAACGGGTGAATGAGTGTGGTCAAGGTGGGGGCAACCCGCCGGGAGCGGGTTGTCCCCGGCTTGTCCACACGCCCGCTTGCGGCATTCACGCGTTGTCCACACGGAGTCCGCCCGCGCCCCACCCGCAGCCAAGCCCCATCCGTCATCGAAATGATCCCAATGGGGTTGGCAGCCGCTCAACGACCGTACCGTCGAGAAAACGATGCCGATAGAAAAAAATGATGGATAGGAGGCAAATCGGACTTGCGTCAGAACAGAGTATCTACATGTTGGTCGATGCTTTCCCGGAAATCATCGATGGTCAATCCGTCCTGCTGAATCTGTTCGCTGTCGTCGAGTGTCACGATGCTGCCTCGGCTTAAGCCGCAACGTTCCAGGTGATTGTGAGGCCGTCGGTCCGCACAGCGGACCCTACAGTCGATACGCCGTGCGGCCTCGCTCGTAAGACCGGCCACCCAAAACATCAGTCGCTCGTGACATCCGCTCCGCGGTGTCACGCATGCCCCGTGGCGCTCTGCGCCACGTGCCACGATGGCCGTAGTTACGAGCAAGGCCCGCCGTGCGGACCTTGGGCGGTCGCCACCCAAGGCGGCCGGATTCGGGAGCAAGGCATGGATGACGTCCAACCGATCGGGCACACCGCCGGTGTTGAAGGCGGTCGCCGGGATGGCGCCCGCGGGGCACACTCAGGAATCGCATGCCGCACCAAATGGCCCAAGGTCTTCACTTCGAGTACCTGGTTCGTGAGCTTCCAATCCCTGCTGGTTAGCCCGGGCCGCAAGTCGCGGTGAAAGATTTTCGTCGATCAGCAGCTTCAAGGCTGGGGCGCGTTGCGTATGATCTTAAGCCGCCTCAGCGGTCGCCCTGGCGCCTGGCCCAAGCGCGAGCGCAGCTCTGCATAGCGTAGGGCTTTTTCACCGAGTTGGGGGTAATCCTCGGCGATCTCGGCAAAGGGCACGCCCGCGCGAAACTGCTCGACGAGGTGAACGACCGGCACGCGTGTGCCCGTGAACACCGGTTCACCGGAACAGACGTCCGGCCGGCGCTCAATCAGGTCTTCACCTCGCTGAACCATCCGCAACGCGCTGTGCGTACTGCGCACGATCTTTGTCAGGTCGAGCGTCACCGGGACATCACCGGCACGCATGAGCTTGCGCCCCGTTCGACGCCAGCCGCCAAACTCACCCGCCTTGAGCGTCAGAACGTTGTACAGCGCGCGTCTGTCTTCCGGGCTCAACACCAATCCCTCGCGCTCCAAGGCCCCCTTCAACTTGAAATAGAGCACCTCGCGAAACTGCAGACGGTGCCGCTTGCGCCCATGCGTCTGCGCCGCCACGTGCAACACGCGGGAGAACTCTTGGCGCATCAGCTTGGGATCTTGCGCCGTAGCCGCCGCCGCGACACGGGTGTCAAAACTCAGAGACATCTGAACATCTTAAAATATGATTCATCCTACCCCATCGTTTAGCCGAAACAATTTGGTCGAGCTAACGCTGACCCGATCCTGTCGACGGTTCGCGCTGCGAACCCCATCCGCAGTTACCGGGCGACTAAAGTCGCCTCTACATGTCGGTCGATGCATTCCCGGTGATGACCTTGGCTCGCTTGTCGGCATGGCGCCGGGCGGATTGGGCATCGCGCACCACCTGTTGCAGCTCCTGGTCGAGAGCATCCGACCGCTGTGGGTCGGGCTTGAGCCCGACGGTTCGGCATCGGCGGTTTGGATGAGCGCGCGCTCCGGAGAGAAAGTCCAACGCGCAGCCCCGGCGCTCGCGGGCGTAGGCGCTCGGGCGGAAGCGCGCGGTCGCGTCGGCCAGCACGGCGAGGCTGACGATGTCGGTGCGGTACTACTCGCCCCACGCTTTTTGCCTACTCGCTCCCACGCTCCGAGACTGTGAAAGTATTCCCGCGTTGGACCGAAATGCGGGAAACCGTAGGCTGGGGTGAGCTTGCGAACCCCAGCATTTCAGACGGTTGCAAAGCCACGGATGCTGGGGTTCGTGCCTCACCCCAGCCTACGGCGAATTCTTTCACAGTCTCGGAGCGTGGGAGCGGGCGTGGATCGCGCGCAGCAGGGTGCGCAGGCGACCAAAAACGTGGTCTGTCCCTGAGGTATCTAACTGGTGGGATCCCCCGGCAGAGCCGGGGGATTTCCCATCTTGGTTAAACGTGGGTCTGTCCATGGTATCCCTTGGCATGGAACCATCAAATCAGCTCGGCGGCTTCTCGGAGCCGGTCGGCCGTTGCCGGCAAGCCCGCCCGTTCCAGCGCCGTTGCAAACTCATCCGGGGTCGATTCGGGCTTTTTTCGCCGTGTCCGCATCCGCTTGAACGCCGAGATCACGGCGACCGGATGCAGATCCCATTGATGGATGATGAAGGTGTCTGGATCGATGGCTTCGATCTCGAAATGCTGAAGGATCTCGGCGGGGAAGTCGCGCAGGTTATCGGTCACGATGCAGTCGGCATGACCCGCGATCGCGGCGGCCAGCACATGGAGATCATCAGGATCCGGCAACTCGACGGCCAAGTCGAGGCGCTGCCACTGTTCGGGCACCACTTCCCAATCGGGAACCGCCGCCCGCATGCAGTCGCGACGGACATCGAGCCGACCGGCCAAATCAGGGCGGCTGTTTTCCAATGCCCGAATCCACTCGGCCTCGATCCGAGTCGTCCATTTCGCGGCGTAGAGTCCGGCCGTGGCCAGACTGAGCAGGGCGTCCGTCATCGCGATGGGGTAAAGCACGCAGGCATCCAGTACAGCGGTGTAGCGCGCGTGACCGGCCATCAGTAATCCAGACCCAGCTCGCGTGTGTTATCCGCCAGACGATCGAGCGCCTGTTGTTGTTGCTCGCGCATCTGTTGCTCATAGTCCAGCAGGTGCTTCAGGGTCACGCGCCGATGCGTGCCGACTTTTCGGTAAGGCAGATGACCCGCTTCCATCTCTTTGATGAGGAAGGGACGCGAGACATTGAGGACGTGTGCGGCCTCGACCGTGGTGAGCTCGCGTTCCATGGGCATCAGCACGATGGACTGGCCCTGACTCATGGCGCCGAGCAACTGGCCGATCACTTTCAGGGCTGCGGGCGGCACCTCCACGCGCGGCTGTTCGCCCGTGTCTGTCGTCAGCAGGATCGAGGCGGCGCGCGAGTGATCCAGCGCGGCCATAATGCAGCGTTGAGCGGCGCGCGCCAGATCCTTCTCGGCGGGACTCAACAGAGGTGACTCAAGCTCGCGGGCATGGTCAATGGTGGTCATGACGGGGCTTCCGGGTTTGTTTTGCGTCCATCCATGATAGATGCAAATGCAATAAGTGCAATAACCGCAACCGCCGTCGTCAGGAGGTTTGAGGCGATGAGCGCTTGGTCAAACCGCCGATCCGCTGCGTTGCCGAGATCGCCAGCCAGACCATATCGTTGTCGTTGGTGACCCGTCGCGGTATGGGGGCTCGGGCTCGGGCTCTGGCTCGTGACGCGGAGCGTCGGGGCTACACTCCCACGCGGAGCGTGGGAGCGAGTACCGGGGGCTCCGCGTGGGAGCGAGTACGTGAGATCGTGCCGGCTCGCGGTTGCTGTGACGCCTTGAAACCGTGCGCGGCCGAGTGCTCGATGGCCGGTGCTGCCGCACAGGTGCGGTGCTGCGTGTCCGTGTGGACGTGCACCCCGGCACGATCGCCGTTGTCGTCGACCGGCGCGAGCTGCCGATCCGCTGCGACGTCGCACCGGGATCCGCGGTGCGCGAGGCGGTCCCGTTGCGTTGACTGCTGCGTGGCTCATGATGTGTTTCGGGCCGTTCGTCACGGCTCCTCAGAAACGACTTAGCCATTCTGGTTCGTTCCCCCCTCTCCCCAACCCCTCTCCCGCGAGGGGAGAGGGGCTAGGATGGATCAGTGGTTGTTGAACGGTGACTCAGACATCGATGGCGATTTCCGGGAATGATCATCCCGGCCGTGCGTGTTGCCAATGCTTACCGGGCGACTAAAGTCGCCCCTACATGTTGGTCGATGCTTTCCCGGAAATCACCGATGGTCAATCCGTCCTGCTGCATCTGTTCGCTGTCGTCGAGTGTCACGATGCTGCCTCGGCTTAAGCCGCAACGTTCCAGATGATTGTGAGGTCGTCGGTCCGCACAGCGGACCCTACAGTCGATACGCCGTGCGGCCTCGCTCGTAAGACCGGCCACCCAAAACATCAGTCGCTCGTGACATCCGCTCCGCGGTGTCACGCATGCCCCGTGGCGCTCTGCGCCACGTGCCACGATGGCCGTAGTTACGAGAAAGGCCCGCCGTGCGGACCTTGGGCGGTCGCCACCCAAGGCGGCCGGATTCGGGAGCAAGGCATGGATGACGTCCAACCGATCGGGCACACCGCCGGTGTTGAAGGCGGTCGCCGGGATGGCGCCCGCGGGGCACACTCAGGAATCGCATGCCGCACCAAATCGCCCAAGGTCTTCACTTCGAGTACCTGGTTCGTGAGCTTCCAATCCCTGCTGGTTAGCCCGGGCCGCAAGTCGCGGTGAAAGATTTTCGTCGATCAGCAGCTTCAAGACTAGGGCGCGTTGCGTATGATCTTAAGCGATTTCCGGGAATGAGCATCCCGGCCGTGCGTGTTGCCGATGCTTACCGGGCGACTAAAGTCGCCCCTACATGTTGGTCGATGCTTTCCCGGAAATCACCTTAGGTCCGTGCAGCGGACCCGAAAGTAACGGTGGAATCCGCTGTACGGCCCGTCGGTCTGTGCCGTGCCGATGTGTTCGGAAAACCGCAGGGCTGCCTCCCAGTGCTCAGCCGTCCTGCAATTGCAAACGACGCTCGATGCCTTCGATTCGGGCGACGAGTTGGTCCCTGTGCGCGTGCTGCTCGACGATTTCGCCAGACATGTGCGCCAGATCACGCCGTATTCTTGAAGGATCGGGTCTGGATGATCAAAACGCACACAGATGAAAGCCACTCGCAAGCTGTTATCCGCAAGAATTCTCCTCAGAGCCTGATGTGCCCAGGGACCGTCTGCGAAGTATCCGATTATCATGTCGCAAGCCATCCTCGAGTTATCCAGAACGGCGCGTAGGAGATCATCGCTGGTAAAACACCCGTCCCACACGCCGAATGTGCTCCAGGAGCGCTTCGTCCTGGATCGCGGCAAGGCGTGAAAGGTCGATCTGGTAGGGGAGCAGCAGGTCGTCGAGCTGGGTTTCCAGTGCCAGCACTTGGATGTCGTTGAGTTGCCTTCCTTCCAGGACAAGGTCGATATCCGAGCCACGGCCGTAGGTCCCCTTGGCTCTGGATCCGTAAAGCAGTGCCCGCTCGACCGCGGGGCAGGCGTCAAGCAGGGTGCGAATCCGGTCGATCACCGATTGGGACAATCCGCAGGCGTCCGGGGTGATGTCAGCCGACGGCATGATCGGCCAGATCTTGCATGCGGGTTTGAAAGGCTTCGAACAAGGTGATGTAGCGCTTGCAGATGATCTCGATTAGTTGCTTCGCGGTAGTCTCGTCATAGGTGTGCGAAGAGCGGTTTCTGCTCTTGATGGTCTCCATCCAAGTCTCGCCGTCGGTGACAAGACCGCGGCGGAACGCTTCCCGAATGGCGTCGCGCGAGCCGGTGATCGCCGTGTTGCCTTGGTACTCGAAGTAATCCTTCATGACATTCCATGCGAGCTCATGGGTAAATTCGAACGCCTTGATAAGCCCTTGCTGCTCGAGCGGGGTCAAGGATCGTTCCGCGGCAAGGCTCACGGCGTCGCTCAGTTGCCCGAACGCGCGCCGGTAATTGGCGAAGCGTTGCTTCCAGCGAGTGTCGATATCCGGTTCGGAGGTCATGGACGCGTACCTGATGTCCGTTTATGCGCAAATGACGCCAATCGTCGTCGCGAAGCGGCGACCCGCCCCGGGATAGACGACTTGCAGTCGTCCTCTTCCCTGGCGAGACCGCGGCAAGGCCCTCACGGCGCTCACTTCGGCGTTTGACTTCCGCCCGTTGCTCGTCACTCCGCCCATCGTGGCACTTGGCGCAGAGCGCCAAGAGCATGCGTGACACCGCAGAGCGGGTGTCACGAGCGACTGATGTTGCCTCGCCGCCAGACATGAGTCCGCTGAGTCAGTCACAGGCTTCTGATTCGGCATTGCTTGAGAATGCGGTTGCCGACGCCTCGCGTGATCTTACGGAGCTGCGTGCCGGCCTGATTTGAGCCGACCAGCTCGGCATGCGCCGGATTCTTCTCGGTCGGATCGGCAAAGACGCTAAGTCGCAGGTCAACCCCCTGTTCAGGCGGCGCGCAGGCTCGGATGACGCTCACGTGCACTTCAGCCAAGGCTTCCAGCCGTCTCTCCGGGCGTTCCAAGTCTTCGCGCCAGCGCTCGATGATCTCCGCCTCGGGCAACAGTGCGGGGCGACTTAACGAGAAACAATTGCCGTTGCCGAAGGCACTTGGCGTCGCGCGCTGCTTCTCTGCATCCCAGAAGGGTTCGAGCAAGGCCCTCAGCACCAGTTCCCGGTCATCGACCAGTGGACGCGTCAGCAGCGGCTCCACTGTGTTGTTGTCGGCATCGGTCATGCGGAGGAACGGTTGCTCAACGCACTCGCGTCATGAGATCGGTTACGGCCCTCGGTTCAATCGGCAACTCAAGCTCGTCCCCGGTTGACGCGATGAAGCACATCAGGGTATCCCTTGCGATATCCAACTCGACCAATTCGCCATTGCCATCGGGCCAATTGAGCAGCAGATGTCCATCGCGGGAGAGAAAGAGCGCGACATCGAGGTCCGCAAAGTCGGCAAGCGCCAGCAAACGCTCCAATCCCAGCAGGGTGTCTTCCGTGAGTGCTCGTCCATAACCCTGATCCCAGCCATCGGCGAAGGTCGCCAGACGCTTCAGCCGCTCGGCCGCTTGAGCACCGAGTTTTACAGCGATTGTCTCGGCGACACGCTCCAGCGGACCAGAGGGATCAGCCCGGTCGGAAGACCTTCGCGCGCGAGAACCGAGGACTAATTGCATCCGCGTGGCGCTCGCGGTCCCGCGCAACTGTGCGGGGGCGGCGATCCAGCGTACCTGTGATTCGGCAAAAACCGCGATATTCCAGCCTGGATCAGCAGAGCCCATCCATTCGCAGCCGCAGTATTCGGCTGCCCGGCCCGCAAAGCCGCTTGGTTGTGGATTCATCAGGCTTCCTCTCGTTGACGCACTTCTGGCTGCATCAAGTCTGCAATGCGTGTCGTCAGTTCCATGAAGACGTCATGCGTTATGGTGCGCGCTTGTCCAAGCGCATGCATGATCGCGTCGACGTGCGGGTCGACGGATTCTGTTCGAGAGACAGTCATGTCCATGATCAGTGCCGGGTCGTTGGACACAATGCCTTCTGCGAACTGCACCCGCATCATCCCACCGGCAACGGGCACAACGAGTTGAACCAGTGCGCCCAGCTCCGCGCCGGATTCAGCGTGCCGCGTAATCGCGGTGGGGGCTTCTATCGCGATTCCCAGGGTTTCCGAGAGAAACTGCATCGGTGTTTGGCCACGGAGTAATGGCTCGCGAAAGGCATCGATATAGCGCAACGCCACTTGAAAGGGGGCGGTCGCCTCAGGTTCAGGCCTGACGGCCAATAGGGCCGCCGCGCCCTCGCGAGCCGTTGGAGCGAAATCCTGCCAGGACAGGTAAGGCGGCGTCGCGTTGGCCGTGAAGAGTTGCGGGCCGAGTTGAAACAAGGTGTTCTGAGGCATACCGGTTTTCTGCTTGACGCGCAAGGTCGGCGCATCGAGCGGCAACGGAAAGCCAACGGGCACCAAGCGCTCGACATGCTCGTAACCCAATGCCCCCATGCGGGCGGTCCACTGCAAGAACATCGCTTCGGCGGGACCGTTCGCGCCGGGCATGATGACCGGAAGCGTGCTCTGCCCCTGTCCGGACCATCGCAATTCCGCAATCATTTCGATCAGCGGGGGATTACGAAAGACTGTCGTCATCACATCAGCCTCGACATGGCAAGCGTGGTCACCGGTCTGCCTAACATAGCACCGACCGCGCCTCGCTTCACACCAACCCCGCACTACTCGGCACGTTAATGATCCGCCGCTCGAGGGATACCGCGACCGACAGCGGAGCGCGCGGACACTCGAGAAACGGTGCGAGCCGGTGCATCAGGGTCCAGGCCGGGCGGGTCATGAAGCCGGCGGCGTTGGTGGCTTCCAGGATGGCATCGCGCTGGTCGGCGGCGGAGTCGTCCAGCAGGAGCGTCTGGAGCCAGTAGTTGCTGCGGCACCCGGCGGGCTCGGCCATGATCCGGACGTGCGGCAGGGTGCTGAAAACGGCGCGGTAGCGTTCGTAGAGGCGGCGTTTGGAGGCCAAGAATTCCGGCAATTGCTCCAGTTGGGCGCAACCGAGCGCGGCGTTGATGTTGGGCATTCGGTCGTTGAAGCCGACCGCGTCGTGCTCGTAGGCCCAGCGGTGCGGCACCTTGGCGGTGGTGGTCAGGTGCTTGGCGCGCCGGGCGAGGTCGGAGTCGTCGGTCAGGATGGCCCCGCCTCCGCCGGTGGTGATGGTTTTGTTGCCGTTGAAGCTGAGTGTGCCGAGGCGCCCGAGCGTGCCGGTATGGCGGTCGTGATAGGTGCTGCCGAGTGATTCGGCGGCGTCTTCGACCAGGGTCAACTGGAACTCGCGGGCCACGGCGAGCAGACCATCCAGGTCGCAGGGGTGGCCGAAGGTGTGCATCGGGACGATGGCGCGGATGCGCCGACCGGTCAGACGGTTGATGCAGCCCTGCCCCGGCGCCGGCTCGGCGATGGTATTGAGCCAGTCACGCAGCGCGTCCGGATCCAGCCCCAGAGTACGCTCGTTGCTGTCGGCGAAGTGCGGCACGGCCCCGCAATAACGCACGGCGTTGGCGGTCGCGACAAAGGTGAGCGCAGGCACGATGACCTCGTCGTTGGCTTCGACCCCGGCGAGCAGCAATGCCACATGCAAGGCCGCGGTGCCGTTGACGACCGCGACGGCGTGACGGGCGCCGGTATAGGTCGCCAGCTCGGCCTCGAAACGGTCGACGTAGCGACCGACCGAGGAGACGAAGGTCGAGTCGATGCAGTCCTGGACATAGCGCGACTCGTTGCCGGCGAAGCGTGGCTCGTGCAGGTTGACCGGGCCGGGGCCGACGACGTCTCGGATGGCCGCAACAATCGCGTCCGGCAGACTGTTCACAGGTTGTAGCGATCCGACTTGTAGAGCGCGAGATGACGCGGATCGGCGAACCAGGCGGCGGTGTGCTCGAGGCCGCGCCGGAAGCCGTCGAGACCGCCGTACGCGGGCCGCCAACCGAGGAGATCGGCGGCCTTGCGGTTGTCGGCGAAAAGGCGCTCGACCTCGCTTTTCTCGGGGCGCAGACGCTGCTCGTCGGTCAGGATCTCGATCTCGGCGCCCATCACCTCGGCGATGGTCGCCGCCGTGTCGCCGATGGAGATCTCGAAGCTGCTGCCGATGTTGATGACCTCGCCGAGGTATTCGGTGCGTTTGCGCTGCAGGAAGCGCGCGGTGATGCGGGCCTTGGCCTCGATGCCCTGCGGCGTGAGCAGGTAGGCGTAGGCGCGCTTGTTGTCGCTCCGGCGGAAATTCCGGACCTTCACCCAGCCTTGGTCGATGAGGGCGCGCACGCAGAAGTTGGTGCTGCCCAGGCTGATGCCGAGCGCCTTCGCGAGATCGCGCTGGGTGGCGTCGGGGTGCACCTCGAGCTACTTGAGGACGCGGTAGTGGAGGTCGTCGGTCATGGCGGTGTGCGTCGATGGTGCCGGGGGTGCGAGCGTGGGCGTCGGGTTCGGGACGCGGAGCGTGGGCGCAAGTTCCGCGGTGCGGAGCGTGGGCGCGAGAGCGCCACCCGCGGGGGCCTCGTTCGGTGGTCCGGGAAGCGCCTGCGGCGGCGCTTCTGGCACGCTACCGCCCTACCCTGTCATGAATAGGCATCAAAAACAAAAGCATGGCGAAATTGCGTCGTCTTCCGTCTACCGGAAGGAAGGCGCATCCTATATCAGAGATTCCGCGGCAACAAGGATCGCGCGCTGGGTGTAAACCCAAAGTCGTCATGTCCCCTTCGTGCAAAGCATGTGGGCGCGCCGGTTTGGCTCGCCAATGCTCGCGCCAAGGCGCTCGACGTCTTCGTTGACGATGGTGAGGGCCACTAACTCGCTCCCACGCTCCGCGTGGGAGTGTAGCCCGACGCTCCGCGTCGCGTGGCGCGGGGTGCAGCGCAGGCAGGGCGCGTCGGCAGGGTGGCCGACCGGGATCTGCACATCGTCTCGCAAGTCGGTTACGGTCCGCACAACGACCGACCCTACGGTTGGTAAGCGGGTCAGGATCGCGGTTCACCTGGAACCCGGTAGGGTCCGCTGTGCGGACCGGGGGCGGCTGATACGGCGTCGATGGTGCGCATGTCATGGCCCGCGGCATCGACGGGGCGGGTTCTGCGGCCTCGGCGTGGCGGCGGTCAAACGACGCTGTTGAGGTGCGCGGCGGTTGCGGTCCGCACAGCGGACCCTACGGTTTCCCCTCGTTCCCAAGCTCCGCTTGGGAATGCGGCCCGCAAAGCTCTGCTTTGCGTGTCTGCTCCGGGAAAGCAGAGCTTCCGGTACCGGATTCCCGAGCGGAGCTTGGGAACCAGTTAAAATCAGTGTTCCTCGCCAACACTCATGTGCCGTACCGCGCGCAACCAATCCTCTCCGTCGGGACTGATGAGCAGTTGGTCGCCGAGGTCTTCCAACGTTTGGAGGTCGGCGATGCACGCAAGCAGCGGTTCGGTCTGCTCAGCGATCGTCAATCCAAAACGACGGCGTACCTGACGGACCAGGATGTGGCGGGTCGCCTCGCGACCTTGCTCAATGCCTTGCTCCATGCCTTCTCGTTTCCACTGATCGGTCCAGCTTTCCAGATTCTCGGCCAACATGTGATACACCTCGCTGAGTTCGCCAAGGGGTGGCAAGTGCACGCCGGGCAGGCGCTTGGGCAGGAAGACGCGACCGAACCAGACCGCGAAGTCACGGCGCAGGCCGGTCTGTTCCGGTGCCTTGAGCCAGTCGAGCACGGCGTGCACGATGCCCATCGCCTCGTCCGCGCCGCGGCTCGCCTCGAGCCGAAACAGGGCCGCACTGAGGTTGCGCTCGGGCAGGGGTCCGGCGTTGGCGATGCGCTGCTCGTCGAGCAGCAGGTAAGCCTGTCGCGGGCGATAGCACTCGAGCAGCGGCGGCGCCGGCTCGATGAGCGGCTCCAGCGTCTCGGCAGCACGCCAGGGCGTGACACCATTGTAGAGCACCACGGGCAGCACGGGCGGCAGACGTCCTGCGGCACTCAGGGTCCCGGCGCGTATGAGATCCTGGTAGAGCAGCCCGAGGTAGGTCTGGATGCGCACGGCCATCCAGGGATCGACGGTGGATTGGAATTCCAGCAGCAGGTAGATGTAGAGCCAGTCGGGGCCCCAACGCAGACGCCAGACGATGTCGTCGGCGCGGTCGCGCAGGTCGTCGGTGTACTATACCGAGCGCACGCGGGTTTTTCGCCGCATTGCACGCCCCGCGCACGCCGGGACCGCGTTGCGCCTCCTCGCCGTAGTGACCGCTACGCCTCGTCGGCGCGCCTTGTCCCGACGCGCGCGTGACGCACCCTGCTTGGCGAAAAACCCGCGTGCGCTCGGTATCGCTTCCGCTGCAGCGCTCGAGGGTCTCGAGGTCGAGCGCTTGGACCCAGTCGCCGGGCACGAAGCCGCGCAGCAGGTCGCGCACCATCGCGGCGTGACCGTAGAGCAGTTTGTAGCCGCTGTCGTGGGTGGGGCCGCGCCGCTGTGCCTTGGATGTCTTGGATGTCTTGGGTGTCTTCATAGGGCTGATCGATTTCCCTCGCTGTTCTCTCGTTCCCTCGCCCCCGCAACGCTCTGCTTTGCGCCTCTGCTCTCGGGAAGCGGAGCTTCGAGTACCGGATTCCCAAGTGTAGCGGCGACTTCAGTCGCCCATAAGCCTCGGCGCGGGCATGTCGGCGACTAAAGTCGCCCTCTTCGATCTCGGTACGGGTGTCTCGGGGCGACTGAAGTCGCCCCTACCCTCTTCGATCTCGGTACGGGTGTCTCGGGGCGACTGAAGTCGCCGCTACCCTTCTTCGATCTCGGTACGGGTGTCTCGGGGCGACTGAAGTCGCCGCTACCCTTCTTCGATCTCGGCACGGACGTCTAGGGGCGACTGAAGTCGCCGCTACCCTCTTCGACCACGGCGCGGGTGTCTCGGGAGCGTGTAGGGGCGACTTCAGTCGCCCATAAATCTCGGCACGGACGTCTCGGGGCGACTGAAGTCGCCCCTACCCTCTCTGCTTTGCGTGGCTGCTCTGGGAAAGCAGAGCTTCCGGTACCGGGTTCCCAAGCGGAGCTTGGGAACCCGCTAAAATCAGTGTTCCTCGCCAACACTCATGTGCCGTACCGCGCGCAACCATTCCTCTCCGTCGGGACTGATGAGCAGTTGATCGCCGAGGTCTTCCAACGTTTGGAGGTCGGCGATGCACGCAAGCAGCGGTTCGGTCTGCTCGGCGATCGTCAATCCAAGGGAAATAGGGGACGTACCACGGAATCATGCACCCGGCTAGGGAAAGGACTGGATCAATTGAAGACGCATTGAGCCACGTACCCTTCCGCTCCAGACCTTATTGAACGGTGACTCAGACATCGATGGTCAATCCGTCCTGCTGAATCTGTTCGCTGTCGTCGAGTGTCACGATGTTGCCTCGGCTTAAGCGATTTCCGCAAACTTCCATACCCGTAGGTTGTGCTGACGATAGGAAGCACAACTTGCGCCGACGGTTGGTTGTGCCTCGCACGGCTCGGCACAACCTACGCCCTGTCGTCGAGTGTCACGATGTTGCCTCGGCTTAAGCCGCAACGTTCCAGGTGATTGTGAGGCCGTCGGTCCGCACAGCGGACCCTACAGTCGATACGCCGTGCGGCCTCGCTCGTAAGACCGGCCACCCAAAACATCAGTCGCTCGTGACATCCGCTCCGCGGTGTCACGCATGCCCCGTGGCGCTCTGCGCCACGTGCCACGATGGCCGTAGTTACGAGCAAGGCCCGCCGTGCGGACCTTGGGCGGTCGCCACCCAAGGCGGCCGGATTCGGGAGCAAGGCATGGATGACGTCCAACCGATCGGGCACACCGCCGGTGTTGAAGGCGGTCGCCGGGATGGCGCCGGCGGGGCACACTCAGGAATCGCATGCCGCACCAAATCGCCCAAGGTCTTCACTGCGAGTACCTGGTTCGTGAGCTTCCAATCCCTCGCAACCGCATAGAGGTTTTCGCCCCTGCGCGGAGTCAGTTTCACTTTTTTGCCCTGTTCGGTGAATGCTTGCGGTCCGTCGCAGAGTGCAGGTTGACCGCTCGGCATGCGCTGACAGAGACAGTGCTGATATGGCTTCAGATCCATCAGGCTTTATGAGCCCACTCGATATCCCGCATGGTTTCATAAACCCTGGCCATTGCATTGAACTGCTCCAACAATCGATCATCGATGAGGCCGAGATCCTGATCCAAAAGCGACTCCATGTGACCCTTCTGCATCAAATAAGCGGCCACCTGGCTTGGATCGAGCGCCAACAGCTTTTGAGCGACTGGATCATCGATCGTACGTTTTTTAATGCGATCCCGCTTTAGATGGTTGTTGATCGAGCCAACAACATAGGGGCTATGCGTAGTCAGAATAAACTGAGTGTTTGGAAAGGTGGCCAGTAAATCGCCGATAATCCGACGCTGCCATGCCGGATGCAGATGCAGATCGACCTCGTCGATCATGACGACCGCCTCCGCGGAGAGCGGATCATCGAGGTGGGGGTTGGCGATGGCCATCCTTGCACTCAAGTCGATGACAAGCCCAAGGAGCGTTTTGTAACCGTCGCTGAGCTGCGCGATATCAAGGGTTTGACCACCGTGCTGCACGGTTAAGCGCAGCGGATTGAGCTTGACTTGGGGGTCTGAAATATCGGTAAACATGCGCGTCATCGCAGATCGGACCGCGTCGAGCTCTTTCAACCTGAAATCAAAGCTCTTTCGCTCTCGCTGCAACCGAATTTCTTCATTCTCCTTGTTGTAGAACCAGACAAACGCCGACTTGAAGCGAGTGGTTGCCGTCAGCGCTCCCGCCAGGGCTTCGAACCTGTCGTGCGCCTTGGGAAATCCTTTTCTGTTTTGGGGCAAATCGAGTAGTGCGCGACTGACACCATAAAAAACGAACACCGGCAGATCGAAGGTATCGCCGCGATTGTGCGGATCAAGGATCCATTCATCGATATGCCGGTCGATGAGTGACGTCCCGATTCTGCTCGGCAGGGATTTGGCGGTGGTTCGCGACTGATCCCGCTTTTGCATCCGATCCCAAACCAAGCCATCGATGGTTTCCAATGCCACGCGTGTATAAGGCGCGACTCGACCCTCTGCTTGGCGAATGTCACCTCGCTTTTTGAAGTTGATCCCGACCACCCCCGGCAGGCGCATCGGCACGACCCCAAGTCCAATCGCTAGACCATCGAGGATGGTTGTCTTGCCGGAACCGTTCTCGCCCATCAAAACCGTCAGGCGCAGGCCGAAGTCGATGGACAACAACGTCTTCGCGCGAAAGTTTTCGAGCTGAAGGGTTTTAATTTTCATCGGCCAACCGGTCGTTGAAGCCGACCGCGTCGTGCTCGTAGGCCCAGCGGTGCGGCACCTTGGCGGTGGTGGTCAGGTGCTTGGCGCGCCGGGCAAGGTCGGTGTCGTCGGTCAGGATGGCCCCGCCTCCGCCGGTGGTGATGGTCTTGTTGCCGTTGAAGCTGAGTGTGCCGAGGCGGCCGAGCGTGCCGGTGTGCCGGTCGTGATAGATGGAGCCGAGTGATTCGGCGGCGTCTTCCACCAGGGTCAACCGGAATTCGCGGGCCACGACGAGCAGACCATCCAGGTCGCAGGGGTGGCCGAAGGTGTGCATCGGGACAACGGCGCGGATGCGCCGACCGGTCAGACGGTTGATGCTGCCCTGCCCGGCCGCCGGCTCGGCGATGGAG
Organism: Thiocapsa sp.; assembly: GCF_018399035.1. Lineage (GTDB taxonomy): Bacteria > Pseudomonadota > Gammaproteobacteria > Chromatiales > Chromatiaceae > Thiocapsa. Next base: position 1,467,862 of record NZ_CP073760.1, read on the forward strand.
CGAAGCCAGTCACGCAGCGCGTCCGGGGCGAGACCCAGGGTGCGCTCGTCGCTGTCGGCGAAGTGCGGCACGGCCCCGCAATAACGCACGGCGTTGGCGGTCGCGACAAAGGTGAGCGCAGGCACGATGACCTCGTCGTTGGCTTCGACCCCGGCGAGCAGCAGTGCCACATGCAAGGCCGCGGTGCCGTTGACGACCGCGACGGCGTGACGGGCGCCGGTACAGGCCGCAAGATCGGCCTCGAATCGGTCGACGTAGCGTCCGACCGAGGAGACGAAGGTCGAGTCGATGCAGTCCTGGACATAGCGCGACTCGTTGCCGGCGAAGCGTGGCTCGTGCAGGTTGACCGGGCCGGGGCCGACGACGTCTCGGATGGCCGCAACAATGGCTTCAGGCAGGCTGTTCACAGTTGGTGCTGCCCAGGCTGATGCCGAGCGCCTTCGCGAGATCGCGCTGGGTGGCGTCGGGGTGCACCTCGAGCTACTTGAGGACGCGGTAGTGGAGGTCGTCGGTCATGGCGGTGTGCGTCGATGGTGCCGGGGGTGCGAGCGTGGGCGTCGGGTTCGCGACGCGGAGCGTGGGCGCGAGGGCGCCACCCGCGGGGGCCTCGTTCGGTGGTCCGGGAAGCGCCTGCGGCGGCGCTTCAGGCACGCTACCGCCCTACCCTGTCATGAATAGGCATCAAAAACAAAAGCATGGCGAAATTGCGTCGTCTTCCGTCTACCGGAAGGAAGGCGCATCCTATATCAGAGATTCCGCGGCAACAAGGATCGCGCGCTGGGTGTAAACCCAAAGTCGTCATGTCCCCTTCGTGCAAAGCATGTGTAGGCTCAGCAAGCGGCGTCGGTGCGGCCCTGCGCAAGCTCAGTCAGGCGCAGACGCATCCGCCACAGCTCCAAGACGGAAAGCGCGTTGATGCAGCACACGGGATCCGCGGCCAAAGCGGTCGTCAGGCGCTCGCTCGGCATCGGGCACACCGGGCGTTGCTACGCTGCTGATCCATGACGTGGTGGCCACGGCACGCGCGGTGGGATCATGCTCGCCGCGACGATTGACTTCCAAAGCCACCATCTCGGGAACCAGAATGCTGGGGGCGGCTTGTTGAAGGATTTGGATCATGATGTCGTCACGGTTCGGTTTTGTTTCGATTGAAAACATCGTGTATCGGTCGATCGAGCGTGTGAGCATACCCGCCGACATGCATAACCCCACTGCATCACCGTCCCCATCGCCAGATCTCGGTTCACCCGCCGGCCGAGCAGGGTTTCCCCCTCGTTCCCAAGCTCCGCTTGGGAATGCGGCCTGCAAAGCTCTGCTTTGCGAACCCCGGCGACACCTCGGCAGACATCGCTGAGCCACGAGAAGCTGAGCTTCTCGCACCGGGTTCCCAAGCGGAGCTTGGGAACCAGTTCAACCCGTGCAAGGATGACCGCTCGTTCCCCCTCGTTCCCAAGCTCTGCTTGGGAACGCGGCCCGCAAAGCTCTGCTTTGCGAACCCCCGCGGCACCTCGGCAGACATCGCTTAGCCACGAGAAGCTGAGCTTCTCGGACCGGGCTCCCAAGCAGAGATCACTCTGCACCTAGGCTTTTTAGGATCTTTCTTGCCAAGGGCTCCTTGATCTCGGTATGCCGAGGCACGGCTTCAGTTTTTCCGTTGGCTGGATTGACCCACAGCGCATGCGATGCCCCCTCGCGTTTCAAGTAGCAGCCGGCGATTCTCAGCTTTCGCTCCAGGAAAAGTCTTTTCATCCAATGGCGACCGTGTCGCAGATGGCATCATGCGGAAGGCCGCGTAGGATGTCCGACGTGCGGTCGTCCAGAATCATTTCGATGGCCTGTCGTAGACTCTCCTTGGTTTCCTCGAGCGTTTCTCCCTGTCCATTCGCGCCGGGTATTTCCGGGCAAATCGCCCAAAATCCGCCTTCCGGGGCCGGCTCGATAATCGCCGTGAATTCGCCTTTCATGCGTGATTCTCGTTGGTCTTCGGAGGAAAAGGAAAATAGGGATGCACCCTGAAATGCTCTGTCCGCCAGAGTTGGGAACGTGGTTCTGGTCCACTTTGCTCACCCTCGTTCCCAAGCTCTGCTTGGGAACGCGGCCCGCAAAGCTCTGCTTTGCGAACCCCCGAACACCTCGGCAGGCTCGCTTAGCCACGAGAAGCTGAGCTTCTGGGGCCGGGTTCCCAAGCGGAGCTTGGGAACCAGGGCAACCAGGGCAAGACCTTACCAATCAGGGTCGATATCGATGACACCCGCCATGCCGGCATAGTTGCGTGCGCTCGACCAGCGCCAGTGCTCCGGCAGATCGACATAGCCGCGTTTGACCGGGTTATCGTGGATGTAATCGAGCTTCTGGCGCATGACCGCCTCGTGCTCGATCCGCTGAGGATGGCTCCCTTCCTCCCAGAACTGATAGCTCGACGCCTGTTTGTGACGACGCTTGAACAAGGCGAGCAGATCGAGCAGCCGACCGGCATTTGCGGCCTTTAGTTGGTCGATGATCTGCCGTGCGGTATAGGACTTGAAACGCTGGATCAGGCGCGGGAGCTCGGGCGCGTAGGCCACTAGATGCAAATGGTTTTCGAGGATGACGAAACCATGCAGACGCAATCCCTCGTTGCGCTGTAACCAGCGCCAGGATTCCAGCACGACCTCAACGCTTTGCGAACGGGTAAAAACGGGCAGCCAGTGGTTGACGGTCATGGTCATGAAGTAAGGCGCATCCTCGCCGACGAAGCGATAGCGACTGCGCGGCATCGTTGATCCTCCCTTCAGTCTTGCTGTTCCCCAGCTTCTGCCCCCTCGTTCCCAAGCTCCGCTTGGGAATGCGGCCCGCAAAGCTCTGCTTTGCGAACCCCGGCGTCACCTCTGCAGATATCGAGCGGGCACGCGAAGCAGAGCTTCCGGGGCCGGGTTCCCAAGCAGAGCTTGGGAACCAATTCGCCGATCAGCAACATCGCGCGGTTGATGGTGGTCTCAGACAGATACATCCCATGCTGCTTCAAGTGGGCAATCATCGGCCTTGCGGCCGGGATCACACCACGCCTCTTTGCGAGCATAACTAAAAGCCAAGTGTCCCCAGTAGCGGGATACCCAGCGTGTCTGCACAACGTCGTGCCGCGCCGTCGTCGTTGATTGCGATAACGCCAGGGCGCATCTGCGCGTATGCCGAAACCCCGGACTCGCCGGGGCCAAGATCCCAAGATTGGATGAGTCGCGGCACACTGGGCGTCGCTACGGTGCTGATCCATGACGTGGTCGCCACGGCACGCGCGGTGGGATCAAGCTCGCCGCGACGATTGACTTCCAAAGCCACCATCTCGGGAACCAGAATGCTGAGGGCGGCTTGTTGAAGGAGTTCGATTACCCGCGCCTTCGACAGAAGTATGAGCGGCGAGGCGTTCACCACCGCTTGTTCAGGCATGATTGAGCTCTTTCTCGAGGCTCACGGGGTCGACTTCAAACACGTCCACTTGCTCGGCAGCAAGAGCCGATAGAAAGTCAGTGCGGTCCATCCCCGCGATCATGGCGGCCTTTTCCATGGAGATCTCATTGCGAGCATACCAGTGAATGGCTGCGGCCAAGCGCATTTGTCGAGCAAATTCACGGGGTGGCTGCTTCCTGCTCGAGAACACGTCGTCCGGGAGATCAATGGCGATTTGGATCATGATGTCGTGCGGACCGGGTTCTCAAGCGGAGAGATCGGGCAAGTATTCGCCCCAATCACTCATCGGCGTCCGATCGTAGGCAGGGGTGAGCCTGCGAACCCCAGCAGTTCCGTGGTTTACGGAGCGGCGAATGCCGGGGTTCGTCCCTGACCCCAGCCTAAGCAGAGTACTTGCACAGTCGGAGCTTGGGAACCAGCGCTACCAGTGCACATCACGGCGTCGGCGCACGGCGGATTCAGTGCCCGGTGCGCTCGAGCCAGGCTTTAATCACGTCGGGATCCAGGCCGCTCAGGATCTCCTCGGTCGACAGGCCACGCAGGCGCTCCTCGGTCGGCAGGCCACGCAGGCGGTCCTCGGCGTCCATTCGCTCCAGGAGGGCCGCACGTTCCTCTGGGGTGAACTGATCAACGTCTTCGATCAACAGACGTAAGGTGTCGTGTTTGAAATCCTCGAGGGTATAGGCCATGCCGGGCAACTCCAGGTGGTGCACTTGGGCCAGATGATAGCGCAACAGCAGCGCCGCCGGCTCACACGGCCGGTAATGGTTCAGACCGGAACGCACGCGCTCCAGTTCGCTGGCAAAGAGTTGCCAAGGGGCGTTGCGCGGATGGTCGGCGATCCGATTCAGCACGATGAGGCGAATCGCGCGATGGCCCCAGGTCAGATCATAGACGCCGGGCCAAGCGGTGGCGTGGCTGGCCGCGGGGTGGAGTCGGCGCAAGAGCCCCGTGGGTTGGCGGGTGGCGACGGCGTAGAGCCGAAAATCAGCGGCCGGGAGCAATCGCCCGCCGGCCGGGGCGGACACGGGGTCACCGTCCTGGCCAGCAGGCCCGGGGCCGGCGGCTCGGAGACGAGTTTGCGATAGGTGACATAGTGCCCGATCAGCTCATCCACGGCCCAGGCGTCGAGGCTCTCTTGGGCGGACTTGTAGGTCAGGATGTTGTGCGCACCGAGGCCCTCGAGACCGTCCGGCAGATCGGCCAGCGCTGCGGGGTCGCGGAGATCGGCGGCCTGACCGCTCAGGCGCTCGATGATCAGGACGTCGAGGCGCTGGCTTTTCAGCGCCAATTCCAACTCCAGCTCGACCCGCCAAGGGCGCCCGGTGAAGAGGTCGGTCAGGGCAATACCGAAGAGGCGGTGCCAGGGCGTGGGCGGATGGCGCGGCATCGGAATCAGGCGTGACGCGCAGCGGGAGGTGCTTGCATGGTGACCATCTCCTCTTGTTTGCAGACTCAGGAACGGTTCAGAAACAACTTAGCCATTCCGGTTCATGCCCCCCTCTCCCCAACCCCTCTCCCGCGAGGGGAGAGGGGCTAAGATGGATCACTTGTAATTGAACGGTTGCTAAGGACAGGACAGAACGCTGTCGCAAAGCAGCGGTTAGCCGATGTAATCCCAACGCATTGCCGTCCCCATCGCCGGATCGCGGTTGACCCGTCGCCCGAGCAGGGTGTCGTCGTGTTTCGGTGCGAGACCAAACCCCGGGCGGATCACGCGGATGTTCTCGCGCGTCAACCTATCCTCGGCGTTGAGGTCGGCGGCGATGTCGACGGAGCGGCGAAAGCGCATGGACGGCTTTTCGGCCTCGTCCCCTCGTTCCCTCGTTCCCTCGTTCCCAAGCTCCGCTTGGGAATGCGGCCCGCAAAGCTCTGCTTTGCAAACCCCGGCGTCACCTCTGCAGATATCGAGCGGGCACGCGAAGCAGAGCTTCTGGGACCGGGTTCCCAAGCAGAGCTTGGGAACCAGTTCAAGCCATGGCTGTTCCCATCGCCGGATCGCGGTTGACCCGCCGCCCGAGCAGGGTCTCGTCGTGTTTCGGTGCAAGACCAAACCCAGGGCGGATCACGCGGATGTTCTCGCGCGTCAACCTATCCTCGGCGTTGAGGTCGGCGGCGATGTCGACGGAGCGGCGAAAGCGCATGGACGGCTTTTCCCCTCGTCCCCTCGCCCCCTCGTTCCCCTCGTTCCCAAGCTCCGCTTGGGAATGCGGCCCGCAAAGCTCTGCTTTGCAAACCCCGGCGTCACCTCTGCAGATATCGCGCGGGCACGCGAAGCAGAGCTTCCGGGACCGGGTTCCCAAGCAGAGAGATTGTGAAAGAATTCGCCGTAGGCCGGGGTGAGGAACGAACCCCGGCATCTGCGGATTTGCAACCGTTTGAAATGCTCGGGTTCGCAAGCTCACCCCAGCCTACGACATGCTGTCATTCGGCCCAACGCAGGAATACTTGCACAGTCTCAGGGCTTGGGAACCAGTACGACCAGTGCACATCACCGCGTCGGCGCACGGCGGATTCAGTGCCCGGTGCGCTCGAGCCAGGCTTTAATCACGTCGGGATCCAGGCCGCTCAGGATCTCCTCGGGCGGCAGGACGCGCAGGATCTCCTCGGTCGGCAGGCCGCGCAGGCGGTCCTCGGCGTCCATCCGCTCAAGGAGTGCCGCACGTTCCTCGGGGGTGAACTGATCAACGTCTTCGATCAACAGACGTAAGGTGTCGTGTTTGAAATCCTCGAGGGTATAAGCCATGTCGGGTCGCTCCAGGTGGTGCACTTGGGCCAGATGATAGCGCAACAGCAGCGCCGCCGGCTCACACGGCCGGTAATGGTTCAGACCGGAACGCACGCGCTCCAGTTCGCTGGCAAAGAGTTGCCAAGGGGCGTTGCGCGGATGGTCGGCGATCCGATTCAGCACGATGAGGCGAATCGCGCGATGGCCCCAGGTCAAATCATAGACGCCGGGCCAAGCGGTGGCGTGGCTGGCCGCGGGGTGGAGTCGGCGCAAGAGCCCCGCCGGTTGGCGAGTAGCCACGGCGTAGAGCCGAAAATCGTCGGCGGGAAGCAGTCCCCCGCCGGTCGGGGCGGACACGGGGTCACCGTCCTGGCCGGCAGGCCCGGGGGCCGGCGACTCGGAGACGAGTTTGCGATAGGTGACGTAGTGCCCGATTAGCTCATCCACGGCCCAGGCGTCGAGGCTCTCTTGGGCGGACTTGTAGGTCAGGATGTTGTGCGCACCGAGGCCCTCGAGACCGTCCGGCAGATCGGCCAGAGCTGCGGAGTCCCGGAGATCGGCGGCCTGACCGCTCAGGCGCTCGATGATCAGGACGTCGAGGCGCTGGCTTTTCAGCGCCAATTCCAACTCCAGCTCGACGCGCCAAGGGCGCCCGGTGAAGAGGTCGGTCAGGGCAATGCCGAAGAGGCGATGCCACGGCGTGGGCGGATGGCGCGGCATCGGGATCAGACGTGATGCGCAGCGGGGGGTGCTTGCATGGTGCCCATCTCCTCTTGTTTACAGACTCAGGAACGGTTCAGAAACAACTTAGCCATTCCGGTTCATGCCCCCCCTCTCCCCAACCCCTCTCCCGCGAGGGGAGAGGGGCTAAGATGGATCACTTGTAATTGAACGGTTGCTAAGGACAGGACAGAACGCTGTCGCAAAGCAGCGGTTAGCCGATGTAATCCCAACGCATTGCCGTCCCCATCGCCGGATCGCGGTTGACCCGTCGCCCGAGCAGGGTGTCGTCGTGTTTCGGTGCGAGACCAAACCCCGGGCGGATCACGCGGATGTTCTCGCGCGTCAACCTATCCTCGGCGTTGAGGTCGGCGGCGATGTCGACGGAGCGGCGAAAGCGCATGGACGGCTTTTCGGCCTCGTCCCCTCGTTCCCTCGTTCCCCTCGTTCCCAAGCTCCGCTTGGGAATGCGGCCCGCAAAGCTCTGCTTTGCAAACCCCGGCGTCACCTCTGCAGATATCGAGCGGGCACGCGAAGCAGAGCTTCTGGGACCGGGTTCCCAAGCAGAGCTTGGGAACCAGTTCAAGCCATGGCTGTTCCCATCGCCGGATCGCGGTTGACCCGCCGCCCGAGCAGGGTCTCGTCGTGTTTCGGTGCAAGACCAAACCCAGGGCGGATCACGCGGATGTTCTCGCGCGTCAACCTATCCTCGGCGTTGAGGTCGGCGGCGATGTCGACGGAGCAGCGAAAGCGCATGGACGGCTTTTTCCCCTCGTCCCCTCGCCCCCTCGTTCCCCTCGTTCCCAAGCTCCGCTTGGGAATGCGGCCCGCAAAGCTCTGCTTTGCAAACCCCGGCGTCACCTCTGCAGATATCGCGCGGGCACGCGAAGCAGAGCTTCCGGGACCGGGTTCCCAAGCAGAGAGATTGTGAAAGAATTCGCCGTAGGCCGGGGTGAGGAACGAACCCCGGCATCTGCGGATTTGCAACCGTTTGAAATGCTCGGGTTCGCAAGCTCACCCCAGCCTACGACATGCTGTCATTCGGCCCAACGCAGGAATACTTGCACAGTCTCAGGGCTTGGGAACCAGTACGACCAGTGCACATCACCGCGTCGGCGCACGGCGGATTCAGTGCCCGGTGCGCTCGAGCCAGGCTTTAATCACGTCGGGATCCAGGCCGCTCAGGATCTCCTCGGGCGGCAGGACGCGCAGGATCTCCTCGGTCGGCAGGCCGCGCAGGCGGTCCTCGGTCGGCAGGCCACGCAGGCGGTCCTCGGTCGGCAGGCCGCGCAGTCGGTCCTCGGCGTCCATCCGCTCAAGGAGTGCCGCACGTTCCTCGGGGGTGAACTGATCAACGTCTTCGATCAACAGACGTAAGGTGTCGTGTTTGAAATCCTCGAGGGTATAAGCCATGTCGGGTCGCTCCAGGTGGTGCACTTGGGCCAGATGATAGCGCAACAGCAGCGCCGCCGGCTCACACGGCCGGTAATGGTTCGAGACCGGAACGCACGCGCTCCAGTTCGCTGGCAAAGAGTTGCCAAGGGGCGTTGCGCGGATGGTCGGCGATCCGATTCAGCACGATGAGGCGAATCGCGCGATGGCCCCAGGTCAGATCATAGACGCCGGGCCAAGCGGTGGCGTGGCTGGCCGTCGGGGTGGAGTCGGCGCAAGAGCCCCGTGGGTTGGCGGGTGGCGACGGCGTAGAGCCGAAAATCAGCGGCCGGGAGCAATCGCCCGCCGGCCGGGGCGGACACGGGGTCACCGTCCTGGCCAGCAGGCCCGGGGCCGGCGGCTCGGAGACGAGTTTGCGATAGGTGACATAGTGCCCGATCAGCTCATCCACGGCCCAGGCGTCGAGGCTCTCTTGGGCGGACTTGTAGGTCAGGATGTTGTGCGCACCGAGGCCCTCGAGACCGTCCGGCAGATCGGCCAGAGCTGCGGAGTCCCGGAGATCGGCGGCCTGACCGCTCAGGCGCTCGATGATCAGGACGTCGAGGCGCTGGCTTTTCAGCGCCAATTCCAACTCCAGCTCGACGCGCCAAGGGCGCCCGGTGAAGAGGTCGGTCAGGGCAATGCCGAAGAGGCGATGCCACGGCGTGGGCGGATGGCGCGGCATCGGAATCAGGCGTGACGCGCAGCGGGAGGTGCTTGCATGGTGACCATCTCCTCTTGTTTGCAGACTCAGGAACGGTTCAGAAACAACTTAGCCATTCCGGTTCATGCCCCCCTCTCCCCAACCCCTCTCCCGCGAGGGGAGAGGGGCTAAGATGGATCACTTGTAATTGAACGGTTGCTAAGGACAGGACAGAACGCTGTCGCGAAGCAGCGGTTAGCCGATGTAATCCCAACGCATTGCCGTCCCCATCGCCGGATCGCGGTTGACCCGTCGCCCGAGCAGGGTGTCGTCGTGTTTCGGTGCGAGACCAAACCCCGGGCGGATCACGCGGATGTTCTCGCGCGTCAACCTATCCTCGGCGTTGAGGTCGGCGGCGATGTCGACGGAGCGGCGAAAGCGCATGGACGGCTTTTCCCCCTCGTCCCCTCGTTCCCTCGTTCCCCTCGTTCCCAAGCTCCGCTTGGGAATGCGGCCCGCAAAGCTCTGCTTTGCAAACCCCGGCGTCACCTCTGCAGATATCGAGCGGGCACGCGAAGCAGAGCTTCCGGGACCGGGTTCCCAAGCAGAGCTTGGGAACCAGTACGCATCAACCAGTGCGCATCAGTGCGACGTGCGCGACAGCGCTGGCGGGCTGTTAGCCCAGATACTCCCAGGCCATCGCCGTTCCCATCGCCAGATCCCGGTTCACCCGCCGGCCGAGCAGGGTTTCGTAGTACTTCGGCTCCAGGCCGAAGCCGGGGCGGATGACGCGCAGGTTTTCGGGCGTGAGCGGCTCGCCGGCCTTGATGTCGGCGGCGATGTAGAGCGAACGCCGGAAGCGCAGGGATGGCTTCTCGGCCCCGGTAGGACCGTATTGGACGACACCCAGCGCCTGCCAGGCGCGCTCGGTCTCGGTGACGAGGGCGGCCATCTCGTGGGGTTCCATGGAGAAGGTGCTGTCCACGCCGCCGTCGGCACGGCTGAGGGTAAAGTGCTTTTCGATGACCGTCGCGCCGAAGGCCACGGCGGCGATGCCGACACCGATGCCGTGGGTGTGGTCCGAGAGGCCGACCTCGCAGCCGAAGAGCTCGCGCAGGTGGGGGATGGTTCTCAGGTTGCTGTTCTGCGGGCTGGCCGGGTAGGTGCTGGTGCATTTGAGCAGCACGATGTCGTTGCAGCCGCCGTCGCGCAGGGTTCGCACGGTTTCGTCGAGCTCGGCGAGGGTGGCCATGCCGGTGGAGACGATCACGGGCTTGCGCCTCGATCACGTCGATGCAGGAGCGGCAGTGGCCTCCGCCGCCGACCAGGAGCAATGGGATCATCGCTGGTAAAACACCCGGCCCACACGCCGAATGTGCTCCAAGAGCGCTTCATCCTGGATCGCGGCAAGGCGTGAAAGGTCGATGGCGCAGCACACCCACTGATAGTGCAATCGGCTTCTTTTAGTCACTCAATCGTTACACGCTGTGATTTAATCGGATCGCGTCGTTCCCGAGATAGGTCTTGAGTAGAGCGATTCAACGGGACGACGAGTCGTGCTTGCGGCAGTGTCGTTCGAACTTCCCAAAAGTCTCCACCCCAAACGCTCTGGTAAAATCCTTTTAGATAGTTATCCTGGATTTTCATTAAAGCCCGTAGAAAATCGGTTTCGTCACGGGCACCGAACGTGATGATCGCATTGAACTGAGCCAGATCGTCCGTCTCTAGCTGGCCAATAATTTTTTCAATCAGATAATCGAGTCGCTTCGCCTCGTCGGCTTCGAACCAGTCAGCCCAGAGAATCAGATCCCATTGGATGTCATCGGGATTCTGCGCAACCAGGCACTTGACCTTAAAGGGGCCTCGCTCCTGTTCGATTGTCTCGAGCGATCGAGCGATCTCTAAAGCGAGATTTCGCATAGGTCCTCCACCAGTGTTCTCGCCGCAGCAAGCATGCCGCGCGCGTCGGACTCAACTGCTCGTCTAGGATCTTCGTAACGATTGGTTTCCCTCCATTTGCTCACGACATGCCAGGCAGTGTTTGCCTTTATTGCATCTTCCTTTCCCGTGAATTGCAGAAGAAAAAAGAAATTGTGCGACTTGAGCACGCGCAACTCACCTTCCGTTCTAAATTGCTGCCAATTCAAGTGCTTCGCGATTGCGTATTTCAATGCCAGCTCGACACAATAGCCGGTTAAATAGATCGCGTTTGAGTATCGCTGACTCTCGATCAGGAGAACCGCATCGCTATATTTTTGTTTCAGGTTTTCAGTGATTTCATCGAGCAGCATAGTGTTTCCGTAGCAGCGTCAATGCAATAAGACCGTTTGGGGCGAAACGGCAATCGTCAAGACCCTCAAGCAAAACCGGCACTGCTCGGCAGGTTGATGATCCGCCGCTCCAGCGGCTCGGCGACCGACAGCGGAGCGCGCGGACAGTCGAGAAACGGTGCGAGCCGGTGCATCAGGGTCCAGGCCGGGCGAGTCATGACGCTGGCGGCGTTGGTGGCTTCCAGGATGGCATCGCGCTGGTCGGCGACGGAGTCGTCCAGCAGAAGCGTCTGGAGCCAGTAATTGCTGTGGCAGCCAGTGGTTGACGGTCATGGTCATGAAGTAAGGCGTATCCTCGCCGACGAAGCGATAGCGACTGCGCGGCATCGTTGATCCTCCCTTCAGTCTTGCTGATCCCCAGCTTCTTTCCCCTCGTGACCCCTCGTTCCCTGGTTCCCCTCGTTCGTTCCCCCGCGGTACCTCGGCAGACATCGCTTGGCCACGAGAAGCTGAGCTTCTCGCACCGGGTTCCCAAGCTGAGCTTGGAAAACAGCTCAAGTGTAGGGGCGACTTCAGTCGCCCATAAGCCTCGGCGCGGGCATGTCGGGGCGACTAAAGTCGCCGCTACCCCGCTTCGACCACGGCGCGGGTGTCTCGGGAGTGTGTAGCGGCGACTTCAGTCGCCCGTAAGCCTCGGCGCGGGCATGTCGGGAGTGTGTAGGGCGACTTCAGTCGCCCGTAAATCTCGGTACGGACGTCTCGGGGCGACTGAAGTCGCCCCTACCCTTCTTCAATCTCGGCGCGGGCGTCTCGGGGCGACTGAAGTCGCCCCTACCCTTCTTCAATCTCGGCGCGGGCGTCTCGGGGCGACTGAAGTCGCCCCTACCCTTCTTCAATCTCGGCGCGGGCGTCTCGGGGCGACTGAAGTCGCCCCTACCCTTCTTCAATCTCGGCGCGGGCGTCTCGGGGCGACTGAAGTCGCCCCTACCCTCTCTGCTTTGCGTGGCTGCTCTGGGAAAGCAGAGCTTCCGAGACCGGGTTCCCAAGCAGAGCTTGGGAACCAGTACGCATCAACCAGTTCCGCGTAGGTTGGGCCGACGCAGGAGGCCCAACAATCCGGCGGTTACCTCGACCTCATCGTTGGGCTTCGTTCCTCAGCCCAACCTACGAAGAATTCCTGCACAGTCTCAGAGCTTGGGAACCAGTACGAATCCGTGCGCCGTGCGCGACAGCGCTGGCGGGCTGTTAGCCCAGATACTCCCAGGCCATCGCCGTCCCCATCGCCAGATCCCGGTTCACCCGCCGGCCGAGCAGGGTTTCGTAGTACTTCGGCTCCAGGCCGAAGCCGGGGCGGATGACGCGCAGGTTTTCAGGCGTGAGCGGCTCGCCGGCCTTGATGTCGGCGGCGATGTAGAGCGAGCGGCGAAAGCGCCGCGAGGGCAGCTCCGCCTCGGTCGGGCCGTATTGGACGGCACCCAGCGCCTGCCAGGCGCGCTCGGTCTCGGTGACGAGGGCGGCCATCTCGTGGGGTTCCATGGAGAAGGCGCTGTCCACACCGCCCTCGGCACGGCTGAGCGTGAAGTGCTTTTCGATGACCGTCGCGCCGAAGGCCACGGCGGCGATGCCGACACCGATGCCGTGGGTGTGGTCCGACAGGCCGACCTCGCAGCCGAAGAGCTCGCGCAGGTGGGGGATGGTTCTCAGGTTGCTGTTCTGCGGGCTGGCCGGGTAGGTGCTGGTGCATTTGAGCAGCACGATGTCGTTGCAGCCGCCGTCGCGCAGGGTCCGCACGGTTTCGTCGAGCTCGGCGAGGGTGGCCATGCCGGTGGAGACGATGACCGGCTTGCCGGTAGCGGCGACCTTGCGGATCAGGGGGAGATCGGCGTTCTCGAAGGAGGCGATCTTGTAGCAAGGCGTGTCGAGCGCTTCGAGGAACTCGACTGAGGTGTCGTCGAACGGCGTACTGAACGCGATCAAGCCGAGCTCGCCGGCACGCGCGATGATGGGCGCGTGCCATTCCCACGGGGTGTAGGCGATCTGATAGAGATCGTGCAGGCTTTTGCCGTGCCAGAGGCTGCGTTCGTCGTCGATGAAGAACTCACCGGTCGCGAGCGGCAGGGTCATGGTGTCGGCGGTGTAGGTCTGGAGCTTGATGGCATGGGCGCCGCTGGCTGCGGCGGCCTCGACGATCTCGATGGCGCGTTCCAGGGATTGGTTGTGGTTGCCGGACATCTCGGCGATGACGAACGGCGGATGGTCGCGGCCGATGGGGCGGTCGGCGATCTTCATGGGTCCATGTCTCCGGGATCTCGAACTGTGATCCGCACGTCCGCCAGCACGGCATCGGTGCGACGCGAGGCGCGCGTAAATGTGAGGCGAAATGGACCCACATCGATGAACGCTGGCGGGTAACCGTCGGCGTCCAGCATGCGGATTCGATCGAAGACGCGGTCCAGGTCCGGCGCATCCGACCAGTCGCCTTGCTCGGGTCGGCGGCGCTTGAATAGCGTCGGTTCGCCGACTTGGGGAGATGCTGTCGGTTGCTCCTCGATGAGGGTCACGATCATCGATTCGACGATGCGGTCGGCACGAAGATAGATCTCCTCGGCGCCGCCGTTGAGGTTGAGGGGCCTCTTGAGATAGACCGGACCGGCATCGAGTGCCTCGACGCAGCGAAGTGCGCTGATGACCGTGTTCTCGTGCCCCGACATGATCAGGTTTTGCAATGGCGAACCGCCGCGGCCATACGGCAGGTCAGTCATGTGAAAAATAACGCACTCGAACGGCTCGTAGACCGACGCTGGGATCTTGTAGGACCAGTGCGGAAAGAAGATGGTCCGGATCGCGTCGGCGCGCAGGGATTCGGGTTCGAGTTGATCGGGGGCATCGATCAGCCGGAAGGCTTGACCGGTGCGCTCTTCGAGCCGCCTGCACAGGGCGCGGTTTCAGGGGCGATGGGAGGCGAGTGCGTACATTCGGGCGTTTGTATCGTTGGGTGAGTATAGGTTGAGGTTCCCTCGTTCCCCTCGTTCCCAAGCTCCGCTTGGGAATGCGGCCCGCAAAGCTCTGCTTTGTGAATCCCGGCGTCACATGCGCAGACATCGCTCAGGTATGAGAAGCAGAGCTTCCGGGGCCGGGTTCCTAAGCTGAGCTTGGGAACCAGTTCAGGGGCGATGGGAGGCGAGTGCGTACATTCGGGCGTTTTGTGTCGTTGGTTGAGTCAGGTTGTCCGATGCACGGACTAGCGGCGATTCTTCAGCAGTACCAGTGCCGCAAAGGCCGTACGGTCCCGTACCGATGTACCCTTCAACGCCGAGATTGCCTGTTCGACCTCCGTAATCATGATCAACACGTCGGCCCGGATGTATCTGGCTTCCGGGTCATAGTCGGCCTGATGGCGCTGATCCTGTAAGCGCGCGAAGGTGTCGGCGAAGTGGACGACCCCGGGCGGGAAACCCAGGTTAGTTACCTGACCACATGCATTCTTCGCAAATCCATGCTCCAACGCCCGATAGACCTGCCGCCAGGCTGCGCCGCGTTGCGGAGGACCACTTCCGATCAGCCGATCGGCACACTCCTTGGCCAGCGTGTGAAATAACGCATAGTAAGCGGAACTGATTGCTCGCTTGAGGTCGGCCTGGCGTGGTCGCCGTACATTCACATTGGCGAGTCGGCGCGCGGTCGGGATCAGCTCATGACTCATCGCCAACCCGCGACCTTCTGATTTTCGTGGAAATGGTATCGCAGGTGCGGGAAACGCGATTCGCCGAGGGGCTCGATGGCTTCGCGCAACACCGTGGTCAGGAAATGGAACCGGGCTGGATCCAGGGGCGGTTCGGTGAGATCGAAAAAGGCGTCGACATACAGGACGTCGTCGCCCTCGAAATCGACCCCGGGCGTGACATCGACATGGCGGAGACCAACCGTAGCGAGCCGCTCAGCCAAAAGGGTCTTGATCCGCTGTTGAAGCTGTTCGGAGATTGTTGACTTTATCGCTTCCGTCATTGTTCTTGGCATCTGGTTGATCGGGGTGCTCTTGCCCTGGTATGCCGGGACGCTTGGTTATTGGTTGTTGGTTATTGGTTATTGGTTGTTGGTTATTGGGGCGTGTGCGGCGAGTGCGTCCAACCGGGTGACACGCTTGCGCAGCGCCGCTCAATGCCTCTCGACCCTGATCCGATACCGTCTTCCGTGGTGCTCGAAGAACGCCGGATAGCGCTCGTTGTCGACCACGCGCAAGAGGTTGAACTGCTCGGCGATGGTCTGTTTCGGCTCTCCAGGATCTCATGGGGTTATGATATTTTATAAATCAACAACCTGAAGCTTGCCTGCGGGCAGAACCCCATTCGGACGCGGCCTATAATGATGTTTGACACCGATACCCTTCAGACCCTGCTGAACCTGCCTGATCTCGCCATTGATCGCGTTGTGCTCGGCGAGCGCAGAACGCTCCAGATCCATGTCCACAGCACCTTGGAGGGAACGCACTGTCACCGTTGCGGCAAGCCGATCGACCATGGCTACGGGCTTGGGCAAGAGATCAAGCTGCGGCACTTACCGGTGTTCGACTACCACACCGTCCTTGTTTTGCGACCCAAACGCTATCAGTGCCACTCCTGCGAGGGGCGGCCGACGACGAGTCAGATGCTGTCGTGGTATTCGCCACGCGCCTCGGTTACGAAGGCCTTCGAGCAGCAAATGCTGCTCGAGTTGATCAACAGTACGCTCGAGGATGTGAGTCTCAAGCATGCCGTCGGTGTCGATGCGCTGCAGGGCATTCTGGATCGCCGCATCGAGCCCGAGGTCGATTGGAACGGGATCGAGACGCTGGAGGTCATCGGCATCGACGAGATTGCGTTGAAGAAGGGCCATCGCGATTTTGTCGTCGTGATCAGTGCCTACGTGAATGATCGGCTCCGCGTCATCGCCCTGCTCCCGGCACGGACCAAGGCCGTCGTGGAGGCGTTTTTCGAAGCATTCCCAAGCGCTTACGGCGCACGGTCGAGGTTGTCTGCTCGGACCTTTACCAAGGCTTCATCGGGGCCGCGAAGGCCGTGTTCGGCAAACGCGTCCTCATCTGCGCGGACCGCTTTCATGTCGCTCGCTTGTATCGCGAGGGACTCGAAACCCTGCGCAAGCGCGAGTTCAAGCGGCTGCGTCGCACGCTCTCCAAAGCGTCCCTTGATGAGCTCAAGAACGCGCATTGGGTCCTGCGGCATCGTCGCGCCGACCTGAATGCCGATGAGCGTCGCCTCCTCAATCGCCTCTTCGCCCACTCCCCGAAACTCAAAGAAGCGTACGAAGCCTGCGAGGCGCTCACCGCCATCTACGACAGTCGCCTGTCGAAAGGTCAAAGCAAACGTAAACTGCGCGGTTGGATGCGCCGCGTCACCAACCGCAAGCTCACGTGTTTCGATCGTTTCCTCGGCACGCTCGAGACCCGCTTCGAGGAGATCACGAATTATTTCGTCGGCCGCCGGACCAGTGGCTTTGTGGAAGGGCTCAACAATAAGCTCAAAGTCATCAAGCGCCGCTGCTATGGAATGACGAGCCTCAAACACTTCTACCAGAGGGTGTACCTGGATCTCAATGGATACGCCAAGTTCGGAACCGTTCGTTGATAAAACAAGCGCTTGCCAGGTCGAGCGCTCAGCCATTTTCGGGGTTTCTCGTGTACGGCGAAATGCGGCATAAGTGCCTGTTTTAAAATAACTCATGCGTCCCCCTGAAATCCGGGAGAGCCTCTGTTTCGGATCTAACCGACTGTCTTCCGGGCGACGGCGTGGGTAAAACGTCTGCTCGCCGGACTGGGGCCGGGCCTGTTCGGCGCTGGACGGATAGTCGTCGACAAACCAGCGGCACAGGTTCAAGGTGGCCTCGGCTTGTGCTGCGCGCAGCTCGTCGATGAGCTCGTGGCCTTGGAAGTCTAGCCAGCATTGCGCATAAATTGCGCCGCTGTCGACGCGCTCGGCGGCTTCGAACAGGGTCACCGGGATGCGGTGCTGACCTTCCAGGATCTGCCATGTGAGGGGCGACCAGCCTTTGCCCCGGGGTAGGTCGCTCTCGTGGACGACCAGGGTATGGCGGAAGCGGGCTCGGGTCTCTGCCGATACGATGCGGCCGTAGCTCAGGCAGAAGCAGAAGTCGGATCTTGGTGATTGGTTCGTTGTTGTTGGGTATTGGTTGTCGGTTATTGGTTGTTGGGGTGTTGGGTTCTTTGTGTCGGTTGCATCGTGTGCCCAGTGCACTTCATGTCCCTGCGCTTCCCAGTCCTCGACCAAGTCGGTCACGTAGGAATTGATCCAGCTGTCGGCGTCAGACAGGATCAGGATTTTGCGGGTGGGGGGCGCTGCGCTGCGCGGCGAGTGCGTCCAACTGTGCGACACGCTCGCGCAGACGATCGCGGTGTTGCTCCCACTCGGCGACGAGTAGACCGAGGCGTACGACGTCGATGTATTGGGTGCCGTCGAAGTGCTGGTCGCGAAAGAGACCCTCTTGGGTGAAGCCGACCTTTTTGTGTAGGTTGACAGATGTGACGTTGGTGGCCAGCACCTCGCCGTTGAGCTTATGCAGGGACAGCTCGCCGAAGGCCAGCATGAGCGCCTCGTAGAGGATGCGCGTGCCGGTGCCGGGCGGGGCGTCGGGCCGGGCGTAGAAGCCCCAGGAGGCGGTGCCTTGCTCGGGGCTGATCGCGGTGAAGTAGACCACGCCTTGCGGGGTGTCGGCGGCGTCGCGGTAGAGATACCAGCGTGCGCCGGGGTCCTGCTGCAGGCGTTGAAACCAAGCCCGGTGCTCGGCGGGCGCGATCTCGTGGTGGGTGTACATGTTCCGACGCACGGCGGGGGCGTTGCGCCAGGGCAGGATGAGGTCGAGGTCGGTTTCGGTTAGGAGCGCCAGTGTCATGTCTGCGCTCAGGAATGCTCGAATTGCATCACGGAGAGATCCGCGCTGCTGGCTCGCTCGGAAACCTGTAGAAACTCGACCCCGACGACTTGATCGTTTTCGTCGAAATCCAGGATCACACCCGGCCGCACTTCTTCGGACTCGATGATGTCGCCGGCTCGGAGGCGGAAGTACAACGCGTCGCCGTCTTTGTCCAGTTTCACTTTCATCGTGTTTTCCTGAGTCGTCGATCAAAGAAAGGCGTCACGCAAGTTGGCTGATCACCCGATACTTGGTCATCGTTTCGTCCATGCCTCTTGGGTTCCCCAACCGAACGCGAAACTCCGGCCGCACGCCCTGGGTACGCCGACTTCAGTCGGCACCCCGGGGGGGCGGACTTCAGTCCGTCGCGCGGGCGCGCTCAGGCGACTGAAGTCGCCCGTCCCCGGGAGCCGGATGAATCCGGCGTTCCCAAGCGGTCGCGGGCGGCAACCTGGACACTGCCGATGTGGCCGATACGATGATCGAGGTCGTGAACGTTCTACCCGTCAGACGCAGGCTTCGAGCTCGGAAAATAGTCCGGGTCGAGTACCTGCTCGATGGAATACGGACACACGACAGGGACTTGAACCTGCTCATCGTAGAGCTCGAATGACTTTTGCGCGGCTCTCCGGGCTTGCTGCCAGGCCTTGGCAAACAGCTCGGGCGCGTGGTGTTTCAGGCTCGGCGTGGCGTCGATCCGCGTTTGGGCTTGATCGCGAAACTCGATGATTTCCTCGGTCCACTTTGCTCTTGGATCGGAGGCTGGAGAGAGTGCCAACTTCAGGAGATGAAGCAGGATCTGCCGAAGCAAGGACTGTAAGGCCAGTTTTTGCTCTCTTCCCATATCTTCGATTTCCTCGGCAATGTGCTCGAGATCCAATGCGTCCCAGCGCCGCGCACGCAGGAAGGCGGATTGCTCTTGCGTCCAGCCGAGAAAATCGGTTTCGTAGGTCTGTGCCGTCATCCGTCCCCTCCTATACCCGTTTGCATGGCCCGAACGACCCGAGCAGCGCCCTGCCCGTCCACCAGTTCCATGCCGGCGGCGGCGAGATGTTGCCGTCGCGCTCGATCTTGAACCAGTTGTCGTACGGCTTGGCGCAACACCTCGATGCCGACGGCATCGCGATGACCAAGATAATGGATCACGTCACCGGCGGCGAGGGCCGCGCAGGCTGGACGCTGATTCTCGGCGATGCTGACGACCAGGCTCGGCAGGCCCAGGCAGCAGCGTTCCCAGGTGGTGGTGCCGCCCGCACCGATGGCGAGGTCGGCCTCGGCCATCAGGTCCGCCAGGTGCGGCCGCGGGCCGTGCAGCCGGGTGCCGGGGCGGGCGGCGGCTTGCCGGCTCAACGACTCGCGGTGCGGGTTGGTGGCGCCGACCACGCAATCCACGGTCAGATCGGCCAGATCGGGCGCCGCCAGTGCCTGGAGTGCGAGCCCGGTCAGGTCCTGCGGATCGGTCCCGCCGAAGAAGATCAGCAGCCGCTGCACGTCTCTCCCGCGCGAGCGCAAGGTTCGCCGCTGCTCCGCATAGGCGGGGTGCAGGAGGGCATAACGCGGGCCGATCAGGGTGACGGCGGATTTGGGCAAGAGGCCGGCGTAACGCCGTGCTCCGTCGGTCGCGTAGTTTTGATCCAGCAGCAGGTCGGCGTCGTGCCGGCGGTTGGCCAGGTCGTCGATGACCAGGATGCGGCCGACCTCTGGTCGCAATGCCTGCTCCCAGTCGGCATCCAGTCCGTAGTGATCCACTACGAGCCAGTCGGGCCGCCAGCCGGACAGTGCGGCCAGGGTCTCGGCGGCGTCTTGAAGCTGCGGGACGCCGAGCCAGCGGGCGTAGTTCTCCGAGGCGGTCGACTCACCCGTGTCGATGTCGTTCGGCGGGGCCGGGAGCGCTGTGGTCGCGAAGGCATCGGCGGCGAGTGTGTCGATCTGATGGCCGGGATGCGCGCGGCAGATGAAGCGCACCTCCGCACCTTGGGCGCGCAGGCCCTGCGCCAGGGTCCGGCAGCGCACCAGATGACCGAGGCCCATGCGGGTGGAGGCGTCGACACGTAGGGCGATCTTCACTCTAAGCCCTGCTTCGGATCAGGCATCGCCGGCTCAAGCGGCATCCGCCAGGACGTCGGCAAAGACGTCCGGCTGTGACCACCGGGTGACCGTCGATAGCGGCTCCAGCAGGATGAAATCCTCCGGCGACCAAACATCCGCCGTATCGTCGAACAAACTGACGAAGCGCAGCGCCTCCGGCCCGGCAGTGAAATGGTTCAAGTCGAACCATGCGGCCAGGACATGTTCGGCGACCGCACGCGCGGTCGAGCGGCTACCGGTGCTCAGGACCGAAACCAACGAGCCGTGCGCCGGGGCCATGACATGAAAATCGACCGTCCAGCCGCGCCCGGAGCGACCGACGAGCTTCGGTCGGCGCTCGAACGGCAGTTGCCTCTCGGACAAGAAATCCCCGACCTCGTCGTTGACGGACTCCACCGCGCGGGTTCGAAAGGTAAACCAAAGATCGGAGATGCGCAGGCAGGCTTGGGCGACCCGCATGATGACGGTGGCGACTGAATCACCAGGCTTGCAGCGGGCCACCAGCATGCCCTTGAAGAGCTCGATGCCATGGGTGATGCACGCATCTGCGATGAGGGCGTTCTGCTTGGGCGTCCGTCGCGGCGAGAGGGTCTGAGAGCGCAACCATCGCAAGGTCTCGCCGAGATCCGAAACGATCGCAATCCCGTCCTTGATCTGCACGAACAGATCAATGTTGTCGCCATCCGGGTAGAGGAAAGGCGTTCGCACGCGCTCGTCCGGCAGCCACAGGATGTCTCCGGGAATGCGCTTCGTCCGATCATCCAAGAGCGCGCTGAATTCCACATCCGTCAACATGTGCTCGCCTCGCAGTTCGCTGTGGTCATTCGCCCCGATTCTCTTGGTTTACGCGAGATGCCGGCCCAAGACAAAGGCTTCCGCGGCTTCACAGCCGACGGTCGCGCCGCGCCAGCAGGCCAAGTGCTCGACGCCCCCGGCGTGAGCGTGGGTGCGGCCACTCGCGTAGCTCGGCGGAGTAGGCATCCAGGGCAGCGAGTTTTTGCTCCAGCGTTGCGCCGATGTCGACGAACCAGTTGGATACGCATGCCGGCCCGGAGCCGGGCGGCTGCCATTCGGTGCTGGAGGGCACCTCGAAGCAGAGCAGCGTGCGCACCGGATGGCCGCTCTGGGGGCGGCAGGCGGTGACGACGGCTTGATGCACGCAGCGGTGGTCGACGTTGAGATCCCCGGCGTGGTGAGTGAAGACCGTCGCAGGCCGGTGCTTGGCGATCAGGGCCTCGACGCGTTGGGTGATGTCGAGCAAGGGGATGCTGTCGAGACGATTGTCGGGTAGATCGTCGAAACTGACGGATGCCGCGCCGAGGATAGCGGCGGCGGACGTGGCGGCCGCGCGGCGTTGCTCCAATTCGATCGCACTCGATACCGCCCCGGGACTGCGAGCGCCGACGCCGTCCGCGAGGAAGGCGATGTGGACCGCCGCGCCCTGCCCCGACAGCTTAGCGATGGTGCCGCCGCAGCCGAGGACCTCGTCGTCGGGGTGGGCGGCCACGACGAGGATCGTGGCTAGGTGCGCTGCAGTAGAAACCACGTCATGTCGTCCTGAGGAAAGACCGGGTCACGTCGGTAGATGAAGCCGTAGTCGATCAGCTCGAGGTCGGGATAGCGATCGAGCATCTCGCCTGCAAAATCGCGCTTGAACAATCGGTCGGCGTGACCGCGATAGGGTACCGAGACCGGGGTTGGATTGTAGTACTCCGCGATCAGGATGCGACGATAGCTTCATCGCGGTTCCGGTCGATATAGTTCGTGCCGAACTCACCGGCCCAAAATTGCTCTTGTTCGGTCTGAAAACCGGTCGACTGCTTGTTCTGATTGTCCTTGGCATCCGTCACGTTGTTGTCCTCGTTTAGTCACTCTGACCGTTGCGTGTGTCGGCGATCAACGCCTGCCACAACAGCTCGGCGCGTATCCAATCGTCCTAGGTGTCGATATCTTGTACCCGCCAGCGGGGGATGATCAGCGGCGCGCTGTGCCGGTCGAAGATTCGTTTGCCGCTAAGCCAGGCATCGGGCAAACCCCAGTAGAACTGTCCGGCGTCGTGCAACGCGTGGGGGAGATCCTGCGAGCGTTTGCAGAAGTGCTCGGGAAAGAACATCTCCACGCCCCCGTCGGGATCTTGCTTGAAGGCGCGA
Source organism: Thiocapsa sp. (assembly GCF_018399035.1). Classification (GTDB taxonomy): domain Bacteria; phylum Pseudomonadota; class Gammaproteobacteria; order Chromatiales; family Chromatiaceae; genus Thiocapsa. The sequence goes on from NZ_CP073760.1 coordinate 1,490,260, forward strand.
AAAATCGGCGATGCGAACTCGGTTGCCGTAAAGCTGAAGGCCCAGTCGCCACTTTGCAGAAGTCGGGCCTCGCTCGTAAGACCGGCCACCCAAAACATCAGTCGCTCGTGACACCCGCTCTGCGGTGTCACGCATGCCCCGTGGCGCTCTGCGCCAAGTGCCACGATGGCCGGAATTACGAGCAAGGCCCAGAAGTCGCAAACCGGTTATCAAATCCTTTGACCGCGCGAATGGGGCGGTCGCGTAGATGCAGCACACTGCCGAAAGCGGCAGATCTTGGTCAAGCGCCCATTGAGTCGCGTGGGCAATGACCTCGGTCGTGCCGGCGTAGTCGTTGGACAGCTCTGGAGGCCGTCGGAAGGGTGCCATGGCACCGTGTGCCTTTGCGACCTCCGCGATCTCGTCGTCGTCGGTGGAGACGATGATCTGATCGAACAGGCCGCTGTCCTGCGCGGCTTGGATGGACCAGGCAATCATCGGCTTGCCGCAGAAGTCGCGGATGTTTTTGCGGGGGATGCGCTTGCTGCCGCCGCGAGCGGGGATGATGGCTAGGTTCATTCGTTATTGGTTATTGGTTATTGGGTATTGGTTATTGGGTATTGGTTGTTGGGTATTTGTCTCGTTCCCGGGCTCTGCTTGGGAACGCGGCCCGCAAAGCTCAGGGGGCATGAGGGTCTTGATAGGCGACATCGGACCGGAAGTGGGCGACGTCTACTCTCCAATGGTTACCGGGCGACTCAAGTCGCCTCTACATGTCGGTCGATGCATTCCCGGGGCGGCATGAGGGTCTTGATAGGCGACATCGGACCGGAAGTGGACGACGTCTAGTCTCCAATGGTTACCGGGCGACTCAAGTCGCCTCTACATGTCGGTCGATGCATTCCCGGGATGCGATCGGTGCCTGGGTCGACACCCCGGCTCAGTGCTCCGAGTCGGGCCGAGAGCCGGCACCGAAGACCTCCTCGAAGGTGCGTGCGCTCAGCAGGCGTGTGGACCATTGCAGGAGGGTCTGCGGATCGGCGTCGAGCACGCGCTGGCGCTCCACTTCGCCGAGAGGACCGAATTTGGCGGTAAGCAGGCTCATGAGCATGTTGGCTTGGCCTTCCTGACGGCCTTCCTGACGGCCTTCCTGACGACCGAGGCGTTCGATACTGGTGATGTAGGGCATGTTGGCTTGCTCCTCGAAAGCGATCAGCTCGCGCTTGAACTCCTGCTCCAGACCCTCCGGCAACTGCAACAGCCAATCCAGAACACGAAACAGCTCCAGGATGTCCTCGCGGCTGTAGCCGCGTTGGTAGAGTAGACGCACCAGGCGCATCTTCCAGGCTTTGCGGGTCGCCCCGTCCTTGCTCTCCTGCGCCTTCAGGTGGGCCATCACCACCAGGGCGAAGGGATTGGGGTCGGCTTCCAGCTCGGCCCAACGGGCGTGTAGATCCAGCAGTTTGCACGTCGGAAAGCGAAAGTCCAACGCGCAGCCCCAGCGCTCGCGGGCGTAGGCGCTCGGGCGGAAGCGCGCGGCGGCGTCGGCCAGCACGGCGAGGCTGACGATGTCGGTGCGGTATTTGTCGAAGATGCGGTAATTGTAAACGTACATCCGCTCGGCAAAGCCCGCTTCGGAATCGCCCTGGACCTCGACGTGGACCAGGACCCAGGTCTCGCCCTGTGTGCGCAGCGCTTGGGCGAGTGCACGGCAGCGGGTCAGGTATCCCAGGCCCACGGCGGGGCCTGCGTTGCAACGGAACAGGATGGTCACTCCGAGAGTGCCTGACGATCGATGAAGCCGTGATTGACCAGCGTGGTCTTGATCAGAAGCGGCGAGACATCGAATGCACCGGCCGCGTCTTCGATCTGATCGTCGTTCGGGTTTGAGGTGTCGAGGAAGGCGATCAGATCCTCGACCGGGCAGAGTAGCTGTTGTGCGAATGCGCGCTGGAATTTCTGACGCGACGTCTTCGCGGTGGTGGCCGGGAGGAGTCGCTCGTCGTCGGCAGTGGCGAGGTGATCGCCGACAAGCCGGGCCAGCGCGAAGCGTCGACTCGTCGGCGGGCGGGCGCCGAGCGTGACCGTGAGCACACCGGCGTCGTCGCGATAGCCGACCGAGAGCTGGGTCATCGACGTCGGTGCGGGTGTCGTCAGGTCGGCTTCACGCATGCCCAGGGCCCCGACGAGACGTGCGTTGCTGAGCGCGCCGGGCTCAAACCCCCAATGCGCGCGGGCCGCGTCCGCAAGGCGGTAAGCACGTTGCCAGGGGGCTTCTCCGCCGCCGTAAACCGCTCCACGGCTTAGGCGCTTGGCCGGCTCGGCGCGGGCACGCCGACGGAGGGGCTCGATATCCGGCATTCCGAGCGTGGTTCTGCTCCGATGGGGCACATCGAGCAGGTTCGCCAAGGCCATCGGAGCGGCCTGCTTGAATGCCGCGAGTAGTTCTTCCACAGCGGCGAGCCCCGTGCGGGCCTGCTGGGCCAGGAGCAAATCCAGGAACGCGCCCTCCTCCGCATCCGGGTCGAGACCCGCGATGGCCTCGAGCTTGCGCCACCGGGCGGCGTCGGGTGACCGACGTTCGGCCTGCACTTCACTCCAGAGTGCCTGCAAATCGGTCTGCGGGTGTCCGGTGGTACCGAGTCGATCGATGACCGCATCGAGGAAGCCGTCAATACCGGCCACGAATGCCTCTACCGGGATCTGCACATCGTCTCTCAAGAGATACCGGATGTTCTCGATCGCCGTCGCTGTGCTCGGACGCATCCGAAGGATGACGTTCTCACCGTCGCCGACCAGGGTCAGCGCGGACCACACATCGCCGCCTCCGGCTGCCGCCAAGCAATGCGACATGCGCCAATCGAGATCGTCGCGCTCCGGCTCCCAGCGCAGGCGCCACCAGTTCTCGGCCAACCAGTAGGCGAGGCGGTAAGCGCTGGCCCGCACGGTTGGCCGGACGGTTTGCGCGAGGCGATCTTCAAGCTCGGTGAGACACAGGTCGCCCACGAAGATGCTCGGATCCGCGCCGGCAGCCCGCTCGATTGGATCCTGCGCCGCATTCTCACGCGGAGCGAAGCGGATCTCGAATGCGCTCATCTGGCGTTCCATCGTCCCGGGACCTCGGCCCGGAACGGATCGTCCTGCGGCATCGGATAGCCGTGATAGACGCCTTGGCCGGCATTTTCGAGCATCGCCTCCAACGGATCGCCATTGTCGGTGACCGCCCAGATATTTTGCGGCCAGCCGTCGCGCCTCTGTTGACTGACCAGACCTTGCTGGACCCCCGCACGCAGGTGTTTCAACGCCGCTCTGCGCGTCATGATACCAACGCCATCGCAGAGCGATTTATCCGGTCGGCAATGTGCCGCGGGCGGCGTGAGACCAAAGTCGCCGGGGTTCCGTTTGTGTTCGGGGTTCCCGCCGTACTTCACTCGCTTTGCGAGCCCTTCGGTATCGGTCGCACCAACACTGATCTTGCGCTTGGTGTTGTATCTGTTACGTCTTGGTTTCATCCGGAAATGTCGGTTAGATTGCCTTTTTCGTGACGATGCCGGCGCGCTGCATGACGCGCTAGCGTCTGGATATCGATCTCGACTTTGGCTGCGCCATAACGCGCATGAACAGGTGGCTGCGCGTGGTCATTGTCGTACATGGCGATCACAATCCCAAGAAAACGGCTGATTTCCGGCATTGCTGTTCCGCACTCCTTTGGGGTACGTGGCGCAGAGCGCCACGGGGCATGCGTGACACCGCAGAGCGGATGCGCGCTGGCGCTCCACTTCGCCGAGGGAACCGAATTTGGCCTCGAGCCGAAACAGTGCGGAACAGAGATTGCGCTCGGGCAGAGGACCGGCGTTTGCGAGTCGCTGCTCGTCGAGCAGCAGGTCAGCCTGCCGTGGGCGATAGCTGTCGAGCATTGGCGGCGCCGGCTCGATGAGCGGCTCGAGCGTGTCGGCAGCATGCCAAGGCGTGACACCTTTGTAGAGCACCACGGGCAGAACAGGCGGCAGACGCCCCGTCGCACGTAGGGTCTCGGCGCGAATGAGATCCTGGTAGAGCAGCCCGAGGTAGGTCTGGATGCGTACGGTTCACTTTGTGTCCTGGCATCACCGACTCGGCCCGCGCAAGCAGCAGGTCTTGACCGCCCTGCACAACGTTGCGATCAAGCGGCCCGACGGCACCACGGCCGCCGAGCGCTTCTTCGCTCAGCCCCACCCATCTTTGTTCGACCAGGTGCTCGAGCGCATGCCCTGGCCCGCCCGACCGGCGCGACGACGACCGAGCCCGGCGAGGCCGCCGTACCTCGTCCCTGTGGTGGCTTAGCAACAGTGGACCAATCGATGATCAAGGCCCTTTTCACAGTGTTCCCTGCTTTTGCGTTTGCACCGAAGCGCTGGCAATAAAGCTTGCCTGTTCACGTACGATCAGGGTGCACTCTTTTGATTGATCGAACAGGTAGTCGAGGCCGCTTGTCACTACGACCTCCATGGCTTGATCGATGAGCAAGTAACGATCATGGTGCTGGCGATAATGGCCTCGACGATCGTCCTTGACCAGCCAGTCGGTGCAGTGCCGTTTCAGCTCGGTGACCTTCCGCTGCGGCAGCGGATAACCAAAAAGCAGGGTCAGCCGCCGCTTTGGCAGAAGATCGAAAAACTGTTTCGCTCCAGTCCACTGCTGTTCTAGAAAACGATCGTGGATCAGGATGGTCTTTGCCTTGCTCATCAAGGCACGAAGCAACGCATGGGCTTTATCCCGACCCGTGTTTGGCTGGCAGGTCAAGGTATAGCTGCTCCCGATGCTGTCACCGTGAATGCAGACATACGGGTAGGTGGTCGTCTGCTCTGATAAGACCAGCTTGAAATCGGTCAGGCTGGCTAGTTCCTCGAGTGTTTGATTGACTAATTGACTGGCGGCCAAGCTGGCCATCAGCACTTCGTCTTGGATCTGAAGGCGTTTCAGCTGCGCTACGCAAGTGATGTGAGGCGGCTTGTAAAACTGAAGGAGGCGCTCGATCAGCTGAGTATCGTGCGTCTGAGTATGCTTGAATGCGTGCCACTGCCGAAGCAGCTCGTCTTCCAGGACAACTCTCCCCCGCATTATCCCATCTCCAGCAGTTCACTGAGCGTCGAGTCAAAGAAGCCCGACGGGAAAGGCCTCTCGTTGCCCTGCTCATCGCAGAAGTGACCGCGCGGGTTGAGATGCAAGCGCTCGAACGGCTGATCGAAGGCTTGCTTGTAATAGATCATCAGGTCTTGGGCCGGCAGCGTACGACGGTAGACCTCATAACGGACGCGATTGATCAGATGCTCGCAATGCGTCTCGACAAGGAGCTGCACGCCCTTTGCACTGAGATGGACGAGGAGTTTTGCCAATCGGGATTGAGCCGCCGGGTGAAGATGAATCTCGGGGTTCTCGATGATCAACAAGTCACCCGGTTTCGATGCCAAGCACAGGATACAGACCTTGAGGAGAAACCCATTGCCAGCGCCTGTGTTGTTAGGCGACACCTCACCGATCTCGTCCATGACAAAACTGGTCTTGACGATGGTACTGGTGACCTTTTGGGTGCGGGCCTCGGCCGAGATGCCAGTGATGAAGCTGAGCCACCAGGCAAGCTGCGCCTTGAGCGTGCGTGCCGGCGCTTCCTTTACCACAAGCTCTGAATGAATCGGCTTGTCTTTGTGCTGCTCCAAATAGCTGAGGGCGTATTGACCGGTGTCGCCTATGCGCAACTCGGGATTCAGCTCTGTGAGCTCTTGCAGACCGATACGATTAGCCGCTAGATAGTAGAGACTTTCCTCATACTTGCGCGGTTCCTGCTGGACTGCGGCCTGGTGCGTCTCGTCGCGTAGTTGGAGGCCATCGCGTTTAAGCACGGTGGTTCTCTCGTTTCCATCCTGCTCGATGGAGATGATGACCTCAGAGGGATTGCTGATGCGACTCGCGACATCCTCAAACAGACTGTAGGGCTTGACCACCTCTTTCAGATAGACGCCGTTCCTTTGTTGGAACACGGAATGATTCAAGAGAATGGCCTGAAAGACTGTCGATTTACCGGATGAATTGGAACCCACAAGCAGGGTGAGCGGGGCGAGCTGCAGGCTGACATCGTCCAGGCATTTGAAGCCCTGTATCCGTATGTTGGTCAGCATGAAAACTCGGTGGCAAGCTCTTCGATGGCGCCAAAGCGATAGTCTACACGGGTGCTGCTATCGACGTTACTCTTGAAGTAGCCGTCTCGATCGAATGTTTGTTTGAGCTCAGTCACACCTTTCTTTAGCTGTTTATGGTCGCAGCGAGAAGGATCCAAGATCACGAAGAGGTAGGTCAAGGTTTCGAATAATGCCATGTTGATTGGGCGCTTGTTGACATTGGTCATATCGAACCGAAAGGCGTCTTTGCCCAAGACGGCATGACAACGCTCCATAGCCAAGATGAAGGTCTTCTTGATCGCGTTCAGCACCTCGGGTGGTTGCGCATTGAGGTCGCGCATGAAATGAGCGAGAAGCTCGTCGAGATTGCTTTTGTAGTCGAATGCGATGCGCTTTTCACGTAGCGCATGGAAAGCCAGAAAGCGCAATATGATGTATTGATCACGCATCCTTGCACGGTCGATGCCACCACCCGTCGCTTGCTGAAAGGCTTGGCTCTCACTCAACGACTGCAACAACTCTGTGGCTGGTCCGGAATAAAGTGCATTGCGCATCTCTTGGTTGTTGAGCTGCGTGCCGCCGCGGTTAACACGGTCGAAGATATCATACTTGACCCGCTCCGGAGTCGGCGGCTCGATCACATAGACCAAGACCTGATAGCGTTCGAGCTTGCTCCGGTAGATGGGCGGAAGCTGACTGAACTTCTTGCCATCGAAATCAGGCAACATCTTCAGTTTGTTCAGCGTAAAGCGGTCATTCATGTAGTCGATAAGGGTGGTCACCCGCTGTCGTCCATCGACCATCTGCTTGAGCCCGTTCTCGTTCTCGAAGACGTAGACGACAGGAATGGGGATTCCCATGAGCACGCTTTCGATCAGCTCGCGCTGCTGCGCGATCTTCCACACCCTGTGGCGTTGAAATGCGGGCGCTAGTTGCAACTCTTTGGTCTCCTCGACCATGCGCTTGAGCTCGAAGGCGCTGTACTGGTCGCGGCTGACCTTGACGACCGCATCCGGATAGACACCCTCGGAGGCAAGGGTGAAGCCCTCTTCGCCTTCGAGTGCCGCGTCGGAGTCTTGAGCTCCGTTCTGCTGGGCCGCTTGTTCTGCTTGCTCTGGCGTCATGCTGTGCATTGTGCAGGAAGGCACGCCTGCTGTGCCAGAGTCCGGCGAATCGCGCCGCGCAGCGTCAAGAGCCGGTGGTCGCGTCGGTTGGCCGAAACCGATCGCCGCGGCGCCGCGGTCGATATAGGCGGTCTCGATCACTCTGGACCTTCCCTCTTCCAGAGCACTCGCGCTTGTACTTGCGGTTCTCTGGCCGCGCGCTTGGCGGCCAGCTCCTGATTGATGATGCTGTGCTGCACCCGTTGGTTAAGCGCGGCCGCTTCCGGGTTTGCCTCCAACCATCGCACCGCCTGCTCGATGGCGATGGGCTGGCCTTGCCAGAGGGCTTGGTAAAGGCTGGCCATGAGCTGGTAGTCAGCCGCTTCGTCGACGGTGACGCGCCAGCGTCGCTCTTGCAGGTGCGCTGGCAGGCCGAAGCCGATGATGCGGTAGTCTTCCGGGTGCTCGGAGAAGTAGCGGGCGCCGACGTGCTCACGGTTGTCAGGGTCATTGGAGGCCGCGGCAACCCGGCGTAGGGAGCGGCTGGAGTGAACGCCTTGTCCCTCGAGCAAACCAGTAGGCGAGGCGGTAAGCGCTGGCCCGCACGGTTGGCCGGACGGTTTGCGCGAGGCGATCTTCAAGCTCGGTGAGACACAGGTCGCCCACGAAGATGCTCAGATCCGCGCCGGCAGCCCGCTCGATTGGATCCTGCGCCGCATTCTCACGCGGAGCGAAGCGGATCTCGAATGCGCTCATCTGGCGTTCCATCGTCCCGGGACCTCGGCCCGGAACGGATCGTCCTGCGGCATCGGATAGCCGTGATAGACGCCTTGGCCGGCATTTTCGAGCATCGCCTCCAACGGATCGCCATTGTCGGTGACCGCCCAAGTGTTCTGCGGCCAAACATAAGACCCCTGATCAGTCTCTTTCGTCATTTCGCCCATTGGGGCACGTGGCGCAGAGCGCCACGGGGCATGCGTGACACCGCAGAGCGGATGTCACGAGCACCAGAAGGTGAGGTTGCCGACCTAACGAGCGAGACCGATAACCGATAACCGATAACCGATAACCGATAACCGATAACCAATAACCAATAACCAATAACCAATAACCGATAACCGATAACCAACCCACCATCCCCAACACTCAACTCAGACTCCCTCCGCCTGCATCGCACGGAACATCCACTCCGCCCGCCGCCAGTCCTCCTCGGTATCGATATCCTGCACGCGGTCATGCGGCAGGACGATGGGCAGCGCAGCGGCGGAGAAGGTCTGGAGATCCTCCAGAAAGGCGTCGGTCCTGCCCCAGTAGAACTGCCCCGCGTCATGGTAGGCGGGCTCCAGATCCTGCGAGCGGGTCAGCCGGTGCTCGGGTTGAAACATGGCCACGCGACCCTCCGCGGTCACCTTGAGTGCCCGCTGAATCGGGTTTGGTTATTGGTTATTGGTTATTGGTTATTGGTTATTGGTTATCGGGATAGTAGTCTTCGTCTAGGAGAAGATCAGAGACGTAGGGACATTGTTCCGGAAACACGTTGGGTTTTAATCCGGTTTCTCTGACTGCAAGGCGGCGGGCATCGGAATAGACCTCAGCGATCGCGTCTTGAATCATGGATCGGAGGCTTGGAACCTTTTTCAGCAGGAAAAGGAGCTGCACCCGTTGTTCAATGATGGTGTTGCGCCAACCCTTACCCTCGAACTCTTTCCACTGATCCGATAGCGCATCTCTTTGGTATTGCCATTTCAAGAGGTGGGCGATCAGGATGATCAATCGGCTTTCCAACTCCCTGCGATTGCTCTTGCCCATATCTTGAAGCTCTTCGATCAGATGCTCCACATCGATCTCACGCAACCTGCCTTCTTTGAGGAGTCGGACCTGTTGGTCGATCCAGGCATCGATATCTTGCTCGTAGATCTGAGTGTGTTGATTCATGGCGAACCCAGGAGAATCATGTATGGCGACAATTCTGATTGGGGCATCGGTTGTGCGTCATGCAGACACCCAACAGGTGGTTGATCGTTTCCCGAAAACAAGCCCGTATCCCTTAGGACGCAACGCCACCGGCATCGTCAAGGGACTGCCACAGCGCCTCGACGACCTGATCCTGTTGGGTTTCTGTCATCGTCGGGTACAAGGGCAGGCTGATAGCCCGGCTATAGTAAGCCTCGGCGTCGGGGAAGTCGCCCTGTCGGAAGCCGAGGCGTCGGTAGTCGGGCTGGGTGTGCACGGGGATGTAGTGCACATTGACGCCGATGCCGGCTTCGCGCAGGGCGTGGAAGACGGCGAGGCGGTCCGGGCCGGCGGCGTCGTCGACCTGGATCGGATACAGGTGGAGCGCGGACCGATGGCGTGGGTCGCGGTATGGGGTCACGACCGGCAGATCGGCCAAGAGCTGGTCGTAGCGTGCGGCCAACGCCTCGCGGCGAGCGACATAGTCCTCGAGCCGCTGCAATTGGCTCGCGCCGAGGGCGGCCTGGATGTCGGTCATGCGGTAATTGAAGCCGAGCTCGATCTGTTGGTAGTCCCAGGGCCGGCGGGCTCGCCCTGCATGTGGGCCGGATCGCGGGTGATGCCATGGGTGCGTAGGCGGGCCATGCGCTCGGCCAGTACCGGGTCGTTTGTGGCGGCAAGACCGCCCTCCCCCGTGGTGATGATCTTGACCGGGTGAAAGCTGAAGACGGTGATGTCGCTGTGGCGGCAGTTGCCGACGGGCTCGCCGTCGCAGCGCGCGCCGATGGCGTGTGAGGCGTCTTCGATGGTCCGAAAGCCATAGCGCTCGGCCAGCGCGGCGATGGCCGGCATGTCGCAGGGCTGACCGGCGAAGTGCACGGGGATCAGGATCTTCGGTAGCTTGCCCGCGTGCTCGGCCTGCTCCAGCTTGGCGGCGAGGGCCGCGACGCTGAGATTGTAGGTGCGCGGGTCGATGTCGACGAAATCCACTTCGGCTCCGCAGTAGCGTGCGCAGTTGGCCGACGCGACGAAGGTGTTGGGACTGGTCCAGAGCCGGTCGCCGGGTCCGAGATCGAGTGCCAGGCAGGCGATGTGCAGGGCGCTGGTGGCGCTGTTGACGGCGATGCCGTAGGCCGCGCCGCAGTCGTCCGCTACGGCTTGTTCGAAGCGTGGGATCGCTGGGCCTTGGGTCAGGTAGTCGGAGCGTAGGACGGACTCGACCGCGGCGATGTCGGATTCGGTGATGTCTTGGCGGCCGTAGGGGATCATGGTTATTGGGTTTGCTCAACGATAACGAACGCTGCTAAACCGCGCCCGGTGCGGTATGCGTCATTTGTTGGAGTGGATCGGCCGCGCCAGCTCCGACGACTGTCGGAGCTGGCGCGGTTTAGGAGTCTAAGGCGATTTCCGGGAATGATCATCCCGGCCGTGCGTGTTGCCAATGCTTACCGGGCGACTAAAGTCGCCCCTACATGTTGGTCGATGCTTTCCCGGAAATCACCTAACTAGAACTCACTTAGGGCAGGATGGGACGAAAATAGCCCTTGATGCAGCCGGTATCTCTTACAACCAGCTGCACATGATTTTTTTCACGAAAGCCAGCATCTGGATACAACTCGTCACCTTCCCAGAATGCACCGCGCACCGTCTGGTAGGGCTGCAATGACTGGCCTTGTTCTGTCGCGGCATCTTCGCGTATTGCGTGAAGCAGCTCGACGACGGCGCAATCCAGATGGCGCTGGAGTTTGTCGATACCACCGACGTTTTGGGGGAGATCGGGAAGCTTCGAAGCCTTCAGGGCCCTGTAGGATTCGCTGAGTTGATCTAACGCGGAGTCGCCGCCATCAGCCGCCGAATTCTTTCGTTAGCTTGCCCTTTTTCGTGACAATGCCGGCGCGCTGCATGACGCGCTGAAGCGCTTTGGGATCAGCCTCGAGTTGATCGACCGTGCGCGCAATGGCATGAATCTCAGCACCAGCCGATTGCGGGCGGAACGGCCGGATGGTTTTGGCCGGACGATTAGTCACTTTGTGTTTTTTCATGGTCCCCAGCTCCAGATCGTGCCTAGTGATCACTCAGGTCCGCGGATTGCCGTCAGAAGTATCACGCGACTCGGACCCACGGCAAGCCAGGCATACAGGGTTGCTACCTGGTACAGACATCAGACCTAGAATGATGGTTCGACGTGCTGGCGGATCAGCGCGCGCAGTTCCTCGACGCCGAGAAAGTCCGGATTGGTACCGCTGTTGTAGGCGTAGCCTTCCGGGACGGGCTGGCAATTGTTGAGGGTGCAGTATTGCTCGCGGCTGTATTTGGCGGACTGCGGCAAGATGGCGAAGTAGCGGCCGAGGTCGACGGTGTTGAAGCTGTCGCTGGCGGTGATCATCTCTTCGTGGATCTTCTCGCCGGGGCGGATACCCACGATCGGGCGCTCGCACTCCGGACCGATGGCTTCGGCAACGTCCATGATGCGATAGCTGGGGATCTTGGGGACGAAGATCTCGCCGCCGTGGGCGTTTTCCAGTGCCCAGAGGACCATATCGACACCGTCCTGCAGGCTGATGTTGAAACGGGTCATCTCCGGGTCGGTGATGGGCAAGACGCCGGTGCTGCGGCGCTCGAGGAAGAAGGGGATGACCGAGCCGCGGCTGCCCATGACGTTGCCGTAGCGCACGACGGCAAAGCGGATGTCGCGTTTGCCGCGGACGTTGTTGGCGGCGGTGAAGAGCTTGTCCGAGCAGAGCTTGGTGGCGCCGTAGAGGTTGATCGGGGCGGCGGCCTTGTCGGTGGAGAGTGCGATGACCCTCTTCACGTCGCTGTCCAGACAGGCGTCGACCGGTTCTGGGCGCCGAGGACGTTGGTTTTGATGAACTCGAAGGGGTTGTATTCGGCGGCCGGGACTTGTTTAAGCGCGGCGGCGTGGATGACGGTGTCGATGCCTTCGAGGGCGCGTTTGAGGCGGCTGTAGTCACGGACGTCGCCGATGAAATACCGGATGCCTGGATAGCGCGACGGGCTGAACACCTGTTCCATCTCGAACTGCTTGAGCTCGTCGCGGCTGAATATGACAAGGCGCTTGAGGTTCGGACACTGATCGAGGACTGTCTTGACGAACGCTTTACCGAAAGAGCCGGTGCCGCCGGTGATGAGGATGGATTTTTCGCAGAGCATAAGTGACTTACCGATTTAGGAAGCATTTTGAGCATCATAGAGTTCCACTCTAACCTGTCCTCGCTCCCACGCTCCGCGTGGGAGTGTCGTCGGGACGCTCCGCGTCCCTGCCGCCGGGCCGATGCGCTGTGCCGGGGATGTGTCGGTGGTCCGAGCCGGCATGGCCGCCTGGGCTTGGGTCGCGACGCGGAGCGTCGGGGCTACACTCCCACGCGGAGCGCAGGAGCGAGTACCCGTCGGGATGTCGGGCTGAAGCCCGACAACGGGGGCTACGGCTCGGATTGGGATCTGCCCTCGGCGTCGAGCTGGACGATCTTGGCCTTGACGGCTTCGTAGTCGATGCGTTTGCACTGCAGGAACCGCGCGGTCATGCGGGCCTTGGCGTCGATACCCTGAGGGACCCCGCTCGATGCTCCGAGGCGGGCTTGCGACGGCGGTTCGGGAATGCTACCGCCCTACCCTGTCGTTCTCGGGATATTGGCGAGGGGGTGTATTGTTCAGGCGTTGTACAGCGGTGCTAGGGTAGCCGGTTGAGGGCGGAGGGGCAAGGGTGCAGCTTGCGGTATTGTTGAAGTGAAGATCGGCTAGGTGCATGTTGACGCTCTGATCTTGGCGAGACCGCTTCGGATCACGCCAGCGGGGCTTTCGACTTCAAACAACTCCTGCGCGGAGAAGGTCGTGAATGTGCAGGATTCCGAGCGGTTGCCGGCCTTCCACGACGAACAAGGCGGTAATGGCACGCCGATTCATGGTCTCGAGGGCGACCGCGGCAAGCGTTTCGGGCGTGGCCCCTCTCCCCAACCCCTCTCCCGCGAGGGGAGAGGGGCTAGGATGGATCAGTGGTTATTGAACGGTGACTCAGACATCGATGGCGATTTCCGGGAATGATCATCCCGGCCGTGCGTGTTGCCGATGCTTACCGGGCGACTAAAGTCGCCCCTACATGTTGGTCGATGCTTTCCCGGAAATCACCGATGGTCAATCCGTCCTGCTGAATCTGTTCGCTGTCGTCGAGTGTCACGATGCTGCCTCGGCTTAAGCGATTTCCGCAAACTTCCATACCCGTAGGTTGTGCTGACGATAGGAAGCACAACTTGCGCCGACGGTTGGTTGTGCCTCGCACGGCTCGGCACAACCTACGCCCTGTCGTCGAGTGTCACGATGCTGCCTCGGCTTAAGCCGCAACGTTCCAGGTGATTGTGAGGCCGTCGGTCCGCACAGCGGACCCTGCAGTCGATACGCCGTGCGGCCTCGCTCGTAAGACCGGCCACCCAAAACATCAGTCGCTCGTGACATCCGCTCCGCGGTGTCACGCATGCCCCGTGGCGCTCTGCGCCACGTGCCACGATGGTCGTAGTTACGAGCAAGGCCCGCCGTGCGGACCTTGGGCGGTCGCCACCCAAGGCGGCCGGATTCGGGAGCAAGGCATGGATGACGTCCAACCGATCGGGCACACCGCCGGTGTTGAAGGCGGTCGCCGGGATGGCGCCCGCGGGGCACACTCAGGAATCGCATGCCGCACCAAATCGCCCAAGGTCTTCACTTCGAGTACCTGGTTCGTGAGCTTCCAATCCCTGCTGGTTAGCCCGGGCCGCAAGTCGCGGTGAAAGATTTTCGTCGATCAGCAGCTTCAAGGCTGGGGCGCGTTGCGTATGATCTTAAGCGATTTCCGGGAATGAGCATCCCGGCCGTGCGTGTTGCCGATGCTTATCGGGCGACTAAAGTTGCCCCTACATGTTGGTCGATGCTTTCCCGGAAATCACCTTAGGTCCGTGCAGCGGACCCGAAAGGAACGGTGGAATCCGCTGTACGGGCCGTCGGTCTGTGCCGTGCCGATGTGTTCGGAAAACGCCGGGCTGCCTCCCAGTGCTCAGCCGTCCTGCAATTGCAAACGACGCTCGATGCCTTCGATTCGGGCGACGAGTTGGTCCGTGTGCGCGTGCTGCTCGACGATTTCGCCATACATGTGCGCCAGATCACGCCGCATACCCGCAACCGTCAGTTCCAAGTTGCTCATGCGCGATTCGATTCCGGCAAAGCGCTCGGTATGTTTGTCCTGTGTTGCACGAATCGCGCGGAGGTTCTCAAGTACGAGACTTTCGATGTTGTCGGTCATGGCCCACTCCCGGTCGTGCTCATCGTCTTCATCATCGGTGATGGCAATCTGCCCTGTGGCCAAGGGTACCGGTGGGATGCTAGAACGATTGCGCAGTTTGCGCCGGCCCCTGTCAGATCGTAGGGTCGGCCTTGCTCGTCACTTCGACCATCGTGGCACGTGGCGCAGAGCGCCGGGGGCATGCGTGACACCGCAGAGCGGATGTCACGAGCGAAGAGCGGGTGGCACGAGCGAATTTTAAACCGCGGCCCCCGCTAAGGGCCGTGGATTCACCAAACGTCGAACTCACTCGAAAGTAGCATCTCGCTTTGGACGCGGATCCGCGATGATGTCTTCCACCGGCATCCTCATGTCGTTCATCGTGTCTTTCCAGGCAAGACAAATGAACGCTGATTTGTCTTTCCGAGGGAGAAACTATCCAGAGTATCCGGCTTTGTCCGCGCAACGCATCGGCATCGCCCACGCTCGACCCATCCGACCGGGGGATGGCGTTGCCTACGGAATATCCGATCGGAGCGCGGCGAGGCCGCCGCTCAGCAAGCCATCGATGGAGATGTCTTCCTCCAAGGTGTCCCATCGGATCACTCGGAAAAAGCCTGCCTGACAATCGCCTCGGCAGTCTCGATAACATCATCCGGCAAGCTCGGAAAGCTCGCGCGTTTATTCCGCGAAAGTGTGCCGCCATTCCCCTGAATCATCCGCACCAAGCGGCCGATGTCCTTTTGCGGAAGATCGAATTGAGCATCGATGCGCCGCACCGCCTGATCATAGCCGCTCAGATAGGCAAGCTCGCGAGGTATTTCCTCTTCGATGGCGACTTGGATCATCTTCGTCAAAAAGCGGACTTCCCGATCGGCACAGAAATACCGATAGGGCGTCGGCCCGGGATCGTTGAGAATCTCCGGACCATCGTCATGGCGGCGGTAATCCCATAGCCGTGTCACCGGCTCGGAGAATCCCGTCAGCACGGCATGATACGCGGGGATGTTGTTCATGATCACCGCCGAAACCGGGACGATCAAATCCGCCGGGACCAGGCCGGAATGCGCCAACACATGATGAATCAAAAAGCGGTGGAGGCGTCCATTGCCATCCATGAACGGATGCAGATAAACGAAGCCGAACGCCGCACAGGCGGCCTTGACCAGCGGATCGATACCCCGCTGGCGATCGTTGACGAAGGCTTCCCAACCCGCCAGGGTTTCGCGCAAACGTTCGGGCGGATGCGGAAAGAAGCTGATGCGTCCCGTACGGCTTTCCAACCAGTTTTGCTCGTTGCGGTAGCTCGACTCCTGACTGAAGACATCACGCACGGCAACGTTCTGGATCGCGACCAACCGGGCCTCGTCGATATCGGCCTGTTCCCCAACCCGGTGCAGCATCTGCACGAAGCGCGCCTCCTTGCTGGCGCTGGGCGTCTCGCGCTCGATCGCAAAGCTGCCGCGCGTCTCGGATAAATAGAGGTACTGCAAGGCGCGGTCATAGGTACCGTCGCTGCGCGCGCTGGCGGACAAGGCGTCAAGCCTGGCCAGCAAGGATGGCAGGACATCCGCATCCGGCGCCGCCGCTTTCGACACCATCGGGCAAAAACGGCGGTCACCCAGGGTGTTGTCGATCACCCGGTAACCAGCATGGCGCCGCGGGCGCGCAGCGGTGACATAGCGATCCGATGGCAAGAGTTCGATATAGCGCGCGGACACCTGAATACCGGCATCCAGCGGGCAATCGTGGACCCATTCCCAGAGAAACCCGATGCGCCGGATGGACTCACCGTTGGGTATTTCCCGCAGCCGCAGCACGAGGGCTTCGCGGTCGATATGGCGAAGGGCGGCGGCGATCACTGCCAGGTCGATGCCCTCGTTGCGCAGCGCGAACTCAAGGTGCCCGAGCGGACTGTCCTCGAGCGCGACGTTGACCGGGAACCGGATCTCTGTCCCGGTAGCGACCCGCCGGTTGACAGCGGTGGACCGATAGGCAGGCGGACCGCTCTGCAGGGCAGGCAGCCGGTAGTGCTCGATCAGGTGCGCGTAACCAAGGCTCTGCATCGGGATCTTGGGCGGGTGTGGCTCGAAAATGTCTCAGCGGAATCGAAATTGGTTCAGTTTCTACCAGAGAAAGTTTCGACCATCGAGAATCATCGCGCCACCCTTGCCAATACACCAAGGCGACCCGACAACGGTCGGGATTGAACACCCCGGCATCGCTCTCATCAGGACGACGGACCTCCCACCACTCAACCAGTCAATCCCCCTGCCCGCCCTGATCCTTTAACCTTTGATCTTTAACCTGGCATCACCCGCCGTAATCCCGACGAAGGAATCTCCTCCGGCACCTGGAAGCTGCAACTCCAAGTCCGACCCGAAAACGCTCGGCGCGCCCCTGGACGACGTCAGGAACAACTGAGCGCTCCCGGGTTCCTGGACGACCCGTGCGTACATGCCCTGCTCTTAGACCCCGGCGGAGTCTCGACATCAGGCCGTTACGATGCCGAAACTGTTGCCTTCCGGTGTTCCGAATACGTCGGCTCCGCTGGATTCAGTGACGGGGCTCCATCACACGGCATGCACGCCCCCTGTGTACGCTTTGCAGGCGGGATCGCTCCCGCACCACGCAACACTCGGTTCCGGTGGATGGCCACTCCTTACCGGCTCGGGACTTGCACCCGGTGGGTCGCAAAAAGGAGTTTCCGATTTGCTTATCCGTTCGCTATCTTCCTCTCCTTCCGGGCTTTGCCTGGCGCAACGGTCTTACGAGCGAGGCCGTCTGACTTCAGGGGGGCGTCGGGCTGAAGCCCGACCCACAACGGGGCTGAAGCCCGAGCCGGGGTGGGTCGGACTTGCGTCCGACGGGGGCCTGCGAATCGACACGTTCAGCATCGCCCAAGTCTCCTTCGCGGTCAGTTCGCGAAATCGCTCGAAAAACCAAAACTCCAGGTGTCAGGCACTCATGCGCTCGATGAGGATCGGCATCGCGAGGCGGTAGATGACCCAGACGACGAGCAGCAGCGCGAAGGCGAGGACATTCACGACGACGAACGCGACAAGGTGCTCGGGCGATACGCCGGTCAACCAGTCGCGCGCGGTCAGGATGATCGGCGAGAGCGGATTGAGGCTGAAGAGGGTCGCGGCAATGCCCTCTTTCGGCATGGGAAAGACGACCGGTGTCAGGTACATGACGAACTGCATCAGCAAGGGCAGGGCCCGGCCGATGTCGGTGTAGAGCATGCCGACCGGCGTGATGAGCAGACCGATGGCGGTGCCGATCAGGATCAAGGAGAACAGGGCGATCGGGAACAGCAGCAGGTTCCAGCCGAGCTCGACACCGAAGAACGGCAGGACGGCGAGCAAGAGAGCAATCTTGATGCCGGCGTTGAACAGGGTCTTATAAATGCCGGAGAGGATCAGGGCTTCGCGGGGGAAGTTGAGCTTCGCGAGCATGCCGCGGGCGGCATTGGTCTGCCCCAGCGGGGCGTTCATGGCCTCCATGAAGATGGCCCACAACATGGTGCCGGTGAAGACGTAGACCGGATAAGGCAAGGCGGTCTCGCCGACCTTGACGATGCCGGTGCCGCTGAGAAAGACCCAGGTCAAGGTGTTGGCCAGCGGCATGATGAAGGCCCAGAGGATGCCGAGAAAGGCTTGGCGGTACTGGGCGCTGATGTCGCGCACGGACAGCCGCCAGGCGAGCTCGCGGCTGGCGAGGAGGTCGCGGAGCATGTCCCTGATCATCTTCGCCGGGCTGGCGAGGGAGGATTCCGGGGTGTAGACGGTGACGGGCAAGGCGTGCGCGTCGCTGTGATCGGGGTGCGGCATCTTGGTGTTCAAGGGCGAGAGGATCCTACTGGGTTGTTCGGGGCTTGGTCACGGGCCTCGGGGCCTCGGGTGACCGGCGCCTTGGCGGTTTGACGGCGGCGGCGATGTCCGCGGCAGGGCGTCGCGCGGATGCCGTCGAGGTCGGCATGGCCGGGCCGTCGGCCGAGCCCGCGGCGGGGCCGAGGGGACCGGGCGGGTTGCGTCGTGGATCAGGTCTTGGGGGTGGCATCGGTGGTTTGTCCGTGCGACGCCGCTTCCGCGGTCAGTTGCTCGATCTCGACCTCGAGGGCTTCGTATTCGGCGCGTTTGCGCTGCAGGAAGCGCGCGGTGATGCGGGCCTTGGCCTCGATACCCTGCGGGGTGAGCAGATAGGCGTAGGCGCGCTTGTTGTCGCTTCTGCGGAAGTTCTGCACCTTCACCCAGCCTTGGTCGATGAGGGCGCGCATGCAGAAGTTGGTGCTGCCCAGGCTGATGCCGAGCGCCTTCGCCAGATCGCGCTGGGTGCCGTCGGGGTGCGCCTCGAGCTGCTTGAGGACGCGGTAGTGGAGGTCGTCGGTCATGGCGGTGTGCGTCGATGGTGCCGGGTTCGACCGTGGGCGTCGGGTTCGGGACGCGGAGCGTCGGGGCGACACTCCCACGCGGAGCGTGGGAGCGAGTGCCGGGGTTCGCAGCGTGGGAGCGAGAGCGCCACCCGCGGGGGCCTCGTTCGACGGTCAGGGAAGGGCCTAGGGCGGCGCTTCGGGAACGCTACCGCCCTACCCTGTCGTTTTCGGGGTATGGGCGGAGGGGTAAATTGTTCAGGCGTTGTACGGCGGCGGTAGGTTAGCCGGTTGGGGGCGATGGGGCAAGGGCGAACCGGTGTGCAGACGCCGATGCTGTTTTGGAGCATGAGTTTGACCAGGGTGTTGCCGCTTCGCGGCTTGCGTCCCGGTCCTTCAGTGACGATTCCGAAACAAGGCGAACGCCTTGATGAACACGTAGGATGGGTAGAGCGTCGGCGAAACCCATCCTCCAAACCGCCGCGTTGCCGGGTTTCTGTCCGATGCGCTTGGCGCGGGCTGGATGGGTTTCGCTTCGCTCTACCCATCCTACGTGTTTCGCTTCGCTCTACCCATCCTTCGGGTTTCGGTTGTTTCTGAATCGTTCCTCAGAGGCGCCCATCGACCGTGTCGACCGGCAGAACCGATTTGACGTCGTAGAGGATCGACTTGGGCTTGGCCCAGCGGCGGATCCCGGTCGCGCCGGTCGCGATGAAGTCGCGGTGGGCGACGGCGAGGATGACGGCGTCGTAGGTGCCGTCGGCCGGGGGCTCGGCGTGGCAGTCGAGGCCGTAGTCGTGCTTGGCCTCGGCGGGGTCGATCCAGGGGTCGTAGCAGTCCACGGCGATGTTGTATTCGCGCAGGGCCAGGATGATGTCGATCACGCGGGTGTTGCGCAGGTCGGGGCAGTTTTCCTTGAAGGCGAGGCCGAGGACGAGGATGCGGCTGTTGCACACACCGATGCCGTTTTGGAGCATGAGCTTGACGACGGTCTCGGCCACATGGGGGCCCATGCGGTCGTTGATGCGTCGCCCGGCGAGGATGACCTCGGGGTGGTAGCCGATGGCGACGGCCTTGTGGGTGAGGTAATAGGGGTCGACACCGATGCAGTGTCCGCCGACCAGGCCGGGGCGGAAGGGGAGGAAGTTCCATTTGCTCCCGGCGGCTTCGAGCACCTCGAGGGTGTCGATGCCGAGCTTGTCGAAGATCAGGGCGAGCTCGTTCATGAGGGCGATGTTGAGATCGCGCTGGGTGTTCTCGATGACCTTGGCGGCCTCGGCGACGCGGATGCTGCTGGCCGGGTGGGTGCCGGCGACGATGATCTGGTTGTAGAGGGCATCGACAATGGCGGCGATCTCGGGGGTGGAGCCGCTGGTGACCTTTTTGATGGTGGTCAGGCGGTGCTCGCGGTCGCCGGGGTTGATGCGCTCGGGGGAGTAGCCGAGGTGGAAGGTGTTAGGTTGCAGCCCCCTCTCCCCCGGCTCCTCTCCCGCGTGGGGAGAGGGGAGATGGGCTCCCTCCCCCCTCGCGGGGGAGGGCTGGGGAGAGGGGGAAGCAAGGTAACGAAGCCCGGAATGCTGCTCCAGGACGGGCGCGCAGTCTTCCTCGGTGCAGCCGGGGTAGACGGTGGATTCGTAGATGACCAGGTCGCCGGGCTTGAGGACCTTGCCGACGGTCTCGGACGCCTTGATGAGGGGCGTGAGGTCGGGGCGCTTGTACTCGTCGACCGGGGTGGGCACGGTGACGATGAAGATGCGACAGGGGCGCAGGGCATCGAGGTCGTCGGTGTAGGTGAGCTGGCGGGCGGCGGCGAGGTCCTCGGGGCTGGTCTCGCGGGTGCTGTCGCGACCGGCCGTGAGCTCGGCGATGCGGGCTTGGTTGATGTCGAAGCCGATCACCGGGCGGTGTTTGGCGAACTCCACGGCGAGCGGCAGACCGACGTAGCCCAGGCCGATGATGGCGATGGGGGTGTCGGGGTTTGTGAGATGGGCGAGGTGTTGGGCCATGTGGGTTCGGGGTTCGGGGTTCGGGGTTCGGGGTTCGGGGTTCGGGGTTCGGGGTTCGGGGTTCGGGGTTCGGGGTTCGGGGTTCGGCGGTGGGCAAGTGTAGGGGCGACTTCAGTCGCCCATAAATTTCGGTACGGACGTCTCGGGGCGACTGAAGTCGCCCCTACCCCTCTTCGACCTCGGCGCGGACGTCTCGGGAGCGTGTAGGGGCGACTTCAGTCGCCCATAAATTTCGGTACGGACGTCTCGGGGCGACTGAAGTCGCCCCTACCCCGCTTCGACCTCGGTGCGGGTGTCTCGTGAGTGTGGGGCGACTTCAGTCGCCCATAAATCTCGGCGCGGGCGTCTCGGGGCGACTGAAGTCGCCCCTACCCCTCTTCGACCTCGGCGCGGACGTCTCGGGAGCGTGTAGGGGCGACTTCAGTCGCCCATAAATTTCGGTACGGACGTCTCGGGGCGACTGAAGTCGCCCCTACCCCTCTTCGACCTCGGCGCGGACGTCTCGGGAGCGTGTAGGGGCGACTTCAGTCGCCCGTAAATCTCGGCGCGGACGTCTCGGGGCGACTGAAGTCGCCCCTACCCTCTTCGACCTCGGCGCGGACGTCTCGGGAGCGTGTAGGGGCGACTTCAGTCGCCCGTAAATCTCGGTACGGACGTCTCGGGGCGACTGAAGTCGCCCCTACCCCTCTTCGACCTCGGCGCGGGTGTCTCGTGAGTGTGGGGCGACTTCAGTCGCCCGTAAATCTCGGCGCGGACGTCTCGGGGCGACTGAAGTCGCCCCTACCCCGCTTCGACCTCGGTGCGGGTGTCTCGTGAGTGTGGGGCGACTTCAGTCGCTCATAAATCTCGGCGCGGGCGTCTCGGGGCGACTGAAGTCGCCCCTACGTCGCCCCTACGTCGCCTCTATGTGTTGTTTGATGCTTCTTCGGGAATCACCTTAGTCCCGGTAGCCGGAATGGGTGTCTTCGGGATCGTCGAGCAGGCTCCTCGGGTCGTGATCGCACAGTTTGATCGACAATCGGGTGATGCTGAACGGGTCCACGGGATCGCTGTGGATGAAGAAGCGGGCGACCAGGCTCACATGCCGGGGCGCTTTGCACCGGCCGGCGGTCAAGCCCATCTCGTTGCGACGTGTCCGTTGGGTGAGGTGTTGGAGCCACTTCAGCACGGACCAAGTCCGGGCGAAGTGGCTCCAGGGTCGCACGAACCGCCCGGTCGCGACGTAGAAGAGCACTTGGTCGAGGATCGGATCGACGTGCCGGCGCGGCTGGAATCCATGCGCGTCCATCGCCTCCGCGACGGTACGTCGAAGCGGCTCCTCCGGGGCCGGGGCACGAAACCGTTCCCCTTCCGGGTCGTCGTCGACGACCGGGGCGTCTTCATGGGCACGCAGAATGAGAAACAGAAAGGCCGCAACCGAGAACCCGCGCGGGAGCAAGCCGTAGAGCGTCCCGAGCTGCTCGCGCAGCAGGTCGTCGAGCCATTCGACGGGCAAACGCCCGTGATTGCGTGCGATCCGATCTCGGAGCAGTGCGCACTCCTGGACGGCATGCTCGGGAAAGGCATCGCACGGCTTGTAAACGGCGAGCGCCAAGGAGCGCGCCCGTGTGTTCGGGTCGACGACGTAGTATTCGTACCAGCCGCTGGTGAGCATGTTCTGGTCGGATTGGTCTCGGGCGGCGCATCCGGTCCGGTTGAGGGGGTCCGCGTTTCACGGTTGACTGCGCTCGAGCGGCTCGAAACGTCGGACAGGGTTCCGGTTTTCATGCGTCGTCGGCCAGATCTTCCGGCGTGGTGCCGAGAGGCGAAACACTCGAGGGGCGTGCGAGAGCAACAACAGGTAGGGCTCGGGGTTAGACCGGGTGCCTTTGCGGCCGCCCAACCGGCGTCGGGAGCCTAACCGCGCGACCCGTAAACGTCGTCTTCGGGCACGCTACCGCCCTACCCTGTCATGAATAGGCATCAAAAACAAAAGCATGGCAAAATTGCATTGTCTTTCGGCGTCAACCGGAAGACCGGCGCATCCTATATCAGAGATTCCGCGGCAACAAGGATCGAGCGCTCCGATCGAGACGCCCACGCATTCACCGGGGCCGGGCGTCGGACGCGGAGCGTCCACAAGACACTCCCACGCAGAGCGTGGGAGCGAGCTAGAGGCCGATCGGCCGTTTCCGAATGTGCGACGGGTGACCTGACCCCGGACTCCGCACGTCCCCGGTTTCTCGGTTTCTGCACATGGACCTAGTGTTCGTCTCCGGCACTCATGCTCCGCACGGCCTGCAACCAATGGCTTCCGTCGGGACTGATGAGCAGTTGGTCGCCGAGGTCTTCCAACGTTTGGAGGTCGGCGATGCGCGCCAGCAACGGTTCGGTCTGCTCGGCGATCGTCAATCCAAAACGACGGCGTACCTGACGGACCAGGATGTGGCGGGTCGCCTCGCGACCTTGCTCAATGCCTTGCTCAATGCCTTGCTCCAAGCCTTGCTCCAAGCCTTGCTCCAAGCCTTGCTCCAAGCCTTGCTCCAAACCTTTCTCCAAGCCTTGCTGCATCCCTTCTCGTTTCCACTGATCGGTCCAGGTTTCCAGATTCTCGGCCAACATGTGATACACCTCGCTCAGTTCACCAAGGGGTGGCAGTTGCACGCCGGGCAGGCGCTTGGGCAGGAAGACGCGACCGAACCAGACCGCGAAGTCTCGGCGCAGGCCGGTCTGTTCCGGTGCCTTGAGCCAGTCGAGCACGGCGTGCACGATGCCCATCGCCTCGACCGCCCCGCGGCTGGCCTCGAGCCGAAACAGGGCCGCACTGAGGTTGCGCTCGGGCAGGGGTCCGGCGTTGGCGATGCGCTGCTCGTCGAGCAGCAGGTAAGCCTGTCGCGGGCGATAGCACTCGAGCAGCGGCGGCGCCGGCTCGATGAGCGGCTCCAGCGTCTCGGCAGCACGCCAGGGCGTGACACCATTGTAGAGCACCACGGGGAGGACCGGGGGTAGACGCCCTGCGGCACTCAGGGTCCCGGCGCGAATGAGATCCTGGTAGAGCAGCCCGAGGTAGGTCTGGATGCGCACGGCCATCCAGGGATCGACGGTGGATTGGAATTCCAGCAACAGGTAGATGTAAAGCCAGTCGGGGCCCCAGCGCAGGCGCCAGACGATGTCGTCGGCGCGGTCGCGTAGGTCGTCGGTCACGTAGCTCCCGCTGCAGCGCTCGAGGGTCTCGAGGTCGAGCGCTTGGACCCAATCGCCGGGCACGAAGCCGCGCAGCAGGTCGCGCACCATGGCGGCGTGACCGTAGAGCAGTTTGTAGCCGCTGTCGTGGGTGGGGCCGCGCCGCTGTGTCTTGGATGTCTTCGGTGTCTTCATAGGGCTGATCGATTTCCCTCGCTGTTCTCTCGTTCCCTCGCCCCCGCAACGCTCTGCTTTGCGCCTCTGCTCTCGGGAAGCGGAGCTTCCAGTACCGGGTTCCCAAGCGGAGCTTGGGAACCAGCTCAACGGCGCTGGAGGCGCCCCATCACCTTCGATACGTTCAGCGCGTAACTCGCTCCCACGCTCCGCGTGGGAGTGTAGCCCCGACGCTCCGCGTCGAACCCCGCAGGCGGGGAAACCGCATCCGATCGAGACGCCCACGCATTCACCGGACGTCGGACGCGGAGCGTCCACAAGACACTCCCACGCAGAGCGTGGGAGCGAGCTAGTGACCTTGGCGGCTTCGGCGACGCGGATGCTGCTGGCCGGGTGGGTGCCGGCGGTGATGATCGTCAGGCCCTTGGCGTCGTGTCGAGCTCAGCCGACAGTTGGTTCGCGCGGGCTGCGATTTGCTCGATGCTCAAATCGGGCAAGCCTTTTGGCGCCACGTCGTGTAATCGAACCTTTCTCGGTTGATGGAGACCACAAATCGCTCGGCTTCGACCAAACCGAGCGCGTCAATGAGAGCTCGCATGCCCCGCAGGCGGATTTCAGTTTCCGTTGTCATACCAGTGCTCCAACATGGCGAGAGCCTCTCCGGGCGGGATTACCTTCAGGACCTCCGATGGCGACATTTTCTTGAGGATCCGGTCGTCCGTCGTGACGAACAGGTCCGCACCGCCCGCCATCGCGGAGGCGACATGCAGGGCATCGTATCGGCCAAGCCCGCGTAATGAGAGCTCCTGTGCTTTCGCGATGATTGCCGAGTCCGCGATCACGATGGTGCAGGCCAACGACCGCCATTGCTGGATAGCCAGGCGATGTTCATCGTAGGGGTTGTTCGCGTTCTCGAAGTCCAGCGTAGACGACCAGACTAAATCGCATTCGGACCGCTTCACTTTCTCCTGAATGAGGATCTTCGCTTCGGTTTCCAGGCGAATGCGCGTTTGGGTCTGATCGTCGTAGGGGCGATTGAAGCAACACAGGTCAAGGTAAAGACGCATCAGCGTGATTTCATGGGCTTACGCGAATGGATAGGCGGCTTACCACGAAATCTACCGGTGAGGCGATCGCGTGGCACGACACAACCGATGATGATCGTTCTGTTTAATTTTGCTTAGAGCCGGCCGTCCACCGTATTGAACGGAAGAACGGATTTGACGTCGTAGAGGATCGCCTTGGGTTTGGCCCATCGGCGGATCCCGGTCGCGCCGGTCTCGACGAGGTCGCGGTGTGCGACGGCGAGGATGACGGCGTCGTAGGTGCCTTCGGCCGGGGCCTCGGGCAGACAGTCGAGGCCGTATTCGTGCTTGGCCTCCGCGCGGTCGATCCAGGGGTCGTAGCAGTCCACGGCGATGTTGTATTCGCGCAGGGCCAGGATGATGTCGATGACGCGGGTGTTGCGCAGGTCCGGGCAGTTTTCCTTGAAGGCGAGGCCGAGGACGAGGATGCGGCTGTTGCACACACCGATGCCGCTTTGGAGCATGAGCTTGACCACGGTCTCGGCGACATGCGCGCCCATGCGGTCGTTGATGCGTCGCCCGGCGAGGATGACCTCGGGGTGGTAGCCGATGGCGACGGCCTTGTGGGTCAGGTAGTAGGGGTCCACACCGATGCAGTGTCCGCCGACCAGGCCGGGGCGAAAGGGGAGGAAGTTCCATTTGCTCCCGGCGGCTTCGAGCACCTCGAGGGTGTCGATGCCGAGCTTGTTGAAGATCAGCGCCAACTCGTTCATGAGGGCGATGTTGAGATCGCGCTGGGTGTTCTCGATGACCTTGGCGGCCTCGGCGACGCGGATGCTGCTGGCCGGGTGGGTGCCGGCGACGATGATCTGGTTGTAGAGGGCATCGACGATGGCAGCGATCTCCGGGGTGGAGCCGCTGGTGACCTTTTTGATGGTGGTCAGGCGGTGCTCTTGGTCGCCGGGGTTGATGCGCTCGGGGGAGTAGCCGCAGTAGAAGCCGTTGTTTTCGGGTGTGGGTGGCGGCTCGTCCGTGGTCTCGGCGGTGGGTTGTCGGATTACGCTGTCGCTGATCCGACCTACGCGTACGCCTTCGCCTGCACCGGATGCTCGGCGGTCGGGATTCGGGAGCGCCGCGGGTGCCGTGGTGCGGCGATCGGTATGGATGTAGGTCAGACCGGAGGCGCGGGCGAGCACGGGAACGCAGTCTTCCTCGGTGCAGCCGGGGTAGACGGTGGATTCGTAGATGACCAGGTCGCCGGGTTTGAGGACCTTGCCGACGGTCTCGGACGCCTTGATGAGGGGCGTGAGGTCGGGGCGCTTGTACTCGTCGACCGGGGTGGGCACGGTGACGATGAAGATGCGACAGGGGCGCAGGGCATCGAGGTCGTCGGTGTAGGTGAGCTGGCGGGCGGCGGCGAGGTCCTCGGGGCTGGTCTCGCGGGTGCTGTCGCGACCGGCTGTGAGCTCGGCGATGCGGGCTTGGTTGATGTCGAAACCGATCACCGGGCGATGTTTGGCGAACTCCACGGCGAGCGGCAGACCGACGTAGCCCAGGCCGATGATGGCGATGGGGGTGTCGGGGTTTGTGAGATGGGCGAGGTGTTGGGCCATGTGGGTTCGGGGTTCGGGGTTCGGGGTTCGGGCGGACGCTCGGGGGCTAAGTGTGCCGGCTGTACCAGGGAAGGGCGATCTCCAGTCCCTCCTCGAGTCGATGGGTGGGTGCGTATCCCAAGCGCGTGGCGGCCTTGGTGATGTCGGCCAGGCTGTGGCGGACGTCGCCGGGGCGGAAGTCGCGGTACGTGGGTTGTGCGCCCTGCAGGTGCGGGTAGCGCGGCAGCAGGTGGCGGTGGATCAGGGTGTAGAGATCGTTGAGCGTGGTGCGCTCGCCGACGGCGACGTTGTAGACCTGGTTGGCGGCTGCCGGGTCGGGCGCGGTCGCGGCCAGGAGATTGGCTTGCACGGCGTTGTCGATGTAGCAGAAGTCGCGACTGGTCTCGCCGTCGCCGTTGATGAAGACCTCTTGGCCGGCGATGAGCGCGGCGGTCCATTTGGGGATGACCGCGGCGTAGGCGCCGTCGGGGTCTTGGCGTGGGCCGAAGACGTTGAAGTAGCGCAGGCCGATGCTGTCCAGACCGTAGGCGCGCGCGAAGACGTCGGCGTACAGCTCGTTGACGACCTTGGTGACGGCATAAGGCGAGAGCGGTTTGCCGATGACGTCTTCCTGCTTGGGCAGGCCGGGATGGTCGCCGTAGGTGGAGCTGCTGGCGGCGTAGACGATGCGCTTGGCCCCGGCATCGCGGGCGGCGACGAGCATGTTGAGAAAGCCGTCGATGTTGGTGGCGTTGGTGGTGATCGGGTCTTCAAGCGAGCGCGGTACCGAACCGAGCGCGGCTTGGTGCAGGACGTCGTCGACGCGGGCGCAGGCTTGGCGGCAATCGGCGAGGTTGCGGATGTCGCCTTCGATGAAGCTGAACCGGTTCCACTGGGCGGCGGTGACCAGGGTTTGGACGTCGTCGAGGTTGTGCTGATGGCCGGTGGCGAAGTTGTCGAGGCCGACGACGGTTTGGTCGAGCCCGAGGAGCGTCTCCAGGAGGTTGGAGCCGATGAAACCGGCCACGCCGGTGATGAGCCAGCTGCGTGGGCTCTCGCGGAGGGCGCGTTGGACGCTGTCGAAACGAGTCATGAGGTTCCGAGCCGGAGGTCGGCTGTTGGCATTCCGGGTAGGGTGCGGTTGCACCGCGATGGACTAGTGTAGCGGTGCAGAGATTCCGAGACCGCCCATGATCATCTTCGTTGTCGTAATTGTCGTCGTCGTCCTATCGATGGTCGATTACGACAACGACAACGAACGGTCTCGACACATCTGCTGTGCTGCACTAGAGCAACCGATGGTGGCGCGGTGGCATGCTGTGTGCCACCCCAGGCGGGTGCCGTGATGGGGATGCTTGTTGGGGCGACTAAAGTCGTCCCTACGTGTCGCTACGTGCCGATCCATACTCGATCCGGGAATCGCCTTAGGCGATTTCCGGGAATGATCATCCCGGCCGTGCGTGTTGCCGATGCTTACCGGGCGACTAAAGTCGCCCCTACATGTTGGTCGATGCTTTCCCGGGAATCACCTTAGTCCCGGTAGCCGGAATGGGTGTCTTCGGGATCGTCGAGCAGGCTCCTCGGGTCGGGATCGCACAGCTTGATCGACAATCGGGTGATGCTGAACGGGTCCACGGGATCGCTGTGGATGAAGAAGCGTGCGACCAGGCTCACATGCCGGGGCGCTTTGACCCGACCGGCGGTCAAGCCCATCTCGTTGCGACGTGTCCGTTGGGTGAGGTGTTGGAGCCACTTCAGCACGGGCCAGGTCCGGGCGAAGTGGCTCCAGGGCCGCACGAACCGCCCGGTCGCGACGTAGAAGAGCACTTGGTCGAGGATTGGATCGACGTGCCGGCGCGGCTGGAATCCATGTGCATCCATCGCCTCCGCGACGGTACGTCGCAGCGGCTCCTCCGGGGCCGGGGCATGAAACCGTTCCCCCCCACGGGATATCAGCTTGATGAATCGGCTTTTCCGACGCAGTAGAAACCGCCTCCGGAATAGGGCACGCCGTTGTAGTCGAGAGCCTGCGGATGGTAACCGTCCGCACGTTCGAATCCTCCATCTCGGCAGTGCTCGTCTCCGACTTGCTGAAGGCTCGGGGGAACCGGGCCGAACAAGCCGGGGTCGTTCCACGTTTTGCCGTCTCTGCCGTCGACGATCCGCGGAGCCGTCTTGGCTGGCTCGCTTCCTGGACCGACCAGGGCCGGAGCACATCCAGCCAACATAAAAAGGGGGATGATGACGAGATAGGCCGATTTCATGATGATCTCCGTTTACGTTCGGTTTTTTCCTGACTCAGGTGGTCTACAAGAGCACTCGCGCGTACCGGCTCTTGCCGATCAATCTCAGGCCGGCTGTGGGGCGGGTTTTGCCCGCTACGAACCCGGAGCATGTCTGCAAGACCGCGTCGAAATCAAGTCCAACCCGCATGTGCGATCGAGGCTTTGGCTGGTAGAGAAGCGAGAGTGAATTCCACTGCAAACCGCTCCTCTATTGGTCGACAGCGCTGGATTAGCCCTTAGTGACGGGGCATCGACATGGCCGGAGTGAATCGGCAGGAGGCGTTGCCACGATCCAGTTGGCGCCCGAAATGCCGTTCAGACACGCTATCCGTTAACCCTGTCGTTTCGGGGCATGGCCGTGGGGTCGCCGATTTACGAGACGTTCTCACCTAAACCGCGTCCAGAGCGACATGCGTCATTTTCATTTTGCATATGGCTTTGGAGATGTCCTCGATCTCGGTGAGACGCGGTTTATAATTTGATATTTTTTAATACTTTAAACCGCGCCGGCTCCAGCGGTTGTGAAATCCGCCGGGGCCGATCCCATCCAAAAACATCGCATACCGCACTGGGCGCGGTTTAAACCGCCCGTGATCCTAGCAACTCGGTCCGGGAGGGACAAGCGCATCCTGATGACCGGTTGCGGGTGCCTCGGGTGGTCGCTTGTTTTGTTTGCGTTCAACGGCGGGGGCCGTGATGGAATGCTGTCCCGGAAAGCACCTTAGTGCCGGTACCCGGAATGGGTGTCTTCCGGATCGTCGAGCAGGCTCCTCGGGTCGTGATCGCACAGTTTGATCGACAATCGGGTGATGCTGAACGGGTCCACGGGATCGCTGTGGATGAAGAAGCGGGCGACCAGGCTCACATGCCGGGGCGCTTTGCACCGGCCGGCGGTCAAGCCCATCTCGTTGCGACGTGTCCGTTGGGTGAGGTGTTGGAGCCACTTCAGCACGGACCAAGTCCGGGCGAAGTGGCTCCAGGGTCGCACGAACCGCCCGGTCGCGACGTAGAAGAGCACTTGGTCGAGGATCGGATCGACGTGCCGGCGCGGCTGGAATCCATGCGCGTCCATCGCCTCCGCGACGGTACGTCGAAGCGGCTCCTCCGGGGCCGGGGCACGAAACCGCTCTCCTTCCGGGGCGTCTTCATGGGCACGCAGAATGAGAAACAGAAAGGCCGCAACCGAGAACCCGCGCGGGAGCAAGCCGTAAAGCGTCCCGAGCTGCTCGCGCAGCAGGTCGTCGAGCCATTCGACGGGCAAACGCCCGTGATTGCGTGCGATCCGATCTCGGAGCAGTGCGCACTCATGGACGGCATGCTCGGGAAAGGCATCGCACGGGCCTTGTTCATTATCCCGTCCACCGCCATCAGGCCGCGACCGGCATCAGATAGGGTAGTTTCGGCGGGCGTGGCCGTCGGCGTCGGGGTCGCGGCGGCAAGGGCACACGCAGGAGAGCTCCTCGAACAGTGCGGGATGTGTCCGCCCGAAGAAGCGCTCGGCGGCGGTCGTGCCGTCGGGACGGCGGATGTGGAAGTTGTGCACGGCGGTGAGCGCGGCGAGCCTGCGGTCGCTCAAGCGATGACGCCCGTGATGATGCAGCGACAGTTGGCCGTTGCGTCCTTCCACACAGGAGCTGCTGCGTTGGAACAGATCGGCGCAAGCGCCGGCGACCTGTTCGACCCGAGCGCTGTCCTCGGGCGCGAGACGCTGCAGCGGATGATCGGCGCGCCGCAGGACGTCGAGCAACGCGGTACTCGCCGCCTGCACGCGGTGTCGGGTCTCGGCCGCGGTGCTGCGGGCGGCGACGCGCTTCGAGGTAGATGCCGGGGATGAGCTGCTCGAGGACCGCCGCTTCCAGCTCCGGGGATAGCGCGAGGGCCTCGACCCTGGCGGTCACGGTGGCGAAGAAGAACGCGAGCGTGGCGAGCCACTGCACGGTCAGGCGCTCGGCCTTGGCGAGGCGTTCGCGAGCGCGCTCGGGCAGCTCGGCGGCCTCGGCCAATCCCTTCAGGCGCGTCCAGACGTCGGTGAAGCGCGCCGCCACGCGCTCCACCGGCTGCGTCTGTCCATCCACCGGATCATACGGGTGATACAGCACGCCGAGCTCGCGGATCAATGCGCGCGCCTCGCTCTGCCGCTCCCGTGCGCGGTCGCGTTCGGCTTCGACGGCGACCAGCGCGCTCAGGGCGGCGCCAATGCGGGTCTCGAAGGCCGGTGGACGCCCGAGCGGGCGCGGCACGCGCGCCTCGAACGCCTGCTGCGCCGCGCGCTCGGCCTCCCAGTGCTTCTGCGCGGCCGCCACGCCGGCTTCAGCGCGGCGCACGTCGCGCGCCAGCGCCAAGGACGTGGCTTTGGAGACCTCGTGTTGGCCGTGAAAGAGGTCCGGGGAATGCTGCGCACGGAGGTCCGTCTCGGCATGGCGACGCAGCGCCTTGGCCTCGTCGGCGGTGCTCTGGATCACCTCCACGGCGAGCCCCGTGCAGGCGTCCTGAAGCGCGGCGGTCCAGGTCGCCGCGGTGCGATCCGCGGCGTATTGCTCCAGCACAATGAGGTTCGACTCCGGCTCGATGGCCACCAGGCAGATCCCCGGATGAAAGGTTTCGTCCTCGCACACCGTCACCTGACGCACCGGCATGCCCTCGGCGAGCGCCGTACGCTGCTCCGCGGCCACCGCGACCACGGCCGTTTCCAAGTCGACATTGAGCGCGTGCTGCGCGCCGTCGCTGACCCCGACGAAGGCCGACAGCCCGCTCAGCTCCAGGAATTCACTCACCAGCCGGGTGCCGCCCGCCGCCCGCAAGGTGATGCTGAAATGCGCCGCCAACACCATCCGATGCAGCCAAGCGATCCCCTCCGGGGTGCGTGCGAAGGCCGTCAAGCCCGTCGGCGGATCCCCGCGCGGAACCTCCCCGCACCAGTCGCGCAAGGTGCTGCGCGCAATACCCATCTCGGTGGCCACGGCGCGTTTGCGTCTCCCCGCCGCCAGCCGTGCTTCGGCCGCCGCGATGTGCTCGGCTTGCTCCAAGCGTGTGCGTCGCGTCATGAGCCGATGCTCCGGCCCGGTCTCGAACGTCCGGGTAGCGCAGCGCCCGCGCTTGGTCTAAAGTCACTCTCGGCAGGATCTTCGAACATCTTTTCGAACCCTCGGTTAGTTTGCACTTCCAAGGGTATGAAATTTCGTGGGTCCTGCCAAATCCCCGCATGCCCATCACCAAGCCATGAACTCGGACTTGGACGGGACTATGAACAACGCCCATCGCACGGCTTGTAAACGGCGAGCGCCAAGGAGCGTGCCCGTGAGTCCGGGTCGACGACGTAGTATTCGTACCAGCCGCTGGTGGGCATGCTCTGGTCGGATTGGTCTCGGGCGGCGCGTCGGGTTGAGGGGGTCCGCGTTTCACGGTTGACTGCGCTCGAGCGGCTCGAAACGCCGGACAGGGTTCCGGTTTTCATGCGTCGTCGGCCAGATCTTCCGGCGCGTTGCGGAGTGGCGAAACACTCGAGGGGCGTGCGAGAGCAATAACAGGCGGAGTTCGGGGTTAGACCAGGTGCCTTTGCGGCCGCCCAATCCGGCGTCGGGAGCCTAACCGCGCGACCCGTAAACGTCGTCTTCAGGCACGCTACCGCCCTACCCTGTCATGAATAGGCATCAAAAACAAAAGCATGGCGAAATTGCATTGTCTTTCGGCGTCAACCGGAAGACCGGCGCATCCTATATCAGAGATTCCGCGACAACAAGGATCAAGCGCTGCCCCGTCGATGTCCGGCGCGGCGGCTTCGTGGTTGCCAAGGAGATCAAGGCGCAGCACGTCTCGCACGGCGCGCGTGGTCTGGATTCGCGGTTATGAGAGGCAGTCTTTCCGGCGCGTTGCCGAGAGGCGCGACGCTCGGGGGCGTGCAAGAGCAACAACAGGCGGAGCTCGGGGTTAGACCGGGTGCCTTTTTCGGCCGTCCAATCCGGCGTTGAAAGCCTACCCGTGCGACCTTTAAACGTCGTCTTCAGGCACGCTACCGCCCTACCCTGTCATGAATAGGCATCAAAAACAAAAGCATGGCGAAACTGCATTGTCTTTCGGCGCCAACCGGAAGACCGGCGCATCCTATATCAGAGATTCCGCGACAACAAGGATCAAGCGCTGCCCCGTCGATGTCCGGCGCGGCGGCTTCGTGGTTGCCAAGGAGATCAAGGCGCAGCACGTCTCGCACGGCGCGCGTGGTCTGGATTCGCGGTTATGAGAGGCAGTCTTTCCGGCGTGTTGCCGAGAGGCGCGACGCTCGGGGGCGTGCGAGAGCAACAACAGGCGGAGTTCGGGGTTGGACCAGGTGCCTTTTTCGGCCGCCTAATCCGGCGTTGAAAACCTACCCATGCGACCTTCAAACGTCGTCTTCGGGCACGCTACCGCCCTACCCTGTCATGAATAGGCATCAAAAACAAAAGCATGGCGAAATTGCGTCGTCTTCCGTCTACCGGAAGGAAGGCGCATCCTATATCAGAGATTCCGCGGCAACAAGGATCGAGCGCTCCGATCGAGACGCTCACGCATTCACCGGGCCGGACGTCGGACGCGGAGCGTCCACAAGACACTCCCACGCAGAGCGTGGGAGCGAGCTAAGGTCGGCCTCGATCATCCCTTCGCCCACTGCGGCCACCGAATGCGTCGTCAGGCCATCCTGGCCTGACAGAATCAGGGCTGGAAGCCCTGAGGACCGACCGACCCTACGGTTGGTAAGCGGGTCAGGATCGCGGTTCACCTGGAACCCGGATCGGGTCGGGCTGACGGGATTGCGCCCGTCAGCCCTCCCACACCACCGGACATGCGGTTTTCCGCATCCGGCGGTTGGACTCATGCGCCTTCTCAATCCACCAGCCGGGAGTCGCCCCTTGCCACCTCCAACGTCCCCTCCGGATGATCCACATCCCTCGGCTCCGCAGTCCCGCAGGGTGGCTGCCGCAGTTGCAACGCCCTCGGGTTCAGATGACTTCGCGGGTGCGCTCCCCCGTCCGTTCGGACCGGTGCACGCGTCCTTCGGCCCTTCGCTCCACCCGCGTTACCGGGCTTCCTCGCTACTACGGCCTCTGCTGACTTCTCGAACCCTCTCAGGCCCGAGATCTCCCCGGGTAAGGTGCCAAGACTCTCGGCCCGTGCCGCCAAGCTCTACCTGATGCGTCTTTCGGTGACAGTTGGATTTCGCGGTCCCCAGCACGCTCATCGCCCGCATCCGGCCTCACTGCTTGTTCGTGTTCCTACGGTCGTGCCTTTGATCCACGCTTCTTTCAGCTTGGCCTCACGGCGTCCACCTTGCGCTTCACTACGGTTGTCGTCACTCTCTCCGGCGACCTCCTCTCAGGTCGCAAGTCTTGGCCCATGCCGGGCACACTAGGGTCCGCTGTGCGGACCGGGGGCGGCTGATACGGCGTCGATGGTGCGCATGTCATGGCCCGCGGCATCGACGGGGCGGGTTCTGCGGCCTCGGCGTGGCGGCGGTCAAACGACGCGATTGAGGTGCGCGGCGGTTGCGGTCCGCACAGCGGACCCTACGGTTTCCCCTCGTTCCCAAACTCCGCTTGGGAATGCGGCCTGCAAAGCTCTGCTTTGCGTGTCTGCTCTGGGAAAGCAGAGCTTCCAGTTCCGGGTTCCCAAGCGGAGCTTAGGAACCCGCTAAAATCAGTGTTCCTCGCCAACACTCATGTGCCGTAACGCGCGCAACCAATCCTCCCCGTCGGGACTGATGAGCAGTTGGTCGCCAAGGTCTTCCAACGTTTGGAGGTCGACGATGCGCGCCAGCAGCGGTTCGGTCTGCTCGGCGATCGTCAATCCAAAACGACGGCGTACCTGACGGACCAGGATGTGGCGGGTCGCCTCGCGACCTTGCTCAATGCCTTGCTCCAAGCCTTGCTCCAAGCCTTGCTCCAAGCCTTGCTCCAAGCCTTGCTCAATTCCTTGCTCAATGCCTTCTCGTTTCCACTGATCGGTCCAGGTTTCCAGATTCTCGGCCAACATGTGATACACCTCGCTGAGTTCGCCAAGGGGTGGCAGTTGCACGCCGGGCAGTCGCTTGGGCAGGAAGACGCGACCGAACCAGACCGCGAAGTCTCGGCGCAGGCCGGTCTGTTCCGGCGCCTTGAGCCAGTCGAGCAAGGCGTGCACGATGCCCATCGCCTCGTCCGCGCCGCGACTGGCCTCGAGCCGAAACAGGGCCGCACTGAGGTTGCGCTCGGGCAGGGGTCCGGCGTTGGCGATGCGCTGCTCGTCGAGCAGCAGGTAAGCCTGTCGCGGGCGATAGCACTCGAGCAGCGGCGGCGCCGGCTCGATGAGCGGCTCCAGCGTCTCGGCAGCACGCCAGGGCGTGACACCATTGTAGAGCACCACGGGGAGAACCGGGGGTAGACGCCCTGCGGCACTCAGGGCCCCGGCGCGAACGAGATCCTGGTAGAGCAGCCCGAGGTAGGTCTGGATGCGCACGGCCATCCAGGGATCGACAGTGGATTGGAATTCCAGCAGCAGGTAGACGTAGAGCCAGTCGGGGCCCCAACGCAGACGCCAGACGATGTCGTCGGCGCGGTCGCGCAAGTCGTCGGTGACGTAGCTCCCGCTGCAGCGCTCCAGGGTCCCAAGGTCGAGCGCTTGGACCCAGGCGCCGGGCACGAAGCCGCGCAGCAGGTCGCGCACCATCGCGGCGTGACCGTAGAGCAGTTTGTAGCCGCTGTCGTGGGTGGGGTCGCGCCGGCGTGACTTGGATGTCTTGGGTGTCTTCATAGGGCTGATCGATTTCCCTCGCTGTTCTCTCGTTCCCTCGCCCCCGCAACGCTCTGCTTTGCGCCTCTGCTCTCGGGAAGCAGAGCTTCCAGTACCGGGTTCCCAAGTGTAGCGGCGACTTCAGTCGCCCATAAGCCTCGGCGCGGGCATGTCGGGGCGACTGAAGTCGCCCCTACCCTCTTCGACCTCGGCGCGGGTGTCTCGGGAGTGTGTAGGGGCGACTTCAGTCGCCCGTAAATCTCGGTACGGGCGTCTCGGGGCGACTGAAGTCGCCCCTACCCTCTTCGACCTCGGCGCGGGTGTCTCGGGAGTGTGTAGGGGCGACTTCAGTCGCCCGTAAATCTCGGCGCGGACGTGTCGGGGCGACTGAAGTCGCCCCTACCCTCTTTGACCTCGGTGCGGGTGTGTCGGGAGTGTGTAGGGGCGACTTCAGTCGCCCATAAATCTCGGTGCGGACGTCTCGGGGCGACTGAAGTCGCCTTTACGTCGCCCCTACGTCGCCCCTACGTCGCCCCTACGTCGCCCGTACGTCGCCCGTACGTCGCCCGTACGTCGCCTCTATGTGTTGTTTGATGCTTCTTCGGGAATCGCCTTAGTCCCGGTAGCCGGAATGGGTGTCTTCCGGATCGTCGAGCAGGCTGCTCGGGGCGGGATCGCACAGCTTGATCGACAATCGGGTGATGCTGAACGGGTCCACGGGATCGCAGTGGATGAAGAAGCGGGCGACCAGGCTCACATGCCGGGGCGCTTTGCACCGGCCGGCCGTCAAGCCCATCTCGTTGCGACGTGTCCGTTGGGTGAGGTATTGGAGCCACTTCAGCACGGGCCAGGTCCGGGCGAAGTGGCTCCAAGGTCGCACGAACCGCCCGGTCGCGACGTAGAAGAGCACTTGGTCGAGGATCGGATCGACGTGCCGGCGCGGCTGGAATCCATGCGCGTCCATCGCCTCCGCGACGGTACGTCGAAGCGGCTCCTCCGGGGCCGGGGCACGAAACCGTTCCCCTTCCGGGGCGTCTTCATGGGCACGCAGAATGAGAAACAGAAAGGCCGCAACCGAGAACCCGCGCGGGAGAGAGCAACAACAAGTAGGGCTCGGGGTTAGACCGGGTGCCTTTGCGGCCGCCCAACCGGCGTCGGGAGCCTAACCGCGCGACCCGTAAACGTCGTCTTCAGGCACGCTACCGCCCTACCCTGTCATGAATAGGCATCAAAAACAAAAGCATGGCGAAATTGCATTGTCTTTCGGCGTCAACCGGAAGACCGGCGCATCCTATATCAGAGATTCCGCGACAACAAGGGTTGAGCGCTGCCCCGTCGATGTCCGGCGCGGCGGCTTCGTGGTTGCCAAGGAGATCAAGGCGCAGCACGTCTCGCACGGCGCGCGTGGTCTGGATTCGCGGTTATGAGAGGCAGTCTTTCCGGCGCGTTGCCGAGAGGCGCGACGCTCGGGGGCGTGCAAGAGCAACAACAGGCGGAGCTCGGGGTTAGACCAGGTGCCTTTTTCGGCCGCCCAATCCGGCGTTGAAAGCCTACCCGTGCGACCGTCAAACGTCGTCTTCAGGCACGCTACCGCCCTACCCTGTCATGAATAGGCATCAAAAACAAAAGCATGGCGAAATTGCATTGTCTTCCGTCTACCGGAAGGAAGGCGCATCCTATATCAGAGATTCCGCGGCAACAAGGATCGAGCGCTCCGATCGAGACGCCCACGCATTCACCGGGGCCGGGCGTCGGACGCGGAGCGTCCACAAGACACTCCCACGCAGAGCGTGGGAGCGAGCTAGAGGCCGATCGGCCGTTTCCGAATGTGCGACGGGAGACCTGACCCCGGACTTGCAGGCGAGGATGGCGACGGCGCCGAGGCCGCGCAGGGTGGCCATGCTGCTGTTGACGATGTTGAACAGGACTTGGCGCTGGAGGCCGACGATGCTGCTGCTTGGGTAGTGCCGGAACAAAGACCACGGCCACGCCAGCCGCGGCGCAAATTGCCTGCACGGCAGGGACGAACTCGGCCGGGTTTGCTACGGCGGTCAATTTCCGGGCCTCATTCAACGCATGACGAAAGGCGGCCCTCTCGTAAGTGGCACAGTCAATACGGGCTGCTTCCAGCTCGCCCTGGCGCAACCAGGCTGAAACAGCCTCAGGGCGGATCTCGTGCTTGTCGTGCTGTCGGTAAGCAACCGCGAGTCGCGGCCAGATGTCATCCCACTGATCAACGCTGGCAATCCCGAAAAACGGAGTACCTCGATCAGCTGTGCTTTGCCGTCCGAGCGTTCGGACAGCCAGCTCAGTTTGATCATCTCCTTGAGCGGCAGTTTTCTCAGCCAGTCAAGATCTCTCTCAAGCTGGGCTTCCTCGGCAAGACGTGCCTGGGTCTCCTGGTAGTTGGCCTCCAGATTGAGCCAGTAGTCCACCGGCATGCCAATGGCGCGTTCCAGTTTGATGGCCGTCTCGGGGGTGATGGCAGACTTGCCCTTACACTTGACGATGGCGTTGAGGTGTTGTTCCGTCAGACCGGTGCGCTTGGCCAGTTCCGCCTTGCTCATCTTGCGGAGATCGAGCTCATAAGCCAGCACTTCGCCTGGTGTGACAGCGTAATCCGGTTGATATCTGTTGGGCGTTGAGAAATCGGGGACGTACCACGGAATCAAGGAGCCAATGAGGGACGGGGCCGGAGCAATCGGAGGCGCCTTGTCACCACGTCGTCTTGCTCGCCGGCCCCCGCCTCAGCCGGACGCCGGACCGATCAGGTCTTCCACGTTCACGGCATCGAAGATCCCGTCGAGCCAGACGTCCAGTTGCGCGACCGGCGCCGTGTCGATGCGCTGCTCCGCCCCCGCGGACAATGGACCGAAGCGGCGCGTGAGCAGACGACGATCAGCCGGTTGGCGGTGCGCTGATGGTTGCCTGGACTCGCTTGCGGCTTTCCATTAGCCAGAAAGATGATCGTGACCGGATTTATGGTAAGCGGGATAAGGGATAAAAACCTTGTCAAGCAGTTGTTCAACAGTGTAAGGACAGTGACGGGGAAAGGTCTCTGGCGGCAAAGCGGTTTCGTCGCTGGCCAATTGCACGGCATCGCCATAGACATCGGCGATCGTTTCGCCCAGGAGCGCCTTGAGACCAGGCGATTGTTTCAATAGTTTAGTCAGACGAATGCGCTGCTCAATGATCGTGGCGCGCCAACTATCGCCCTTGAATTCGCGCCAACGCTCGGACAACAGTTGATACTGGTATTCCCATTTCAATAAGTGAGCGAGCAAAATCAATAACCTGCTTTCCAGTTCGCGGCGCTCGCTCTTGCTCATGTCGCTGAGTTCTTCCACCAGATGCTCGAGATCCAATTCTGCATAACGCCCGGCGCGCAGGAGTTCGGCATGGCGCTGTGCCCATGCGGAATAATCGCTTTCGTATAATGTGCTGAGTTCGGCCATGTCATCCTCCGCCCGCTCTAGCTAGCAAGCCCACACCAACGCTCTGCGTTGCAGGGCGATTGCGGGGCGATATCTGTCGGAGCGCCGGCGCGGTGCGTCGAGCCGGTGTTCCTCGCCGTATAGTCCGATCTTCCCCTCGTTTCCCCTGGTTCGTTCCCCCCTCGTTCCCAAGCTCTGCTTGGGAATGCGGCCCGCAAAGCTCTG
This sequence comes from Thiocapsa sp., assembly GCF_018399035.1. Taxonomy (GTDB): domain Bacteria; phylum Pseudomonadota; class Gammaproteobacteria; order Chromatiales; family Chromatiaceae; genus Thiocapsa. Next base: position 1,529,729 of record NZ_CP073760.1, read on the forward strand.
CTTTGCGACATCTCGGAGGGGACGAGAAGCTGAGCTTCTCGGGCCGGGTTCCCAAGCGGAGCTTCGCAACCAGGCACCAGGCACCAGGCAACCGCTTCGGACTCGCGACGCAGAGCGTCGGGGCAACAGTCCCACGCGGGAAGCCGAAGACCAGGATGCGGCTGTTGCACACACCGATGCCGTTTTGGTCGAAATCGGGGACGTATCACGGAATCAAGGAGCCAATGAGGGACAGGACCGGAGCAATCGGAGACGCCATGTCGACCCGTCGGCTTGCTCGCGAGCCCCCGCCTCAGCCGGACGCCGGACCGATCAGGTCTTCCACGTTCGCGGCATCGAAGATCCCGTCGAGCCAGACGTCCAGTTGCGCGACCGGCGCCGTGTCGATGCGCTGCTCCGCCCCTGTGGACAATGGGCCGAAGCGGCGCGTGAGCAGACGCTTGAGGCTTTCGGCCTTGCCCTCGACCTTGCCCTCGGCCTTGCCCTCGACCTTGCCATCGGCTTTGCCCTTGACCTCGCCCTCGGCATAGATCGATTGATACGCCTTCGTTTCCTGAATCGGGGTCACTAAATTCAGCATCGCCCAGATCTCCTTCGCGGTCAGGCCGCGAAATCGCTCGAAAAACCAAAACTCCAGCACCTGCCCCAGAATCTCACGCACCTCCGGGGCCAGCGACGCCTCTTGGACGGTGCGCCACAAGCCCTGCGCGCGGGCACGCAAGTCGTCATCGTCCGCGATCAGCAGCGGCGCAAAGACCGCCACGTAGGGGTTGTCCGGTTCGCGCGCCAGCCAGTTCGGCAAGACCTGCCGCAGCGCGACCTGCAGCAACGGCGCTTGGGCCTGGTTCGCCCAGCGTGGAAAGCGCGGACGGTCCTGCTCGCGCAGAAAGATCCCCACGCCGATCACATCCCGGTGCGGATGCGCCTCGCCGTACAGTCCGATCTTGGTCAGCAGATTGTACCAAGCGCTCTCGGCATGCTGACCTTGGAATTCGACCACGTAGACCGGCCCATCGTGCCCGTCGGGCTCGAAAATGCCATCCAAACGCCGCTCCAGCCCTTTGATCGTCAGGGAACAGAAGCGGTAAGGACCGACCAGTTCACGACCGCCGGTGAGCACGCGGTGCGCAGGTCCGGGCAGTTTTCCTTGAAGGCGAAGCCGAGGACGAGGATGCGGCTGTTGCAGACACCGATGCCGCTTTGGAGCATGAGCTTGACGACGGTCTCGGCGACATGCGCACCCATGCGGTCGTTGATGCGGCGCCCGGCGAGGATGACCTCGGGGTGGTAGCCGATGGCGACGGCCTTGTGGGTCAGATAATAGGGGTCGACACCGATGCAGTGCCCGCCGACCAGGCCGGGGCGGAAGGGGAGGAAGTTCCATTTGCTCCCGGCGGCTTCCAGCACCTCGAGGGTGTCGGGGTTTGTGAGATGGGCGAGATGTTGGGCCATGTGCGGTCGGGTCTGTGGGTTCGGGGTTCGGGGTTCGGGGTTCGGGGTTCGGCAAGGGGCGACTTCAGTCGCCCATAAATTTCGGTACGGACGTCTCGGGGCGACTGAAGTCGCCCCTACCCCTCTTCGACCTCGGCGCGGACGTCTCGGGAGTGTGTAGGGGCGACTTCAGTCGCCCGTAAATCTCGGTACGGACGTCTCGGGGCGACTGAAGTCGCCCCTACCCTCTTCGACCTCGGCGCGGGTGTCTCGGGAGTGTGTAGGGGCGACTTCAGTCGCCCATAAGCCTCGGCGCGGGCATGTCGGGGCGACTGAAGTCGCCCATAAATCTCGGTGCGGACGTCTCGGGGCGACTGAAGTCGCCGCTACCCTCTTCGACCACGGCGCGGGTGTCTCGGGAGCGTGTAGGGGCGACTTCAGTCGCCCGTAAATCTCGGCGCGGACGTCTCGGGGCGACTGAAGTCGCCCCTACCCTCTTTGTCCTCGGCGCGGGTGTCTCGGGAGTGTGTAGGGGCGACTTCAGTCGCCCATAAATCTCGGTGCGGGCGTCTCGGGGCGACTGAAGTCGCCCCTACCCTCTTCGACCTCGGCGCGGGTGTCTCGGGAGTGTGTAGGGGCGACTTCAGTCGCCCATAAGCCTCGGTGCGGACGTCTCGGGGCGACTGAAGTCGCCCCTACCCTCTTCGACCTCGGCGCGGGTGTCTCGGGAGTGTGTAGGGGCGACTTCAGTCGCCCATAAATCTCGGTGCGGACGTCTCGGGGCGACTGAAGTCGCCTTTACGTCGCCCCTACGTCGCCCCTACGTCGCCCCTACGTCGCCCGTACGTCGCCTCTATGTGTTGTTTGATGCTTCTTCGGGAATCGCCTTAGTCCCGGTAGCCGGAATGGGTGTCTTCCGGATCGTCGAGCAGGCTCCTCGGGTCGGGATCGCACAGCTTGATCGACAATCGGGTGATGCTGAACGGGTCCACGGGATCGCTGTGGATGAAGAAGCGTGCGACCAGGCTCACATGCCGGGGCGCTTTGACCCGACCGGCGGTCAAGCCCATCTCGTTGCGACGTGTCCGTTGGGTGAGGTGTTGGAGCCACTTCAGCACGGGCCAGGTCCGGGCGAAGTGGCTCCAGGGCCGCACGAACCGCCCGGTCGCGACGTAGAAGAGCACTTGGTCGAGGATTGGATCGACGTGCCGGCGCGGCTGGAATCCATGTGCATCCATCGCCTCCGCGACGGTACGTCGCAGCGGCTCCTCCGGGGCCGGGGCATGAAACCGTTCCCCTTCCGGGGCGTCTTCATGGGCACGCAGAATGAGAAACAGAAAGGCCGCAACCGAGAACCCGCGCGGGAGAGAGCAACAACAGGTAGGGCTCGGGGTTAGACCGGGTGCCTTTGCGGCCGCCCAATCCGGCGTCGGGAGCCTAACCGCGCGACCCGTAAACGTCGTCTTCAGGCACGCTACCGCCCTACCCTGTCATGAATAGGCATCAAAAACAAAAGCATGGCGAAATTGCATTGTCTTTCGGCGTCAACCGGAAGACCGGCGCATCCTAATATCAGAGATTCCGCGGCAACAAGGGTCGAGCGCTCCGATCGAGACGCCCACGCATTCACCGGGGCCGGACGTCGGACGCGGAGCGTCCACAAGACACCCCTACGCAGAGCGTGGGAGCGAGCTAGAGGCCGATCGGCCGTTTCCGAATGTGCGACGGGAGACCTGACCCCGGACTCCGCACGTCCCCGGTTTCTCGGTTTCTGCACATGGACCTAGTGTTCGTCTCCGGCACTCATGCTCCGCACGGCCTGCAACCAATGGCTTCCGTCGGGACTGATGAGCAGTTGGTCGCCGAGGTCTTCCAACGTCCGAAGGTCGACGATGCGCGCCAGCAACGGTTCGGTCTGCTCGGCGATCGTCAATCCAAAACGACGGCGTACCAGACGGACCAGGATGTGGCGGGTCGCTTCGCGACCTTGCTCAATGCCTTGCTCAATGCCTTCTCGTTTCCACTGATCGGTCCAGCTTTCCAGATTCTCGGCCAACATGTGATACACCTCGCTGAGTTCGCCAAGGGGTGGCAGTTGCACGCCGGGCAGTCGCTTGGGCAAGAAGACGCGACCGAACCAGACCGCGAAGTCACGGCGCAGACCGGTCTGTTCCGGCGCCTTGAGCCAGTCGAGCAAGGCGTGCACGATGCCCATCGCCTCGTCCGCGCCGCGGCTGGCCTCGAGCCGAAACAGGGCCGCACTGAGGTTGCGCTCGGGCAGGGAGCCGGCGTTGGCGATGCGCTGCTCGTCGAGCAGCAGGTAAGCCTGTCGCGGGCGATAGCACTCGAGCAGCGGCGGCGCCGGCTCGATGAGCGGCTCGAGCGTCTCGGCAGCACGCCAGGGCGTGACACCATTGTAGAGCACCACGGGCAGCACGGGCGGCAGACGTCCTGCGGCACTCAGGGTCCCGGCGCGGATGAGATCCTGGTAGAGCAGCCCGAGGTAGGTCTGGATGCGCACGGCCATCCAGGGATCGACGGTGGATTGGAATTCCAGCAGCAGGTAGACGTAGAGCCAGTCGGGGCCCCAGCGCAGGCGCCAGACGATGTCGTCGGCGCGGTCGCGCAAGTCGTCGGTCACATAGCTCCCGCTGCAGCGCTCGAGGGTCTCGAGGTCGAGCGCTTGGACCCAATCGCCGGGCACGAAGCCGTGCAGCAGGTCGCGCACCATGGCGGCGTGACCGTAGAGCAGTTTGTAGCCGCTGTCATGGGTGGGGCCGCGCCGGGGTGACTTGGATGTCTTGGGTGTCTTCATAGGGCTGATCGATTTCCCTCGCTGTTCTCTCGTTCCCTCGCCCCCGCAACGCTCTGCTTTGCGCCTCTGCTCTCGGGAAGCGGAGCTTCCAGTACCGGGTTCCCAAGTGTAGCGGCGACTTCAGTCGCCCATAAGCCTCGGCGCGGGCATGTCGGGGCGACTGAAGTCGCCCCTACCCTTCTTCGATCTCGGTACGGGCGTCTCGGGGCGACTGAAGTCGCCCCTACCCTCTTCGATCTCGGTACGGGCGTCTCGGGGCGACTGAAGTCGCCGCTACCCTTCTTCGATCTCGGTACGGGTGTCTCGGGGCGACTGAAGTCGCCGCTACCCTTCTTCGATCTCGGCGCGGGCGTCTCGGGGCGACTGAAGTCGCCCCTACCCTCTCTGCTTTGCGTGTCTGCTCCGGGAAAGCAGAGCTTCCGGTACCGGGTTCCCAAGCGGAGCTTGGGAACCAGTTAACCCGCTAAAATCAGTGTTCCTCGCCAACACTCATGTGCCGTACCGCGCGCAACCAATCCTCTCCGTCGGGACTGATGAGCAGTTGATCGCCGAGGTCTTCCAACGTCCGAAGTTCGGCGATGCGCGCCAGCAACGGTTCGGTCTGCTCGGCGATCGTCAATCCAAAACGACGGCGTACCTGACGGACCAGGATGTGGCGGGTCGCCTCGCGACCTTGCTCAATGCCTTGCTCCAAGCCTTGCTCCAAGCCTTGCTCCAAGCCTTGCTCCAAGCCTTGCTCCAAACCTTTCTCCAAGCCTTGCTGCATCCCTTCTCGTTTCCACTGATCGGTCCAGCTTTCCAGATTCTCGGCCAACATGTGATACACCTCGCTGAGTTCGCCAAGGGGTGGCAGTTGCACGCCGGGCAGGCGCTTGGGCAAGAAGACGCGACCGAACCAGACCGCGAAGTCACGGCGCAGACCGGTCTGTTCCGGGGCCTTGAGCCAGTCGAGCAAGGCGTGCACGATGCCCATCGCCTCGTCCGCGCCGCGGCTCGCCTCGAGCCGAAACAGGGCCGCACTGAGGTTGCGCTCGGGCAGGGAGCCGGCGTTGGCGATGCGCTGCTCGTCGAGCAGCAGGTAAGCCTGTCGCGGGCGATAGCACTCGAGCAGCGGCGGCGCCGGCTCGATGAGCGGCTCGAGCGTCTCGGCAGCACGCCAGGGCGTGACACCATTGTCTTCTCGGATGCATCTGCGCTAGAGCAGCGGCGGCCCCAGCTCAGACCAAGCGCGCTTCGGCGCGGTGGACTTCCCTCCACACCAACTCGCTCCCACGCTCTGCGTGGGAGTGTCGACCCGACGCTCTGCGTCGCGGGGCAGCGGTCGTGCGCCGGCGCAGGGTGCAACGCAGGCGGAGCGCGTCGACCTGGTGGCAGGGACGCGGAGCGTCCCGGCGACACTCCCACGCGGAGCGTGGGAGCGAGCTCTAGGATGTCCTCGCGGCTGTCGCCGCGTTGGTAGTGCAGGCGCACCAGACGCATCGTCCAGCCTTTGCGGGTCAGCCCGTCCTTGCTCTGCTGCGCCTGCAGGTGGGCCAGCACCACCAGGGCGGAGGGGTTGGGATCGGCTTCCAGCTCGGAACAATGGGCCTGAAGATCCATCAGTTTGGGGCGACTTTCGTCGCCCGGACAGACCGCGGTCGCCATGGGGGCGCCCACACCGACATGGCGGTTGCCGCGTGGGCGAATCAATTCGCCGCTACACCTTCGGTTGGGATCGGACCTCGGCGTCGAGCTGGGCGATCTCGATCTTGAGGGCGTCGTATTCGGCACGTTTGCGCTGCAGGAAGCGGGCGGTGATGCGCGCCTTGGCCTCGATGCCCTGCGGGGCGAGCAGGTAGGCGTAGGCGAGTTTGTTGTTGCTTCTGCGGAAATTCTGGACCTTCACCCAGCCTTGATCGACGACGGCGCGCACGCAATAGTTGGTGCTGCCCAGGCTGATGCCGAGGGCTTTGGCCAGATCACGCTGGGTGGCCTCGGGGTTCGCCTCCAGGTGCTTGAGGACGCGGTAGTGCAGGTCGTCGGTCATGGGGCTCGCAAGGGCGCCGGGGCGCAAGGGGGTCGACGCCGGGCGTCTGATAGGGTTGCCGGTGGCGGTGTTCTGGGTGACGTGCGCCGGGGTGCGGTGCGTTGGGACTGGTGCGTTTGGTCTAGCCTGCGGCGACGCTTCGGGCACGCTACCGCCCTACCTTGTCATGCCGGTATGGCATTGGGGAGGACGGGTTGTCGGGTCGGTCGGGCAGTGGTTCAGGATTTGAACCGCCGTGGATGACACCATGGGCGGCGGCTTGGGTCAAGGGGAAGTCGTGGATTTGTGGACGCATGTGGGTTGGGCTTTGGTCCGACACTTGTGGGTTGGACTTTAGTCCGACGCCGGGCGGGGTCGGTGGGGCGACAAGGGTGTGGCGGCCGGCTTGGCGTCGGTGTCGGACTGAAGTCCGACCCACAGTGGGCGTCAGGCGCTCGGCTTCATGTCGAGCTCAGCCGACAGTTGGTTCGCGCGGGCTGCGATTTGCTCGATGCTCAAATCGGGCAAGCCTGTTTGGCGCCACGTCGTGTAATCGAACCGTTCTCGGTTGATGGAGACCACAAATCGCTCGGCTTCGACCAAACCAAGCGCGTCAATGAGAGCTCGCATGCCCCGCACGCGGATTTCAGTTTCCGTTGTCATACCCGTTCGGTCGAGCTACGCAGCGACATCTTGTCGACTGAGCTCATAGAGGCGCTCGGGCGAAAGCTCCAGCCCGTTGGGCCACCCCAATGCACCGGCATCGATGATGAAACGCTTGACGTAGGCTTCCGATTCCAGAGGTTGGAGTAGGGGACCACGCCGGGCGGCGCAGTACGCCCTCACATCGAAGATGCCCTGACTGCCATCGGAAAAGACCAATGCGATGCGTCCGTCACCGAGATACTGTGCTTCGTTGAGCTTAATCACGATCTGCCCCTTGGATCTGCTCGAGTGGCTCGAATCGCTGGGCACGATCCCAGTTATCCAGCAGTTCTTGCCGATGATCATGACACCAATCGCCGACAATGGCGGCCACTTTGCGCGGCAGTTTTCCCTTCGACACGCTGCCGGTCTGAATGTCGACGAGGGCTTCGAATCCCTGGTATTCGACATGGATGTGCGGTGGCGGATGGTCGTCGTGCCACATGCGCACGATGATACCGAAAAAATCGACAGCACCGGCATTGAGGGACTTGATCCTTGTGCTTTAGAGGCGCCCGTCGACCGTATCGACCGGCAGAACGGACTTCACATCGTAGAGGATCGCCTTGGGTTTGGCCCAGCGGCGGATCCCGGTCGCGCCGGTCTCGACGAGGTCGCGGTGGGCGACGGCGAGGATGACGGCGTCGTAGGTGCCTTCGGCCGGGGGCTCGGCGAGACAGTCGAGGCCGTAGTCGTGCTTGGCCTCGGCGCGGTCGATCCAGGGGTCGTAGCAGTCCACGGCGCTGTTGTACTCGCGCAGGGCCAGGATGATGTCGATCACGCGGGTGTTGCGCAGGTCGGGGCAGTTTTCCTTGAAGGCGAGGCCGAGGACGAGGATGCGGCTGTTGCACACACCGATGCCGCTTTGGAGCATGAGCTTGACCACGGTCTCGGCGACATGGGCGCCCATGCGGTCGTTGATGCGTCGCCCGGCGAGGATGACCTCGGGGTGGTAGCCGATGGCGACGGCCTTGTGGGTCAGGTAATAGGGATCGACACCGATGCAGTGTCCGCCGACCAGGCCGGGGCGAAAGGGGAGGAAGTTCCATTTGCTCCCGGCGGCTTCGAGCACCTCGAGGGTGTCGATGCCGAGCTTGTTGAAGATGAGGGCAAGCTCGTTCATGAGTGCGATGTTGAGATCGCGCTGGGTGTTCTCGATGACCTTGGCGGCCTCGGCGACGCGGATGCTGCTGGCCGGGTGGGTGCCGGCGGTGATGATCTGGTTGTAGAGGGCATCGACGATGGCGGCGATCTCGGGGGTGGAGCCGCTGGTGACCTTTTTGATGGTGGTGAGGCGGTGCTCGCGGTCGCCGGGGTTGATGCGCTCGGGGGAGTAGCCGCAGTAGAAGCCGTTGTTTTCGGGTGGGGGTGGCGGCTCGTCCGTGGTCTCGGCGGTGGGTTGTCGGATTACGCTGTCGCTGATCCGACCTCCGCGTACGCCTTCGCCTGCGCTGGATGCTCGGCGGTCGGGATTCGGGAGCGCCGCGGGTGCCGTGGTGCGGCGGTCGGTATGGATGTAGGTCAGACCGGAGGCGCGGGCGAGCACGGGGACGCAGTCTTCCTCGGTGCAGCCGGGGTAGACGGTGGATTCGTAGATCACCAGGTCGCCGGGTTTGAGGACCTTGCCGACGGTCTCGGACGCCTTGAGCAGGGGCGTCAGATCGGGGCGCTTGTACTCGTCGACCGGGGTGGGCACGGTGACGATGAAGATGCGACAGGGGCACAGGGCGTCGAGGTCGCCGGTATAGGTCAGGTGGCGGGCGGCGGCGAGGTCCTCGGGGCTGGTCTCGCGGGTGCTGTCGCGACCGGCCGTGAGCTCGGCGATGCGGGCTTGGTTGATGTCGAAACCGATCACCGGGCGGTGTTTGGCGAACTCCACGGCGAGCGGCAGACCGACGTAACCCAGGCCGATGATGGCGATGGGGGTGTCGGGGTCGGTCAGATGGGCGAGATGTTGGTTCATGTGGGGTTCGGGGTTCGGGGTTCGGGGTTCGGACGCCTGGGCTTCGGGCTCGCGACGCAGAGCGTTGGGGCCACACTCCCACGCGGAGCGTGGGAGCGAATGACGGTGGCGTGCGCGGCGAGGTCTTCGGGGCTGGCCGTCTCTCTGGCCTGCTCAGCTGGGATGCTGATTCCCGGAAATCGCCTTGGCGATTTCCGGGAATGATCATCCCGGCCGTGCGTGTTGCCAATGCTTACCGGGCGACTAAAGTCGCCCCTACATGTTGGTCGACGGCCGTGCGTGTTGCCAATGCTTACCGGGCGACTAAAGTCGCCCCTACATGTTGGTCGATGCATTCCCGGAAATCGCCTTATTCATCAGACGACTTGTCGCTGCATGGCGATGGCTTTAACTTGGCGCGCCACGCGCGATAGGCCGCCGCCAGATCAGCCGCCGCTGCAATGGCGGACTCGATTGCGGCAAAACGCGTTTCCGGTTGCTCGGGGTATTCATGGGCGAGACGGTTGCGGATCTCGCGCCAGCCCAGCCAGTTGTCGACATCGATGAAGCCCAGTTTTTCGAGCCGGTTCAGGCGATCGATCATGGGCCAGTCTTCGAAGGGCTCCGACAGCGCGGCAAGGGTTGCCGGCACCAGGCGCGAACCCAGGGCATCCTGCAGCTTGCTGAAGCGGAACAGCAGTTGATCGAGAATCCTCAAGGTCTCGGGGTCCGTCTCCAACTCCAGCAGGTTGGCGGGGGGCGCGGCGTGCCAATCCTGCAAGGCGGACTCCAGGGTAGCGAGGTGTCGATCGGCTTCCCAAAGAGCTGTGGCGAGCGGGTTGTGGTCGGTCATCCCGGGACTCTGGTCAGCACTCGACTGTCGCGGCGAGCGACACGGATGATCGGCCGGTCGTCCGGCACGCCGGCAGGGGCGATGAGGACGTCGATGCGTCGCTCGCCCAGCAGGCGATAGAGCCGGGCGATGAAGCGGTGACGCTGCTCGACCAGTTCTTGCGGCGAGACCGGGACGGACGGTTCGACCAGCAGATCGATATCCCCGCCGCGCCGGCTGTCGTCCAGGCGCGATCCGAACAGGCGGACCGTCGAGCGAGGGGCGAAGGTCTCGCGGGCTGCCCGCTCGATCGCGGCGATTTCTGTCGGGTTCAGGCGCATGCAAGATCTCCCGGCAAGCCACGCGCCGACGCGACGCAAGCGGCGTCGCGGATTGGCAGCACCGTCGCCGCGATGTCAGGCCGTCGTGGATTGGGGCAAAAAGTGCTCATCGATCAGTTGTTCCAGAGTGTAGGGGCAACTGGAGGGGAACGCGTGCTCCGGCAGACCGGTTTCGCCTGCCGCCAGCAATCTGGCGCTGATGACGCTGTCCTCCAGATCGCTGATCAGTCGGGGCTTTAGGCGATTTCCGGGAATGATCATCCCGGCCGTGCGTGTTGCCAATGCTTACCGGGCGACTAAAGTCGCCCCTACATGTTGGTCGATGCTTTCCCGGAAATCACCTTAGGCTTGGGCTGTTAGGCTCGTGACGCGGAGCGTGGGAGCGAGAAGTCAATGGCCTAGGCGCTGTGCTGGCTGTACCAGGGAAGGGCGATCTCCAGTCCCTCCCCGAGTCGATGGGTGGGTGCATATCCCAAGCGCGTGGCGGCCTTGGTGATGTCGGCCAGGCTGTGGCGGACGTCGCCGGGGCGGAAGTCGCGGTACATGGGTTGTGCGCCCTGCAGGTGCGGGTAGCGCGGCAGCAGGTGGCGGTGGATCAGGGTGTAGAGATCGTTGAGCGTGGTGCGCTCGCCGACGGCGACGTTGTAGACCTGGTTGGCGGCTGCCGGGTCGGGCGCGGTGGCGGCCAGGAGGTTGGCCTGCACGGCGTTGTCGATGTAGCAGAAGTCGCGGCTGGTGTCGCCGTCGCCGTTGATGAAGACGTCCTGGCCGGCGATGAGCGCGGCGGTCCATTTGGGGATGACCGCAGCATAGGCGCCTTCGGGGTCTTGGCGTGGGCCGAAGACGTTGAAGTAGCGCAGGCCGATGCTGTCCAGACCGTAGGCGCGCGCGAAGACGTCGGCGTACAGCTCGTTGACGACCTTGGTAACGGCGTAGGGCGAGAGCGGTTTGCCGATGACGTCTTCCTGCTTGGGCAGGCCGGGATGGTCGCCGTAGGTGGAGCTGCTGGCGGCGTAGACGATGCGCTTGGCGCCGGCATCGCGGGCGGCGACGAGCATGTTGAGAAAGCCGTCGATGTTGGTGGCGTTGGTGGTGATCGGGTCTTCAAGCGAGCGCGGCACCGAACCGAGAGCGGCTTGGTGCAGGACGTAGTCGACGCGGGTACAGGCTTGGCGGCAGTCGGCGAGGTTGCGGATGTCGCCTTCGATGAAGCTGAACCGGTTCCACTGGGCGGCGGTGACCAGGGTTTGGACGTCGTCGAGGTTGTGCTGATGGCCGGTGGCGAAGTTGTCGAGGCCGACGACGGTTTGGTCGAGCCCGAGGAGCGTCTCCAGCAGGTTCGAGCCGATGAAACCGGCCACGCCGGTGATGAGCCAGCTGCGTGGGCTCTCGCGGAGGGCGCGTTGGACGCTGTCGAAACGAGTCATGAGGTTCCGAGCCGGAGGTCGGCTGTTGGCATTCCGGGTAGGGTGCGGTTGCACCGCGATGGACTGGATCAAGCGATGGCGGCGAAACGGCATGCGGTTTGCGGCCTAAGGTGGTGCCGTGATGGGTAGGTTTGTTGGGGCGACTAAAGTCGCCACTACGTCGCCACTAAGGTGATTTCCGGGAATGCATCGACCAACATGTAGGGGCGACTTCAGTCGCCCGTAAATCTCGGCGCGGGCATGTCGGGGCGACTGAAGTCGCCCCTACCCCTCTTCGACCTCGGCGCGGGTGTCTCGGGAGCGTGTAGGGGCGACTTCAGTCGCCCATAAATCTCGGTGCGGACGTCTCGGGGCGACTGAAGTCGCCCCTACCCTCTTCGACCTCGGCGCGGGCGTCTCGGGAGCGTGTAGGGGCGACTTCAGTCGCCCATAAGCCTCGGCGCGGGCATGTCGGGGCGACTGAAGTCGCCCCTACGTCGCCCCTACGTCGCCCCTACGTCGCCCCTACGTCGCCCCTACGTCGCCCCTACGTCGCCCCTACGTCGCCCGTACGTCGCCCGTACGTCGCCCGTACGTCGCCTCTATGTGTTGTTTGATGCTTCTTCGGGAATCGCCTTAGTCCCGGTAGCCGGAATGGGTGTCTTCGGGATCGTCGAGCAGGCTGCTCGGGTCGGGATCGCACAGCTTGATCGACAATCGGGTGATGCTGAACGGGTCCACGGGATCGCAGTGGATGAAGAAGCGGGCGACCAGGCTCACATGCCGGGGCGCTTTGAACCGGCCGGCGGTCAAGCCCATCTCGTTGCGACGTGTCCGTTGGGTGAGGTGTTGGAGCCACTTCAGCACGGGCCAGGTCCGGGCGAAGTGGCTCCAGGGTCGCACGAACCGCCCGGTCGCGACGTAGAAGAGCACTTGGTCGAGGATCGGATCGACGTGCCGGCGCGGCTGGAATCCATGTGCATCCATCGCCTCCGCGACGGTACGTCGCAGCGGCTCCTCCGGGGCCGGGGCACGAAACCGTTCCCCTTCCGGGGCGTCTTCATGGGCACGCAGAATGAGAAACAGAAAGGCCGCAACCGAGAACCCGCGCGTGCGAGAGCAACAACAGGTAGGGCTCGGGGTTAGACCGGGTGCCTTTGCGGCCGCCCAATCCGGCGTCGGGAGCCTAACCGCGCGACCCGTAAACGTCGTCTTCGGGCACGCTACCGCCCTACCCTGTCATGAATAGGCATCAAAAACAAAAGCATGGCGAAATTGCGTCGTCTTCCGTCTACCGGAAGGAAGGCGCATCCTATAGTCAGAGATTCCGCGGCAACAAGGATCGAGCGCTCCGATCGAGACGCCCACGCATTCACCGGGGCCGGGCGTCGGACGCGGAGCGTCCACAAGACACTCCCACGCAGAGCGTGGGAGCGAGCTAGAGGCCGATCGGCCGTTTCCGAATGTGCGACGGGACCCCGGTGACCCCGGACTCGGACTCGAAGCGATCGGACTGAAGAACGTCTCAGATATCCTGACCGAGATGGACGCAAATGGCATCAACCAAGGCTTGCGCATCAGCGACATCTTGAGCAGCTTGCGTCGGCCCAATCTCTGCAGCTGCATCGTAATCTCCAAGCTGACGGTCTTCGAAGAGTCGGGTCAGGATGCGTGTAAATCTCGCGGCAAATAGACCCGAGCGGACGAAGTCTTTGTTGAATCGTCCAATCACCTGCGCATGGCTTGAGAAGCTGTTCTCAGCTGCAAGATGGAGTGCACTGACGGCATGAAAGGCGGCGTAGTAAGCGCGGGAAGCTGCATCGCCGTGCATACCAGACGCCTGCAACAGCGCCGCGGCCTCGAGCTTGGATCGCGCCGCGCTGAGCAGCGCCGCACATTCAGGCGTCATAAGAGAACCGCCTCGCGGGCGATGTTTCGCGCGAGCGGATACCCCTGACTGAGCCGCCACTCATCCTCGGTGCGGACGATGGTAGCGACCAATGCGTCATGTCGATCAAGAATCTCGACCTGGATGTCGAGAATGCAGTCGCGAACGGCTTGCGTCTTTTCATCGACAAGAATCAAGACATCGTAATCCGAGCTCTCGCGCGCATCCCCTCGCGCCCGCGAACCATACAGCCAGACGCCACGAAGATGGGCGCCAAGACGCTGGGCAAGCGATTGCTGTAAAGCCTTAGTGACCTGATCACACGACATTGGAGTTAAAGCCGATACACCCGGTTGATTGTCCTTCGGTCTCAATACACCGAACAACGATGTGTGTCCGTCGAAAGGCCGCCCCGGCCGATCTGACTCGGGTCACGGCCGAGGTCGAAAGCTCTGTTCATGATCGCGGATCCGCTCATCGACCCACAACGCGGCGTTGAGTCGAAGGTGATCGAAGCCGTTTGTTGGAAGGTCCGGCCGGCCATGACTCTGTCGCGATGTGTCTTAGCCAGATGGGGGACCGCGTCAATCACCTCGACGTCCCCAGTGGATCCAACGGGCGGTTTCGCGGAGCGTGGGCGCGAGAGCGCCACCCGCGGGGGCCTCGCTCGGTGGTCCGGGAAGCGTCTGCGGCGGCGCTTCTGGCACGCTACCGCCCTACCCTGTCATGAATAGGCATCAAAAACAAAAGCATGGCGAAATTGCGTCGTCTTCCGTCTACCGGAAGGCAGGCGCATCCTATATCAGAGATTCCGCGGCAACAAGGATCGAGCGCTGGGTGTAAGCCCAAAGTCGTCATGTCCCCTTCGTGCAAAGCATGTGTAGGCTCAGCAAGCGGCGTCGGTGCGGCCCTGCGCAAGCTCAGTCAGGCGCAGACGCATCTGCCACAGCTCCAAGACGGAAAGCGCGTTGATGGTGAGGGCCACTAACTCGCTCCCACGCTCCGCGTGGGAGTGTCGCCCCGACGCTCTGCGTCGCGTGGCGCGGGGTGCAGCGCAGGCAGGGCGCGTCGGCAGGGTGGCCGACCGGGATCTGCACATCGTCTCGCAAGTCGGTTACGGTCCGCACAACGACCGACCCTACGGTTGGTAAGCGGATCAGGATCGCGGTTCACCTGGAACCCGGTAGGGTCCGCTGTGCGGACCGGGGGCGGCTGATACGGCGTCGATGGTGCGCATGTCATGGCCCGCGGCATCGACGGGGCGGGTTCTGCGGCCTCGGCGTGGCGGCGGTCAAACGACGCTGTTGAGGTGCGCGGCGGTTGCGGTCCGCACAGCGGACCCTACGGTTTCCCCTCCGGTTTCCCCTCGTTCCCAAGCTCCGCTTGGGAATGCGGCCCGCAAAGCTCTGCTTTGCGTGTCTGCTCCGGGAAAGCAGAGCTTCCGGTACCGGGTTCCCAAGCGGAGCTTGGGAACCAGTTAACCCGCTAAAATCAGTGTTCCTCGCCAACACTCATGTGCCGTACCGCGCGCAACCAATCCTCTCCGTCGGGACTGATGAGCAGTTGATCGCCGAGGTCTTCCAACGTCCGAAGTTCGGCGATGCGCGCCAGCAACGGTTCGGTCTGCTCGGCGATCGTCAATCCAAAACGACGGCGTACCTGACGGACCAGGATGTGGCGGGTCGCCTCGCGACCTTGCTCAATGCCTTGCTCCAAGCCTTGCTCCAAGCCTTGCTCCAAGCCTTGCTCCAAGCCTTGCTCCAAGCCTTGCTCCAAACCTTTCTCCAAGCCTTGCTGCATCCCTTCTCGTTTCCACTGATCGGTCCAGCTTTCCAGATTCTCGGCCAACATGTGATACACCTCGCTCAGTTCGCCAAGGGGTGGCAGTTGCACGCCGGGCAGGCGCTTGGGCAAGAAGACGCGACCGAACCAGACCGCGAAGTCACGGCGCAGACCGGTCTGTTCCGGCGCCTTGAGCCAGTCGAGCAAGGCGTGCACGATGCCCATCGCCTCGTCCGCGCCGCGGCTGGCCTCGAGCCGAAACAGGGCCGCACTGAGGTTGCGCTCGGGCAGGGAGCCGGCGTTGGCGATGCGCTGCTCGTCGAGCAGCAGGTAAGCCTGTCGCGGGCGATAGCACTCGAGCAGCGGCGGCGCCGGCTCGATGAGCGGCTCCAGCGTCTCGGCAGCACGCCAGGGCGTGACACCATTGTAGAGCACCACGGGCAGCACGGGCGGCAGACGTCCTGCGGCACTCAGGGTCCCGGCGCGTATGAGATCCTGGTAGAGCAGCCCGAGGTAGGTCTGGATGCGCACGGCCATCCAGGGATCGACGGTGGATTGGAATTCCAGCAGCAGGTAGATGTAAAGCCAGTCGGGGCCCCAGCGCAGGCGCCAGACGATGTCGTCGGCGCGGTCGCGCAAGTCGTCGGTCACATAGCTCCCGCTGCAGCGCTCGAGGGTCTCGAGGTCGAGCGCTTGGACCCAATCGCCGGGCACGAAGCCGCGCAGCAGGTCGCGCACCATGGCAGCGTGGCCGTAGAGCAGTTTGTAGCCGCTGTCGTGGGTGGGGCCGCGCCGCTGTGCCTTGGATGTCTTGGGTGTCTTCATATGACTGATCGATTTCCCTCGCTGTTCTCTCGTTCCCTCGCCCCCGCAACGCTCTGCTTTGCGCCTCTGCTCTCGGGAAGCAGAGCTTCCAGTACCGGGTTCCCAAGTGTAGCGGCGACTTCAGTCGCCCATAAGCCTCGGCGCGGGCATGTCGGGGCGACTGAAGTCGCCGCTACCCTTCTTCGATCTCGGTACGGGCGTCTCGGGGCGACTGAAGTCGCCGCTACCCTTCTTCGATCTCGGTACGGGCGTCTCGGGGCGACTGAAGTCGCCGCTACCCTCTTCGATCTCGGTACGGGCGTCTCGGGGCGACTGAAGTCGCCGCTACCCTTCTTCGATCTCGGTACGGGCGTCTCGGGGCGACTGAAGTCGCCGCTACCCTCTTCGACCACGGCGCGGGCGTCTCGGGGCGACTGAAGTCGCCCCTACCCTCTCTGCTTTGCGTGGCTGCTCCGGGAAAGCAGAGCTTCCGGTACCGGGTTCCCGAGCGGAGCTTGGGAACCAGTTAACCCGCTAAAATCAGTGTTCCTCGCCAACACTCATGTGCCGTACCGCGCGCAACCAATCCTCTCCGTCGGGACTGATGAGCAGTTGGTCGCCGAGGTCTTCCAACGTCCGAAGGTCGACGATGCGCGCCAGCAACGGTTCGGTCTGCTCGGCGATCGTCAATCCAAAACGACGGCGTACCTGACGGACCAGGATGTGGCGGGTCGCCTCGCGACCTTGCTCAATGCCTTGCTCCAAGCCTTGCTCCAAGCCTTGCTCCAAGCCTTGCTCCAAGCCTTGCTCCAAGCCTTGCTCCAAGCCTTGCTCCAAACCTTTCTCCAAGCCTTGCTGCATCCCTTCTCGTTTCCACTGATCGGTCCAGCTTTCCAGATTCTCGGCCAACATGTGATACACCTCGCTGAGTTCGCCAAGGGGTGGCAGTTGCACGCCGGGCAGCCGCTTGGGCAGGAAGACGCGACCGAACCAGACCGCGAAGTCACGGCGCAGGCCGGTCTGTTCCGGTGCCTTGAGCCAGTCGAGCAAGGCGTGCACGATGCCCATCGCCTCGTCCGCGCCGCGGCTCGCCTCGAGCCGAAACAGGGCCGCACTGAGGTTGCGCTCGGGCAGGGAGCCGGCGTTGGCGATGCGCTGCTCGTCGAGCAGCAGGTAAGCCTGTCGCGGGCGATAGCACTCGAGCAGCGGCGGCGCCGGCTCGATGAGCGGCTCCAGCGTCTCGGCAGCACGCCAGGGCGTGACACCATTGTAGAGCACCACGGGGAGAACCGGGGGTAGACGCCCTGCGGCACTCAGGGTCCCGGCGCGGATGAGATCCTGGTAGAGCAGCCCGAGGTAGGTCTGGATGCGCACCGCCATCCAGGGATCGACGGTGGATTGGAACTCCAGCAGCAGGTAGATGTAAAGCCAGTCGGGGCCCCAGCGCAGGCGCCAGACGATGTCGTCGGCGCGGTCGCGTAGGTCGTCGGTGACGTAGCTCCCGCTGCAGCGCTCGAGGGTCTCGAGATCGAGCGCTTGGACCCAGTCGCCGGGCGCGAAGCCGCGCAGCAGGTCGCGCACCATCGCGGCGTGACCGTAGAGCAGTTTGTAGCCGCTGTCGTGGGTGGGGCCGCGCCGCTGTGCCTTGGATGTCTTGGGTGTCTTCATATGACTGATCGATTTCCCTCGCTGTTCTCTCGTTCCCTCGCCCCCGCAACGCTCTGCTTTGCGCCTCTGCTCTCGGGAAGCAGAGCTTCCAGTGCCGGATTCCCAAGCGGAGCTTGGGAACCAGCTCAAGTGTAGGGGTCGCCCATAAGCCTCGGCGCGGGCATGTCGGGGCGACTGAAGTCGCCGCTACCCTTCTTCGATCTCGGTACGGGCGTCTCGGGGCGACTGAAGTCGCCGCTACCCTCTTCGATCTCGGTACGGGCGTCTCGGGGCGACTGAAGTCGCCGCTACCCTTCTTCGATCTCGGTGCGGGTGTGTCGGGGCGACTGAAGTCGCCGCTACCCTCTTCGATCTCGGCGCGGGTGTCTCGGGGCGACTGAAGTCGCCCCTACCCTCTCTGCTTTGCGTGGCTGCTCCGGGAAAGCAGAGCTTCCGGTACCGGGTTCCCGAGCGGAGCTTGGGAACCAGTTAACCCGGTAAAATCAGTGTTCCTCGCCAACACTCATGTGCCGTACCGCGCGCAACCAATCCTCTCCGTCGGGACTGATGAGCAGTTGGTCGCCGAGGTCTTCCAACGTTTGGAGGTCGACGATGCGCGCCAGCAACGGTTCGGTCTGCTCGGCGATCGTCAATCCAAAACGACGGCGTACCTGACGGACCAGGATGTGGCGGGTCGCCTCGCGACCTTGCTCAATGCCTTGCTCCAAGCCTTGCTCCAAGCCTTGCTCAATGCCTTCTCGTTTCCACTGATCGGTCCAGCTTTCCAGATTCTCGGCCAACATGTGATACACCTCGCTGAGTTCGCCAAGGGGTGGCAGTTGTACGCCGGGCAGGCGCTTGGGCAGGAAGACGCGACCGAACCAGACCGCGAAGTCACGGCGCAGACCGGTCTGTTCCGGCGCCTTGAGCCAGTCGAGCAAGGCGTGCACGATGCCCATCGCCTCGTCCGCGCCGCGGCTGGCCTCGAGCCGAAACAGGGCCGCACTGAGGTTGCGCTCGGGCAGGGAGCCGGCGTTGGCGATGCGCTGCTCGTCGAGCAGCAGGTAAGCCTGTCGCGGGCGATAGCACTCGAGCAGCGGCGGCGCCGGCTCGATGAGCGGCTCCGAGCGTCTCGGCAGCACGCCAGGGCGTGACACCATTGTAGAGCACCACGGGGAGAACCGGGGGTAGACGCCCTGCGGCACTCAGGGTCCCGGCGCGTATGAGATCCTGGTAGAGCAGCCCGAGGTAGGTCTGGATGCGCACCGCCATCCAGGGATCGACGGTGGATTGGAACTCCAGCAGCAGGTAGATGTAAAGCCAGTCGGGGCCCCAGCGCAGGCGCCAGACGATGTCGTCGGCGCGGTCGCGCAGGTCGTCGGTGACGTAGCTCCCGCTGCAGCGCTCGAGGGTCTCGAGATCGAGCGCTTGGACCCAGTCGCCGGGCGCGAAGCCGCGCAGCAGGTCGCGCACCATCGCGGCGTGACCGTAGAGCAGTTTGTAGCCGCTGTCGTGGGTGGGGCCGCGCCGGCGTGACTTGGATGTCTTGGGTGTCTTCATATGACTGATCGATTTCCCTCGCTGTTCTCTCGTTCCCTCGCCCCCGCAACGCTCTGCTTTGCGCCTCTGCTCTCGGGAAGCAGAGCTTCCAGTACCGGGTTCCCAAGTGTAGCGGCGACTTCAGTCGCCCATAAGCCTCGGCGCGGGCATGTCGGGGCGACTGAAGTCGCCGCTACCCTTCTTCGATCTCGGTACGGGTGTCTCGGGGCGACTGAAGTCGCCGCTACCCTCTTCGATCTCGGCGCGGGCGTCTCGGGGCGACTGAAGTCGCCGCTACCCTCTTCGCCACGGCGCGGGTGTCTCGGGAGTGTGTAGGGGCGACTTCAGTCGCCCATAAGCCTCGGCGCGGGCATGTCGGGGCGACTGAAGTCGCCGCTACCCTTCTTCGATCTCGGTACGGGCGTCTCGGGGCGACTGAAGTCGCCCCTACCCTCTTCGATCTCGGTACGGGCGTCTCGGGGCGACTGAAGTCGCCGCTACCCTTCTTCGATCTCGGTACGGGTGTCTCGGGGCGACTGAAGTCGCCGCTACCCTTCTTCAATCTCGGCGCGGGTGTCTCGGGGCGACTGAAGTCGCCCCTACCCTCTCTGCTTTGCGTGGCTGCTCCGGGAAAGCAGAGCTTCCGGTACCGGGTTCCCGAGCGGAGCTTGGGAATCAGTTAACCCGCTAAAATCAGTGTTCCTCGCCAACACTCATGTGCCGTACCGCGCGCAACCAATCCTCTCCGTCGGGACTGATGAGCAGTTGGTCGCCGAGGTCTTCCAACGTCCGAAGGTCGACGATGCGCGCCAGCAACGGTTCGGTCTGCTCGGCGATCGTCAATCCAAAACGACGGCGTACCAGACGGACCAGGATGTGGCGGGTCGCCTCGCGACCTTGCTCAATGCCTTGCTCCAAGCCTTGCTCCAAACCTTGCTCCAAGCCTTGCTCCAAACCTTTCTCCAAGCCTTGCTGCATCCCTTCTCGTTTCCACTGATCGGTCCAGCTTTCCAGATTCTCGGCCAACATGTGATACACCTCGCTGAGTTCGCCAAGGGGGGGCAGTTGCACGCCGGGCAGGCGCTTGGGCAGGAAGACGCGACCGAACCAGACCGCGAAGTCACGGCGCTGGCCGGTCTGTTCCGGTGCCTTGAGCCAGTCGAGCAAGGCGTGCACGATGCCCATCGCCTCGTCCGCGCCGCGGCTCGCCTCGAGCCGAAACAGGGCCGCACTGAGGTTGCGCTCGGGCAGGGAGCCGGCGTTGGCGATGCGCTGCTCGTCGAGCAGCAGGTAAGCCTGTCGCGGGCGATAGCACTCGAGCAGCGGCGGCGCCGGCTCGATGAGCGGCTCCAGCGTCTCGGCAGCACGCCAGGGCGTGACACCATTGTAGAGCACCACGGGCAGCACGGGCGGCAGACGTCCTGCGGCACTCAGGGTCCCGGCGCGTATGAGATCCTGGTAGAGCAGCCCGAGGTAGGTCTGGATGCGCACGGCCATCCAGGGATCGACGGTGGATTGGAATTCCAGCAGCAGGTAGACGTAGAGCCAGTCGGGGCCCCAGCGCAGGCGCCAGACGATGTCGTCGGCGCGGTCGCGCAGGTCGTCGGTGACGTAGCTCCCGCTGCAGCGCTCGAGGGTCTCGAGGTCGAGCGCTTGGACCCAATCGCCGGGCACGAAGCCGCGCAGCAGGTCGCGCACCATCGCGGCGTGACCGTAGAGCAGTTTGTAGCCGCTGTCGTGGGTGGGGCCGCGCCGCTGTGCCTTGGATGTCTTGGGTGTCTTCATATGACTGATCGATTTCCCTCGCTGTTCTCTCGTTCCCTCGCCCCCGCAACGCTCTGCTTTGCGCCTCTGCTCTCGGGAAGCAGAGCTTCCAGTACCGGGTTCCCAAGTGTAGCGGCGACTTCAGTCGCCCATAAGCCTCGGCGCGGGCATGTCGGGGCGACTGAAGTCGCCGCTACCCTTCTTCGATCTCGGTACGGGCGTCTCGGGGCGACTGAAGTCGCCGCTACCCTCTTCGATCTCGGTACGGGCGTCTCGGGGCGACTGAAGTCGCCGCTACCCTTCTTCGATCTCGGTGCGGGTGTGTCGGGGCGACTGAAGTCGCCGCTACCCTCTTCGATCTCGGCGCGGGTGTCTCGGGGCGACTGAAGTCGCCCCTTGTATGTTCTGTTCTGAAGGGATTGACAAGGAAAGCGATAAACGGACTTTATGAAGAGTGCCCGGGAAGCCGTTCGCCCCTTGTATGTTCTGTTCTGAAGGGATTGACAAGGAAAGCGATAAACGGACTTTATGAAGAGTGCCCGGGAAGCCGTTCGCCCCTGAAGCCTGGATGTCGTGTTCCGCTGTTCAGAGCTTGCATGTAGATGGGCTCCCCGCCCTCTTCGCCCATACCGAAGAGTATCCGAGGCCGTGGACATGTCCGGGAGCCTGCATACACAAGGTCGGTAGGCGAGGGTACAGGGTCGGGGAACCGGGAATCATAATATCGCGTTGCATCCTGAAGAGACAGACGATGAATACAGCCGGAATCGATGTGGCCCACAAGACCCTGGCGCTGGCCGTCAGCACCGAGGAGAAGCTCGGCAAGGTCCGCGAGTTTGCCAACACACCAAGCGGTCATGCCGCGCTGATTAAGCGCCTTGCAAGGTGCGCGGGTGGAGCGGGTGTGCCTGGAGGCGACCGGCAGCTATCACCTGACCTGGCGCTGGCCATCGATGCGGCCGGGTTGGCGCTCATGGTGCTCAACCCCAAGGCCGCCAAGCGCTTTGCCGAGGCCTTGCAGACGCGCAACAAGAGCGATGCGGTCGATGCCGGCGTGCTGGCGCAGTTTGCCCGGCGCATGCCGTTCGAGCCGTGGCGGCGCCCGGCGACCGAGGCGCTGGAGCTGCGTGCCTGTTCACGGCGCTTGGAGGCGTTGGTGGTCGATCGCACGCGGGCGAAGAACCAACTCCACGCCCTGTTGCAAAGCACCACCACGCCGGCCGTCGTGCTGGAGGACGTGCGCCTGAGCATCCACCAGTACACCGCCCGGATTGATGCCCTGCGTGACTGGGCCGATGCGCGCATCAGCGCCGACGAGGAGCTTGCGCAGGTCTACCGGCTGCTCACCGGCATCCCCGGCATCGCCGCCGCCAGCGCCATCCAGCTCATGGGTGAGCTGCTGGTGCTGCCCGAGGACATGCGTGCCAAGCAATGGGTCGCCCTGGCCGGACTGGATCCGCGCCAGAGCACCTCGGGCACCAGCGTGAACAAACCCCCGCGCCTGAGTAAGGCCGGCAACGCCCACCTGCGCAAGGCGCTGTTCATGCCCGCGCTGAGCGCCGCGCGCCATGAACCGCACGTCAACAGCTACTACACGCATCTCATCGAAGCGCGCGGCCTGAAGAAGATTCAGGCCATCTGCGCGGTCATGCGCAAATTGCTGCATGCCATCTATGCCATGCTCAAGCACCGCCAAGCGTTCGACGGCAGCCGCTTCTGCTTGCTTCGCGAGGCCGCGGCATGAGCACCTCGGCGATGTCCGCCACGGCACCCTCCTCGGTTGGCCCGACAGCACGCGCGTGGCCGTCCAAGAGCCGCCGACAAGACGAGCGCGTTCAACCACCACGGCGCAGGGCATTCATTGATCAAAAACCAGCAGCAGTCGCGTCGCAGACGCTCGCAGCCAGCAGCGGCTTCAGTGCGGCGCAGTGTGGGCAACGGGTGAATGAGTGTGGTCAAGGTGGGGGCAACCCGCCGGGAGCGGGTTGTCCCCGGCTTGTCCACACGCCCGCTTGCGGCATTCACGCGTTGTCCACACGGAGTCCGCCCGCGCCCCACCCGCAGCCAAGCCCCATCCATCATCGAAGGTGGGTCCGATGGGGTTGGCAGCTGCTCAACGACCATCCCGCCGAAACAACGATGAGGATAGAAAAAAATGATGGATAGGAGGCAAATCGGACTTGCGTCAGAACAGAGTATCTACCCTCTCTGCTTTGCGTGGCTGCTCCGGGAAAGCAGAGCTTCCGGTACCGGGTTCCCGAGCGGAGCTTGGGAACCAGTTAACCCGGTAAAATCAGTGTTCCTCGCCAACACTCATGTGCCGTACCGCGCGCAACCAATCCTCTCCGTCGGGACTGATGAGCAGTTGATCGCTTGGCGGGTGGCCTCGGGTGATTTCAGTGGCGACTGAGCCAGGTGTCGAGGTCGAGGGTGCTGGTGAAGTCCAACAGGTCTTCGCCGAGGGTTTCGAGTTGCTCGGAGGGAAGTGACTGGATGCGCTGGCGATGGGGTTCGGGAACTTGTCCCAAGCGGCGCCTCAGTTGACGCAGTCCCAAATCGATCTCACCCTCGTGGCGGCCCTGTTCGGTCAATCTGGCGGCGTCTCCGGTCATGGTATTGGCCGCTTGCGGATAGCGCTGACGGTCGAGTTCCCACTCATTCTCGTCCTGCATGGCGTCGATGTCGATGACGTCGGCCTATTTGCGCCGGCGCTCGGCGATCCCGGCAATTGGGCCTTTTTCAGCGCGCTTCCGACGACGTCGTCCAGCGTCTGCACGCTACCCGCATAGAGCCACAGGCGGCGGCCTTCGAACAGGCACTTGGCCAGCGCGAGATCGACCGACTCGCACCAGGGTTTACGCCCGACACAGCTGTCGACGGCGACATTCACATCCAGCAACAGATCCATGGCTCAGCGGTCCTCTTGCAACGCAAAGGCGTCGAGACGTTGCTGTTGCTTGTCGGTCAGGTCCGGTACCTCATCGTCCGGCAGGGGCGCATTGCGGATGGCATCCAGCTTTTCGCGCATGGCGCAGGCACGCGCGACGACCTCCTGCGGCAGGTCGTAGGGACTCTCGCGGGGTTCGATCTCGTCGTCCGGTACCTCGACGACGACCCTCAGGGTGTCGTGTCTGAGTTTCACGGGGGTGATGAACTCGAGTTTGCCGTGGTTGTAGATGGCTTCGACTTGCATGGGCGTGCTCTGGGGTCGGGGTGTTGTTTTTGGCCACGGTAAAGACACGGAAGAACACGGAAAGGGGGGGAACTCTTCATAATCGCTCCCATGCTCCGCCTGGTCGTGTCTTCGGGACACGCTCCGCGTCCCTGTCGCCGGGGCGTTGCACTGTGCATGGCGGGCGGTCGCCGTTGTCGTCGGTGATCCGGTGCGGTATGGGCGCTCTAGCTTTGGATCGTGACGCGGAGCATCGGGGCTATATCCCCATGCGGAGCGTTGGAGCAAGTCTTTCTTTTGACAGACCGGACGAGCAACACCCAGCCCGACAGCTGTTGACACGCGTCACGTGACACACTAACTTGCTAAAAATGATCAAAAGCTTCGCAGATCGCGAAACGCAAGCCCTTTACGCGACCGGTAAGGCAAAACATCTGCCACCGGATATCCAGAAGCGCGCCGCGCGCAAACTCGAGTATTTGGACATTGCCGTTTGCCTGCAGGACTTGCAAGTGCCCCCGGGGAACAGATTGCATACCCTTTCGGGTGACCGCCAAGGCCAGCACTCCATCGCGATCAACGACCAATGGAGGATCTGCTTTCGTTTCGAAGATGGAGATGCCTATGACGTTGAAGTCTGCGACTACCACTGAAACAGGTTAGAACCATGAGCATCGAGAACACCGGCATCAAACGCAGACCCACCCATCCCGGGGAGATCCTGCGCGAAGATTTTATTCCGGATTACAACCTGAGTGTCGCCGAGCTCGCACGCTATTTGGGTGTGTCGCGTCAATCGATCAATGAATTACTCAAGGAGCGCCGCGCCGTGAGTCCGGCGATGGCAATTCGCCTGAGCCGACTGTTTGGTAACTCGCCGGAATTTTGGCTCAACGCCCAAAGGGGAGTCGACCTTTGGGACGCAGCACGATCCATCGAGAAGGAAGTCAACCGGATCAAGCCGTTGGCGGCGGCTTGATCCGCCGGCGAGGCCCTCACGGCGCTCACTTCGGCGTTTGACCTCCGCCCGTCCGGGAAGCGCCATCCCGGCGCGTCAAGCCGCTGAAAACCGCTTCTACGCCCAGCAGAAGCGCGTTTGGCGCGGGTTCCGAGAGCGTCGCGTGGGGCGCGACCCTGCCGGCCGTCGGGGCGGTGGAAGCGGACGACTGCAAGTCGTCGATCCCGGGGAGGGGCCGCTTCGCGACGCGCGGCGGCGTTCGTCGCCCTGCTGCCGGCTCGGCGAGTGCTCGGTGCGCGCGGCGTTGTGGCCGACCTGTTGGGCCTTGGAGCGGTTTTCGACGTTGATGACGGGCATGAGGACCGGGGAAAGGTTAAGGGTGGTTTTGGGGGCGGCGTTGGTAGAATATCTTTCCCGCGCGTTCGATGTGGTCTCTTAGGCCGGCGTGATCGATGTGGTCGAAGAGGGAGAGATCGACTTGGTAGGGGATCGGCGACTCGTCGAGCTGGGTGGCGATTCTGCCTAGGGTGTCGAGATCGAGACCCTGACCGATCAAGGTGAGGTCGATGTCGGAGCCCGGCCGGTCATTCCCCTTAGCACGCGATCCATAGATGAGCGCTTTTTCCACAGCAGGCACCTTGGCCAGAATCTCGCGGATGATGCGGATGGTGGTCTGTGGCAAGCCAAATTCGAGCATGGTCAAGGTTGCGCGACAAAACGCTGCTCAAGTTCCAGAAACGCCTTGTAATACCGATCAACGATGGCGGTGGCCAGTGCATTTGCCACGGATTGATTGTAGGTATGGCTGGATAGATTGCGTTTTTCGATCATGTCCATCCACACCTCTCCATCGCTCACCAATCCCTGTTTAAAGGCTTCGCGCACGGTGCTTCTAGAGCCGATCAGTCCTTGGATGCCTTCCATTTCGAGATAATCCTTCAATACCTTCCAGGCGAGCTCGTGGGTAAACTCGAACCCTTGGATCAACCCCTGCTGCTCGAGATCCGACAGGGGACGCTGTTGCTCGAGCTGGATGGCGAGCGTGAGCTTATGCAGGGCGCGCTGATAATTATCGAAGCGTTGTTTCCATCGAATATCATGCGTCAAGACTCATCTCCATCAGCCATTGAAACTGCGTCGACTCTAGGGTTCGTCTACGGCACTCATGCTCCGCACGGCCTGCAAGCAATGGCTTCCGTCCGGACTGATGAGCAGTTGGTCGCCGAGGTCTTCCAACGTTTGGAGGTCGGCGATGCACGCAAGCAACGGTTGTGTCTGCTCGGCGACCGTTGGACCAAATCGGCGTCGCACCAGACGGACCAGGATGTGGCGGGTTGCTTCGCGACCTTGTTCCAAGCCTTGTTCCAAGCCTTCTCGTTTCCACTGATCGGTCCAGGTTTCCAGATTCTCGGCCAGCATGTGATACACCTGGCTGAGTTCGCCAAAGTGGAAATAGGGGACGTACCACGGAATCATGCACCCGGCTAGGGAAAGGACTGGATCAATTGAAGACGCATTGAGCCACGTACCCTTCCGCTCCAGACCTTGCTAGCCCACCGCGTCGTCTCCGATCAGGTCCTCGAGGCTGGCGGCATCGAAGATGCCGTCGAGCCAGGCGTCCAGTTGCGCGACCGGCGCGGTGTCGATCCGCTGCTCTGCCCCTGCGGGCAATGGGCCGAAGCGACGCGTGAGCAGACGCTTGAGGCTTTCGGCCTTGCCCTCGGCCTTACCCTCGGCCTTGCCCTTGACCTTGCCCTCGGCATAGATCGATTGATACGCCTTCGTCTCCTGAATCGGGGTCACCAAGTTCAGCATCGCCCAGATCTCCTTCGCGGTCAGTCCGCGAAATCGCTCGAAAAACCAAAATTCCAGCACTTGCCCCAGAATCTCACGGATTTCCGGGGCAAGCGACGCCTCTTGAACGGTGCGCCACAAGCCCTGTGCGCGGGCACGCAAGTCGTCGTCGTCCGCGATCAGCAGCGGCGCAAACACCGCCACATAGGGGTTGTCCGGCTCGCGCGCCAGCCAGTCCGGCAGGACGCGCCGGAGCGCGACTTGCAGCAACGGCGCCTGGGCGTGGTTCGCCCAGCGCGGGAAGCGCGGACGGTCCTGCTCGCGCAGAAAGATCCCCACGCCGATCACATCCCGGTGCGGATGCGCCTCGCCGTACAGTCCGATCTTGGTCAGCAGATTGTACCAAGCCTTGTCCGAGTGCTGACCTTGGAATTCGACCACATAGACCGGCCCATCGTGCCCGTCGGGCTCGAAAATGCCGTCCAAACGCCGTTCCAGCCCTTTGATCGTGAGGGAACAGAACCGGTAAGGACCGACCAGTTCACGACCACCGGTGAGCACGCGGTGCGCAGGTCCGGGCAGTTCTCCTTGAAGGCGAAGCCGAGGACCAGGATGCGGCTGTTGCAGACGCCGATGCCGCTTTGGAGCATGAGCTTGACCACGGTCTCGGCGACATGCGCACCCATGCGGTCGTTGATGCGTCGACCGGCGAGGATGACCTCGGGGTGGTAGCCGATGGCGACGGACTTGTGGGTCAGATAATAGGGGTCGACACCGATGCAGTGTCCGCCGACCAGGCCGGGGCGGAAGGGGAGGAAGTTCCATTTGCTCCCGGCGGCTTCGAGCACCTCGAGGGTGTCGATGCCGAGCTTGTTGAAGATGAGGGCAAGCTCGTTCATGAAGGCGATGTTGAGATCGCGCTGGGTGTTCTCGATGACCTTGGCGACCTCGGCGACGCGGATGCTGCTGGCCGGGTGAGTGCCGGCGGTGATGATCGCGGTGTAGAGGGCATCGACGATGGCGGCGATCTCGGGGGTGGAGCCGCTGGTGACCTTTTTGATGGTGGTGAGGCGGTGCTCGCGGTCGCCGGGGTTGATGCGCTCGGGGGAGTAGCCGCAGTAGAAGCCGTTGTGGTCGGGTGGGGGTGGCGGCTCGTCCGTGGTCTCGGCGGTGGGTTGTCGGATTACGCTGTCGCTCATCCGACCTCCGCGTACGCCTTCGCCTGCGCTGGATGCTCGGCGGTCGGGATTCGGGAGCGCCGCGGGTGCCGTGGTGCGGCGATCGGTATGGATGTAGCTCAGACCGGAGGCGCGGGCGAGCACGGGGACGCAGTCTTCCTCGGTGCAGCCGGGGTAGACGGTGGATTCGTAGATGACCAGGTCGCCGGGTTTGAGGACCTTGCCGACGGTTTCGGACGCCTTGATGAGGGGCGTGAGGTCGGGGCGCTTGTACTCATCGACCGGGGTGGGCACGGTGACGATGAAGATGCGACAGGGGCGCAGGGCATCGAGGTCGTCGGTGTAGGTGAGCTGGCGGGCGGCGGCGAGGTCTTCGGGGCTGGTCTCGCGGGTGCTGTCGCGACCGGCCGTGAGCTCGGCGATGCGGGCTTGGTTGATGTCGAAACCGATCACCGGGCGGTGTTTGGCGAACTCCACGGCGAGCGGCAGACCGACGTAGCCCAGGCCGATGATGGCGATGGGGGTGTCGGGGTTTGTGAGATGGGCGAGGTGTTGGGCCATGTGGGGTCGGGGTTCGGGGTTCGGGGTTCGGGGTTCGGGGTTCGGGGTTCGGGTTGCGACGGTCGGCAAGTGTAGGGGCGACTTCAGTCGCCCATAAATCTCGGTGCGGACGTCTCGGGAGCGTGTAGGGGCGACTTCAGTCGCCCATAAATTTCGGTACGGACGTCTCGGGAGTGTGTAGGGGCGACTTCAGTCGCCCATAAATCTCGGTGCGGACGTCTCGGGAGTGTGTAGATACTCTGTTCTGACGCAAGTCCGATTTGCCTCCTATCCATCATTTTTTTCTATCCTCATCGTTGTTTCGGCGGGATGGTCGTTGAGCAGCTGCCAACCCCATCGGACCCACCTTCGATGATGGATGGGGCTTGGCTGCGGGTGGGGCGCGGGCGGACTCCGTGTGGACAACACGTGAATGCCGCAAGCGGGCGTGTGGACAAGCCGGGGACAACCCGCTCCCGGCGGGTTGCCCCCACCTTGACCACACTCATTCACCCGTTGCCCACACTGCGCCGCACTGAAGCCGCTGCTGGCTGCGAGCGTCTGCGACGCGACTGCTGCTGGTTTTTGATCAATGAATGCCCTGCGCCGTGGTGGTTGAACGCGCTCGTCTTGTCGGCGGCTCTTGGACGGCCACGCGCGTGCTGTCGGGCCAACCGAGGAGGGTGCCGTGGCGGACATCGCCGAGGTGCTCATGCCGCGGCCTCGCGAAGCAAGCAGAAGCGGCTGCCGTCGAACGCTTGGCGGTGCTTGAGCATGGCATAGATGGCATGCAGCAATTTGCGCATGACCGCGCAGATGGCCTGAATCTTCTTCAGGCCGCGCGCTTCGATGAGATGCGTGTAGTAGCTGTTGACGTGCGGTTCATGGCGCGCGGCGCTCAGCGCGGGCATGAACAGCGCCTTGCGCAGGTGGGCGTTGCCGGCCTTACTCAGGCGCGGGGGTTTGTTCACGCTGGTGCCCGAGGTGCTCTGGCGCGGATCCAGTCCGGCCAGGGCGACCCATTGCTTGGCACGCATGTCCTCGGGCAGCACCAGCAGCTCACCCATGAGCTGGATGGCGCTGGCGGCGGCGATGCCGGGGATGCCGGTGAGCAGCCGGTAGACCTGCGCAAGCTCCTCGTCGGCGCTGATGCGCGCATCGGCCCAGTCACGCAGGGCATCAATCCGGGCGGTGTACTGGTGGATGCTCAGGCGCACGTCATCCAGCACCACGGCCGGCGTGGTCGTGCTTTGCAGCAGCGCGTGGAGTTGATTCTTCGCCCGCGTGCGATCGACCACCAACGCCTCCAGGCGCCGGGCGCAGGCGCGCAGCTCCAGTGCCTCGGTCGCCGGGCGCCGCCATGGCTCGAACGGCATGCGCCGGGCAAACTGCGCCAGCACCCCGGCATCGACCGCATCGCTCTTGTTGCGCGTCTGCAATGCCTCGGCAAAGCGCTTGGCGGCCTTGGGGTTGAGCACCATGAGCGCCAACCCGGCCGCATCGATGGCCAGCGCCAGGTCCAGGTGATAGCTGCCGGTCGCCTCCAGGCACACCCGCTCCACCCGCGCACCTTGCAAGGCGCTTAATCAGCGCGGCATGACCGCTTGGTGTGTTGGCAAACTCGCGGACCTTGCCGAGCTTCTCCTCGGTGCTGACGGCCAGCGCCAGGGTCTTGTGGGCCACATCGATTCCGGCTGTATTCATCGTCTGTCTCTTCAGGATGCAACGCGATATTATGATTCCCGGTTCCCCGACCCTGTACCCTCGCCTACCGACCTTGTGTATGCAGGCTCCCGGACATGTCCACGGCCTCGGATACTCTTCGGTATGGGCGAAGAGGGCGGGGAGCCCATCTACATGCAAGCTCTGAACAGCGGAACACGACATCCAGGCTTCAGGGGCGAACGGCTTCCCGGGCACTCTTCATAAAGTCCGTTTATCGCTTTCCTTGTCAATCCCTTCAGAACAGAACATACAAGGGGCGACTTCAGTCGCCCGTAAATCTCGGCGCGGACGTCTCGGGGCGACTGAAGTCGCCCCTACGTCGCCCCTACGTCGCCCCTACGTCGCCCCTACGTCGCCCGTACGTCGCCCGTACGTCGCCTCTATGTGTTGTTTGATGCTTCTTCGGGAATCGCCTTAGTCCCGGTACCCGGAATGGGTGTCTTCCGGATCGTCGAGCAGGCTGCTCGGGTCGTGATCGCACAGCTTGATCGACAATCGGGTGATGCTGAACGGGTCCACGGGATCGCTGTGGATGAAGAAGCGTGCGACCAGGCTCACATGCCGGGGCGCTTTGAACCGGCCGGCGGTCAAGCCCATCTCGTTGCGACGTGTCCGTTGGGTGAGGTATTGGAGCCACTTCAGCACGGGCCAGGTCCGGGCGAAGTGGCTCCAGGGTCGCACGAACCGCCCGGTCGCGACGTAGAAGAGCACTTGGTCGAGGATCGGATCGACGTGCCGACGCGGCTGGAATCCATGCGCGTCCATCGCCTCCGCGACGGTACGTCGCAGCGGCTCCTCCGGGGCCGGGGCACGAAACCGCTCCCCTTCCGGGGCGTCTTCATAGGCACGCAGAATGAGAAACAGAAAGGCCGCAACCGAGAACCCGCGCGGGAGCAAGCCGTAAAGCGTCCCGAGCTGCTCGCGCAGCAGGTCGTCGAGCCATTCGACGGGCAAACGCCCGTGATTGCGTGCGATCCGATCTCGGAGTACTGCGCACTCCTGGACGGCATGCTCGGGAAAGGCATCGCACGGCTTGTAAACGGCGAGCGCCAAGGAGCGTGCCCGTGTGTCCGGGTCGACGACGTAGTATTCGTACCAGCCGCTGGTGGGCATGCTCTGGTCCGATTGGTCTCGGGCGGCGCGTCGGGTTGAGGGAGTCCGCGTTTCACGGTTGACTGCGCTCGAGCGGCTCGAAACGCCGGACAGGGTTCCGGTTTTCATGCGTCGTCGGCCAGATCTTCCGGCGTGGTGCCGAGAGGCGAAACACTCGAGGGGCGTGCGAGAGCAACAACAGGTAGGGCTCGGGGTTAGACCGGGTGCCTTTGCGGCCGCCCAACCGGCGTCGGGAGCCTAACCGCGCGACCCGTAAACGTCGTCTTCGGGCACGCTACCGCCCTACCCTGTCATGAATAGGCATCAAAAACAAAAGCATGGCGAAATTGCATTGTCTTTCGGCGTCAACCGGAAGACCGGCGCATCCTATATCAGAGATTCCGCGGCAACAAGGGTCGAGCGCTGGGTGTAAGCCCAAAGTCGTCATGTCCCCTTCGTGCAAAGCATGTGTAGGCTCAGCAAGCGGCGTCGGTGCGGCCCTGCGCAAGCTCAGTCAGGCGCAGACGCATCTGCCACAGCTCCAAGACGGAAAGCGCGTTGATGGTGAGGGCCACTAACTCGCTCCCACGCTCCGCGTGGGAGTGTCGCCCCGACGCTCTGCGTCGCGTGGCGCGGGGTGCAGCGCAGGCAGGGCGCGTCGGCAGGGTGGCCGACCGGGATCTGCACATCGTCTCGCAAGTCGGTTACGGTCCGCACAACGACCGACCCTACGGTTGGTAAGCGGATCAGGATCGCGGTTCACCTGGAACCCGGTAGGGTCCGCTGTGCGGACCGGGGGCGGCTGATACGGCGTCGATGGTGCGCATGTCATGGCCCGCGGCATCGACGGGGCGGGTTCTGCGGCCTCGGCGTGGCGGCGGTCAAACGACGCTGTTGAGGTGCGCGGCGGTTGCGGTCCGCACAGCGGACCCTACGGTTTCCCTCCGGTTTCCCCTCGTTCCCAAGCTCCGCTTGGGAATGCGGCCCGCAAAGCTCTGCTTTGCGTGTCTGCTCCGGGAAAGCAGAGCTTCCGGTACCGGGTTCCCAAGCGGAGCTTGGGAACCAGTTAACCCGCTAAAATCAGTGTTCCTCGCCAACACTCATGTGCCGTACCGCGCGCAACCAATCCTCTCCGTCGGGACTGATGAGCAGTTGATCGCCGAGGTCTTCCAACGTCCGAAGGTCGGCGATGCGCGCCAGCAACGGTTCGGTCTGCTCGGCGATCGTCAATCCAAAACGACGGCGTACCTGACGGACCAGGATGTGGCGGGTCGCCTCGCGACCTTGCTCAATGCCTTGCTCCAAGCCTTGCTCCAAGCCTTGCTCCAAGCCTTGCTCCAAGCCTTGCTCCAAGCCTTGCTCCAAACCTTTCTCCAAGCCTTGCTGCATCCCTTCTCGTTTCCACTGATCGGTCCAGCTTTCCAGATTCTCGGCCAACATGTGATACACCTCGCTCAGTTCGCCAAGGGGTGGCAGTTGCACGCCGGGCAGGCGCTTGGGCAAGAAGACGCGACCGAACCAGACCGCGAAGTCTCGGCGCAGGCCGGTCTGTTCCGGTGCCTTGAGCCAGTCGAGCAAGGCGTGCACGATGCCCATCGCCTCGTCCGCGCCGCGGCTCGCCTCGAGCCGAAACAGGGCCGCACTGAGGTTGCGCTCGGGCAGGGAGCCGGCGTTGGCGATGCGCTGCTCGTCGAGCAGCAGGTAAGCCTGTCGCGGGCGATAGCACTCGAGCAGCGGCGGCACCGGCTCGATGAGCGGCTCGAGCGTCTCGGCAGCACGCCAGGGCGTGACACCATTGTAGAGCACCACGGGCAGCACGGGCGGCAGACGTCCTGCGGCACTCAGGGTCCCGGCGCGTATGAGATCCTGGTAGAGCAGCCCGAGGTAGGTCTGGATGCGCACGGCCATCCAGGGATCGACGGTGGATTGGAATTCCAGCAGCAGGTAGATGTAGAGCCAGTCGGGGCCCCAACGCAGACGCCAGACGATGTCGTCGGCGCGATCGCGTAGGTCGTCGGTGAACTATACCGAGCGCACGCGGGTTTTTCGCCGCATTGCACGCCCCGCGCACGCCGGGACCGCGTTGCGCCTCCTCGCCGTAGTGACCGCTACGCCTCGTCGGCGCGCCTTGTCCCGACGCGCGCGGGACGCACCCTGCTTGGCGAAAAACCCACGTGCGCT
The DNA here is from genome assembly GCF_018399035.1 of Thiocapsa sp. Classification (GTDB taxonomy): domain Bacteria; phylum Pseudomonadota; class Gammaproteobacteria; order Chromatiales; family Chromatiaceae; genus Thiocapsa. The sequence continues at coordinate 1,563,270 of NZ_CP073760.1, forward strand.
CGGTATCGCTCCCGCTGCAGCGCTCGAGGGTCTCGAGGTCGAGCGCTTGGACCCAATCGCCGGGCACGAAGCCGCGCAGCAGGTCGCGCACCATGGCGGCGTGACCGTAGAGCAGTTTGTAGCCGCTGTCGTGGGTGGGGTCGCGCCGGCGTGACTTGGATGTCTTGGGTGTCTTCATATGACTGATCGATTTCCCTCGCTGTTCTCTCGTTCCCTCGCCCCCGCAACGCTCTGCTTTGCGCCTCTGCTCTCGGGAAGCGGAGCTTCCAGTACCGGGTTCCCAAGCGGAGCTTGGAAACCAGCTCGATCCAGGACGCTCACAGGGGCGTCAGATCTGATGGCGATGGGGGTGTCGGGGTTTGTGAGATGGGCGAGGTGTTGGGCCATGTGCGGTCGAGGTTCGGGTTGTGGGTCCGGATTCGGGGTTCCCGGTGCGACGGCGGGCAAGTGTAGGGGCGACTTCAGTCGCCCATAAATCTCGGTACGGACGTCTCGGGGCGACTGAAGTCGCCCCTACCCTTCTTCAATCTCGGTACGGACGTCTCGGGGCGACTGAAGTCGCCCCTACCCTTCTTCAATCTCGGTACGGGCGACTCGGGGCGACTGAAGTCGCCCCTACCCTTCTTCAATCTCGGCGCGGGCGTCTCGGGGCGACTGAAGTCGCCCCTACCCTCTCTGCTTTGCGTGGCTGCTCTGGGAAAGCAGAGCTTCCGGTACCGGATTCCCAAGCTGCTTCAGGCGCAGGATGTTATCGATGCCCAACCCGCCGACCTGAAAGACGCGCTCCGGCTGCTCGCCGAGCTGGATGACCCGGCGCCGGTACTCCTCCGCCGCGACGAAGTGCAGGTGCGACATCTTGGTGATGCTGTGTCGGATCGCCTCATCGAAGGCCCCCTGCGTTGTTTCGCCCCCGTGCAGGTGGGCGATGGGGACACGCGCGATCATGGCGGCAGCGGCGGCGGAGAAGATCTCGTAGCGATCACCGAGTACCAGCATCAGATCGGGCCGTAACTGAGCCAGCGCGTCGGCGAAGCCGATCATACCGAGGCCCATGGATTTGGTGACGCCCACTGCCGTGTCGGAGCTGAGCAGCATCTCGACCTTGCGATCGACCTGAAAACCATCGGCCTCGATCGCCTCGACGGTCAGCCCGAACTCGGGCGACAGGTGCATGCCGGTCGCGACGAGTTGCAGCTCCAGTACGGGGGATTGACGGATACCCTCCATCACCCAGCGCAGCAGGCCGTATTCGGCGCGGGTACCGGTGACGATGCAGATACGTTTGGTCATGAGGTTGTAGCCGGATGGCCGGCGGGATTGAGCCGACTGTCGAAACGAAACGGTTGTTGTGGATGCAAGACGATGGTGTGGAAATCCGGGTGCAGCGGGTTGATGATGATATTGCGCTCTTGCGGCACGACTGCGCTGGGCACGATGAGAAAAGCTGTCTCCATTCGGCCGATCCAGTCTTCTCCGATTTGTTGCAAGCCTGGATCTTCATACAGCTCTTGCCATTCAGAGGGCAAGCTTGCGATGTCCACCGATTCAGTTGTCGCTTCGTCCGGAATATCGGCACGGATCAGGACATACCGGTTGCCGAAATGGATCGGGTCCATGTGTACAAGGTTTTCGAGCACCGTTGTCGCGGCATGCTCGGAGGTGTAAACAGCGAGCAATCCCGGCGGAACCCAACGGCTTCCGACCTTCTGATTTCCGATCCCGCTGAATGCCGTTGCGGCATGACGCTCCGCCGTCAGACGCCACACCCGCATCAGCTATAGACACCGTACTCGATGCGCGTCAGGACCCGCTCGACCATGTCGGTTCCGGCCTCGGTGTCGAGGAGGCTGATCGGCTTTTCGCCGAGTGCCCGATTGGGGGCTTTCAGCCAATTCGCGGCAATCTCCTCGTCCTCGAAAACCTCGACGGCCCGCGCCTCGATCTTGGCGAGACGATAGAGTCGGTCGGATTCGATCGCGTTGAGGTGTTCATGTTCTTGCTTGCGATGTTTGAAGGTCTGGGTCGACATACCGATCAAGTACAGCAGGTCTGATTCTCGGACCCTCAACTTCTTCTGCAGCCGAGCGACACCGGTGACCGGCAACCCACGACGAACCCACGTGACCGGATCGCCGTCGGTCGCCTCGCGGCCAAAAAGAGTGACGCGGATGCGTGTCGCGGTACCATCCTTTAGGATGACGGTCGCCTTGAAATTCCTCGGCCCGTGCGGACTACCCTGAACATCCTGAGTTGGGCGACTTGGATCTTCGGAGTTGTCGCCGTCCACTTTGACCACCGTCTGCGCTGTGCTCATCTCGTGTCTTACCTGTCGGTGCGCGTCGATACCCTCGTTGGTAAGCCTATACCTCAATCAGTTCATCCTTGTCGAAGTTTCGTGTTGCCCTGAGCCCGACCTCCTCATCCCACCAGGATGTGGCGGGTTGCCTCGCGACCTTGCTCCAAGCCTTGCTCCAAGCCTTGCTCCAAACCTTGCTCCAAACCTTGCTCCAAGCCTTGCTGCATCCCTTCTCGTTTCCACTGATCGGTCCAGGTTTCCAGATTCTCGGCCAACATGTGATACACCTCGCTGAGTTCGCCAAGGGGTGGCAGTTGCACGCCGGGCAGTCGCTTGGGCAGGAAGACGCGATCGAACCAGACCGCGAAGTCTCGGCGCAGGCCGGTCTGTTCCGGTGCCTTGAGCCAGTCGAGCAAGGCGTGCACGATGCCCATCGCCTCGTCCGCGCCGCGGCTCGCCTCGAGCCGAAACAGGGCCGCACTGAGGTTGCGCTCGTTCCCCTCGTTCCCAAGCGGAGCTTGGGAACCAGTAACGCCCAAAGGGGAGTCGACCTTTGGGCGCAGCACGATCCATCGATAAAGAAGTAAACCGGATCAAACCGTTGGCGGCGGCTTGATCGGCCGACAGGGAGTGCGGCCGCTGGACACTCCGCGCGAATCCACGGCTTACGATCGCTTCCGCGCCGCAAGGTAGGACACGGAAAGGGGGAAATGCGTCAGGTATTCGGGCTTGAACTGTCTTTTCTCTTTTCCGAGTTTTTCCGTGTGCTTCCGTGGCTGAACTCTTGCGACAGGTGCATGCCGGTCGCGATGAGTTTTTGACTTCAATCGCAGCGATACCTCTCAAGGCCATCGGGGGCGAGATCCTCGCCCTCGGGCCAGCAGATGCCACCGAGCGGATCGAGACCGACTTGCCGAAAATAGCGGTCTTGACGCAGACGCCAGTATGCCTCGCGGCGCTGGATCAGCGGATCGAGGTCAAGTGTCCACTCGCGACCGTCGCCCTTCAAGACACGCAAACGATGCCCCGGCAACGGAGCAACCTGTTTGGCGCGCGGCAAAGTCGTTTCAACCCGTCGACCGCGCGGAGATCTCCGGGGCCGGTCGCGGCCGGTCAAGAACCTGAATCAGTTGGCTGCAGAACGATGCCGCCTGGTCTATTGTGGTTTCTAAACACGAACGTCGCGTTCGCTTTGTACCGGACAATCCGGCCCCCAGAAAGAATCATCATCGGATTGGAATGTCTCGTCCGCTTTTTTTAGGGAGAACCGATCGACACGACCGGCAGCCATCAGGTCCATCAGACGACTCGCCTGCTCCCGTTCATACTCGGCCTGTAAGGCGGCCTTATCCGGGTGGTCTTCCAGCTCGACGAGCAGATCACCGCCGCGCCAGTCACAGAGCTCGACCGAGATGCGGGTGATCTTGAAGGGAATCGTCGAATCGATCCAGATGAAAAACCGGTAGCGGTAGCTGATATCCCCCGGGGCCTTCATATCCCCGGCAATCGAGCCCATCTCCTGCCGCAAGGTGACCTGAGTCAGATACTGCAGCCACTGCAACACCGACCAGGTTAAACCATAATCGCGCCATGGGCGCACGAAGTGGCCGGCTCCGATGAAGCCAAGCACACTGTCGAGAAGCGCGTCGGGATGTTCTTGGGGTTGGAAACCGGCCAGCGCCATGGCCTTGCCGGTCGCGAAGCCGAGGCGATAGTCCGGACGTTCGTCCTTTGGGAGCTTGCGGAAGTCCCAGTTGCGGAACGGACTCCGTTCTTCTTCGGCACGCTGGATGAGAAACAGAAAGGCCGCCACGGAGAAGTGCGTCGGGAGTCGCACATACAACTCACCGAGTTGTTGGCGCAGCAGATCATCCAACCATACCACTGGCAGGAGGCCATCGGCGTTCTCGATCTGGTCGTTGAGCATGCGCCATTCATCCAGCGCATGCTCGGGGACTGCATCTCCCCATTTATAGAACTGCATCGCCAACGTCCGGCGGTTCGTCGCCGGGTCCATCACGTGGTATTCGTACCATCCGCGCGTCGACATGACAGACTCCTCCGGATTCAACGGCGACCTTCGCCCTTCGGCACTCCGGCTCAGTGCTCGGAGTCGGGCCGAGGGCCGGCGCCGAAGACCTCCTCGCAGGTGCGTGCGCTCAGCAGGCGTGTGGACCATTGCAGGAGGGTCTGCGCATCCGCGTCGAGCACGCGCTGGCGCTCCGCTTCGCCGAGGGGACCGAATTTGACGGCGAGCAGGCTCAACAGCATGTTGGCTTTGCCTTCCTGACGGCCTTCCTGACGGCCGAGGCGTTCGATACTGGTGATGTAGGGCATGTTGGCTTGCTCCTCGAAAGCAATCAGCTCGCGCTTGAACTCCTGCTCCAGACCATCCGGCAACTGCAACATCCAATCCAGGACGCGAAACAGCTCCAGGATGTCCTCGCGGCTGTAGCCGCGTTGGTAGAGCAGGCGCACCAGGCGCATCTTCCAGGCTTTGCGGGTCGCCCCGTCCTTGCTCTCCTGCGCCTTCAGGTGGGCCATCACCACCAGGGCGAAGGGATTGGGGTCGGCTTCCAGCTCGGCCCAACGGGCGTGTAGATCCAGCAGTTTGCACGTCGGAAAGCGAAAGTCCAACGCGCAGCCCCAGCGCTCGCGGGCGTAGGCGCTCGGGCGGAAGCGCGCGGCGGCGTCGGCCAGCACGGCGAGGCTGACGATGTCGGTGCGGTATTTGTCGAAGATGCGGTAATTGTAAACGTACATCCGCTCGGCAAAGCCCGCCTCGGCATCGCCTTGGACCTCGACGTGGACCAGCACCCAGGTCTCGGCGCCCTCGTGCGTATAGACCTTGGCGAGCTTGTCGGCGTGGCGCCGGCCCGACTCGGCATCGCGCACCACCTGCTGCAGCTCCTTGTCGAGAAATTCATGGCCTTTCGACCAGTCGATCGCGGTATGGATCCGCGGAAAGAGGAGCGCAAGAAAGTCCGGGAAGTAACGCTCGAGGGCTTCCTTCCAGGGGCTGTCGTCGTCGTCGCGCGCGGCGTCGGTCATCGGATGGGTCGCCCGGTGGTCCGATCCGAACGTACCGGGGAGTACCGCGACGCACGTCGGTCATGGACGCCGTTGCGTTGCTCGCGCGGCGACATGATCGGATGCACGACCAACCTACCCTCTCGTTTTCGGGCCATGGTGACGACTCCTTGGTGCACCGCCCTCAGCGCCGAAGGTCCGCGCAGCGGACCCTATTCGGGTCAAGGTCCGGTCCGCTGTGCGGACCATGGGCGGCTCGATACCCTCGTTGGTAAACCGATACCTCAATCAGTTGGGCTTGTTGCTGTACTCTGAGTTTGACTTCAATCGCAGCGATAACGTTCAAGGCCATCGGGGGCAAGTGAGGTTCCCCCATCGTCCCCTCGTTCCCAAGCTCTGCTTGGGAATGCGGCCCGCAAAGCTCTGCTTTGCGCCTCTGCTCTCGGGAAGCAGAGCTTCCGATACCGGGTTCCCAAGCGGAGCTTGGGAACCAGCTCAAGGGGCGACTTCAGTCGCCCATAAACCTCGGCGCGGGCATGTCGGGGCGACTGAAGTCGCCGCTACACCTTTGGGTGGGATGCGACCCCGGCGGCGAGCTGGGCGATCTCGGTCTTGAGGGCGTCGTATTCGGCGCGTTTGCGCTGCAGGAAGCGCGCGGTGATGCTGGCTTTGGCCTCGATGCCCTGCGGGGTGAGCAGGTAGGCGTAGGCGCGCTTGTTGTCGCTTCTGCGGAAGTTCTGGACCTTCACCCAGCCCTGGTCGATCACTGCGCGCACGCAGTAGTTGGTGCTGCCCAGGCTGATGCCGAGGGCCTAACTCGCTCCCACGCAGAGCGTGGGAGCGAGCTAGCGGCGCTTGAGGCGCCCCATCACCTTCGATACGTTCAGCGCGTTGTCTCGAAAACGATGACACCCCCACTGTCCAACTCGACGTAGCGGGGGCTTTCGGCGAGGGCCCAGGCCAAGGCATCCCAATGCTCTTCGAACAAGGCGAGGAGAGCGGTATTCGACAGGTTGCCCAAAGTCACGCGCAGCAGGCGGGCGGGTGTCCCGTTCACAAAATGGCTATCGCGAAAATCGCTGTCCTTGCTGATCAAGACCATTCCGTTCGCATCGGCGAACGCGTCAACGTCCGAGTCTTTGGTCTCGGAATCGTCCAGGATTCTGTTCACATGGGTCGCGTCTACGCCACGTTCACGAAGTTGGTTCACCAACCGATAGGGCATATGCACGTCGCACAGGACCTTCATCAGGCAACTCGGCGCAGCGGCTCGCCGGAGACCAAAAGCCTGGCGTAGTGCAGACAGACCAGGATGTCTTCGCGCTCCAGCTCCGGGTGGTCGGCAAGGATTTCATCCAGCCCCATACCAGCAGCCACGAGGTCAAGGATGACTTCCACTGGCCAGCGCATGTGCCGGACGCAGGGTTTTCCGTGACAAATGTCTGGGTCGAGGGTGATGCGGCTTAGATCTAGCATGACGGGACCTCGGGATGACGCGTCGCTCAGGCAGCAAGCCCCGCGAACCGAAACAGGCCATGGGCTCGAAAGCGCAGTATAGGCACAGGCCCGATGCAGCGCATCTCGGACGCACCCTGGCGACGAACCACCTCCAGGAACTTGAACCCCTACCCGCCCCGACACCGCCCCGGCACCCTGGGTGGTGCACCATCTCCCCATCCAACCACATCGCGTTCTCGGGACCGTGCGCGATTACCGTGGGGGAAATAGGGGACGGTGCGGCCTGGCAAGGTCGCGTGTTCTAGCGGGTGCGAGTCCCGCCCGGGTAATCGTGCGCCGCGAGCCCGGTATCGAGCCTTGCGGCGCGACTGGTAACAGGCGCGTCGATGCGTAGACACGACAGCAGGCGAGGTGCAAAGGTAACGGGTGATGCCGACCCTGAAGGTGTTGAGCCCCGAAAATTTTGGTTGGTGAGTGCCGACGGCTTCGTCCCGCCGGTAGGCAACAATCCGTGTCGCGCTCTGGCGAGCGGCACGGATACTCCCCGGGGTCAGAGACCGTATCGAGCCTGACATTGAGAATACGCGGTAACCAGGGAGATCCGCGCATCGGTCCGCGGGAAGCGGGCACCCGCGAACAAGTGTAAAAAGCGAGGACACGGGCGGTGATGCGTGGAAGTCGGAGCCACCCATACGAGCTGTGACGCCCGGTCATGCGGGTCGAGCAAAGGGGTGGCGGCCCGAGACAATGCGCGGGTAAAGCACGGCCCTACACCGAGAGGATTCTGTCCGTGACAACCATGCTCGCGCGTTTCACGCCGTCGGCGTGCCCGCCCTTGTGGCGGTGCGCGGAACGCTCGGCGCTGCGGCGGGAGCCGCACGCGCGGAGTCGACAGGGCGCAGGACTCGCTCCCCTGTTCCACGGCGGAAGACTCGGGCCGGGAGCCGGATGGTGTAACACTCCAAGTCCGGTTCTGCGAGGAGTCGGGCGCCGAATCGTCGCATGGCGGAGATATCGCGGCACCGCCGGGAAACCAGGCGGCAAACAGATAAAGCAAACATCTGCCTAAACGACGGCAAGGCCCCGGCTTACTCTCCTACCACGGAATCATGCACCCGGCTAGGGAAAGGACTGGATCAATTGAAGACGCATTGAGCCACGTACCCTTCCGCTCCTGACCTTGCTAGCCCACCGCGTCGTCTCCTATCAGATCATCGAGGCTGGCGGCATCGAAGATGCCGTCGAGCCAGGCGTCCAGTTGCGCGACCGGCGCGGTGTCGATCCGCTGCTCTGCCCTGCGGGCAATGGGCCGAAGCGACGCGTGAGCAGACGCTTGAGGCTTTCGGCCTTGCCCTCGGCATAGATCGATTGATACGCCTTCGTCTCCTGAATCGGGGTCACCAAGTTCAGCATCGCCCAGATCTCCTTCGCGGTCAGTCCGCGAAATCGCTCGAAAAACCAAAATTCAGTTAAGTTTTAGGTTTTATAGTGCTTTTCAAGAGTACCTGTAGGTAACAATCGAAGGAACAAATTGCTCGATCCAATGTTTCGCGAATGAATGACGAATGGCCAATTCATCCCAAGACCTTGTAATGCATTGCTTGAGGTCGCCAAGCGAGGGAATGCTGTTGAGCGAGATGACGCGCTTGATGCTTTTCCAGATGAATTCAATGGGATTGAGGTCCGGCGAGTATGGCGGAAGATACACCAGAGCGATATCCAACCCATCCGCAACCTCTTTCAATGAGGCCGCACGATGACTGCTGAAGTTGTCGAGAACAACGACGATCGCACGGAAATCCGGATGAGCGGTCCGGATGTCCCGCAGAAACTCCGCAATGGCGTCATGTGTCGAATGCTCCAGGAATCCTTGCACACTGTGGCCCACAATCGCGTAAAAGCCGATGGCATTCGCTTTGAGCTTGGCGGTGTTCTTATGGATATACCTTTTATAGGCATAAACGCAACTTTCCTTATGTCGACTCTCAGCAATGCTCGATAACATTTTAACTTCGAGTTAGACTTATCGCTACCGACGGGCCGCCTTGTAGTGTTTTTTAGACGATGATCAGAATCGAGTTCTCCGAGCAGGATTTGAAGACAATACAGAAGTTGCGTTACGAGCATCCACACCCAAGGGTGCGCAGGCGAATGGAGGTGCTGTGGCTGAAGAGCCAAGGCCTTGCGCACCGGGAGATTTGTCGGCTCGCGGGAATTTCCAGCAACACCTTACGGCAGTACCTAGGGATGTTTCAGTCCGGTGGTATCAAAAAGCTGACGGAGCTCAACTTCTACGCCCCGATAAGCGAGTTGGAGCAGCATCGCTATCGACTCGAAGCCCATTTCCGCGCGCATCCGCCTGCGACCATCAACGAGGCGGCGGCCATGATCGAGGAGCTGACGGGAATCAAGCGCAGTCCGAGCGCCGTGGGGCGGTTTCTCAATTCGCTCGGCATGGCTCCGAGACGAGTCGGAATCATCCCCTCGAAAGCCGATCCGGAGGAGCAAGAACAGTTTATTATCAATAAGTTAGAGCCGCGCATCGAAGAAGCCAGACAGGGTAAACGCGCTATTTTTTTGTCGATGCTGCTCACTTTGTAATGGGTGCCTTTCTCGGCATTCTGTGGTCATTCTCCCGCCTTTTTTTAAAGACTTCCGCCGGGAGAAAACGTTTCAACGTGCTCGGTGCGCTGAACGCGATCACGCATGAACTGGTGATGGTGACGAACGATACCTATATCACTGCGGTAAGCGTCTGCGACCTGTTGCGACGCATTGCCATGCTGAATCTCGACGTGCCAATCACGCTGGTGATGGACAATGCGCGCTACCAGAAGTGCAATATCGTCACAGCGCTGGCTTTGCAGCTGAATATCGAACTGCTTTATCTTCCCACCTATTCACCGAATTTGAACCTGATCGAAAGGTTGTGGAAGTTCGTCAAGAAAGAAGTGCTCTACTCGAAATACTATCCTAATTTCGCCGAGTTCCGAACTGCAATCACCGACTGCCTAAAACAAACGCACACCACGCACAAGAAGGAGCTGGACTCTTTACTCACGCTGAAATTCCAGGCATTCAAAAAATGTGAGCTTGTGCCTATATGAGGTATAACCGCTTTCTCGAAATGCCAGACTCGGGCCGTGTTGGCCGTCAGTTGCGGGCTCGCCTCATCGAGAAATACAAGGGCGATCTCCGACTCGGCGATACCGCGATCCATCAAGGTGTTGAAGGCGTCGATCAGACGATCTTCCAGCTGCTCTTCGGCATCGGCCGGGCGACGAAGATCGTGCGGGTAAGGCTTCGAATACAGCATCTTCAGCCGGTGGCGGAGGATGCGCCAGACTTGAGACAACGACAAGGTGATGCCCCAGTGCTCGACGATGAGATCGCGCACCGCCTTGGTCTCCCAGTGATCGCGTGTTTCCAGCAGGCTCTTCAATTCCGCAAGATCGGCATCGCCGAGCGCCGGCGGCGGCCCGGGCGGCTTTCCCGTCGGCTCCTGAAGATGCACGATCCCGTGATAGCCCCGCGTGCGCCATGCGCGAATCCAAACGTAGGCCGTCGACATCGGAACCTGCAAGCATCGGCAGATGGTCTCCAACGTGATCTGCGGAGGAAGCTCGACGATCAAGTTCAGCAGGATCAACCGCAGGCGTATCTCCGGATCCCGTTCCTCTGTCAGATGGATTTGGAGCATTGCTGCATTCGGAACATCAACGCGACGACCGGTGCTCATGGGCACATCGTTACCCACATCTCCGCTCCCCATGATCCGCTGCGGGGCGGGGGCTGGACACAGAACCGCTGAGCTGGTGAAATTGTCCCCTCGTCAACCGCAGGGGGCAAGGTACAGTGAGCGAGCAGAGGCCGGAGAAACTGTGTGGGCGGGCGTTGAGCGCAGCCGATCTGGAGGTGATCCGAGAGGAGATCGGCCGTGCCGAGCCGGCGAACCGTGCCGAGATTGCCCGGCGGGTGTGCCGGGCCCTGGAGTGGACGAACGCGCTGGGTGAGCCGAAGCTGATGAGCGCCCGGGTGGGGCTGTTGCGGCTGCACCGGGCGGGCCTGATCGAGTTGCCGGCACCGCGCTGGGGCAATGGCAATGGGCGCGCACTGACGCACGCGGCGGTGCTGTGGCCGCCTGAGCGTCCCCTGGACGGTCGGGTGGATGGGCTCTCGGGTGTGCGCCTGAGCGTGGTGCGCGAGAAGGCGGCTTCGCGGTTATGGAACGGCCTCATCGATCGCTACCACTACCTCGGCTACAGTCCGCTGCCGGGGGCGCAGATGCGCTACCTGATCGAATCGGATCAAGGTCTGCTCGGCGCCTTGGGCTTCGGGGCGGCGGCCTGGAAGGTCGGCGTGCGCGATGCCTGGATCGGCTGGGACCGGTTGCAGCGCGAAGCGCGCCTGGGCGCGGTGGTGAACAATGCCCGCTTTCTGCTGCTGCCGTGGATTCGCGTGCAGCACTTGGCCTCCAAGGTGTTGGGGCTCGCGGCACGGCGGGTGGGCAGCGATTTTGCCGAGCGCTACGGCGAGCGGCCGGTGCTGCTGGAGACCTTTGTGGAGTTGGCGCGCTACCGCGGAACCTGTTACGCGGCAGCCAATTGGCAGTACCTGGGCGAGACGCAAGGGCGGGGCAAGTGCGATGTCGCCCATCGCGCGACGTTGCCGCGCAAGGGCGTCTTCGTCTACCCGCTGCGCGCGGACTTCCGCCGCGCCTTGGGGGTGGCGGCATGAGCGCGCTGGTGGCGGAGTTGGCGGACATCGATCTGGGTGACGTGCGTCTGAATCGTCGCGCGCGGCGGGTGCTGCAACGCCTGGGTGAGAAACCGATGCTGAGTCTTCCGAGCGCGTGCGGTGGCTGGGGCGAGACCCGCGCGGCCTACCGGCTATTTGATCATGCCGCGGTCAGCGCCGAGGCGGTGCTCGCTCCGCACATTGCCTGCACCGTCGAGCGGATACGCGAGCACCCACGGGTGCTGTGTATCGAAGACACCTCGGAGCTCGACTACACCGGCAAGAACGATATCCAGGGCCCGGGGCCGCTCAACTATGAAAGCCCGCCGGGGGCTGTACCTGCATCCCACCCTGGCGGTCACCCCCGATCGGTTGGCGCTGGGCCTGCTCCATGCCCACACTTGGGTGCGTGAGTCCGGCAGCCTCGCCCAGCCCAAGGACGCCGCTCGCCCGATCGAAGAGAAGGAAAGCCTGCGCTGGATCGACGGCTTCGCGCGGGTGAACGAACTGGCCGAGCAACTGCCCGAGACGCGCCTGACCTATCTCGCCGATCGCGAGGCCGACATCTACGAGCTGTTCGTCGAGGCCCCGTGCCCGGACACCGGTGCCGACTGGCTGGTACGCGGCCAGCACGACCGCGTCCTCGGCAAGGACGCCGAGGGCAATCCCGAGACCTTACGCCAGCGTTTAGACCAGGCCCCGGTGCTCACCGAAACCTGCTTCGATCAACCCGGCGGCAACGGACGCACCGCCCGCACCGTCCACCAGCAGATCAAGGCCGTGCGCCTGAAGCTGCCGGCCCCGTATCGGCGCGATCGCAAGCTGGCCGAGATCGAGATCACCGCTATCCTCGCCACCGAGCTCCAACCGCCACCCGGTGAGGACCCCGTCGAATGGTTGCTGCTGACCAACCTGCCCGTGACCACGCCCGAGCAAGCGCTGGAGAAAATCAGTTGGTACCTGTGCCGATGGCAAATTGAGATTGACCAGACATGGTGCCTCCATAAATCACTCAGGCGGGGTCGACCGAGGGATCGTCGCTCCCGACGCGGACATGCCGCGCCCAGCGGCGGGGACGCTGCGCAGGGCACGCAGGCGCTCGACCTCCGCGGCGTCGGCGCGAATCAACCATTGGCGCTGACCGCCCCGCTCGACCCGGCGGGCCTGCAGCACGCCTCTGCGCAGCCAGCTGAACAGGGTGACCGACGGCATCTCCAGTTCCAGCGCCAACTCGCGCAGGCTCCATTCGTCGGCCTGCCGATCGACCCAAGGCGCTTGTCGCCGTGTCGACGAACCCGCCGCGACACCCTGACGGGCGAGCAGCGTGGCGACCATCGCAGCGTTGAAGGTCTGCCGCCGTTTCGCCGGATGCCACTGCTCGGCATTGAGTTGCCGCGCGATCTGCGCACAGGTCTGCCCCTCTTGATGTAAGCATAGAACACGCGCCGCCAGTTCGGGATAGGTACTGAGCTGCTCCAGGCGCGCGACCGGGCGGGTCAGGCGTTCCCGGGTGTGGTGACCGCCGATCCAGTGCACCTCCACGGCGACCTGCTCGCTGTCGTCGACGACCGTGACGATGACCCGCTCCACGAGCAGTCGCACGATGGCTTGGCGCTCGTCGTTGCCGGTGGTCTCGGCGGTCCAGAGGGCGGGAAGATCGCCGGCGAGTTGGCGGATCCGCGTGCGCTCCTCGGCCGACAACGCGGTCGGCTCGCTCGCCATGCATCGCGCATACTCGGCCTCGAGCTGATCCTGCGCGGCCAGGGCGGCCTCCCAATCCTGTTCCAGGGTGCGCGCCACCAGCCGATTCTCCGGCTCGACCGCGCGATACTGCCGCTCGGCACGCGCGGCTTCGTAACGGGCGCGCTCCAGGCGCTGTTGCCAGTGCTCGTGTCGGCGCGCGCGCTCGCCCTGGAGGTCCTCGGCGACCTGCAGGCTGATCTCCAACGCGGCCGGCTGCAGCGCCTCCAAGACCAACCGCCCGATCAGGGCATCCAGGGGCGCACCGGCGAGCGCTTGACACAGCGGCGCCCCGTAGTCGACCGCCTCGCGGCTGCAGACGTAGCGCAATCCGGATCCGCTGTTGGTGTACTGCGTGGCCATGGCGAGCCCGCAGCGACCGCAGATCAGGCGACCCGACAACAACGAGGGACCCGCACGGACCACGCCGCCGGCTTGGGCGGTATTGGCCGCGAGCTGCCGCAGATTGTGCTCGTATTGGTCCCGGGCGATATAGGCCGGCAGGTGATCTTTGATCAGCACCTCCCACTGCTGCGGCGGCGCGACCGTACGCCCGGTCGAGGGGCGTCCCGGCTGGCGACGGCGTGGATCCGTGGGGCGACGTCCGTAGACGTAGGCACCGGCGTAGATGGGGTTGTGCAGCAGGTTGCTCAGCGTCACGCGGTTGGGGCGACGCCAATCGAGCTCGCCGGTGCGCGGACCGCTGCGCACGCGATCGGGCAGTTGGATGTGATGGTCGACCAGATAACGCAGAACCCCGTTGATCGTGCCGCACCGTTGGAACTGCCGAAACACCGTCTCGATCACGCCCCGAACCTGCGCGTCCGGATCCTTGATCACCTCTCCGGATGGCGCGCGGACATAGCCGCGCGGCAGCAGCGAGTGCAGCTCTCCGCGGCGGGCCTTCGCGCGCTTGCCCTCGAGCATGCGCTGCTCGAGGATGTGCAGCTCCGCTTCCGACATCGTCCCCTTCAGTCCCAACAGCAACCGGTCGTTGTAGGTCTGCGGATCATAGATCCCGTCGGCATCCCCGATCAGGGTATTAAACAGTCCGCACACCTCCAGCAATTGATACCAGTCCCGCGAGCTGCGCGCCAAGCGCGAGATCTCGATGCCGAGGACGATGCCGACATGATCCAGACCGACTTCGGCCATCAGACGCTGAAAGCCGGGCCGACCCTCGGCGCTCGCCCCGGAACGGCCCAGGTCCTCATCGATCAGAAGGATCTGCGAGGGGGACCAGCCCAGCTCCACCGCCCGATCCACCAAGGCGTACTGCAGCCGGGTCGACTCCTGGTGGCGCTCCACTTGCTGCAGCGTGGATTGGCGCACGTAGACCACGGCTTGGCGCTGCAGATGCGAGGACTGGATCTTCCCGTACGTCGGGTTGGCCGGCGCACGGTACACGGGCGAGAGGACGGTGCTCATCGGCGTTCTCCTCTGCCGTCCCGACTGCGCTCAGCCGGTGTTCGACCAAGCGGCTCAGCAGGACAATCAGGCGCTCTCGCTGCCGCGGCGGCAGTGTGCTCCAGTGGATCGGAGCCTTGCGCGTCATGCCGGTGATCCAGCCATTTCGCAAGTTCCAACAACGCCCTACAATCCAGTATTGATGAGGTTTGGGGGGTTGTCAAAAATGCATCTACGGCGGTTTTCGTGATGGGGTATCGAGATTTTCTTCAGAATCCTCAAAAGCGGCTGTCGCATCGAAGAACTGCAGCTGGAGAAGCGCGAACGCCTCGAGCCGGCACTGGCGTTCTACATGATCATCGCCTGGCGCGTGCTGTTGCTCACCATGCTCGGACGCGACTGTCCCGAGATGCCTTGCGATGTCGTCTTCGATCAGGCCGAATGGCAGGCGGTCTATCTGGTGACCCAACGCAAGCCGCCACCCGAGACCCCGCCGTCGCTCGATCGGATGGTTCGCATGGTCGCCGGCCTCGGCGGCTTCCTCAACCGCAAGCGTGATGGCTTTCCCGGACCCCAGACGATCTGGATCGGACTCCAGCGGGCTGCCGATTTCGTGCTCGCTTTGGAGGCCCAGCGCATTGCCGACGGGGAGAGTTGTGGGTAACGATGTGTAAATGAACACCCTCGTAACGCGATACTGAAACATCTAAGGTTGATATACTTCTGAGGACGGCTCGGCGACCACGCATGAACGGTTTCTTCTGCGGTCATCTAGTTTCGCACCGCCGCCGAAGCTGGCGTACAGCACCCCACGAACCAACGCGTCCTTCCGTCGCGCGTGATGGTCAACGTCCCTCTACCGAACATAAATGCGTCGACAGGGAGATAGGGGCAGGGATCAGCTTCGAATCGAAACGTCATGCGGTTTGCAGGGTCTTCGCCGGCGATCAGGATGCCGTATGTGTAACCCTGTGCAAGTTCGACCGAGGTAATGGGGTGTTGCTGACGCGTTCCATCGACTTCAACCGATAAGGCTGTGCGCGTCCAGTCCAGGAACCAGTCAGGCTCGAAGCCGCCGCAACTTCCGGCGATCGGGGTTGATGAGTACCCGATGGTGTCAAACTCCGCGGATCGCAGATAACGCTCGGCGACCCAGCCGCCGCCGTCACCGGCGAACTGACGCCATGCCGTATCGCCGACAACACGTCTTTCGCCAACTGCGACCAATGTCCCTGGAGACAAACGATCGATCACAGCAGACTGTGCAGACGGTGCTGCGCGCTCGTTCAACTCGTCACCCGCAGGAAGCGGAACCACCACCATATAGGCTGGCGACAGGACCGCTGTGCCTCGCTCCCTGAGCTGATCCCTCTGGCGTGGTAGCTCCGACTGCGCGGCGACCACGATGTTTGCAGGAGTTGGAGCTTCGGGCTTCGGCACAGCCTCAGCCTCAGCCTTTTGATGATCAAGTAGCATACTCTGCCCGTAGCTCGGTTCCGGGGCCACATCGTCGTCTTTCGGCTCAACAAGGTTCATCCACTGCCAAAGCTCCAAGGTCGCAAATCCCAACAAGAAATTCTGGGCTTCACCGTCAATCTCGATCGTCGTTGGTTGAATGTACCGCGTGCTGAGGTTTACGAACCATTGAATCGTCGCTTTCTTCGTCTGACCATTGAAAGTACGCTGGATTTCGAGCTGAACGAGTCTCAGGTTCGCTGGGCTTTCCTCACCCTCGGGGATAGCTGCCCTCCACTGCACCGACCCTCTGGCTCCCGCCACTGCTGCCGCCCAGTCTTCGATCGTGGTCGTTGCCCCTTCGAGTTCGACAATCGATTGCTGAACAACTGTAATCGCTTGTGTGTTGCCCGTTTCGCAAGACACCAGCATGAGGCAGAATAGAAGCGGGATCACCGGATTCCTTCGGCTAGAAAACAGTTTTTGTAGCATTCTTTTACTATGTCATATGGTGGCTTGATGTTTATCGAATCTACGCGCGTCCGATAAGGTTCCCTTCTGGAACTGGAACGCCA
Organism: Thiocapsa sp.; assembly: GCF_018399035.1. Classification (GTDB taxonomy): domain Bacteria; phylum Pseudomonadota; class Gammaproteobacteria; order Chromatiales; family Chromatiaceae; genus Thiocapsa. The sequence goes on from NZ_CP073760.1 coordinate 1,579,968, forward strand.
TAATCACAACTGCTCTTCTCCACGATCCCCCGGCTTAGGTACATGTTCCTTCGTCAGCACCGAGAAAAGAGATTAGCTTGTTCTCATAAGGAGCGCGATATTAGAGATGCGCCCCGTCATCAGGTCGACCGCAGCAGGGAATATGGTCTCCTCGACTCGGATGATGTAGACCAGCACCAACTCGGTTTGGCTGACCAAACATACCCGAGAGTTCGCCTGACCCATAACTCCAAGGCTGGAGACCTATTCGACGATAATACTCGCAGTGCAGATGTCCCCGCGATTGAAGCAGACCCCGTCTCACGCCGAACCCAGTGGTCTCCAAGACTCACTGCTTCGACAATATCAGTAACCGGCTGGAGTGCATAAAAAACCGTCTACCTCCGGAGGCACAATAGGCTATCGGTCTACCCGAACAATTTTCCAGGCGATCTCTGCAAACTAGTGATTTAGCCTTTATGGCAATGGTCGGGACTGAAGAGACATGTAAATCATCATGGCTAAAGAGTTCACGTCTGATGGCGACATCTCTTCGCCATTCTGGATTACTCTACTCATCACCAAGAATGACCTATTCTCTTCGGATCCGGAATTCATTTCTCTCGTCAGCAATATCGCCGTTTCGTTCTCATTTCTCGTCATCGGATCCGTGTTAGTCAATCTGGCAATCCATTGCGTGTCTCCGACTTTCTCCCAGTCAACGTCCTTTTCCTGAAAAAAAGAATAAAGTGGACTAGCATCGTCAGATACGAGCATATTGCCCATGCTACTAGCGGAAGCGAATTTACCCTGAAAGAACTCTGGGCTTGGCTCGTCTGCAAGACAAGGTGTGGAAAACGCCAACAACAGAACGGAATAAACGATTGCCTTCAGCATTAGATTGCCTTCGTAAAATTAGAAATATGAGAATATTGCGGTCCACATTGGCCTTTGTCTACTTCACCGACACCGGATGTAGCGCAAACCCTGCTCGTTGTTCTGAGAGAAAATCATGGTATCGTCGGAAACAGTCATCCGAATGCTCTCGTTCCAGGTTTCACCTTCACCGGAGCATTCACCCTGAGCTGTCCAGGTTTCCCCTTGCTGCTCGATAGCCTTAAGATCACATCGACTTTCGTAAAACAGAATACTCGTAACTTCAATTTGCATCGGAACGTTGTCACCTTCCGCTTGGCAGTTATCTGAGCCTTGTGCCCAGGTTCCTACGTAGGGGGGTGCACCGAAAGCTGAGACGGTGAACACCGTCGCAGCTACCGCTATTAACCATCTCATCATGAGTTACCTCCACTCGACCCAGGCCCTTTCATTTAAATTCATCAACGCAATAAACTCCATCTTCTCGCGTTGCCGTTTCAGAAACATAGGAACAGGTAAAATCTCCAAATCTCTCCCAATGTTTTTGGCTTCATTTAGGGCATAAACCGCCGTTCTCCTCGGTTCTAGTGCTTGGACTAGCTCATTGTAAGCACGTCACACCGCTAATTCGTTCCGCTCCGAGACACATGCCCTAAAATCAACCGTGTTCGTTGTGCTTTCATCGCATTCTGTAGCTTGTGCGGAAATGCTTAACGCACACAGGACGACTAGAATAGTTGCTTTATTCATCATGTTATTCACTTTCAACCTGCAATCACCGTGATAAACTTATCGCTGACCCATCCGGCTCTACATGGACCGTTATACGGTTGATGTGAAGCGACCGGCGAGGACGTACCGCAGTCGATCTCCGGATCGCTTGGAGAGACAACCACGCCCTGCCATCCTGTTACATAGTCACAGAGTATAACGACATCACCTTCATATAACTTACCGATTAGTCTTGCATTTATGCTCGGCCCGGAGCGTAGAGCCAAAAAGCCATCACCTCCCGGCTTGAGTCCACTTACAACTCCGACTGAAGCGCAGGCGTCATAACCTGGATCCTCGCCAACCATCACGGGTCGGTCGCCACCAGAGGTCGCGCGGTTGACATGGGCAGCATTGTTGAGTAAGAGATAGCGATCAAACACCCACCCAGTGACGCCGTTGTAGGTGGTCTGACACCAGTGACTACCGTCGGATGCAGGTTGGCAGTCTCCAAGGCTGATCTTTGTTCCGTGGGGTATTTTGGCCAAGCGCTTCCCACTCTTGATCGTCGGCTCGCTGCGTAAGGCGAGAAATCCATCTCCCGGTGTATTCACAACAGCACGGTTATAAACGAATTCAGACGACCAGACCGGGTGAAGAACCAATAGAGCACTTCCCAAGGCGAGCAACATAGAGCAGCAAGCATTTGCTACAACTAGCCAGAATCTCATAAGACACTCCTCGACACACCTGACTTTACTACCTGGGTAATAGTTCGGTCTTTAAGCACTCGCAGAGAGCCCTCTAGGAGCTGCCAAAATTCACTACTGCAGTTCATACTTCGAGCCATTCCATACCTAAGTCACTTTGTTGTGGAAACGAAGGTTTCGATATCGGCCTGACTCAGCGCGGGCAGCGCGCAGATGCGCAGCGCCCCGTCATCGGGTAATCCTTTTAAATCCCGTCCATCGCCGTATAAGAAAACTCATTGATGGAGATTATCGTTCCATCAACAGGAGTGTAATACACCAAATACTTAAGCGTGGTATACGGATCAGAAGCGTTCTTAAGATGGGTTTGAATCCCAATGATACATCCAAACCCATTCTTCGAATCACCCCAAAAGTCACGATCAGAATACTGAACCTCATGTTTAGAATGAGTCTTATTCTTCAAAATCGCATTCGCAAACTTAGGCTCTTTCTCAAGGAATGTCTTTACCGCAGCGGTTGCATACTTTGCACAATCCGGCCTTGTTCATTATCCCGGCCACCGCCATCAGGCCGCGACCGGCATCAGATAGGGTAGTTTCGGCGGGCGTGGCCGTCGGCGTCGGGGTCGCGGCGGCAGGGCACACGCAGGAGAAGCTCCTCGAACAGTGCGGGATGTGTCCGCCCGAAGAAGCGCTCGGCGGCGGTCGTGCCGTCGGGACGGCGGATGTGGAAGTTGTGCACGGCGGTGAGCGCGGCGAGCCTGCGGTCGCTCAAGCGATGACGCCCGTGATGATGCAGCGACAGTTGGCCGTTGCGTCCTTCCACACAGGAGCTGCTGCGTTGGAACAGATCGGCGCAAGCGCCGGCGACCTGTTCGACCCGAGCGCTGTCCTCGGGCGCGAGACGCTGCAGCGGATGATCGGCGCGCCGCAGGACGTCGAGCAACGCGGTACTCGCCGCCTGCACGCGGTGTCGGGTCTCGGCCGCGGTGCTGCGGGCGGCGACGCGCTCGAGGTAGATGCCGGGGATGAGCTGCTCGAGGACCGCCGCTTCCAGCTCCGGGGATAGCGCGAGGGCCTCGACCCTGGCGGTCACGGTGGCGAAGAAGAACGCGAGCGTGGCGAGCCACTGCACGGTCAGGCGCTCGGCCTTGGCGAGGCGTTCGCGAGCGCGCTCGGGCAGCTCGGCGGCCTCGGCCAATCCCTTCAGGCGCGTCCAGACGTCGGTGAAGCGCGCCGCCACGCGCTCCACCGGCTGCGTCTGTCCATCCACCGGATCATACGGGTGATACAACAGCACGCCGAGCTCGCGGATCAATGCGCGCGCCTCGCTCTGCCGCTCCCGTGCGCGGTCGCGTTCGGCTTCGACGGCGACCAGCGCGCTCAGGGCGGCGCCAATGCGGGTCTCGAAGGCCGGTGGACGCCCGAGCGGGCGCGGCACGCGCGCCTCGAACGCCTGCTGCGCCGCGCGCTCGGCCTCCCAGTGCTTCTGCGCGGCCGCCACGCCGGCTTCAGCGCGGCGCACGTCGCGCGCCAGCGCCAAGGACGTGGCTTTGGAGACCTCGTGTTGGCCGTGAAAGAGGTCCGGGAATGCTGCGCACGGAGGTCCGTCTCGGCATGGCGACGCAGCGCCTTGGCCTCGTCGGCGGTGCTCTGGATCACCTCCACGGCGAGCCCCGTGCAGGCGTCCTGAAGCGCGGCGGTCCAGGTCGCCGCGGTGCGATCCGCGGCGTATTGCTCCAGCACAATGAGGTTCGACTCCGGCTCGATGGCCACCAGGCAGATCCCCGGATGAAAGGTTTCGTCCTCGCACACCGTCACCTGACGCACCGGCATGCCCTCGGCGAGCGCCGTACGCTGCTCCGCGGCCACCGCGACCACGGCCGTTTCCAAGTCGACATTGAGCGCGTGCTGCGCGCCGTCGCTGACCCCGACGAAGGCCGACAGCCCGCTCAGCTCCAGGAATTCACTCACCAGCCGGGTGCCGCCCGCCGCCCGCAAGGTGATGCTGAAATGCGCCGCCAACACCAGCCGATGCAGCCAATCGATCCCCTCCGGGGTGCGTGCGAAGGCCGTCAAGCCCGTCGGCGGATCCCCGCGCGGAACCTCCCCGCACCAGTCGCGCAAGGTGCTGCGCGCAATACCCATCTCGGTGGCCACGGCGCGTTGCGTCTCCCCCGCCGCCAGCCGTGCTTCGGCCGCCGCGATGTGCTCGGCTTGCTCCAAGCGTGTGCGTCGCGTCATGAGCCGATGCTCCGGCCCGGTCTCGAACGTCCGGGTAGCGCAGCACCCGCGCTTGGTCTAAAGTCACTCTCGGCAGGATCTTCGAACATCTTTTCGAACCCTCGGTGAGTTTGCACTTCCAAGGGTATGAAATTTCGAGGGTCCTGCCAAATCCCCGCACATCCGTCACCAAGCCCCGGACTCGGACTTGGACGGGCTTATGAACAACGCCATGCCATTTTCTGTAGCCCAGGCACCGTTTGCACCAGGCAGTCGTGATTGACAATTTCCCTCATCCTGCATATGTGACCGAGATTCCCCCTCAGCGCTATACAATGCCGCTTCTACTGGGTCAGAAAATTCAGAGAACTCATCAACTTCGTTAGCACATGAGACAGATCCTGCGGTTGACATTGCAAGAACGACTGCGACAGTAAGTATGTTTTTCTTCATTGTAAATTTACCTCGTTAAGGCGATCATGATTTTTATTAAACTCGCGTTGAGTTCAAATGTGAAACCGATGCATCACCTAATAACCCAAACAACAGACAGAAGTATGATAGCCAAGCTAAGAAAAGAAACTATATTCAATTATCTTCGTTTAAGTACTTCTAAGATTACGCCCCTCACGATGGATTTCTATCAGTAGAATCGTATCGGCCGCTTCAGTGCCCGGCGGCCGGACTCCCTGACATCAGGATCGACTCCGTTGCCATTGGAAGCGTTGTTACGTAACCAATAAGAGCAATCGGAACAAACGAGGCGATAATCGCCCGGTTCCATGTCGACATTGACCGGCTTTCGGAAGACACTAACACCAGCTTTATCGTTGAATCCATTTTTCTGAACATGAGTATTTGGACTCCGCTTAGTAAACGTGCCAACTTCCAGCCTTTCTTGAAGCAGGATGCAATCTGGACCCACTACAATCCGAAACGAGACAAGACCAAGTAGTCGCTGACATTCGCGGCAGAAGTCGAAAATCGAATTGACCGTCCTATATCCTACAACCCCAAGGACCGAGGAACGGATACCAGTAATTCCGCGCTCCGTATCTCAACAGAAATACATCTTAATGCTATTAGTCCAAGTCGTATTCGACTGGTTCAATGCCAGCGCATTCTTCTAAAGGTCCAAACACCGGGGAACCTGAAACGTCCCGCAGAGCAGACCGGCAGCCCTGTGCAAAGCCGTGCAAATGACCACCAGGAAAGACAAGAGGGTTACGGTCGAACATTCAGTCACAGCGTACGACCTCCTGATCTTCCTGAAGCCCGGTGAGTCGGCCGTCCGGTGTATTCGTCAAAATGTATTCCTGCGTCCATTCTTCTCCTTCCCCATAACACTCGAAGAAACCCCGCAGTTTGTTGCTAGAACTTGAATCGATCGACTTCAGCGAGCATCTCAATTCTATCGAACTGATTCCAGTAGGATCAATCTCGTAGAGAAAATCCCACCCGAGCGTTCGAATCTCCCTGCATTGTTCTTCAGAGTATGCGTAAACCCCACGGAATGCTTCTGGCATCGATGGCGGGGTAGCACCAACTGCAGTGCCAGTGAGAACCATACTCGCCAGTAATAGATAATTCTTCATTCCTGTTATCCTCGACTTTGACCATTATGGCAGTTCCCCATGGAGCTAGCCGACTGAGTTATCGTTGGGGCAGAAAATTAGAGAGGGGCAGGATGCCCTCGCGCCCGATCATTACCCCTCGTTAATTTTTTGGAGCATCATAACGAATTGATATAATATGAGTTGCTAGCCAGGTAAAATGGCCAAAGTCGAGTTAAGGAGATGCGCAACATGAAGATAGGCATGGGGTGCCTAGCCTTGGGCAGTTGAACAGAACTTGAATCCGACATTTCCAGATAGATACACTTCGAATCAGAGAGCAAGGAGGCCACTGCTGCGGCCTCCAATTATTGCTTACTTGCTTGTACCTAGGCGCATAATGGTCGGCCTGCTACCGTCGAGTAACAGCGCGGAGAGCACATTCGAACCCCTCACCTTGACTTTCTGACGGCGCTCCAGCTCGCCAAAGCCACCCTGCACGGGTTGATCATCAATCCAACCCTCCGGCACCACGTAGCTAACCGGGTCGCTACGATCGTTATGGAGCGTGACTGTCATAGTTGTACTCTTGAACGAGAGCGACTGCATATTTTCTTGAAGTAGTGCGTTGACACGCTGCATAAACTTTGGATTCAACACCGGCTTCAATACTGCTGTGTTCTCATCCGTTTGCACACGCACGATCGTAAGATCACGCGTGGGTTCACCGCTGGTAAGTTCTCCCTCGAAGACAACCCCTAACAACGAGGTCATCCCCTTATTATTACAACCGGCGATAGTCGCGTTAGAGTTCGCATCAAATAGCGCTAACACTTTAGGGCCAATATCCGCAATCTTCTCACTTTTACATGTCGGTACCTCGATTGCCAGTTGAGCCTGGAATGCCTGAGGTTGTTCATGAACAATCTCAATGTCCGTCACATACAGATCCGCATCCAGTTCGATCTCACATCCTGTGAGCATTATGCTTAAAAACACCAACACACCAACTTTCGCGATCATGGACTGCTCCTGTAATTGCATCTGCAATGACTTCCCCAAAAAACCACCACGCTCATCCACCGGCATAGGTGATAACGAGGCGATTCCACTCACGGAGGAATGATAACCTTTTGTTATTAATCCCTCACAGAGAAGAAATCTATTTGACTCTCGTGGACTTATATATAAGCATTCTGGACTGCCAAGATCCGGTCCTCAAATGCCGCCATAGATTGATACACTTGAGTGCTGACGCCGCAGACCAACCAGTCCCCGAAACCGGGCATGCTTGCAGAGAACAAAACAAGTCAAACAACGAAGTATTTTAAGTTAGTGCGGCTTAGTCTTTTGTCGTGACGCACGATTTATACGTGAGGCGTATAACAGATTACAGAATAGGATGCCGAGTTACTCGACTTCGGCCATTATGGCAGTTCCCTATGGAGCTAGCCGACTGAGTTATCGTTGGGGCAGAAAATTAGAGGGGGGCGGGATGCGCCCGCGCATGATCTCGTAACCCCTCGCTAATTTTTTGGAGCGTCATAACGCATTAATCTTAAATAAGATGCTAGCCAGGAATGTGATCACTTTGAATGCTCATGGTTTCATGGGTTATGGCTCCATACTTTTTACAGACCACCTGCTGTACGATAGGCTTTCGAGTTAAATATTTCGCTGGATTTCACAAGTCTTTGAGGTACAAACGGCTGTTTTTCACAGTTGGTACCACTTGCATCTTGTAGTTGATATACAGAAAGAGAAAGCTCACCTTCTCCTGCGATAGCGAACGTACCTTGAGCTAGACACTTCCCAGCGGTCGGTGAACCTATGAATAACGTCTCCGGTTTGTGACGGGCGAGAGCCCGTATAAATATTTCGGCAGCACTCGCTGTGATCTGACTAGTCCACACTTGTATAGGTATAGATATTTCGGTATTTCCAGACAGTGTAACTAGAGTTTCTGGTGGTGCACCACGAGAGGATAGCGTAGCTACAGAAAGACCGCTGGGTAGTAGCAGGGAAGCGAAATCCACTGAAGAGTAAAGACTGCCGCCTGAGCAAAACCGCAAATCTATTGTTAGGGGATATCTGCGTGAATTTGCTTTTCTAAGAAATTCTCTAAAGTTCATCTCGCTTGCTTCATCAAAAATAGTGACCCGAATCGATGTATGGTTCGCCTCTTCGTGATACGAGATCGCCTGCTTCTGAAAATGTGCTACCCTGATACTGTAAGTTGTCGCTTCAGTACCTCTTGTCACTGAAATTAGTACATCACTACCAGGTTTCAAATCTGTTAGAAATGTTAAGGAGTTTAAGGCGCGTTCGGTAACGCTGACCCCGCTAATTGCAGAAATCAGCGCTGGTTCAGTAAAACCAGCAATGAAAGCCGGCCCTCCCTCAAAAGGGACACCAAGCAGTCGGTGCTCATAAGGTAAGATTAAGATGCCAAGCCCGATAATCTCACCAATAGTTGATTGCGAGTCACCGAAAGTTCGATCGGTTATAAATCTGGAGTAAGAGTCCAATGCCTTAAGGTAGCGATTCAATACGACAGGGTTAGCGCAACAGTGCTCGATATCTTTTATGGTTGGTCTCGTGTAGTGATTTTGTTTGATGACGTTAGCGATTGTATTCTGTAAATCGGGATGGAATGCAGATTCTGTTGCTGTAGCATGGTTTAGATTCTCTTCACACTGTATTTGAAATTCATGTTCGATTAGAGTCCCCAGATCGTAGTTTCCAGGAAGTGACCGGGTAGCAGGAAAAACGGCCATATCGCCCGGCTTAAAGCTACCACCCCATTCGCCGAAATCGATCACTTCTGAACAGAGACGCTTTCTTGGAATGCACCACCAAGCATCTTCCGACACACCTGATAGACGGTCATCAAACCAGACACCATAGCGCCGTTTCAGAATAACGCTGATCCGGTTGTCTGCTTGCCGTGATAGCTTACCCTGATACACTGTCTGCCAGCTTTCATGTGCGCTTTTGCACTCGTGCTTTTCGACGACCCAAATAGTTTCACCCTCGACCCAATTGATATGATTGGGGTAGGCCGAAAAATCATGCGGAAGAAGCTTCTCAGTTGCAGTGCTGACGCTTCGTTGTTGATCTTCTGGCCACGACCGACTGATGTTTAGGGGAACTTCCTCGGTGTGTGTTTCTGGAGAAGGTTTGTTGATTGGTGGCTTCGCTGTTGATGATTTGAATGGCTTAACCTCTTTTAATCGATCCCAACTAAGAGGGTCTAACATTCCGGTTATGGGAAGTCCTGCATCTCGTTGAAAGTGTTTCAACGGGGCTTCGAGCAAAGACCAGGTTGGCATAGCGATCTCTTCGTTCCAGTATCCAGCGGCACTAAGGCGAGCCGCAATCTCAACCGGGGTCACAACTTGTTCCTTGTGAACAATCTGTTGTTGATATCGGTTTGGCGCCATGATCAGACCATAATCGCGACTACAACCCACTGTGTTTGCGGTTAAGAAGAGTCCAAGGAACAAAGCGACATTAAGACGTTCGCTCCGCTTCTTAGAAGAAGCTATGTTGACAACGACTCGCAAAGATCGAAACTCCAAAGAAACCGACGAAGAAAATCTTCCGATGAGGACCCGTCAGCTATAGCGTGTTAACAATGGTCCAGAGATTCGCGATCTCGTCCTCAAGTTCAGCTTTCCGTCGCTCATAATCTTGACTAACCGGTGGTTGCCCTTGCAGCCTATTTAATTCTGCCTGTAAGTTATTAGCACGCTGCGATAACTCGGCCTTCTGCCCTTTTTTATTCGTAGTGCTCACAGTGACGGAGCTTATTTGTCCTTGAAGCCGTGACACCTGGCTCTTCATATTGCTCAATTCGCGTCGCGACTGTGCATCGTTTACCTTCAAATCTTCTTGTCGCTGAACCGCTACATATCGCTCCCCCTGTACCTGAGCCAAGCGCGCTTCTCGTTCGTCAATACGCTGGTCGTAGGCACCTGTTGTGAGGCCACAAACGCCACCAGCAAGACCACCTTGAGATGGATCTTGTGTCACATTCGTGCAGCAACCCACTAGCAAAGCACCACTGATCAAGATTGTAACAATTCGCATTTTAGACTCCCAGTGAATTGTTCATCGCATTCAACGTGGAAATCTTCGAATTCAATAAGTTCCGTTCATTCTCTAGCTTTGCTAACTCTGCATTCAGTTGTGCGTTCGTTCCGTACTGCTTTTGCCTTGAGCGAGATTCACGCAGTTGTGCATCGACAGCAACGATCTGTTGATTCGCCGCGGCTATATCTTGATCAAGTGCTTTTGATTGTTTTTCTAAGGATGTTTGCCTTTGGGACAAAGACACCTTTTGTTTTTGTACCGCTGTAATCTCTTTACGACGATTATCAATCTTTGTCTGCAATGTTTTGTTAACCGCATGTACCTCTTTGGTGAACTTCTGGTTCCACGCTATTTCACCGGCAAGCGCTTCTTCTTTGCTCGCATAGCTCTTTTTTCGCTGGGCAATAACGTTACCAAAAACACCTCCAGCAGCGGCTCCGGCAGCGGCCCCAATCACCATGCATTTCGTTCGATCATTGCCTTTACAAGCTAACGCGCCTGCCAAGGTTCCAAGGACAGCCCCTCCGATAGCACCTTGCATGGTGGTTGCAGCCTCGTCACTTGTATTCTCTCCTGTTGTTACACAACCGATCACAAGAATAGAAGTAACAACCGTCACCACACACATGTTTAATACTTTTCTAAGACAAATAGTCTTTCGTGACGCATGGTTATTCACTGTGAATGTCTCCGTTCTCTACTGTCAACGATACACGCCTGTGCCTAGCGCTGTAGATACAACCTGATTCTTCCAGGCGCTAGGGTTGAAGGCACCTTCAACATGATCTTTCAGCAGACGACATGCCTCCTGATATGGACGGTCCTGCGAGTACTCATAACTAAAGTTTTCAATTGCAAGCAGGACCTTTTCCCGAGGATAGCTTTGGAGCTGCTCAACAGTTTCGGCGTAATTCTCAAAGTTACGCTGGAAATTCTCTGAAAATTCGTCGTGTCGTTCCTGCTGCCTAGCAATTTGTGCTGTGCGTCCCGAAATCTCCATGTTCCTGATCTGATTGATAAGCTGCTCACTTTCATGTCTCCGAACAACATACCATCCTGCCGTCTTCAAGACGATTAAACTATTACGAACCATTTTATCAGCAATATCATCGATTCCTTCAGTAATCTGGCGGTCTGCCAGATGAAGATGGCTCTTTATCTTGTTGAGCTGATCACGAAGATTCGTATTGCCTGGGTTAGCATCCAGGATCGCAGAAAGTAAAGCCTGCGCTTCCTGCAACCCGACGTCAGCTGCTTGAGTAAATGGATCTGCAGTCGATAGCCCGGATGCAGTCTGCTTCCGGAATCCTTTAACGTATGCCTGATATTGGGAAGCAAGGTCGTCACGATATCGCTCGGACTGCACAACTAGAGATCCTATCGCCAGCCGAATCCCGGTCGTGGGCGACCTTGTTTCTACCAGATCGTTTCCCTTTAGCTGGTAAAGTGGTATTTCGGCTCGCTGCGACACACGCATGGTGGGCTCGTAGTCGAAAAAGCTGCCACCCCTAGCAGTGAGTCCACCAACTTTCGCTTGAATCAAATCTGCCCGGAAAAGGTCAGTGGTCAACTCCTGAACATTACCAAATGTATCATAAAATCCGTAGATTGGTCGGAGAGAACCGATACGATTCGGACCTTTACCCTTGCTATTACTCTTCGCCCAGGTATAACTCGGGGCCTCGTTAAGGGGAAACGGCAGAGTGTCTTCATACGACGAGCCGCCATTCTGTTGATTACGTAACGCCTCAAGTCCTCCACGCGCAGCAAACTCCCACTCAAGTTCAGTGGGTAGCCTGAAGAATCCAGGTGTCTCGGAGTCAGGACTGCCTACCTCCAGTCGCGTCGGAAGTCGAGGCAGTAGTTCTCGACAAGCGGATGTCGCTAGACACCACTTGTTATACTGTCGAATAAAATCAACGAAGTCATACCAGCTCAAAAGGCGCAGTGGTTGAGCAAGCAGGCGGTTACGTTTGACTTCCCGTCCCGTTGTGATTGCTTCACGTAGCTCGTCGAGCAGCTGTCGGTTATCGCTCCGTTCAGCGAGTATTGTTAGCCCAGCTTCGAGATCCCCGTTACCGACAACCATCAAGTACTGGCCGACGGTGACCTCATATTTTCCAAGGTGATAGATCCAGCCATCTGACGTCAGAAAGCCCCCGGAAATTGGCAACCGCTGGACGCCTTCGAAAATTGCGGTTTCGCCCCCAGCCCCCCGAATATCGCCAAATCTTATTACGCGTTCTGTGCTTCCCCAGAACTCACGATCTCCTGGAATCTTCAGCTCACGGAAGACCATCTGGTAATTTCCTGGCATCGGAAATATCACATCGTCTCGGTCAGGCTCCGGATTGTAAGCACAATCTGCGCCGCGACAGTCATTAGTTGCCATGGCTGGAAGCGTTACGCTGAGGCCGAAGGCAATCGATATGATCAAGAGAAGTTGCCGTTCGGAAACATTCTGAGGGTTTCGGGGCGTCATTGGATTCATTCCTCACGAAGCGCCTCTGCAGGATCGATCTGGGTAGTCTTCCATGCTGCAAGGAGGGAACTCAAGAATGCAATTGCGACTGTGATCAGGAGCGTTGTAGCGAAATAGAACATAGGTAAACTACAGATCTTCTGTCCCAGTTGGAGGTCTGCAGAAAATACATGATTGATAATTCCAGCGAGAACGAAATAGCCAACGATGGCACCCATCACGCTGATAACAGCCATGATCTGTCCTTGGTAAACAGGAAATCGAAATACTTGAATGCGGGATAGACCCATGAGACGTAGTACGCTGATGTCTCTTTTCTTTCGTTCGACGGCCGCATACAGGTTAGCAACCAAAGACGCCATGCCACCAAGAATGCCAACGGCAGCCACTAACCAGAATATACGTGTCAACCCGCGATCAAGTATTTGAACTCGCTCGATCTCTTGAGCCATTGTTTGTACACTTATATTCTGATCAATGAACCACCGATAAAGTGAAGGAACGTCGTCAATTCCTCGCGCATATAACCTAAAACCCCGGTGTCCAGACCTGGCGAGAATTAGCCCGCCTAGGTCAGGTTTAAATTCGAGCCGACGCGTCACACCAGTTCTCAGAATCCCTGCTAATTCAGTCGGGATAATAGCGAAACGATAACCGTCGCTCACGGCACTACGAAGAGGAAACTCTAATCGCTCCCCATTAAGAATCGGCACACTGGCTAAAACTTCCTTGGATTCGGTTAAAGTATTCGGCAGTATAATCTGACGAACCTCTGCATCTGTCCATTCATTTCGGTACCCCCCCCAAGGTAAATCAGCTAGTCCCAAGAAACGCCGCTCATCGTCGGATAACGATAAGCCAACCGCCGTGATAGGATGTCCTGCTAACTCCAGCACCAGATCATCCGCAAAAGGCAGTAGCACGAAGACTTTACCGCGAAGCCTACTTTTAATCACTGAAAGACTGCTGTCTTGAATCGTATTGCCTCGCGCTCTGAATTCGTAAGCGCTTACTCCGGCCGGGAGCGAGAAGCCCATAGCCAGCGCAAACGAACTTGCGTCCAATGTGTCGATATCAACAAGGCCAGTATTAATCCCAAGACCTCGAAGCGTCAGACCGTCAAGTGGTTGCTCCGTCACGATTCGTATTCCGTCGAAGCTCGTAAAAGGTTTCGCTGGACCGCCCGGCCACCCCCGTGCTGGAACTGCTAACCCCTCACGATAGGCTTCTATATCTTCTACAAGATCAAGTGGCGCGTAGAGTCTAGGTAGGGCATCAGCACGAGCTGACAACACTGCAATCACCTCAAGATCAGACATCTCCAATTCACGTTCGCCGTTACGGGTTCTGGACACGGTCATTCTCAGGTGTTCCCCAACTTCTACCTTCAATTCTTCTGCTGCTGGTAAGCTAAGCACACACTGCTCCTTGCCGGGAATTGCCCCACCATTTTCGAGTAGGAGAGGATCTCCATCGGCTGTAGGAATCAGGTCAATAGTTAATGATTTTCTCTTGGGTGAGTCGACACGAGCGATGGAAGAACCACGTAGAATGGTCGGTATTGCAAATCCCACATCTGAACGGCCTAAGAGTTCCGCAAACCATTTGGGTGTAAGTTGCTCAGTCTGAAGAGGCCGTATCTCGCGATTGACCGGATCTTCGACCAGCCGATCCCGTAAAGTTTGAATGGTGCCATACTTAAGCCCCATCAAAATCAGCAGTGGGCCTAGCACAGCCGCGATCGCTAAGACCATACAGAGGCTCAATATCCATTCATGGCGTAAATCGAGCCACGCGAGCCGAAAAATTGTTCCGGTTGGAGGCGCCATTTGTTTTCGTCTGGTCACTTTGGCATGCTCCCATCTGCTAACCCGTCTTCCTGATAACAGACTGAGCGGGTAAACGTGCTTGTGACTTCCTCGACTGCGAAGCTAAAGGTACGGTGGGCGAAGGGTGCTACCAATGCTCGGTCATGAGTCACCATCACAACTGTCGCATCTGTCTTCTGGGCCAACCGATTGAAGTCCTCTACAATGTGCTGCGCGCGGCGCTTATCGACAGCTGCTGTTGGCTCATCAGCAAGAATCAAGCGTGGACGATGATGTAACGCTCTCAGAATCGCGACACGCTGCCGTTGGCCACCTGAAAGATATTGAGGTTTCTTGTCGAGCACCTTTTCTATCCCCATCTGTCTGGCGAACCTAGTCAAGTCATCATCTCGGCGCTCTCCATTTAATTGCGTAGCTAACTCGATGTTTTGGCGTACAGATAGGAACGGAAGTAAACCCCCAGTTTGCAACACATAACCGAGTTCTGAACGTCGTAATCGTGCTAATCCAGATTCATCACCCTGATCCCAGAGCAACTTCACATCATGGTGAGATTCCGACTCCAGCGCGCGGTAGCGGAATACCTCACAGTCGGTCGGGCGCGAAACAAGTGCTAGTAGATCAAGGAGCGTACTTTTTCCGCATCCGCTTTCACCAACGATTGCTACAAACTCTCCTTTAAAGAGCGAAAATCGCCCTATGTTAAGTTCGAACACAACGCCGCCTTGTTCTCGTCGCTTTATCGTATTGTGTATTTCAAGGGTGGTCCACTTCTCTTTTGGTCTCAGGTTGTTATCGTAAACGTCCATGAATAAGCCCTATCACGAATACCGACAAAATCTTCAGCAGTGTTTGGCGTCCGTTGCGCGGGTAAGTGTGTCACCCGCGCTTAAGCAAGCCCTACGGAAGAACACTTAGAGGCAACGGATAGACATGATCGTCGGAGATGTCACGTTCATCAAGTGCAACCCATAGATCGGTGTTCTCATTTATTTCTTGATAAAGCTTTAACTTCGCTTCTATCTCATACTCAAGCTTTGCGCGCTCCTCGGCGGCGAGTGCTTCATAAGTCTCGTTATTAATCTCCATAACGGCACTGCGGTAAGGCAAACTTGCTATCCAGTTTGGTAGCAGACCGGAATCCGAAAGACGCTGAGCGTCCTTGACGTTAATGGATCCGCCTCCTCCCTTGGTCGCCTGAGCAAGCACGCCTTGTAGTGCGTCGAAAAACTGCATGCCTGTCAGTTGCGAACGCTTTACAGCTTTTAGGATATCTTCCATCGCCCGAATCAAATCGTTTACCTGGCTCTTCTTCAATAATACGCGTACTTCGACTGGCGTGTTAAGAACGTTCTCTGGATCAGAAAGATCACGATCCAGGATCCAGGCGGTTATGTCTCGAGGCGGATATGCTGCTGCACCTAGGTATTCGATCAGCGCGTTTGCTATAACCGTCTGCGTCATCAGCGAAACTGCCGCTTGTGTTTCGGTTTTATCAGAATCCAACTCGCTTCCGCTCAAACTACTTGAAGTTGCAGAGTCGGGCTTAGTATACGCCATGACTTGAGGGAGATTCCCGGTTCGTACGTTGGCAACAGCTACAGCTAAATCGTCTGACAACTGCTTGACGCCTAGCTCGAACTGATCCTGATCGAAGGCTGGAATACTTAGGTACGCTGCGTCAGGAGACCCTGGATTAGTTGCAAGTTTGCGGAACTGGTGCTCAGCAAGTGCGTGATCCGGCTGCGCCCTTTCGTCTCGGATATGAAGCGCAAATACAGAAACTTTGTTGGCGTCTGCAGAAGCTCTAACTTCATTTGCATCCAGTCCTGTTGTATTTTGCGGATGCCCGACTTGATGTGAACTTGCATCTCCGACCAAGACCACAAATTTAAGACTGTTTTCGTTCCAGTTAGACGTTATTGCCTCGCTGACACCCGCGAATACTTCTTCTTGGTAGTCTTCGCTGGAGACTTCAGTTGCTTTTGCATTAGAAATGATCTCTACAAACTTGTCTGCCTCGACCATTTCACTGGTAAAATTTTTGGCTACGAATTCTAGTGCGGGATTGATTCTGAGATCATCTCTATAGCCGACGAGGCCGAATCGAACTTTGGCTTCTGGATTGTCTCGCACAACAGTTTGGGCCACTTTAGATACAGCCTCCTTCGTGCGATCAATGTAGGGCCCCATACTTCCGGTCATATCCATGACAAATTTGACGTCGAAAAGTAAATCTTTTGCTGAAGTTCCTTCAATGGTTTCTGTCAGTCCTGTTTCAGCGATAAATGCGCTATCTTGAAGGGTATCGCTTTGCCCTTCTTCAGAGCGAGCATTTCGGGTATCACCAGCTTGAACGGGTACTGCGGCTGCCAATTGCAGGTAGCGTGTTTCCTGATCAAATAGATCGACTGACTCAAAGTCGATGACTGGGAGCATGTAAAACTTCTGCTCGATCGCCACAAATCTTTTAGGTTCACGACTGATAAGCCGATCATCTACGGCAGGCGACTGCCCTTCCAGATTGGCATAAAGAGTAGCGACCATCGTTTCGCGTTCGGAGGATTCGACGACGGTCGCGAGATCTTCTTTAGTCTTAAACATGAGGACGGATTGACGCCGGTCTTCTCCACTCCCTGGGTGTTTATATGAAATTACTAGTGACTGCTTCCACTCCAAGACGTCCTTCGCTTGCATCCATCCTAGAGGATCGTTTTGCATCGGTCCGACGCGATACCATCCTTTTGGATTCGCTCCATCGCTGTAGTCGATGTCCTTTCGTTCAAAAACATAGACAGGCCAAAACGCTTTCACGTTCGACGCTATAACTTCAGAGTTTTCGTCTGGGTCGCTATACATCGTGGACAACGCTCGTGGTAACGCCCGCAATGGAAGCCCCGTTGTCTTTTGACGGCAGACTTGATCACCCCCTTTGCAATCGACTTCAGCGACTTCAGTCGCGGAAACAGGAAGAACAATCCCGGCACTCGTCGCTATAAATAGAGCAGCGGCAGGCAGTATGTAGTTACGATTTTTTAACCGTTGATATGACATTGGACGCCTCGTAGTCTAGGACTAACCGATCGGCGAACTTCAATTGAACAAGCGAAGATTATTGAAGTCCGATATCTAGATTTATATATAGCTGAAAATCTTTAGAGTCGTGTTACATGATGTGCGACCTCCACAGTTCTTTCGGTAATTTTCCAAAGCGCACCGCTCGCTTGCTTTCTCAGACGTGCCGAGTCGCGTCATTGCTTGTTATAGATTGCCACATTGAACTGTCAAACAGCTCATATTTATCTGCCGCTCAAAAGTCTTTTTGAAAACCGGAACAGAATTTTGAGAACACCATCGACCATCCGCGAATCAAGCGATCACGGTCACAACGACTTACAAGACATTGGAACGTCCCCTTTTTATCAAGATCAACGGCGTACACCTCATGGTAATCGTAGTTGTAGATATTGGACGCCATAACCGTCTCGATTTTGATATTACGGGGGTCTACAGTGTTGAGAATTACGCTATCCGGATGACCTCTTACGGTCTGGAGGATAGGAGAAAAGAAAGGCGACAAGCTAGGGTTTTTGATTACTTCATATGAACATTCTGCTCTTTCAACCGGATACCAGAATCCTACTTCCGTGCCTTCGTCTTCACCAAAGGTTGAGTAATTGAGAACCTTTCTGACTATATCATCGTCCCCCTCAAACTCTTTCTTCAGTTGGTTGTACCGAAGAGCTTGTTCTTCAGGAGTACCATCCTTTGCTTCAGATCCCTGAAGAGCACCAAATATTTGCGTCAATTCCTGAAGCGGGTTCGTTGCCTCTTCCGCTGCGTTAACATAACTTAGTTGGAAGCATCCGATCACGCTGACCGCGACACTGATTACCCAAGCGTTAGCTGCAGTGGAGAACAAGTTTTTGCCATGTAGCTTATGAAGCATGATTTACGTCCTTTTCTCAATCCTCAGATTCTCTGGCTAATTTATTTAGCACCGAAGCGTAGCAATCCCTGAGATGCTTTTTATTCGGATACTGTGGCTCCTTCCGCTGATTAGTTTTGGAACGTCGCCTTAGTAATCCTAGGCTCACGCTTTGACAGCACGTGGCAAGGTCGAATCTTGCGGAGTGCTTCTTCTGTGTGATGAACTGATCGAAATTGCTCAAAGGCGTAATGCCACGAAGCCACAGATAGTGGCTATCGTGCGAATCCTCAGGCTTGTGCTTGGATGGATCGGACGAAAAATCAGATCGCCCGTAAGACGGACGACAGGTCGTTGCGACCTGGAGTAAGGCTCGGAAAACTGGAGACTGCGCGATTCGGCCCACGGTTCTGGTTCCTTGTGCATCCTGTACACCCACTACACCACGCGATGTCCGGGTCGGCTGTTCCCAACGGGAGTTGCCGAAACCGGATGTCCTTCGTCGATGCCTCATGATCGACGGTCGAGCCCTGCTGACGAGCAGCATTAGGGCCGCATCGCTACAGCTTAGGACAAGATACGTCCCTGTCAACGTTCAAAGTGTGCAGCAGGTCGAGAAACTGACCTACCGCAAGCGGGGACTCCGGATCGAGGCTGTTGGACTTGTGAAATCTGCCTGTCGATGAGGCTGACGACTGCGGATCGGGATTATCCCGGTCGGGTGATCTGGAAGGGATTCTGTCGGACAGTGGTTTCCAGGCTTGCAGCCGACCATGGAAGTTAAGCAGCTCTTGCTCCGGTGCCTAACCTCTCCACGCCGATTTGGCTGGTCAACAGCGAGGCCAGTTCCCGCAACGGAATGGACCTTATCAACCAGGCTACTGAAGAGTCTGCCCTACGACGGATCGCGGTCTTCGCCACGGCCCTTGGCCCGGACTGCGGTGTTCTGGTCAAGATTCGAGTCGAGACGTTGAAGCGCTCGGCCTCCTACAGCGCGCATGGCTCAGGTATCCGGAAAAAGTCGGAGAGACGACATTGGCGCAGTACGCTGGTCGCTCCGGGAAGGTTCTTGGTCAAGGTGAGAGGGTGTCCGTGATGGCCGGGGCCACTCTGGTCGCCCTGGAGGAGACTCTGAGCGACGTCGGGATCACCGCCAGAGATACCAACGTGGATGGCCGGAGATTGAGCAAAGCGGTCAACTTTGATCCGGAGGGGTTATCGGTCATTGTCGACGGTGGCTTCTTGCCCTGCCGGCGACGGCTTCTGGAATCCAGGTGCGAGCTGTGCCTTCGAGCACTCGGTCGATGCCGATGCAGTGATTCCGGTGTGCGTACCGGCGTTCCTCCCATTGAAAGCAACATGCAGTTGAACGGTCATTTAAGAGAACCAACTAAAGAATACAATTAAGGGCTTCAATTAAACGACCAATTAAACAATCAAGTAAGAAAGGCAATTAAAGAGGTCACCTCGCCTGCCATGCACGATTGCGGTTTCGCGATTGAAACCCGCCAAAATCTCGTATGCGAGGCTTGACATTGAATCGCTTCCCTGCGACGATCTTGTCGACGGTAGCCGGGGAATTTCAAATTTCAGTTCATTTATCCCCTACACTGCTGTTCGATAGAGCCGTGACCTTTACGTCACGAGCCCGATGCATTTGTTGTTTTCCAAGGAATCCTATCCCAAGGACGAAGTAACTTTACATTAACTTATGAGAATCAGATTATGGCAAAAAAGCCCATGTTGGACGAAGAGGATCACAAGCTAATCCTAGAGCATTATCGCGATTACACGCCTGACAAATTCGCAGCTCACTTCAGCGAAAAGACAGGAACAACAGTAACCGATGAGGATGTGATTCAGGCCGCCAATAATCTCCGCAAACGTCTTGCAGCGGAAATCAAAGATCGTTTCAAGGACGGCGATCCTGAAGAGATGGCTCGGCTACTTCAACTTCTCGCGCAGGTATTGCCGAGAAAGCGTCGGAAGTCGGGCAACGCCATGGACTCGGCGGTTGAGGAGTTTTTCGCAAAAGCGGATCCGCCGACGGTGCCAAATGCTGATGCTGATGCTGATGCAACCGCTACATCAGCAGACGCTTGATCAACGAGCCTTGAGATTCGATTGAGCGAGGCACTCGTCTTCTTCGCAGCCTTGCAAGGTTGCGGTTGAGACCAATTATGGGGTGCTTGAGCGCCCCAACTTTTTTCCACGCATGCCTGCATCGGGTTTTCCAAGTGCTCCGGTGCTTGAGACCTTCGGACCATCGATCGAAGCCTTGGCCTAGGTCAGCAGTTGAACTTGGTTGCCGCTGCTGTTCCATTGCGCCGTTTTGGCACCCTTTGCGTCCAGCCGGAACCCCCTCCTCTCCACACCTAGCTGGTTGCCGTTTCGGCATGCGAACCGGCATGGCCGATCAGGCGCGTTGTAGGCTGCGTAGAGACGGTGCCGGGGAATTGTTGCCCCACGGCATCTTCTGGTCTGTCAGGCGTCTTGTAAGGCTTCTGTGAGGTGTCTTGACGATCCCGAGAGGATGCACTGTCGAGCGGTCGGACGCGGATGTTCGCTTGAGATCGCGGGGAGCCGGCAGCCTAAGGTGGCGACGAACGGCAACCAGACGGCAACGAAAACGCTGAAAATGAAAAAGGGTCACAGGCAGAAACCTGTAACCCTTTGATTTATGGCGCGCCCGGAAGGATTCGAACCTCCGACCACCTGGTTCGTAGCCAGGTACTCTATCCAGCTGAGCTACGGGCGCCTTAAGTATGGCGCTCCATCCGTGGAGGCTCTATCCAGTCCGGCATGCCTGCGGACTGATTGACCGTTGGCAGGACGACTGTTGCCGTCACCACCGAGCCGCGTATCTTCCGGATCCGGAGGGGCGTTGTCAAGCGTATCGAGCACCCTTTCAACACAAAGCCGGCTTGGCGCGCGAACGGGCGGAAGAACCGCGGACTCGGCTTCGGCCGGATCCGGGTCGACGCGGTTGCTGGACCGCTGCACCGGGCATCCGCTACCATCGTCGCGGGGGGAACGCTTCCGAGCTGGGCCGCTCATTGTTTAAGTCCGGGACTCGGGCCGGATCCCCGAATCCAAGGGCAGACAACCCCGAGTCCGGGTTGTCGTGCCGGCGTCTTGCAGCGACCATCATCCTTCGGCGTCAGACCATGCGTATCGTCCTCATCCTGATCGTCGCCGCTTGGGGAATCATCGCGCTCCTGACCTTCGCGACGACATCCAGCAAATCGCTCGACGCCAAGTTGACCGCGGCATACCTGCTCGCTTGGCCGGTCTTGGCCATTGCGCTCTTTCTGAACGAGCCTGTGCCCCTTTGGCTCGCCGTGCCGACCTTGTTCGGGTTCTTGCCCTGGTTCCTGGCCGGACCGCATCTCTACGCGATCGTGCGGGACCCGAGCCGCTCCAGACCCGACGAGATCATCGGCATTCCGCGCGGCTATTGGAAATGGGGCGGCATCGGCTCGATTCTGCTCGGTCTGGCCTTTGATGGCTTCGTCTGAGAATCCGTCCGACGGCGCACCACGCTCGGCCGCGGGTCGCCTCGGCCATCTCCTCCGTCCAACATTCGACGACCCGGAACCATGAACCGACACGACTCCATTGCCGATCTCATCGCCATCGTCGCGCGCCTGCGCGATCCGCAGGACGGCTGTCCCTGGGATCAGGAGCAGACCTTCCGCAGCATCTTGCCCTTCACCTTGGAGGAGGCCTACGAGGTCGCCGAAGCGATCGAGAACGAGGATATGAAGGAGCTGCGCGAAGAGCTGGGCGACCTGCTGCTTCAGGTGGTCTATCACGCGCAGATCGCCGAGGAGCAAGGCAGCTTCGCCTTTCCCGACGTGGTGCAGTCGATCAGCGAGAAGATGATCCGTCGCCATCCGCATGTCTTCGGAGACGCGGAGCTCGAGGACGAGGAGGCGGCACGGGCGAACTGGGAGCGCGAAAAGGCCGCCGAGCGGGCCAGCAAGCGCCAGCGGCCCATCGGGAGCGTGCTCGAAGGGGTCGCCCAAGCCCTCCCCGCCTTGGTTCGGGCCGAGAAGCTGCAAAAACGCGCGGCGGTTGTCGGCTTCGATTGGGACAAGATGGAAGAGGTCTTCGACAAGGTGCTCGAAGAGCTGCAGGAGTGTCGCGAGACGCTGCGCGCGCACGCCGAGCCGACCGAGCGGGTCCACGAGGTCGGCGACCTGCTGTTCTCCTGCGTCAACCTGGCCAGACACATGGGCGTGGATGCCGAGCAGGCACTGCGGGCGGCGAACCACCGCTTCGAGCGGCGCTTCGGGCGGGTGGAGGTGTGTTTACGCGCGGGCGGGCAGACGCCGAGTGAGGCGGTGCGCCCGGAGATGGAGCGGCTGTGGAACCTCATCAAATCCGAGGAGCGTTAAAACCGCGCCTCGTTGCGATCAGGCTCGGTCGTCACTCGGGATTGCTCCTGAAGTCATCAATAGGCGTCGGAGTGGGCGCGGTTTTAAGATTTTTTATTCTAAAGACTGAACCGCGTCTTGCCGAGGTGCCGGAGGGAGGTGGGGCAGGCGTGACCAGAATAGGTCGCGTGGCCTTGCTCGTTACTCCGTCCATCGTGGCACGTGGCGCAGAGCGCCGGGGGCATGCGTGACACCGCAGAGCGGGTGTCACGAGCGAGTGATTTTTTGGGTGGCCGGTCTTACGAGCGAGGCCGGTCGCGTAAAACTCCAAGACGCGGTTCATCGATGAGCTATCTCGACAAGATCCATGCGTGCAATACCTGGGAGCCGGCGGCGTTTGTTCCCTTCATTCGACGGGGCGAGCGTCTCGGGAGCCTGCGGCGCAGCGCGGCCGAGGAGCTTCGGCGCTGGCCGACGCGGTTCCGTGTCACGCAGACGACGGTCGAGTGGATCGAGACGCCGGATGACTTCGAAGGTTGCACCTTGGCGCTGGCCGAGGTCGCACGCGGACTCGTCGACGAGGGCGTCATCCCCTATCTGCACGGCGAGCAATACCCCGTGACCGCCGGCGGGCGCGAGGCGGCACGCTGTCTGGTCGACCGGGCCTGTGCGCCCTTCTTCGGGATGCGCGCCTTCGGTCAGCATCTGAACGGCTACGTGCGGACCACGCGCGGGATCGAGATGTGGATCGGTCGACGCTCCGCCGATCGCCGTCTCTATCCGGGGCGGCTCGATAACCTTGTTGCGGGCGGGTTGCCCCACGGTATTGCTCTGGTCGAGAATCTGCGCAAGGAATGCGCGGAGGAGGCGGGGATGCCCCCTGCCCTTGCGGACCGAGCCGTTGCCGTTGGCGCAGTGACCTACTGTCGCGACTCGGATCGCGGGCTGAAGCCGGATGTCATGTTCTGCTACGATCTGGAGCTTCCGGATGACTTCGAGCCGCGCTGCACCGACGGGGAGGTGGAAACCTTCTACCGCCTGCCGGTGCAGGAGGTCGCGCAGATCGTCCGCGAGACCGATGACTTCAAGCTCAACTGCAACCTGATCATCATCGATTTTCTGATCCGCCATGGACTGATCCCTCAGGATGACCCGCAATATGTCGCGATCGTCCAGGGTCTGCGTTCCCCATTGCCCGCGTCGGATCAACGCCCGACTCCGACCAACTGACAGGGCCGCTGCGGCGGCAAAGGCACTATGAGCTCAACTCGATTCCCGATCCAAAGACGTAAGACCGTGCCGGTTCGCATCGGCCCGGTGACCGTCGGCGGCCAATCCCCGATCCTCATCCAGTCCATGACCAACACGGACACCGCGGACATCGCGTCCACGGTCCAACAAGTCGCCGAGCTCGCCCGCGCCGGCTCGGAGGTGGTCCGGATCACGGTCAATCACGAGTCCGCGGCCCGCGCCGTTCCGACGATCCGCGAGGCGCTGGACGCGCAGGGGTGCAACGTGCCCTTGGTGGGCGACTTCCATTTCAACGGCCACCGCCTGCTCACGGACTATCCCGAGTGCGCCGAGGCGCTCGCAAAATACCGCATCAACCCGGGCAATGTCGGGCGCGGCGAGAAGAAGGACAGCCAGTTCGCGACCATGGTCGAAATCGCCTGCCGCTACGACCGGCCGGTGCGCATCGGGGTCAATTGGGGCAGCCTGGATCCGGACCTGATCGTGCGGATGATGGACGAGAACGCGCGCTCGCCCGAGCCGCGAGACGCCGAGCAGGTGATGCGCGAGGCGATGGTGGAGTCCGCCATCTCGAGCGCTGAACGCGCCGAGCAGATCGGCCTGCCGCGCGATCACATCATCCTGTCCTGCAAGATGAGCGGCGTACAGGATCTGATCGCCGTTTATCGCATGCTGGCCGACCGCGGCGACTATGCCCTGCATTTGGGCCTGACCGAGGCCGGCATGGGCTCGAAGGGGATCGTCGCCTCGACCGCCGCCTTGTCCGTGCTGCTGCAGGAGGGCATCGGGGACACCATCCGCATCTCGCTCACCCCGGCGCCCGGCGAGTCGCGCACGCGCGAGGTCGTGGTCGCACAAGAGATTCTCCAGACGATGGGGATGCGCTCCTTCGCACCCATGGTCACCGCCTGCCCGGGATGCGGACGGACCACCAGCGATACCTTCCAACACCTGGCTCAAGACATTCAGGCCTATCTGCGCGAGCAGATGCCGGAGTGGCGCACCCGGTTCCCGGGCGTCGAGACCATGCAGGTCGCAGTCATGGGCTGTGTGGTGAACGGCCCCGGCGAGAGCAAGCACGCCAATATCGGCATCAGCCTGCCCGGCAACGACGAGCGCCCGTCCGCTCCTGTCTTTGTGGACGGCGAGAAGGTCGCCACACTCAAGGGTGACGGGATCGCCGAGCAATTCAAGCGGATGGTCGACGACTATATCGAGACCCACTATCGGGCGCCGTGACTGCACTTCAGGAACGACCGAGAAGGGGGTGTGGGGCAACGTTGTCGCGCATCAGAAATAAGTCGAACACCGAATCGAATCGTGGTCGTGGTCGTGGTCGGAAACGACAACGACAACGACAACGAGAACTGCGGTAAAGGTGTTCTCTCGTCGAGACGCCGACGCCGGGGATGCCGGGGTTCGCTCTGCTCACCCCAGCCTAACCGCTGCGCAGGCTTGGAAGGTATCCAGTCCTAATCCGCGTCCAGAGTGAAATGCTAACTTTCGAGTCAGTTCGGCGTTTGGTGCACCCACGGCCCTTAGCGGGGGACTCGGTTTAAGTTTATATTTTTTTATTGGCTCAATCTGCATTCCAGACAGCTAGACAATCAGCGCTGCCAAGAGCGCCGGGAGGAGCCCCTTCCCGCGCGCACGACTGTTGTGGACGAACTGAAAAAAGCTCAGGTACATCGGGAGGTGTTCCTGAGAGATCCCGCGGTGAGGGCGCAGCCAGGAGCGCAGCAACGACCAGACGCCCTCGATGGTGTTGACGTGGACCTCATGGAAGCCATCACCGTCCTCGTCGCGGGCGTACTCTCCGCGGCTGTGGCAGACGCTGTGGTGCTCGTAACCCCATGCCGGCAAGCGGGCGTAGATGTCATACTCATCGGTGTAGAAGCGCGTCCCCTCGGCCACGCAGGCGAGGATAATGGGTTTGATGGTCTTCTGTTGGACGTTATCCAGCATCCGCAGCACCACCTCGCCGCCGCGCTGGATCAGGCCGAGAATCGGTGGCTTCTCTTTGGCCAGGGTGCCGCGACCGCGCGCCCCCTTCAGTCGGCGCCGACGGCCTTTGCGCGCTTTTTTTACCGCCTCGGGGTTCCCTTTGTGACCGGCGACCACGTACACCTCGTCGGCCTCGACCTCGCCGTCGAGCACGGGCAAGGACTGCTTGGACTCGATGCCCTCGCGCAACTGTTGCGTCATGCGCTGGGCGTCATCCTTGTGAAGGCCCAGTTCTTGGCCGATCTGCCGGTTGGACAGGTTCAAGCCCATGAAATACAGGCATAACACCCAGGTTCGCAGTGGCTGATGATGGCCGGCCAGAATCGTCTCGCTCAAATCATCGAACCAGCGCCCGCAGTCCTTGCAGCGGTACTTCTGCCGCTCGGGTTGCGTCGGATCCCGACCTTGCTTGTTGATCTCGGCCGAGGCGCAGTGCACGCAGCGCACCCCTCGGGCCAACGCAGGGCACGGACGGTCTCGAAACATTTGGCGTCGTCGACGAGATTCTGGATGATCAACATGGGGCGCACTGCCTGGCCACTTCGAAAGGGACAGTATTCTACCCCCACGGCCCGCCTCGTGCTGCATCCAGTGCTCTCCAAGGCTCCCCGCCTCGACTCTGTCGGGAACTGTCTGGAATGCATAAAGAGCCTTTTTATTTTTTAAACCGCGCCGGCTCCGACGGTCGTTAAGTCTGCCGGGGCCGATCCCATCCAAAAACATCGCATACCGCGCCGGGCGCGGTTTAAAAAGGAGGAGACATGAAAAAAACGATTCCCGCACTGATCGCCGCTGCATTGATCTGCGGACCGGCCGTCGCCGATGGCCCTATGGTGGTCCCGCTGCAACGCCTCTCGATGGATGCGGCGGTCAAGATCGCCCAAGGGGCGATCGAGGAGTGTCGCGAGAAAGGCATCCAGATCGCCGTGACGGTGGTCGACCGTGAAGGCACGGTACAGGTCACGCTCCGCGACACCATCGCCGCGCCCATCACGGTGCCGATCAGCACGATGAAGGCGTTCACCGCGGTGAACTTCAATGCCGCGACCTCGGCCATGACCGATCGCGCCAATACGCCGATCGGGCGTGTCGAAGGTCTCGTGATGTCCGCGGGCGGGGTTCCCGTGCTGGTCGGCGGCTCGTCGCTGGTGGCCGGTGTGGGCGTCAGCGGTGCCCCCGGAGGCGACACCGACGAGGAGTGCGCCCTGGCAGGAATCGCCAAGATCCAGGACGATCTGGATATGGCGATGTAGGGCTCGATTAAAGACATCTTAACCGCGTCGTGCACGGCGTTCCGGGGAGCATCGAGTCTTTTGCCCCTGCTGCAGACATGGTCTGTCACGCCGGACGCGGTTTAGTCCCACAACAGGATCGGGGGTAACAGATGCGTCTATTGGAAGCCGAAGCAGCACTGATCGCGGATCTGAAGGATGAAAGCGAGTTGATCGGCGAGATGCGCCTGCCCGCATTCACCGTGGTGACCGCGCGCCACCCGACACTCGGCAAACTGGTGATCGTCGTCGGGCCGGACGGCACGGGTGCGGTGGTCGAGGTGAACGAGTAGGGGGTGTAGGGGTGTAGGGGCGACTTAAGTCGCCCCTACACCCCTACGGGTTGTTCGATGCTTTCTCCAACATCACATCAATCGCGGTCCGAGGGGACCCGGCGCATGCGCTTGCTGCTGGATTGTTTGCGCTTGGTCTCGAGGCGTCGCTCGGTCGAGGCGCGGGTGGGTCGGGTCGCGATGCGCGGTTTCGGCCGCACGGCGGCTTGGGCGATCAGGGCGGCGAGACGGGCTCGCGCATCGGCGCGATTGCGCTCGCGGGTGCGGTAGCGGTGCGCCTCGATCATCAGGACGCCGTCCGAATCGATCCGCCGTCCGCCGAGGCGCGTCAGACGCTCGCGCACGTCCTCGGGCAGCGAGGGCGAGCGTGCGACGTCGAACCGCAGCTGGACCGCCGTCTCGACCTTGTTGACGTTTTGACCGCCGGGCCCGGGCGAGCGGATGAACCGCTCGCTGAGCTCGGTCTCGTCGATTCGGATACGGTTGGAGATCTGCAGCATGACGCGATTCTATACCGAGCGCACGTGGCGTGTAGGTTGTGCTGACGATAGGAAGCACAACTTGCGCCGACGGTTGGTTGCCTTAATCCACCCAGACGCGCGCATTGCGGAACAGACGCATCCAAGGTCCGTCCGTGCCCCACTCATCGGGCTGCCACGAGCTCTGAAGGGACCGGAAGACGCGCTCGGGATGGGGCATCATGATGGTGACGCGCCCGTCGAGCGTTGTCAGGCCGGCGATGCCTTCGGGCGAGCCGTTGGGGTTGGCGGGATAACGCTCGGCGACCCGGCCGTCGTTCTCGATGTAGCGCGTCGCCACGCAGGCGCGCGCCGCGGCGAGATGCTCGGCATCGCGGAATTCGGCTCGGCCTTCGCCGTGGGCCACTGCGATCGGCATGCGTGAGCCGGCCATCCCGGCGAGCAGGACCGAGGGCGTCTCCCGGACCTCGAGCATCAGGGTGCGGGCCTCGAACTGCTCGGAGCGGTTGCGCACGAAGTGCGGCCAGTGGTCCGCGCCCGGGATCAGCTCGCGCAGGTTGGAGAGCATCTGGCAGCCGTTGCAGATGCCGAGCGCGAAGGTGTCGCGCCGCGCGAAGAAGGCTTCGAATTGCTCGCGCGCCCGCGGGTTGAAGAGGATCGATTTGGCCCAGCCCTCCCCTGCCCCCAGCACGTCGCCGTAGGAGAAGCCGCCGCAGGCAGCGAGCCCGCGGAAGCGCGCCAGGTCGATGCGCCCGGCCATGATGTCGGACAGGTGCACGTCCACGCACTCGAAGCCCGCCGCATGGAAGGCCGCGGCCATCTCGACCTGTCCGTTCACGCCCTGCTCGCGCAGGATCGCGATCGGCGGGCGGGCGCCGCGCTCGACATAAGGTGCGGTCAGGTCGTCGTCCGGATCGAAGGTCAGCTCGGCATGCAGGCCGGGATCCGGCTCGGCGATGCGTGCATAGGCCTCGTCCGCACACGCGGGGTTGTCGCGCAGGGATTGCATCCGGAAGCTGGTCTCGGACCAGACCTGTTGGAGCTCGGTCCGACTCGCCGCGAAGAGCGGTCGGCAGCGTCGGCAGACGCGGATCTGATCGCTGTCGTCGAGCATGCCGATCACCGGGCTGTACTCGGCCAAGCCGTGATACTCCAGGATCTGCAGCACGTCGTCTGTATCGGTATGGCAGACCTGGATCACGGCGCCCAGCTCCTCGCTGAACAGGGCAGAGAGGTCATCGGGCCCGACCGCGGCCAGATCCACGTCGATCCCGCAACGCCCGGCGAAGGCCATCTCGCAGAGCGTCGTGATCAGTCCGCCGTCGGAGCGATCGTGGTAGGCGAGGATCAGCTCCTCGTCCTGAAGCTCCTGGATGGCGGCGAAGAAGCGCTTGAGCAGGTCCGGGGCGTCCAGGTCCGGCCCGACATCGCCGAGCTGACCGTAGACCTGCGCGAGCGCGGACCCGCCGAGACGGTTCCGGCCCTGCCCCAGATCGATGAGGATGAGGTCGGTATCGCCCTGATCGGTCCGCAGTTGCGGTGTGAGTGTCGCGCGCACGTCGAGCACCGGGGCAAAGGCCGAGACGATCAACGACAGGGGCGCGGACATCTCGTGCCGCACGCCCGCGGCACCCTCCCAGACCGTCTTCATGCTCATCGAGTCCTTGCCGACCGGGATAGCAATCCCGAGTGCCGGGCAGAGCTCCAAGCCAACGGCGCGGACGGTTGCGTAGAGTCGAGCATCCTCGCGCGGATCGCCGGCGGCGGCCATCCAGTTGGCCGAGAGCTTGATGTCGCCGATCGAGTCGATGCGCGCCGCGGCCAGATTGGTGATGGCCTCGCCGACGGCCATGCGACCGGAGGCCGGGGCGTCGAGCAGGGCGAGCGGCGTGCGCTCGCCGATGGCCATCGCCTCGCCGGTGACGCCGCGATAGTCGCTGACGGTCACGGCGCAGTCGGCGACCGGGATCTGCCAAGGGCCGACCATCTGATCGCGCGCGACCTGACCCGTGATGCTGCGATCGCCGATGGTGACGAGGAAGGACTTGTCGGCGACCCCGGGCAGGCGCAGCACACGATCGAGCGCCTCGCGCAGATCGATCTCGGCGGTACGCAGCGGCGGGCGCGGGGGCTGTCCGGAGACGGCATCCCGCTCCATCTTGGGCGGTTTGCCGAAGAGCAGCGACATGGGCATATCGATCGGGGTGTCGGCAAAATGCGCGTCGCCGAGCGCGAGGTGCTGCTCCGCGGTCGCGGTCCCGACAACGGCGTGCGGGCAGCGCTCGCGCGCGCAGATCGCCTCGAACTGCGCCAGCCGCTCGGCCGCGACCGCCAGGACATAGCGCTCCTGCGACTCGTTGCACCAGATCTCCATCGGCGACATGCCCGGATCGGCGTTGGGCACCGCGCGCAGCTCGAAGCGTCCGCCGCGACCGGCGTCATGGACCAGCTCGGGCAGCGCGTTGGCCAGCCCGCCGGCGCCGACGTCGTGGATGAAGAGGATCGGATTGTCCTCGCCGAGCGCCCAACAGCAGTCGATGACCTCTTGGCAGCGACGCTGCATCTCCGGGTTGGCGCGCTGCACCGAGGCGAAATCCAGATCCTCGGCCGAGGCGCCCGAGGCCATGCTCGAGGCCGCCCCGCCGCCGAGCCCGATCAGCATCGCCGGGCCTCCGATCACGATCAGCGGCGTGCCGACCGGGAAGCTGTCCTTGGCGACATGCTCGGAGCGGATGTTGCCGAGACCGCCGGCGAGCATGATGGGTTTGTGATAGCCGCGCAGCTCGGACTCGCCGTTCGGTCCGGGGATGGCCTGCTCGAAGGTGCGGAAATAGCCGGTGAGGTTGGGCCTGCCGAACTCGTTGTTGAAGGCAGCGGCGCCGATCGGCCCTTCGAGCATGATGTCGAGTGCGGAGACGATGCGCCCGGGCTTGCCGTGGTAGTCGGCCTCGGGCGGCTCCCAGGGTTGCCCGAAACCGGGGATGCGCAGGTCCGAGACCGAGAAGCCGCAGAGACCGGCCTTGGGTTTGGCGCCCCGCCCGGTGGCCCCTTCGTCGCGGATCTCACCGCCCGAGCCGGTCGCCGCACCCGGATCCGGTGCGATCGCGGTCGGGTGGTTGTGGGTCTCCACCTTCATGAGGATCTGGATCGGCTCTTCATGCTCGCCGTAGATCCCGGTCACGGGGTCGGCGAGGAAGCGGCGCCCGTCCCAGCCCTCGATGACGGCGGCATTGTCCTTGTAGGCGGAGAGCACGCCTTCGGGCGAGACATCCGTCGTGTTGCGGATCATCTGAAAGAGCGAGTGCGTCTGCGGCTCGCCGTCGATGTCCCAGCGGGCATTGAAGATCTTGTGCCGACAATGCTCCGAGTTGGCCTGCGCGAACATCATCAGCTCGACATCGGTCGGGTCGCGCTCGAGTGCGGCGAAGCTGCCGGCGAGATAGGCGATCTCGTCGGACGAGAGCGCGAGGCCCAGCTCGCGGTTCGCCTGCGCCAGCGCCGCCTCGGGATCCGCACCGAGCGCGACGCGGCGCACCGGACGTGGCTCGGCGTGCACGAACAACCGCTCGGCATCGGCGAGGTCGAAGAGCGCGATCTGGGTCATGCGGTCGTGCAGGAATGCCACGGCCTGCTCGACGGTTGCCGCATCGAGCGCGCCGCCGTCCACCGTCAGGTAGTAGGCGGTGCCGCGCTCCAGCCGCTCGAGGCCATCGAGTCCGCAGTTGTGCGCGATGTCGGTCGCCTTGGACGACCAGGGCGAGATGGTGCCCGGTCGCGGCACGACCAGCACGAGCCGGCCGACCGGCGCGTGGCTCGGCAAGGCGGGGCCGTAGCGCAGGAGCCGCTCGAGGATACCGCGCTGATCCTCGGCCAACTCGCCCGCGAGATCGGCGAAGTGGACAAACTCCGCATAGACCTCGATCGGCACCCCGATCTGCTCGCGCAGCCTGCCGGCAAGCTTCTGAAGACGGAACTCGGAAAGGGCGGGGGCACCACGGAGGACGAGCATGGGACATGACTCTGGATTCGGGCTCTTGACCCGACATGATATACCGAGCGCACGTGGATTTTTCGCCGCATTGCACGCCCCGCACAACGCCGTTTCCGTGCCGGCCGACCCGACCCGACCCTATCCCGTAACTCCGGGCAAGATCCCTGCACCCCGAGTATCATTCCGATCCTCTTTGCATCAGACCCGAACGCCATGCCGAATCACGCCCTTTCCGACCTCCTGTCCACGCTCGATTTGGCCTGGCGGCGCGAACCGGCCAAGCCAGGCGCCCTGGACAACATCCAATGGCGCGCAAACGCCTGCGATGCCCGCTCGATCCTCTTCTTCCAACGTTTCGACGACGGGCGCACCGATGCCGAGATCATCGAGCGCTATCTGGCCGACAGCGCCTGCGCCGTGCTGGTCACCAACCGCATGATCGAGGGTGTCGAGCGGCTGCAGGGCAAGGGCATCTACGTCACGCACCCCGGCGATTGGGCCGAGATCGTCTGCCGCTTCTGCGATCGCGTCTATCCGCTGGACACCGAGGGCACGGTCTTTCTGGGCGTCACGGGCACCAACGGCAAGACCACGACGGTCAAGTATCTGGAGGCGATCCTCTCGGCGCATGGCCGGCCGGTCCTCTCGGTCGGGACGCTCGGTCTCTCCTTGGCGGGCGAGCCGTTGGTCAACACCGGATTCACCTCCCCGCCGCTGATCGAGCTGCGCCGTCTGTTGCACGCCCATCGCGACCGTTATGCGGTGGTCGCGATGGAGGTCAGCAGCCATGCCCTGGATCAAGGACGTGCGCACGGCATCCCGCTGCAGAACGCCGCCTGGACCAACTTCACGCAGGACCACCTGGACTATCACGGCGGCGAGGCGGCCTATTTCGCGGCCAAGGCACGCATCCTGGACATGATCGCGGAGGGCGGCCGTCTCTACACGACCAGTCCGGATGTCGCCGAACGCTTGTCGGAGAATGGCCGACCGCGGGTTCCCGTCGAGGTCCTGCCCGCGGCGACGCTCGACGCCGAGGCGCTCGCCGCCAAGCCGTTCCTCGCCCTCGCGCACAACCGTCGCAACTATGCCCTCGCCGTCGCCTTGGCCGACGGGGTCTTGGGGCCGGGCGCGCGCGAGGACTGGCGTCACTTGAGCGCGGTGGACGGGCGCTTCGAGTGTCGCGTCGTCGGCAACCGCACCCTGGTGGTCGACTTCGCCCACACCCCGGACGCACTCGAGACCATCCTGACCGCAATCCGCGATGCCTTCCCCGGGGCGCAGGTCGCCACCCTCTTCGGCTGCGGGGGCGATCGCGATCGCTTCAAGCGCCCGCTCATGGGTGCGGCGGTGGGGCGTCATTCGGACCACACGATCGTGACCTCGGACAACCCGCGTTTCGAGGCCCCCGAACGCATCATCGCGGATATCCTCACGGGCATGCCCGAGGCGGGTCGAGAGGTGGTGGTCGACCGGCCGCTCGCGATCGCACGCCTGCTCGACTTCCTGGCCGAGCGGCCGGAGGACGAGCCCTGGGTGGCTCTGATCGCCGGCAAGGGTCACGAGCGCTATCTCGATGCCAAAGGCCACAAGACGCCCTACAGCGATCAGGACGAGATCGAGCGCAACCTGATACGCCTCGGCTGGGTCTGAGGCAGGTCATCGAGGATGGACATGCCGATCACTGTGCCCTTGCGTCGCCTCTACTCGGTCCCCGTCGGTCTGCTGCTCGGCATCGCGCTCGCGCTGCTGGTCCCGGACGGCGCGCCCTACGTGGCCTGGATCGGGCAGATCTTCATCTCCATCCTCAAGCTGCTGATCCTGCCGCTGATCCTGGTCTCCATCTATGCCTCGCTCTCGGGCGGACGCGAGCTGCGGCGCATCGGCGGGCGCACCTTACTCTACTACCTGACCACCTCGGCGGTCGCCGCCGGGCTGGGGACGCTGATCGGACTCGCGTTCTCGCGCGATCTCCCCGTGGGGCTGCTCCGGCTCGAGCAGGTCGAGCCGGGTGCGGCGAGCTTCAGCGTCGAGCATCTGGTCGCGAGCCTCGTCCCGAGCAATCTCTTCGCCTCGCTCGCGGACGGGAATATCCTGCACATCGTCTTCGTCGCCATCGTACTGGCGATTGCCTCCCGACGGATCGCCGGCGATCAGCGCGAGACCCTGCTCGCCGGTGCACGCGCCATGGACGCCCTGCTGATGCAGGTCCTGCGCGGGGTTCTGGCGCTGGCGCCCGTCGGGATCGCGGCCTTGATCTACGACGGACTCGCCGGGATGGACTGGGCCGCGGTCTTCCAGCTGCACGCCTTCGTGTGGGCGGTGGCCTTGGCCGCGGTGCTGCACGCCGGGGTGTTTCTTCCCACCCTGTTTCGGGTGCGCACGGGGTCTTCCCCTTGGCGTTTCGTCGCCGCCTGTCGTGCACCGCTCCTGACCGCACTCTCCACCGCGTCGAGCGCCGCGACCTATCCGGTCTCCAAGCAGGCGCTCGAGGCCAACGGTGTCAGCGAGCGAGTTACCGCCTTCAGCTTGCCCCTGGGCGCCACGCTCAACATGGACGGCTCGGCACTCTACCAGTCGATCCTGCTGATCTTCATGTCCCAGCTCGCCGGGGTCGACCTCAGTCCCGCACAGGCACTCTTCATCGTCCTGCTCACCATGGCCTCCTCCGCCGGCACCGCCGGCATCCCGGGCGGCGGCATCGCCCTGATGGCCTTCATGCTCGACCTGCTCGGGTTGCCGCAGACCTATCTCGCACTCTATCTCGTCGTCGACCGCTTCTTCGACTACCCCATCACCGCCGTCAACGTCTGGGGCGATCTGGTCGTCGCAGCCCTGGTCGACCGTGACCTCCGGCGGGGCTAAGGAACGGTTTAATAAAAACCGAAACACGTAGGATGGGTAAAGCGAAGCGAAACCCATCCAGCCCGCGCCAAGGGCATCGGACAGAAACCCGGCAACGCGGTGGTTTGGAGGATGGGTTTCGCTGCGCTCTACAGACCGAAACCCGGCAACGCGGTGGTTTGGAGGATGGGTTTCGCTGCGCTCTACCCATCCTACGCATTCATCAAGGTGTTCGCCTTGCTTCTGAATCGTCGCCGAGAGGCGTGATCGGCGAGGCCGTCAACCGATCCAATCGAGCGGATCCTCCTCCGTGCTCGGGCATGCGCCGGGGTCGTCGAGGATGAGTCTGCCCCAGAGTGCGAGCTGCACGAGTTGTAGAAGATGGCCGGTCGCCCCCGTGCCGGTGCGCTGCTGCAACGCGACGAGCGCGGGGACGAGCTCGGGTTTGAGCCATTCGCGGATCAATGGGCTTGCGGCGAGCTTCCCCCGAGGCGCTCCAACAGAGAGCTCGCGGGCGGCGGCCTGCGCCATCAGGGCCGTGGGCAGACAGGCCGGGTCGTACATGAGGTCGTCCGCCGCTCGGACGCACAGCGGATGCCGAGACCACTCCCATCGGCGGCCCGCTCGGGATAGACTCGACACACCTCGGGCCGGGCCGGATACGTGTCCATGTCGACTCCTCGCTCCATCCGATTGCTGATCGCCTCCTTGACCATCGTCGGCCTCTCGCTGGTCGGGGTCATGCTCGCCGATACGGCGCAAGCCGCGGACGCCTGCCGACAAGGCGAGGAGGTTCGAATCTGGACGGCGCCGCTGCAACCGACCCCGGGCGCGCCGCTGGAGATCATCGCGGTCGCCACCGACGGCGATCTCGACGAGGTGCTGATCACGGACCCCGCCGGCCGCCGAACCAGCCTGCGCACCGCCCGCGCCGGCGGCCCGCCCTGGAGTCTCTACGGGACGCAGTTCCGCCCGGTCCCCGGGACCTATCGCATCGAGACCACACGCTCGGGGCGCATCGCGGGCTGCACCGAGGTGACGGTCGGCGGGGTCGGCGCCGACCGCGGGAGCGGCGAGTGGGACCTGGCGACGGAGGCCTTCTACTCGGCCTGGATCGAGCACCTCTTCGAGGCCCCGCCGGAGCAATCCTTGAGCTTCGACTCGCTCGGCCCGGTGCTGCGCGATCCCGAGCGCAACCTGCTCTTCAACTATCTCGGCGACGGCGAGGACCACCGGCTCCCCGCCGAGCCGGACTGCGCTGACCTGCCCTACTTCCTGCGGACCTATTTCGCCTGGAAGCTCGGCCTGCCGATCGCCTACCGACCCTGCACGCGCGGGAGTCGCAGCAGTCCGCCGACCTGTCAGGCGCCCGTTGTCGAGACGCGCTTCGTCGGCGCTTCCGTGGACCAGGGGGCATCCGCCGAGGTCTTCGCCGAGGCCAGCCGAAAGATGATGAACACGGTGCATTCCGGCAGCGCACGCACCGCGCTGCGCGACGAGGCGACCGATGTCTACCCGGTCGCGCTCGATCGCGCGACACTCTGGCCCGGGACCCTCTTCGCCGACCCTTACGGTCACATCATGGTGATCGTGAAATGGCTTCCCCAGCAGGGGCGCGAGAGCGGTCTCCTGCTCGCGGTCGACGCCCAGCCGGACAATTCGGTGACCCGCAAGCGCTTCTGGGAGGGCACCTTCCTGTTCGCGCAAACCCCGAGCGCGGGGCCGGGCTTCAAGGCGTTCAGGCCGGTGGTTCAAACAAGCGGCGGCGTGCGCCAACGGCCCAACAGCGCGCTCGACGGGCGATCCGGTCTGCCGCCCTTCTCGCTCGAGCAAGCGGCGCTCTCGCCTGCGGATTTCTACGCCCGCATGCAGCAGCTCATCAACCCGCGGGGTCTGGAACCCGAAGCCGCCTACGCCGCGACGCTGGATGCCCTGATGGAGCAGCTCGAAACACGCGTGACCTCGGTCGAGAACGGCGAGTCCTACATGCGCAGCCGCCCCGGCACCCTCGTCCCGATGCCGAGCGGACCGGCTATCTTCGAGACCACGGGCCCCTGGGAGGATTACGCCACCCCGTCGCGCGACATGCGTCTGCTGATCGCCATGCAGGTGCTCGCGCAGCTGCCCGAGCGCATCCGGCGCTACCCGGACCTCTTCGTCCTGCAGGGCCGCTCCCCGAGCGATGCCGCCGCGCGCATCGAACAGCTGAACGCGCAACGCATGGACGAACGCTTCATCACCTACACCCGCAGCGACGGCACGCCCTGGCGGCTGAGTCTCGGGGACATCTACGAGCGCCGCGCCGGATTCGAGATCGGCTACAACCCCAACGATTGCGTGGAGCGGCGCTGGGGCGCCTCCCCGGACACCCTCGACGAGACGACCTGTCGGCGGCGTGCACCGGCGGATCAGCGTGCGCGCATGGAGGACTATCGCCCCTGGTTCCGCGAGACGGTCCGACCGCCGCGGTAGCACGGAATTCTTCGTCGTCCGATCATCTGCACCCGACGCCGACACCCGGCTGCGCCAAAACGGAGTTCGTCCCATGCCGAGTTGTCCCGCCGTGCCGTGCCGAGCCGAGCAGGCCTTCCTCCGCATAGCCTGTGTCGCGATCTGCCTGACGCTGGTCGCCTGCGGAGCCCCGGGCCCGCGGCCCGGCGAGGCGCCCGGGACCTGGGCCGGACGCCCCATCGGCCAGGCGCCCGCACCCAACCCCGGGCTCAAACAGGCGATGATCCAACGCGCAACCCGCGAGTGGGAGCACTTCGATCGGCAGGTCGTGGTCTTCAAGGGCACCGAGGAGAGCATTCCCCACGTCGGCGCGTGGGAGGACGACTATACCCATTTCAGCCGGGTCAACCTCTATTGGCGCGCGGTCAACAAGCCGACACTCGATGGACTGGACTGCCGGCAACCCTGGTCCGCCGCCTTCATCAGCTGGGTGATGCAGAGCGCCGGTGTGCCGACGAGCCAGTTCCGCCCGGCGATTGCCCACTGGGTCTATCTCTCCACCATGGTCGAGGATGCAAGCTATCCGGGTCGTTACTTCGTCCCCCGACGGATTCAGGACTACAGTCCCCGGCCGGGCGACCTGGTCTGCGCACCGCGAGGCCGCACGCCGGTGCGTCCGGTCGACGGCTACATCAGCGCCGGGATGCTTCAGGGCGCTCAGACCCACTGCGATCTGGTGGTCGGCAAAAGCGGCCAAACACTGGATGTCATCGGCGGGAATGTCCGCAATTCGGTCTCCAAAAGCATCCTCGAGCTGGACGACCGCGGTCGGCTCAAGCCCGTCCCGCGCCGGCCCTGGTTCTTGGTGATGGAGAATCGGCTCTGAGGTCGCGCGGCGGGACGCTCAGCCGCAGGTTGAGCAAAGCGCAGCGTGCCCAACCCGCGCCGGCACCACAGGGAGCCGATGGGCACACTGCGCTTGCCCTACCTGTTCATAGTGTTTTGAATCGTTCCTTATCAGGTCAGCGGAGGTGACCATGCACAACACCGAAAGACAGCCCTGGACAACACGCCTCGGTGCAGTTTGGGCAATCCTGCTGCTCTGCGCCGTCCACGTACACGCCGACGAGCCCTGGACCGCACCCCTGCAACGCGGCGGCCAGGTCGAGATCGATCCCCGCACCAACCGCCCGATACTCGATCAGGACGGTCGCCGCACCCAACTCTGGGACGGCGTGCACCGACTCGAAGACGGCTCGGTCATCCGCATCGAGGGCGGCCGGGTCGTCCCGACCACCGACATGCTGGCGCCAAGCGGCACGCCGAGCGAGTCGGCGACATCCGATGCAGACGCGACCGAAGCCGCCGAAGGCACGACCGCGCAACCCACCGGAGACCGCCTCACCGGCGCGTCCCCCTGCGAGCAACTGGTGCTCCAAGTGTGCGGCGCAGCCCGCACCTGCTGGCGCGAACCCGCCTGCGAGGCCGCGCGCCAACTGCGGGAGATGGAGCATGAGGAATGGCTCAAAGGCGCCGACCCAAGCCTCCTCACGGAGAGCGGAAAACAATGCGAGGAGGCCATAAACAACCCCTTCTTCGCGCCCTGCCCATAACCACACCCACCCAACCCCACCAAACGTAGGATGGGTAGAGCGAAGCGAAACCCATCCTCCCCGCTCCAACCTCTCGGTTCCCGATCCGACAGAGCGAAGCGAAACCCATCCTCCCCGCTCCAACCTCTCGGTTCCCGAACCGGCAGAGCGAAGCGAAACCCACCCTCCCCGCTCCAACCTCTCGGTTCCCGATCCGACAGAGCGCAGCGAAACCCATCCTCCCCGCCGAGACGTCCCTCGGAGAAGCGACGCCTTCGCGCCTCACCTGCAACGTCGAGACACCAAAAACTGCCGCAATAGATCCGAATGAATCTCGCCCAACGCCCGACGCCGGTCGACCGTGTCGTCGCCGGTCACCAACCCATGCAGGAGCCGATAGGCCGTGTCGCGATCGTCGGAAGACGTCTCGCTCGGCGGGATCACCGCAAAGGCGCCGGGATCCTGCAGCAGAAGCCACGCCGGGAAATCCTCGGTCGCCAACTCCTCGTCGAGGTCGAGATCGCCGAACGCCTCCCAAAGGTCGGCCAGGCGCCGATCCGGAAACGCCGGGTCGCGCAAAGCGCGCTCGGCCGCCGACGGATACTCGCGACAGAGCCACAACCAGTCTCGGCGCGCACCGAACGGATCACGGCAGCGCCAGAATGCCTCGGCATGGACGAGGACCAGCACCGGGTGATCACGCCAGTCGGTCTCGGTCTCGATCGACTCCCGCGCGCGCTCCCATCGCCCTGCCCGGGTCCAGGCGATCGACGCGTGGAATTCACCCGAACCCGGGGCGAAGGGACGGCCGGCCAGCCGCTCTGCAAGCGCCGCCCACAGGGTCCCGAGGAAATCGCGCGCTCGATGGCCCAACAGCTGTCCGGCCAAGGGGCCGACCTCTTCGAGCTCTCGCCATCGCTCCTCGACACGCCCGTCGCGCGCGCTTACATCGGCATCATCGATGGTTTGGATCAGCCGTAGAAAGCCGCCGAGTCGCGGATGCCGTGGCTCGCGATGCATCAATCGGGCGACCTGATCGCGCGCGTGATCCGTGCGGTGCTCGACCAGGGCCGTGCGGACCTCCTCTTCGAGCAGCAGCGCGGTGCTGTCCTGGAACAGGTCCAGCTGACAACGCTCCGGGGGCGGCGCATAGGCGAGCGCACAGACGCGGGTCAGCCCCGCATGCTGACCGATGCACAGCGGGCGCTCCCGGTCGCCCCAAGCCGTGTGCTCAAGCGCAACGGCAACGAGCTTTTGTCCGCGGGCATAGACGCCTGCCTCGTCAAGAAAGCCCGCAACCGTCTCCGGTCCGGCACGGAGGGCACCCTGCAGCTCCGACCGACGCGAGGTTCGCCAGGCGACATAGTCCTCGTAGCCGAGCAGCTCGGCCGCAAGCAGAAGCTCGAACGGGTCGAGCCGCCCCTGCTCGAGCAGCAGGCGATCGACGAGCGGTCGCAGTTCTTGATCCGGCGGGATCGCGTCGTATGCCGAGTCCATCAGGTCGCCTTCAGCCTTCGGTCGGGTCGATGTGGATCGCCAACCAAAGGCAACGCGGCTCGGTCGAGGTCTTGAGGACGCGATGCGGGGTCCCCGCCGGGATGAACCGATAGTCGCCGGACCGCAATGTCAGCGTCTCTCCGTCGATCCAAAGCTCAGCCTCGCCCTGCAGCAGACAGACCCATTCGTCTTGAATTTGATCGTAGAGGACTGACTCGGGTCGATCGCTGCTCAGGATGCGCTCGATCCGAACGTTGGAGCAGCGCAACAGCTCTTCGAACGCCTCGCCCCGGTCGATCCGGGGAAGGTCCAGAAAAAGATTGCACGACATCCCGGTCAGCCCTCGCCAAGGAAAGATTCAAAACAACCCACAAACGTAGGATGGGTAGAGCGCAGCGAAACCCATCCTCCCCGCTCCAATCCCGCGGTCCTCGTTCCCGTCTGGGTAGAGCGCAGCGAAACCCATCCAGCCCGCGCCAAGGGCATCGAACCGAAACTCCGCAACGCAGCGGTTTGGAGGATGGGTTTCGCTGCGCTCTACCCGTCCTACGCGTTGATCAAGGCTTTCGCCTTGTCGCTGAATTGTCTCTTAAGACATCCTGAACCGCGTCCCACCGAGTCCGAGTTTAGCCTCGACGCCCGTCAAAAGCCGCAGCCATCAAGGGAGCACCGGACGCGGTTCAGCCTTACAACAAGACCCGCTCGATCCCCCCGTTCTGGACCCGATCCAAGAAGCGCTGCTGCCAGCCCTCGCCCAGCATGCGGTCGGCCATCTCGACCACGATATAGTCGGTCTTCAGCCCCGTGTCGTCGGTGTACTTGGCCAGCCCCTGCTGGCAGGCCGGACAGGAGGTCAAGAGCTTGACCTCGCCGGCCCGGACGACGTCCTGCCCGGTGAGCGCCTGGATCCCCGCGGTCAACTCCTCCTGCTTGCGAAAGCGTACCTGGTTGGCGATGTCCGGCCGCGAGGTTCCGAGCGTGCCCGCCTCGCCGCAGCAGCGATCCGAAAGCATGACCGGTTGACCGATCAGACTCGCCGCCACCTTGAGCGGCGCATGGGTCTTCATGGGCGAGTGACAGGGGTCGTGATAGAGATACTGGACCCCTTCGACACCCTCCAGACTCACGCCCTTCTCCATTAACCACTCGTGGATATCGAGCAGTCGGCAGCCGGGGAAGATGCGCTCGAACTCGTATTTGAGCAGCTGATCCATACAGGTCCCGCAGGACACGACGACCGTGCGGATATCCATGTAATTGAGTGTATTGGCGACACGATGGAAGAGCACGCGGTTCTCCATCGTGATCTGGCGTCCACGGTCTTCAAGCCCGGCCGAGCGCTGCGGATAGCCGCAGCAGAGATAGCCGGGCGGCAGCACGGTCTGGGCGCCTTGCTCGTAGAGCATCGCGAGTGTGGCCAGCCCGACATCCGAGAAGAGCCGCTCCGAGCCGCAGCCCGGGAAGTAGAAGACCGCCTCGGCGTCCTCGGCCGCCACCTGCGGATCGCGCAGGATCGGCACCTGGGTCTTGTCCTCGAGCCCTAGAATCTGGCGGAAGGTCCGCTTGGGCAGCTCGACCCGGATCGGGCGACTGACCAGATCCACCACCTGGCTCGCGAGCGCCGGTCGATGGCTGGTCGCGCCCGGCTTGGCGGTCCGCTGCGCGATCAGCCCCAGCGCCTTGGCGACGCGATGGCCGAGGTTCATCCCCGCAAACCCCCACTGGGCTAGGCCTTTGCGAAGCAGTCGCACGGCACGCGGGTCCGTGACATTCAGGAACTGCATCGCCGCCCAGGAGCCGGCGTTGAATCGCTTTTTGCCGCGATCGATCAGGATACGCCGCATCCGCATGGTGACATCGCCGAAATCGATGTTCACCGGGCAGGGATTCAGACACTTGTGGCAGACGGTGCAGTGATCCGCCACATCGTTCATCGCCTCGAAGTGACGCAGCGAGAGACCGCGACGGGTCTGCTCCTCGTAGAGGAAGGCTTCGATGATGAGCCCCGTACCCAGGATCTTGTTGCGCGGCGAATAGTTGAGATTCGCCCGCGGCACATGGGTCATGCACTTGGGCTTGCACTTACCGCAGCGCAGACAGTGTTTGACGTCGTCGTTGAGTGCACCGAGCTCGGTCTCCTCGAGGATAATGGCCTCTTGCTGCACCAATCGCAGCGACGGCGTATAGGCACCTTCCAGCCCGGAGCCCGGCATCAGCTTGCCGGGATTGAAGCGCGCGTGCGGGTCCACCCGCTTCTTGTAGGCGACGAAGGCGTCGAGCTTCTCGCGCTCGAGGAACTGCAGCTTGGTGATGCCGATGCCGTGCTCGCCCGAGATGACCCCGCCCAGATCGGTCGCCAGCGCCATGATGCGCGCGACCAGGCGGTCGGCCTCCTGGAGCATGGCGTAGTCCGATGAATGCACCGGGATGTTGGTGTGCACGTTGCCGTCGCCGGCGTGCATGTGCAGGGCGACGAAGAGACGCGAGTCGCGAAATTGGGCGTGGATCTCGGTCAGGCGCTCGCGTACTCGGGCCAGATCCTGGCCCGAGAAGATCTCGTTGAGTCGATCGGCCACCTCGGTGCGCATCGATTGACGCAGGTCGCGGCGGAGCATCATGGACAGCAAGGTATCGCCGTCGCGAATACGGGCCTTCTCGGTGTCGCTCAGTCGATCCAGATGCTCCACGGCGGGCGCGTCCAAACCGCTCAGGAGGGTCTGCCAGCGCTGCCGCGCGGCTTGCACGGCCTCGCGCGCCGCATCGCGTTTGGCGCTCAGGATGGCGACGGCCTCGGCCGAGTCCTGATACTCGCCCTCCCCGCGGGCCCCGGCAAGATCACGGGCAAGATCGCCGGCGAGATACTCGAGCACCGCCCCCATGATGGCGTCCTTGTTGCGGATCGACTGCTCGATATTCATGCGCTCGATGCCGCGGCTGTAGTCGCCGAGCCGGTCGAGCGGGATGACCACGTCCTCGTTGATCTTGAAGGCGTTGGTGTGGCGCGAGATGGCGGCGGTGCGGGCACGATCGAGCCAAAACCGTTTGCGTGCCTCCGGGCTGACCGCGATGAAACCCTCCCCGTCGCGCGCCTTGGCGAGTGTCACGACTTGCGCGGCGGCCGTATCGACCAGCGCCTCGTCGTCGCTCACCAGATCCGCGATCAGCACCATCTTGGGCAGCTCGCGACGCGCCGCCTTGGTGGTGTAATCCACCGCGCGAACATAGCGCTCGTCGAGATGCTCGAGCCCGGCCATCTGCACGCCCGGCAGGGCTTCGAGATAGTCCTTGATCTCGACGATCGCCGGCACGGCCAGATCCAGATCCGTCCCGAAGAACTCCAGACAGACGGTCCGCACATGATCCGGCATCCGATGCAGGACGAAGCGCGCCGAGGTGATGATCCCGTCGCAGCCTTCCTTTTGAACACCGGGCAGACCGGAGAGGAATTTGTCCGTCACGTCCTTGCCGAGACCGACCTTGCGCAGGGCGGAGCCCGGCATTTCAAGGATCTCGGGCTCGCCCTTGGGCGTGACACCGTCGGGCAGGAAGCGTCGGATACGAAACCGCACAAGCGGTTGCTCGTGGATCTTGCCGAGGTTGTGATCCAGTCGCTCGACCTCGAGCCAGTCCGCATCGGGCGTCACCATCCGCCAGGAGGCCAGATTGTCCAACGCCGTGCCCCAAAGGACGGCCTTCTTGCCGCCCGCGTTCATCGCGACATTGCCGCCGATGCAGGAGGCATCCTGCGACGTGGGATCGACCGCGAACGCCAGACCGGACCGGTCGGCCAGATCCGAGACCCGACGCGTGACCACCCCGGCGCCGCAACGCACCGTCGGCACGACGCCCTCGACGCCTGGCAGCGCGATCCGCTCCACACCCGAGAGGTCTTCCAGCTTCTCGGTGTTGATGACGGCCGTCATCGCTTGAAGCGGCACGGCCGAGCCGGTGTAGCCGGTGCCGCCGCCGCGCGGGATCAGCGTCAGACCGGCGTCGATACAGGCCCGCACGATCGGCGCGATCTCCTCCTCGGTGTCGGGGGAAATGACCACGAAGGGCATCTCCACGCGCCAGTCGGTCGCATCCGTCGCATGCGAGACCCGCGCCAGACCGCCGAAGTCCAGGTTGTCCTTGTGCGTGATCCCGGCGAGCGCCTTGCGCAAACGGGTGCGCTGTGCCTTTTCCTGCTCGAACCAGTCCGCAA
Source organism: Thiocapsa sp. (assembly GCF_018399035.1). Lineage (GTDB taxonomy): Bacteria > Pseudomonadota > Gammaproteobacteria > Chromatiales > Chromatiaceae > Thiocapsa. The sequence goes on from NZ_CP073760.1 coordinate 1,624,612, forward strand.
AGCGTTGAACGGCCGCCCGCGCTGCGGCCAAAAGCTCGCCGGCCTGCTGGTTCTCGTTGAGCCGCAGCTCGAACTGATCCAGCCGATGCGTCAGCGCCTCCAGCAGGAGACCGCGACGCTTCGGGTTGTCGAGCAGGTCGTCCTGCAGATAGGGGTTGCGCGTCACCACCCACATGTCCCCGAGCACCTCGAAGAGCATCCGCGCCGAACGTCCGGTCCGCCGGCTGCCGCGCAGCTCCTCGATCAGGCGCCACAGGGGCTCACCCAAGAAGCGGATCACGATCTCCCGGTCGGAGAAAGAGGTGTAGTTGTAGGGGATCTCGCGGATCCGTTGCTGGACAGCGGCAGTCATATCGAATCTGGTCATCGGCGGTAGTTTCTTGCACTGCACAAAATGGTACAGCAAAGGCCACTCACGATGGCCATGCGGTTGACGAGGCTGCCCGCGGGGTCGAGCTGTTTCAGCGTATCGACGATGCGGTGCGCGAGCCGCACGAGCTCACGCTGGAACCGGCATACGCACCGGCTAGGTTGAGGTTGAGACCTCGTAGTGCACCACGGCAGATGTGTCGAGACCGTTCGTTGTCGTTGTCGTTGTCGTTGTCGTAATCGACCATCGACACGACCACGATTCCGACAACGACAACGACAACGACAACGACAAAATGATCTCGGACGGTCTCGGTATCTCTGCACCTCTCCGTTGGATAAGGAACTTCGGAAAGATCGATTGACCTTCCATTGACTTGGGTCAAACGGTCGTCGCTCGATCCCGGTTAGGTTTGCGCGGATGTCTGCCCCCCCGACCCAGCACCGCACGCTCAGCGCTCGCGTCAACACCTTCGGTCAGTACCTGCTGAGCCGTTATGGTCAGCGGGTGCACAAGCTCGCGCTGAACGCGGGGTTTACCTGCCCCAATCGCGACGGTCAAAAAGGCATCGGCGGCTGCACCTTCTGCAACAACGTCTCCTTCAGCCCCAACGCCAAGGCGCCGGCACCGATCGCGGAGCAGCTCGATGCCGGGCGCGCGGTCATCGCCAAACGCACCGGGGCACGGCGCTTCATGGCCTACTTTCAGGCCTACACCAACACCTACGACCCGATCGAGACGCTGCGCGAGCGCTACGACTCCGCACTCGTCCATCCGGACGTCATCGGACTCTCGGTCGGCACACGCCCGGACTGCGTCCCGGAAGCCGTGTTGGACCTACTTGCCCGCTATCGCGCACGCGGCAAGGAGATCTGGCTTGAGCTGGGCCTTCAGTCGGCAAACGATCGCACGCTCGAACGGGTCAATCGCGGGCACGACTTCGCAGACTTCCGAACCGCCGTCGCGGCCGCTCGCCGTCGCGGGATCCCGGTCTGCGCACACCTGATCGTCGGACTCCCGGGCGAGGGGCGCGACGCGGCCTTGTCGAGCCTGGAGCGCGTGCTCGAGCTCGGTGTGGAGGGATTGAAGATCCATCCGCTGCATGTCGTGCGCCACACCCGCTTGGCGATCGACTGGCGACGCGGCGACTACACACCGCTCGAGCTCGACGACTACGTGAACATCTGCGCCGACATGGTCGAGCGCACGCCGCCCGAGGTGACCTTTCATCGCCTTACCGGGACCGCCTCGCGCGATGTTCTGCTCGCGCCCGCGTGGTGCAACCGCAAATGGGCGGTGCTGAACGCCATCGAAGCGGAGCTTTACCGGCGCGGCGCGCACCAAGGCGATCATGCCGCGCCCGCTTCCCATCCAAAACTTGCAAGCTCAGCCTGACCCTCGGAGACCACCCTGTATGGAGCTCGTCTGTCCTGCCGGCAATCTGCCGTCGCTCAAGGCCGCCGTCGACAACGGCGCCGACGCCGTTTATATCGGGTTTCGCGACGACACCAATGCCCGTCACTTCGCCGGCCTGAACTTCGGTGAAAAACAGATCCGCGAGGGTCTGAAATACGCCCGCGACCGCAAGGTCAAGGTCTTCGTCGCCGTGAACACCTACGCCCAGCCGAGCGGCTGGTCGCGCTGGACCGCCGCGGTCGACCGGGCCGCGGACCTGGCTGTCGATGCCCTGATCCTGGCGGATATGGGCGTGCTCGACTATGCCGCCGAGCGTCATCCGAACCTCACTCTGCATCTCTCGGTGCAGGGCTCGGCGACCAATCCGGCCGCAATCGGCTTCATGCATCGCCATTTCGGGATCCGTCGCGTCGTGGTGCCGCGCGTGCTCTCGCTCGCCCAAGTCGCGAACCTGATCGAGAACGTCGAGGTTCCGGTCGAGATCTTCGGCTTCGGCAGTCTCTGCGTCATGGTTGAAGGCCGCTGCCTGCTGTCTTCCTATGCCAGCGGTCAGTCGCCCAACACCTACGGCGCCTGCTCGCCGGCCGCGCACGTGGAGTGGCGCGACACCCCGCAGGGTCAGGAGACCCGGCTCGGCGGCGTCCTCATCGAGCGACGCGGACACGGCGAGCCGGCCGGTTATCCGACGCTCTGCAAGGGACGCTTCACCGTCGAGGGCGAGATCCGTCATGCCATCGAGGAGCCGACCAGCCTGAACACGCTCGACATCCTGCCGGGCATCCTCGCGGCGGGCGTGAGCGCCATCAAGCTCGAAGGGCGTCAACGCAGCACCCGCTATGTCTCGCAGGTCACCGGGGTGTGGCGCGAGGCGATCGATGCCTGCAAGCGCAATCCGCAGGCGTTTCGCGCGAAAGAGAGCTGGCATCAAACCCTTGCCCAGGTCTCGGAGGGTGCGCAGACGACCATCGGCCCTTATCACCGGCCCTGGCATTAGACCAAGCCTCTCGGCCGCCCTCGGCGTAAGACGGCCGTGTAGGGGCGACTTAAGTCGCCCCTACACAACGTGCAGACATCCGCGCTCGGAATGCCTAATCCCGCAAATCGCCATAATCTTCGATGAGTCTTGATCCGGAACGACGATGACAATGGATTCCATGCAGAGCCAATCGCCACGCCCGCGCCTTTCACTCGGCCCGATCCTCTATCATTGGCCGCGCGAGCAGGTCCTCGACTTTTATGCCGAGATGCTCGAGACCCCGGTCGACGTCATCTATCTCGGCGAGACCATCTGCTCGAAGCGGCGCTTGCTGCGCCCGGAGGATTACTGGGAGCTGGCCGAGCGTGTTGCCGCCGCGGGCAAGCAGGCGGTGATCTCGACACTGGCCCTGATCGAATCCGACGGCGAGCTCAAGACCCTCAAACGTATCTGTGCCGACGAGCGCTTTCTCGTCGAGGCCAACGATCTGGCCGCACTGGAGTTTCTCGAAGGCCGCCCCTTCGTGGCCGGCCACTCGATCAACCTCTACAACCAACGCACCCTATCCTTCCTCGTCGCCCGCGGACTGAAACGCTGGGTCCTGCCGGTGGAGCTCGGCCGCGAGACCGCCGCCGACCTGCTGGCCGCGCGCGCGGACGGCGTGGAATGCGAGTTGTTCGCCTTCGGGCGCCTGCCGCTCGCCTATTCGGCGCGCTGCTTCACCGCCTACAACCGCGATCTGCCCAAGGACGACTGCCGGTTCTGTTGCGCCGACTACCCGGATGGCCTACTGGTCGCGACCCAGGACGGCGAGCCCTTCCTGGCGCTGAACGGCATCCAGACCCAATCGGCCGGCACCCATAATCTGCTGCCGTCGCTTCAGGAGGTCACGCGCATGGGTGTGGATCTGCTGCGCATCAGCCCCCAGTCGCAAAACACCGCGGGCATCATCGATGTCTTCGCCGCCTGTCTGGCCGGCGATATGGATCTCGCGGCCGGCATGTCGAAGCTGCGCGACTGGACCCCATCGGGCCTTTGCGACGGGTATTGGACGGGCCAGGCCGGCATCGCCAACAGCCCGATGGAGCGGCGGCTTTAGACTCGTCGATCCGCTCGGTTTAACTCGGGCCCTAGCGGTACATGGCGCGGAGCGACATGGTCGAGGCGTGACACCGCGGAGCGGATGTCACGCGTTCCTTAGCTCGGAGGTTGTGCCGAGCCGTGCGAGGCACAACCGACCGTCGGCGCAAGTTGTGCTTCCTGTCGTCAGCACAACCTACAGGGAACTCGGCGGTCACGCTCAAAGCCTGGGAAATCCGCGGGCAAGTAGGTTGTGCCGAGCCGTGCGAGGCACAACCAACCGTCGGCGGTCCCGCTCAACGACCCGGAAAGCGCAGCCCCGCCATGCGATCGAGCGCCCGCGTGAGCGGCGCCCAGCGCGCCGGCGGCTCGAAGGCGTCCAAGAAATTCTTCAGATAGAGTCCCAGCTCGGTATCCCCGGACATCCGCAGGCGGCGCTGAAAAAACAGCGTATCCGCATCCTCGCGCCGAGCGGCCAACAGCATAAATTCGCGCAAACCGCCGGCAACGCTGGCGTCAGGCGGCAGATCCTTGCCATATCCACTAATATGCCCGCCGCTCACACCCAGACAGTAGCGAACCCCGACATCGTCGATCTCGATACCGACCCGACGACCGTCCAGGAAATCCAGCTCGCCTTCCGCGAGCGACTCCTTCATGACCTGATTCAACACAGTCGCCAGTGTTTGGCTGTGCAAAACACTCGGGATCAGGCGCAGGGGGAAGGTCAAGGGAAACAACAAACGCTGAGCAGAGGGCATGGTCGTTCTCGCACCAAGATGATCGTGTGGGCAACCGCGGATTATCCGCTTGGCGTCGCCTTCCCCCGAATGATCCAGGTCAATCGTCGCGGACCCTCATCGACCGTCGCCAGAGAATCGCGCCCGATTCTGATTCACAATGCTCTGCCCGGCGGGCATCGATCCAACATCAGACCCCGACTCGGACCGCCGCGACAGTCGCGGCGCCAAGCGCGAGCTCAAACGTGTCACCGGGGCTCGCTCCAGGGTTTCGACTCCAGACGCTTCCGCGACACCCGTGCTCGACCCGCCCTTGCCCTTCTCGCCCGATGACGCCCGCGCCATGGCCGGGGTGACATCGATGCCGACAAGCTGGCGTGCTTGGGCCGTGTAGGGCTGAATCCCCTTCTTCCGCAGGTAAGCGACGATCACGGCATGCGTGTACCGCTGCGTCTCCGGATAGGTGACGAAGCCCCCGCTTCGCTCCAACGCCCCCTCGCCCGCGTTGTAGGCCATGACCGCATGCCCGATGCTCCCATACTTATCGAGTAGACGCTTCAGGTGACGCATCCCGGTGTCGAGATTGGTGCTTGGATCGAACAGCGCATCCACGGAAGCAATGCCGTAATCGACCGCAGTAGCCGGCATCACCTGCATCAGGCCAACCGCCCCGGCATGTGACACGGCATGCGGATCATAGGCTGACTCTGCACGAATCAACGCGTGTACGAGATCGAGATCCAGCCTGTGTTGCTTCGCTGACCGCTCGACCATCGTGGTCAACGCGGCACGCGACGGCGTCGACGCGTCCGGAGGTCTCGGCAAGATCGCCGACCCCGGCTGCTTGGCCGCGTCGATCTCGGGTTCCACGACAACCTCCGGCACCTCCGCAACAGACGCGGAAGGTTCCGCCGGATCCACCACCGCGGCCGCATCAACCGTTTTCACCCAGCCTTCCCCCGCGCCAACGACGTCCGAACCAACAACCAGACCCAAGACAAGGATCATTCCGAACCGAGCAAATCGACCTGAAATCATAGCTCCCGCCCCCAGAAAACCCTGACTTGTCATACGCATTGCGATCTTCCCGCGCCCAATCATCTGACCTCTTCCATTATACGATGATTTCCGATGCATCAGCCCCAGCTTTCCGATGTATTAAACATCGAAAACGTTCCTTTGATGCGGGCGTTCCGCTCACCGCGAGACTTTCACCTTGTCCGACGCCCCGACAGGGGTTCCGCGGACCTTCCGTCTAGGGTAAAATCACATCATCCAATATAATGCCGGCACTGTGAACACTCTCGCGGCATCGAAACACCCCACCAGGATTAAACCGCAACAAAGAAACACGAATGTAACGATGCGCGCCGCACATGGACAGGATCACTTTGCCCTGTATCGGTGCTTCGCACGATCGATTCACTGAACTCCGCCCGAAAGGTTTCCGGAAACGCAACGGCAACGCCTCACGTCGAGCAGCGGATACGCTTGCCCTGCAGACGGGAATCTCGGCTGCGTCTTCTTCTCTCTTCTCTCACGGTGAGCCTGTAACTTACCATTAAAACCGCGAAATGGAACCGCGAGATCCTTTGGAGAACGATATGCGTCTTGTACGACGAAGCCTTCCTATACAAAACCGAGAATCACAACACAATTTTCCATACCGGCGTTACCTCCTCGCCCTTCTCCTATGCCTTAGCGGTCATCAATCCGCCCTTGCATCATCGAGCGTGACCTTGCAGTGGAATCCCGCACTGAACGATTCGCGCATCGCCGGATATGAAATCCATGTCGGAACATCCAGCGGGACATACCGTTGGGTCTACGAGGCATCCGACAAAGGGGCGGCGACCCGCCAAGTATCGATTTCCGGTAAAGAACAAGGAAAAACCTATTACTTCGCGATTCGTGCAATCAATCACGACCGCTCTCTGATTAGTCCATTTTCAAAAGAAATAGGGCATACGATCGGCGACGCGACCCAAAACTCCATCCTCGAATCCGATGAGGTGTGGGTTGGCCCCTCTTGGCAGTGGGTCAGTTTCACACAGACCTTCACCGATCCCATCGTCGTCGCCTCGAGCAGCGAGTCTGGGAGTCACCCTTCGGTCATACGTATCGAAGGGGTCGAGCCCAGCGGATTTTGGATCAGGCTCGAGGCCTGGGACTACCTCAGTCGCGACGCGACCACGGAAACCGTCAACTACATCGCCATGGAGCGCGGACGTCACCGATTGCCAAACGGCTCCGAAGTCATGGCTGGAAGACTCCTCACAGACCCCAGAGAGAGTCACAATCAGGTCAGCTTCACCGAGATTTTTCGAGAAACACCCATCGTGGTGACAAACATCACGAGCAATAACGGCAATAGCGCGGTTACGACGATGATCACTAGCGTCGAACGCAATGGTTTTAGTGTAGGGATCACAGAGCAAGAATCCAATACACAGAAAAAGGTAGCCGAAACGATCGACTTCATCGCGTGGGAACCCTCAAAGGGCACCATCGATGGAACTCAGTATCTCGTGGCCCGAACACCCCAACCAGTCGACCACCGCCCCTTCGAGCTCGACTTCGGCAGCTCATTCGCGGATCCGCCCCTTGTGCTGGCGCATGCACAGACCATAAGGGGCAGCGATCCCTTCACCTTGCGCTGGAGTAACAAGACTTCGCGAAACATTTATTTACGTCTCGTCGAGGAGCAATCGCTTGACGCCGAACTTCTGCATCACGCGGAAGAGATCGGATACCTCTTGCTCGGTCGTTGAAGCCAGCTACCTCTGTGCTTGCTTAGCGGCCCGCTTAGCGGCAATCGCCTATCCGGCGAATGCCGCCAAGCCCAGAGACCTGCCGGCTCCCCTGCCCTCTGAGAGGCAACCGGAGATCGCCTGATACTGCCGAGCAGGCGCACTGAGGTCAATACCTTTGATAAACTTCCACTCGTTGCACACTTTGATAAACTGTCGCAATATAAGCAGTCCGACAAGGCCCCCGGCCGTGTCAGAAGTCCACCCCTGCCGGAATTATGTGGAGCTCTGAAGATGTACGAAGCCTTTTTTAATCTCCGCGAGAAGCCATTCTCACTTCTCCCGGATCCAGGCTTCTTGTTCATGAGCCAAAAACACCAAGAGGCTCTGACGCTACTCGAATATGGTTTGTTGAATCAAGCCGGCTTCATCGTCCTTACCGGCGAAATCGGATCCGGGAAGACCACGCTGATGCGTTATTTACTCGAGCGACTCGATAAAGACGTCATCGTCGGTCTTATCTCTCACACCCATAAGTCACTAGGTAACCTTAATCATTGGATTTGCTCGGCATTCGACATCCGCCCCACCGGAGACAGCAAACTCGACCTTCACAGTGCGATCATCGACTTCCTCATTGATCGCTATTCCAAAGGGAAGCGAGTTCTTCTTATCGTCGACGAGGCACAAAATCTGGGCGTTGAGAAGCTGGAAGAGCTTCGTCTTTTATCAAATATAAACGCCGAAAAAGATCTTATCTTACAGCTTATGCTCCTAGGGCAACCACAGCTGCGCGATCTATTGCAACATCCTGACCTGGAGCAATTCGTCCAGCGCGTATCCGCATCGTATCATCTTGGCCGACTCGACGCTGAAGAAACCGAGCACTACATCGAGCATCGTATATTCGTTGCCGGCGGAAAACGCCCAATCTTCACAAAAGATGCTTGCCGTGCCGTTCATCATTACAGCGGCGGGATTCCACGCATTATCAACCTGCTTTGCGATACCTCGCTGGTCTATGCGTACGGCGCCGGTGAGAAGCGGGTCACAGGCGCAGCGATCGATGATTTCGTTTCATCGCATGCACCACATTTACTGATACCGATCGCGGGTGACACACAGCGCCCTAAACGGCCGGAGGGATCGCGAGAAGACGACACACTCAACGAGGCCACTTGGGCCGACGGCACCCCCCTCGAGGAAGGGATCTCCGAACTTCGCGAGGTCGCAATCGAGCCAGGATCACAGGACCAGGCCGAAGCCCACGCGATGCCATTGCCGCCCGGATCGTGGCCTGCGGCGCCCTCGCCTGCCCCGACCGGACAGCCTTCTCGCCTTCCCGAAACTGACCTTGTTATTTCCAAGGTTCTGAAAAATGATGTAAAGGAGACGATTCCAGATCAGGACAATCCGTTTTTCGTACTGGCGCAGCCCCCACAGCCAACGATTGAGAAACGCCCAAACAGGGTTCCCCGCACCCTCGCAGCCATCTCGCTCCTACTCATCATGGGCCTCGCAACCCTCTGGTTTGGAGGAACGACCACCAGCGAGAACATTCGAACACGTATCCTGTCCTGGTTTATGCCGACGCAGCCCCCGTCGAACAATCCCGCCACGATTCCGGAGAACGCGGAGTCATCTCAAACCGAGATCCCGGCTTCATCGGCCTCGACCAACCCCCTCGTCGAGAGCACCGTTGAGCCCCCCCAAACAGAAGTTGAGCCCCCCCAGATAGAGCCGGCGCAGGGAACCGAGATGGCGTTCGGTGAAGACTCCGAATTAGGGACGGTCGCGGCCCCAGGATCAGAAGGAACCACTGTCGATTCACCGGCACTCATCCCGGGGACTTTGCGCGCACAGACAGACACAGCATCGACACCGACAGAGGCGGAAGTCGTCAACAGCGAGGAAATACCGGCAATCCCGGACCCCTTGGCAACAGAGGTCCAGGAATTAGCGCGGCCGGAACCCTCGACACGCGAACTAGGCGCGATGCGATCCGGATCACCTGAGAACGACGCGTCTCCGCCGGAGGTCTCCTCGCGCGACCAGCTGACGGAAGTGGAAACGACACTACGCAACCTATCCCTTGAGCTGGAATGGGAGGAGGACGACCGACTCGTTGCCAATCTCGGACAATCCGTACAATTCGATGATGGGAGTACAGAGCTCGATGCGCCCGCTGCCGAAAGAATAAGCGAGATCGCGAAGCTACTGAAGGACCACGAAAATATACGGATCCATGTTGTTGGCCATACAGACAGCTCAGGCCGCCAAAGCGTCAACCGATGGCTTTCTGATCGCCGCGCCGATGTCGTGGCGCGATTCCTTCTAGACCGAGGCATCTCCCCTGAACGCGTAACCCATGAGGGAAGAGGTCAAACCGAGCTCAAATTCAATACCGCTCAGGAGAACATCCAGGGTCCGTGGATCAATCGGCGCATCGAGCTTGAACTTCTTGCAAAGCCGCGCTGAGGGAACTCGCGACCCGGAATCTACTCCTTCCCGCCGGCGATTGTTCCGCGATAGATGTCAATTAGCCGACTATTGCGCTGCGCACTAATAAAGTACCTTTCGATCCGCGCCCTTCCCGCGCGTCCCATCACAGGCCACAGCTCCCGTTGTTCGATCAAATACGCCCGTCGATCCGCCATACCCAACACATTACGCTCCCGGACGAGAAAACTCGAAACGCCGTCTTATACCAACTCAGGTATACGACCGTAGCAAAATGCTGACCACTGGAACCGCATGCTATCGCCTCATTAAGCACATTCCGTCTACCCTCCTGAGCGTGATCCTTTCCCGATAAAAGTGTCAGACAGTTTAGGAAATATATTCACAAACACCGCGACTACAAAGACGGGTTTCCTTTTCAGGAGCTTGAGTTGGCCATGCCCCTAAAGAGTTCATTTCGCTCAAGGAGTTCGTCGAAAGTACCGTTGTCGACGATTCGCCCATTCTGCATCACACAAATGAAATCGCACTGCTTCACGGTTGTGAGTCGGTGCGCGATGATGAGGATCGTCTTGCTACCCGAGAAATCGTGAATAGCATCCATCACGAGACGTTCTGTAATACCGTCAAGGGCCGCCGTCGCTTCGTCCAGAATCAATACGTCTGTGCCGTGATATAACGCCCGGGCAATGCCGATGCGTTGCGCTTGCCCCCCGCTGAGCTGAACGCCACGCTCGCCTACCCTTGTGTTTGCTCCCTCCGGCAATGACAGAATAAGCTCATCGAGATGAGCCATGCGTATCGCAGCCTGGACGCGCTCTTCATCAATCTGTTCCGTCGGCAGACCGAAGGCGATATTCTCTCGGATGCTCGCGTTCGAAAGAAAAATCCTTTGCGGGACGAACCCTAGACTGTCTTGCCAGCCACGCTTGTTATTCTGTGTCAGTTCCTTTTCATCAATATAGATTCGGCCTGACTCAGGTTCAACCAAGGCTAAAAGCAAGTCGATAAGGGTTGATTTGCCCGCTCCCGAGGGACCAACGAGTCCGACCACCTTTCTCGCCGGGATTGTTAGATCCAGCCGATCCACAGCAAGATCTTGCTTACCGGGGTAGCGGAAGCAGACATTCTCGAAGCGGACTCCAACCTTGAGTGGAATCGGAGTTCCCCTACTACCGACTTTGCCTGAACTCCGGGCACCAAAACCAGGATCGGACAGACTCGCCAGTAGGTCACCCTCGATTGCGCGGAAAGCCGGCAAAGCGCCTTGTATCTTTGTCGTAAACAAATACATTTGCTGGAAAGCAGGCAGCAATTTGAATGCAGCAAACGCATAAACAGCCAAAAGCGGAAGTGCTGATCCGAGCTCACCATCCCGGGTGTACAAGACATACAGCACCAGTGATATCATCAGACCGAACGCCACGAGCTGAATCAAATACTTCGGTGTAACACCAAGCGTATCTTGTTGTACCTTGATATCCGCGACCACGAGGCTTAGTTTTCGATGAGAGCTAACGAAAGTTTCCTGACGGCCGAGCAGTATCACGTCCTTGATGCCACCAAATCCTTCAGCCATAATTTTCCACAAGGTCTTGTTGACCTCGCCGAGCCGCTTTCCTCCACCCTTGAGCCGGCCACGGACCGTTCTAAAAATAATCAAGTAAGTTAGGCCGAAAATCACGAACCCAAAGGCCGCGACTGCAGGATCAGTGACGATGAGTCCTGCGATCATCGTAAGGGAGAATACCGCCGAAGCGTTAGCACGGAGTAGCGGCGCGATCACGTTCTGGCTGACCCGCGACGCTTCACTTACGGCTCTGTTGAATAATACATTACTGGGGGTTACTGCATGGTATAGCCAAGGACGGTTCAGATAGTAGGAGAAAAGGCGATTGCTCAGATCGGCATGAAATCGATGAGAGTATCGTGCGGTTACATAATTTCCAAAAATAGACACCAGGGTTGAGAGGCTTAGAACTATAAGCACGCTCACCCCCAAATAGATCAGGAACTGATTCGACGACTGCGCTCCCGACCACTGATACAGCGTTGCCAAAATGCCCTGTTGATCGATGCGCGACGGGTCAGCGACGATCGCAATAAACGGAGCAATGGAAATAATTCCTATTATCTCCGAGAATGCCATCAAAATAGCCAAAAATTGAAACTTTACTAATTGCCAGCGCTGTGCCGGCGATAGAACATTTTTTAGATCACGCAGCAATCGGATAATCTTAAACATTCATTTAAATCCATTCTTTCAGAACCCAGCTTACTCATACAAAGTAAGCCGAGACATTAGGTTGCGCCGAGCTGCTAACTGAGAAGATCCGGCCATCAACGCAGAACCATTTGGCGCAGCAGCCGTGATGCCAAGCTCGCGACCACTCCGGACACGGGTGTTGCAGAAGCATGATGACCATGCAATTGTTATCGCTCCGCGCACGGTTCGCACTCACCACCAGAACGTCAATCTGTAAAGTAGTATAGTAATAGGCTGCGGATGTCCTCCAGCTCCCGGAGCTTCTTCACGCTCTATACGTCGAACCTTGGTGACGGCAGCGTAAGGATGGCCGGCTCCCCCCTCGGCATTCGTTACGTGCATGCCCATTGATAAGGGTTCCGAGCTCTATTCAGGCGGTTTGCGGAAAGGCCAACGCTTGGATATTCGGCCCGATCGCTTAACGACTACGCCGTTCAAGTGAATTTAGCCAGTGCCCGGCATCGTCAAGTGGACAAGCAACAAGTGAGGCTCTCGCCACACGCACCCTCACAGAGGCAATGTCGCCAATGTGGGTGCTGGGACGACGTTTCTCTGCCTCGGCACCCTCAAATCGATCGTTCGTATGCCGAGAAGTCCGGGCATCCTGTCATACACCTGTCACGTGAACCGTCTTCGACTAGGATCACTTGGCTCGTTTCGAGTTGCCTAAGTGCCTATTCGACCGATGAGATTTAAGAGTCGCTTAGCCTTGTAGGCGGGTCTGATGACCGGCAAGTTCATAGCGCTGTAGAACCGATCCGAGGAACTGGATGCCATGTTAAATCAGTCGTTAAACTCGTTGTACGAGGCACATCCACATCTGGCCCGACTTTGCGTTCAGACGCCGCAGATCTTACACCAGATTCGGCCTTCCGATCCACGAACACCTCGCAGCACTCCTTGCCGATCAAGACTCTGACGGGAAGGTGGCAGGTACGTGGTCGCTCGCAGGGCCACGAAAAATCCGAAGACATCGGTTAAGAATTGACCGTATCCGGCAGCGCTTCTAGTTGGTATCGAACCCTTAAATAATGGTCGTCTGCGACGGTGAGCTCGGGAGTCCATCCGCCTCGCATTGGCGACGGAGCTCGCCGCGGGAGGTGAGAGTCACACCCGCACAGGCGACTCCGAAGGCCTTGAACGCCTCGCATTCATTTGGAAAACCCAAATCGCATGTGGATTCAGAAGGCGCCCTGCCCGGGCTCGTGGAGCGCCGAAGGCCAAAACGCAGGATAACGCCGGACAACCCCGATCGTAGAGGTAAGCTTTTAGTCGCCTTCGCTTCAGGATCCCGACTTCCAATTTTTTGACCTACGCGAGACTGCTCTTGCAACCTGACCGCGGAGTGCACGAAAATCTGGAAAACATTCAACCGACCCCGCCCGCGGACCTAAAATAAGGGCAGAGAACACCTATGCTGAAGATACGGCAGTAGGAGTCGACGATGACACTCTACGACGGAATCGATCTCAAATAGTGTCGTTGCCTTGGCTCAAGATGACTACGCGGCGTAGCGCAAACGGTTGGCGGCCGACGAGGCGATCATGCTGGAATGCTTCGCACCGCATCCCAAGGGGATCACGGAATTCGTGTTGCACCCGCCGTAAAATTGTCACTGGCTCGCGGATGCGTTGCTGGACGCAGGCTATCCTGCACGTGTCCAAATGCGGCCAACGTCCCGGCGAACCGCCGGTGAGCCAGATAACGAGGGTCGGCGCACCGCCTCCAGATCTGATCGGCTGCCGCCGCATCGCCCACCAAGATCCGTCCGGCCTCAACGATTGTGCCCGAGACGCCTCTGCCATCGAGCCATTATAAGGTATGGACGGTGAAGCCGCGGCGCAAAGCCAGCGATCTGTGAAACCGCGGCCTGGCCGGGACCGGGCCGGTGCACCTCCTACGGACCAGCCCGGCCTTGCTCATGGGACCGACCAAGACCGCCGCAAATCTCGCGCGAAATTCCCGTAACCCACTGCTCCACTTGAAGAGGATTGCGGGCCCCTTCGAGCAGTGGGTAACCTTATGAATACGGCCGAGCAGCCCCACCGGGCATGCCTAAAAGGCTAACTAGCGCGGATCGGAGTCAATCCGCGACTTCCAACCAAGAGCGCGAACACGTTGGAGGTACCTACGTTGCACTTCCTGACCGACACGAGCGCGCGGTCCTCCGGGAAAATAGGCCATGCCATTGATTTGATTTTGCTAAATGCTGAACCCGGCTACGTGCACGAAGATCTGTTATCCTGCACCAGAAAGAAAATCGGGATCGCTCTTAGCAGAGAGGATAAATCCTGGGCTTATAGCACATCAAGAAGCAAACCATCCGCCTCCGTTGGTGCAGTTTTTGCATCCAGGGAATATCGTTTTTAATGAGGTTGCAAAATGATTGAAGTCATTTTAAAAAAGATTGGAAGAAAAATAAGATATCTATACAATAAATTGAAAACTTTCATTAATTACACATTAAAATACTGGAGATGGCGCTACCGCATAAAATATGGAAGATCGATTGATATATCAGATAACATGCATAAGGCCACTGTTATCATAAATAGTTATAATAGGGTAAAGAACATTCAACACATGGTTCAAGCTGCGTTGAAGTGTGATTTTGTTGAGAAAGTCATTATTTCGAATAACAACCCCCAGGTTCAGATTGAAAACTGGGTTAACGTTTCGGACGATAGACTACTACTCATTCAGCATAAATTCAGGAAGAGATGTCGGTATCGTTGGATAATAGCAGCAAAAACTCCTCGTCGATACTATATCGCCATTGATGACGATCTGTTCGTTTCCCCTGAACAATTAAAAAAATTATTTGAATCGCTTATCGACGACCCGAGTGTTCCTCATGGCATGTTCGGCTCTGTTTACATTTCCAATGATCCGAATAATGAAGAAATGTCATCCGCCTACTCATATTTTAATAGCAAGAATGTGACGGTCGATGTTTTACACCAGATATACGCGGTTACAGATGAACATGTTTCGAACTATTTCGACCTGTTAGCGAAAATCAGAGGAAATAATCGCGAGGTTAGCAAATTCTTAAGACGTATCGGTGACGATATCGTTATGAGCCATGCGGGCAGTGAACGTCCGAAAACACATGATTTTGGATTCGTTCTAGAGTGCGCTTCGCATAATCGTGCGGGATTGGCGACATTTCAAGATTTGGAGTTCTCTCAAAAGCGGATTAGGATATTTCGAGAAGTGAGAAGAACGGTACTTCAATACCGTTGGACGAATAAAAAAGAGCTAAGCTGAGTTTTCTTCTATGCCTATTCCGCGCATATCTATGTTTTCTACGACACCGAGCGCAATTACCGCTCCAAGACCGTACAGGAGTACCTAAAGGATTCGCCACTTAAGCTCGTGCTTCTTCCTCCGCGTGCTCCGAATCCGAATCGCATCCAGCAACGATGGAAGCGCTTCATGATTACGACGCTCTATAATCGCTATAATAGATCGTTCGGCGTCCGCCGAAGGGTTTGCGACGAGCCGTTCAAGAATCCGGACCTTTATCGTACTCAGATGCGTTCATTCTTGACCGTGAACTTTCCGATTGTCGGAGAGTGAAAGTGCTGAAAATCCCGCTGTCGCAGAGCATAAGGACAGGGGAAACTATCGTGACAACAGAAAATGATAGCTTGGATCATGAAACCCTGTTGGGAGATTCAATGAAGATATCTGTAATAATACCTGTTTACAACGCGGAAAAGTACGTAAAGCGTGCCGTTGAATCCGCTCTTCAACAAAAAGAATGCGGCGAAGTCATTCTCGTGGAAGATAGGTCACCGGACAATGCACTTGAAGTCTGTAGAGATTTGTGTGAGATGTCTAACAAGGTATTTCTTTATCAACATGAAAATAATCAGAACAAAGGCCCTGGCCCCAGCCGCAACTTAGGAGCGCTGAAAGCCACGAATGATTACATCGCTTTTCTCGACGCGGATGATATCTATTTGCCCGGGAGATTCAAGAAGTCATCGGAATTATTAATGAATAATTCCAAATTGGATGGGATTTATGAGCCAGTGGGAAGTTCTTTTGAAAACGAAGAGTCGAAGCGACGCTTCTTTGTAGCGCATTCCGATGAAGTCGCCATGGTAAAAAAGGAAGTGGAACCCGAGAATCTTTTTGAATGCTTAATCTCAGGACGATACGGATATATTCATCCTAATGGTTTGCTACTTAGAAGAAAGGCGTTTATCGATGTCGGCATGTTTCCTGAGTTAAGATTACATGAAGATACTATTCTGAACTTAAAATTAGCATTGTTATGTAGACTTGCTCCGGGTGAAACAAAGAAACCAGTTTCCATGCGTCTATTACATATGAATAATACGATAACTAAGCCGGGAATCGATTTTCTGCCCTCTCAGCATGTGGCGTTAGAGCATTTAATCCGATGGATGAAGGGAAAAAACATATCGAAATGCAGAGAAAAAATGATCGAGGCAAGATATTATAGACTGAAATATCAGCTGTTCAAGCAACGAGGTAAGATGTTTGCTGCTGTGCTTTACTACCTCTATTATCATGCTATTTTCAAGAAGCATACTATTTTAGATTAGCAGGCATATCACAAAATAGAACGGCAATAAGTAATATTTGCTGGATTTTGCTCTTATGACATCGTACAAGCGAAAAGTCTCCAAAGGAAAGCGAAATGCCGGCCTTATGCATCGTTACGGAAATACTTGATCGTAGGCTATCCATGGACACAGAAGCTGGCGCATCGAAACGGTGTTTCGTAGACTGGAGTCACATCTGGACCCTCGGGGAGCCCATCATACCGGGCCTTCCGCCCGGGTCGCCTGTGAGCATGCTGGCGCGAATAATGTTGCCCACCTTGGTTTGCTGTTGTCGACTGGCGTTCCTCCAGTGTCGGACGCAGCGGCGCGAGGATTGGATTTCCGCGGGTGCTCGTGCGCGTGAACTCGGTGCGTCAAACTGTCTCGCGATCCCGAGTATTCCTGCCGGCCCGGCTGTTCGAGAACGCCTGCAGTCTGCCACACTTCTAGATATCGCTGCCCGCGACCGCCCCCACGCCCGCGTGAGCCCAACACACGCCAGGCTGGGCCGTGGGCAGGCCGGCAAAGCGCCTTTATGTGACGCCCTTCAAACGACCTCATCGCTCCCGTTCGTTCCCATGATCCGAAATGAAGACCGGTCGAAAACACCTCATAGAGTCATAGAGAAGTATTGATGATGCCGACTGCAAAACACGAACGCGAGCTCGTCAGCGTCATAATACCGACTTTCAATCGAGCGCCCCTTATCGGTCGCGCGATCTCAAGCGTGCTTGCACAAAGCTACCCCGACATCGAAGTCCTCGTCGTCGATGATGGCTCTACAGACGACACGCCAAAGGTTATCCAAGCTTTCGTTGATCCGCGTCTCCGCTACCTTCGGCGCAACAGAAACCTAGGCGCATCTGCCAGCCGCAATGAAGGTGTCGCCGCCGCCAGCGGTGCGTTCGTCGCCTACCTAGACTCAGATGATACCTGGGTACCACACAAAGTCGAACGTCAACTCTCTGCGATACTCTGCCACGCCGACCCCTCCAAGGTCGTAACCTATTCGCAAATTGCCATCCGCCACAATAATCATGACCGCATTTTACCTCTTCGTGAAAAGCGGGCCGACGAGCCCATTGCCGATTATGTATTGAGTGACGGATGCGCCATATTCCCATCAACGGTTTTATTATCGACATCGTTGGCACAATCCACGCCCTTTAACCAAAAATATCGCATCAAGGAAGACTGGGATCATTTTATAAGACTCGAAAATGCCGGAGCCGAATGGCTTTTCATTAAAAGCCCTCTCACTATATACCAAGGCGACCGAAGTATCGCCCGGCTCTCCGGCACATCGACCCCGGAAGAGAATCTAACTTGGCTCAAAGATCACCAAGCCGATCTCTCACCCGCAACAACTCAAACATTCCTCCTGGGGCCCGTGTTACAGGCTATTATATCGACCGGTGAAAACAAAGCCAGGGGGGTGCGCATTGTGCTATCCGCAATGTCGGCCAAGGCCATTTCCGGAAAACGAGCATTTTCCTGTCTCATCGATATCGCTTTTCGGAGGTTCGCGAAACGGTTACTGCGACGCCAATGAACAGCGGAGGGGCCGTCCTAACCTATTTTCGGCACTGGCATTTCGTATTCAGGTATTTATCTGGAGAGTGAAACCCCTGCCACCACGAGTCATAGCTATCGCGCAGAGGATCCTTATCGATGAGTCCAGCCCTGAAACATGTCCTTATCCTCGTCGAAAACCTCCCGTCTCCATTCGACCGTCGCGTATGGCAAGAAGCCACAACCCTGGCCGGGAATGGCTATCTTGTATCGATTGTCTGTCCGAAGGGGAAAGGATACGATGAATCATTCGAAGACATCGACGGTATCCATATTTACCGCTACAAGCTACCTCTCGAGGCCGAGGGGCTCAACAGTTATTTGATCGAATACAGCTTCGCGCTCTGGCATACATTGCGACTCGCCTTACGTGCTCGTCGCAAGCGCGGCGTCGACGTGATTCATGCCTGCAACCCACCAGACCTCCTCTTTCTGATCGGCGGCCTCTTCAAACTTCTTTTCGGCACTAAGTTCGTTTTCGATCATCACGATATCAATCCCGAATTATACGAAGCCAAGTTCGGGAAACGCGATATCTTCTGGAAAGCCCTGATCTGGCTCGAGCGAATGACCTTCCGCACCGCGGATGTCTCGATTGCGACCAACGAATCCTACAGGTCGATCGCAATCGAACGCGGCAGGATGGATCCCGCTAAGGTTTTCGTGGTCCGCAGCGGGCCGCAGCTCGACCGACTCAAGATCGTGCCGCCCGTTTCGGAGTGGAAACACGGACGGAGCTTCCTAGTCGGTTACGTGGGCGTTATGGGCAGACAAGAGGGTATCGATTTACTTCTTCAAGCGGCTCACTACATCATCAAGGATCTCGGACGAAACGATGTACAGTTCTGCCTCGTGGGCGGAGGCACATCTTTGGTCGACATGAAGGCCCTATCGCACGATCTCGGACTTTCAGAATTTGTCACCTTCACTGGCCGTATACCCGATCAAGAGCTGCTCGAGATTCTGAACACGGCGGACGTCTGTGTGAATCCCGATGTCGCCAACAGCATGAACGACAAGTCCACAATGAACAAAATCATGGAGTACATGGCGCTTGGTAAGCCCATTGTCCAGTTCGATTTGGCCGAAGGCCGTTTCTCGGCCCAAGATTCATCGCTGTATGCGGAAAGAAACGACCCGAAGGACATGGCCAATAAGATTCTGGAGCTTCTTGACTCCCCCGAGACCCGGAGGCGCATGGGAGATTTCGGCAGAGAACGCATCGAGAATGAACTGGAATGGCGCTATGAAGCTCCGAAGTTGCTGGCTGCCTACCGAGCTATCCAGGACGATCCGCGGAAAATCCCGGGGGAGGCAATTTAACCAGGCATGATCGCCTCGGTTTTCGGCGTCATTCCGGTGTGCTCGAACGGCTGCATCGTGGACCTTGCTTTATATAATCTTCACCCGGATTCTGAATCGAAATCGACTCGTGATATTTCCGAATGTAGATGATGATTGGGGAAGGTGAAAAGTACAGCTCGCTGGAGTTTTCCGGCTCGGGATACAGCTTGTTGCGAGTCGCATGGCGTACCGACGGACGGACGAATGATAGCGTTTATTTACAGAACGGAACCCGCGTGATAGATTCGTTGGGCCTGAGTAAATTCGAGTATCGGTTCCACCCGGTAACCCCAAGACGCGCCACGAATGCCCGGCGATTTTTAGGTGTCGAATGTTCTGAACCAAGCCTCGGTGCGACCGCGGCACTTAGGGCAAGAAAGCGACCTGCGCAACGCCCTAACGATCGCAGGCATTCCTCTTTGAAGTGGGGCGGGTTCGTTGGGTAGAACCAAAGTCCGCGGAGTCCTGTACATGCCTAGCAGACGGCTCGGCGCCCGGCCCCGCCGTTTTTTGCGGAGAACTGGACGGGTTTCCCTAATTAAAGCCCAATCGCATTCTATGAGATTTAATTCCAGTAAAAGCCTAGCCGTTGGAGTTTCATGTGACTGATTGATGGACCAGTGATGCGAATGCCGTGAACCTGGTGAGTCAATAGCGTTACCTGGGCGACGTCTTCTTTTTTTTGCTGTGACGGCCTCGTGCTTTTATTTAAAGTGGGAAGAAAACACAACCGAGTCACTCCAGGTCCGCAGATCTTCTGCTTCGAAAACGGTTTCTTCTACGTTCAGGCGCGATGACTTTTTTCTCTCCATCGATCAGGCTTCATAGGAAGTGCGTGGTTTATTTGGTTTATATCGATAGAAATACAGATATGTTAGTAGGGAGTCGTGTTCGCTCTTGGATTGGCCTTTGTGGAGACTTGTTTTCAGCCGGCGGAGCGGCGTTGTTCAAAATCCCGACCGTTGGGTCGACGAGCTAGGGCGAAGCCCGCCGAACCCCGTGCGACCGCTGTTGGACGGCGCTGGACTTGTACAGCCTACGGGAACCTGGCCTGGTTTATGAGCAAGGCCGGCAGAGCCCAATCGGAAAACTTGCTTTTCATAACACTCGGCGTAATTCTCCTAGAAGTCCGGCCGGTCCAACAATGCCTCCACGGGAGGTTTATTCTGCAGTGCTGAAACACTCACTTAACTTTAACAGTCGCAGACTTATTTTCGTCTCGGTCGCAATCGCGATTCCGCTCAAACCGTTTTCAAGCCCTTTTAAAGGTCGAAGAAATTCAGGCGCGCGGAGAGGTTGGTATCTACCAACCTGGTCGCCTGGATCAAAAGCGTTGGCGTCCTACGGATGTCCGAGATACTCAGCAAGGCGGCAATCGTGATGAGACTGCTTTACTTTATTCGAGACCCCTATCCGTCCCATAGGTCCGATGTGCTCACGCTTTTCGGCTATCGCCTTCCGGAACGAGGAATACATAGCGACCTTGTGGCGACGCGCCGCGGAACCGTTCAAACCACGGTCACCCAGTGGCCGCCCGGGCGGGAGTATGTTGTGACTGCCGCGCGTGGTTCGCTGGGTCTCGCGATGACAGGGTTCGGCAATGATTTGTGTGCGCTCCTGCGGCATAGGAACTATGACGCCATCGTTGTCAGAGACAAGGTCATGACCGCGGCGCTTGCCTTGCTGATCGCACCGAGAACAGCTGTTTTTTACTGGATGTCTTGGCCATTCCCGGACGAAGACATCGAACGGTCCCGCGTGGGAGACTGCGCGCGGCTACGGCGGAGCCTCCTCTGGTTGCGCGGCCAGGTGACCAGTTTCGTGCTGTATCGGTTTGTTATCAAGCGTTCGAGGCGCGTCTTCGTTCAAAGCGACCGGATGCGCGAAGATGTCGCTACCCTGAGTGGAAGGCGCGACGGACTTATCCCGATTCCGATGGGAATCGACGAGAATGCGCTTGCGCCGATTGACGCTGAAGCACGCGTCTACCGGGAGGGGACCGTCTTCGAGCTGGCCTATCTCGGGTCGCTTGACCGCATGCGGAGGTTGGATTTTTTGGTCGAAGTCCTCGGGGCGCTTCAGCGCACTGAATCGACCGACGCGTTTCGCCTTAAGCTGATCGGAGAGGCAAGTAAGCCCGAGGAGCGCGAATGGCTCCTGCGGCGAATCTCTGAAATGGGGCTATCGAACCATGTTTCCGTGATCGGACCTCTGCATCGGGACGAAGCCTGGCGCGAGCTCGCAACGTCCCATGTGGGACTCAACGCAATGCCACGGGGCGGTGTTTATGATTCCACCTCCCCGACAAAGACCATCGAATACCTGGCAATCGGGTTGCCGGCCGTGGTTAATGACATTCCCGATCAGGCCGCTGTTATCGACGCGACCGGGGCCGGGCTTTGCGTTCCCATGACCGTGACGGATTTCGTTTCCGCGATATTGCAGGTTCGCGTTCACTACAATGAGTTTTCCGACAGATCAAGGAAGGCACGAGACTGGGTGATCGCGAACAGGGGATATCAGAAGCTCGCGGATCGGGTGGCGTCGGTGCTCACCGGTGGATAGGTCATCGACAGTGAGAAATGAGCCGAGTCGTCATCGGGCCCTGAAGGCATCGGAGCCGCAAACCCACGCGTTGAAGCCGACAGTGGTTCTTTTCGGACCTTCGCTGTCGGCAGTCAGCGGCGTATCCACACACCTCAATCAGTTGTTCGGCTCGGCAATCGCGTCGGAGCTCCACCTGCTGCACTTTCAGGTCGGGAGCGAGGGGAAGGCCGAAACCGCCCTGACGAAACTTGCGCGTTTCCTATGGTCGCCGTTTCAGTTGGCGATCTTTCTCTGCCGCCGTCGGCCAGACATCGTTCATCTCAACTCCTCCTTGGAGCGAAAGGCGTTCTGGCGTGACTTTGTTTACCTCTTGGTGTCGCGACTTTGCCGTCGTCCAGTCGTGCTCCAGATCCATGGTGGTTATCTTCCCGAGGTATTTTGCGCCGGAAGTCCTATCCTATCGGCCATCGTGCGGCGGGCACTCAGCATGACGGAGACCATCGTCCTGTTGGCGGAGTCCGAGCGTGTTGCATACTCTCGTTTTGTTCCCGGCGTACACATTCGCGTGGTCGCGAACGCCATCGATGTGGGACCCTCCCTTGCCGGCGCAAAGGCCGACCTTCGTCGAGGCGAGAACCTAAAACTCGTTTATGTTGGCCGGTTAGCGACCGAAAAAGGAATTTCGGAGGCCATCGAGGCCATCGACATCCTGCGGAGAGAAGGTGTCGACGTTTCCTTCAAGATCGCCGGCGCCGGCCCGGCCGAGGGAGAGCTCCGCGATCGGGTCTCGATGCTTGGCCTTGCCGACCGAGTTCAGTTTCTCGGGGCCGTCTTCGGCGATGACAAGGATGACTTATGGTTGGAGGCTGATGTGTTCGTGTTTCCGACATTTCACGTCGAAGGTCTACCGTACGCCCTTTTAGAAAGCATGGCAGCGCGGACGATCCCTGTAACCTGTCCCGTCGGCGGTATCCCGGATGTGATGCAGGATGAGGTTCATGGCCTGTTTGTGCCACCGCACGAACCCGCAGCGGTCGCGGCCGCGATCCTTTGGATCCATGAGAATCGCGCGGCGGCTCGGGCTATGGGCGAAGCGGCGCGAGACCGAATCCTGGATGCCTACACGGTAACCCGTTTGGCAGATGACTTCCGATCGATCTACAACGAGGTTCTGGGCGCAACATGTGCGGACTAGCCGGCATCATCGCACCGCCAGACTGGCACTCGGTCGATCCGATCATCCGCTCGATGGCGGATGTCATCGCACACAGAGGTCCGGACGATGCCGGGTTTCTTTGTGCAACCACGCGCGATGGCGCACACCGGATAGGTCTTGCCCACCGGCGACTGTCCATCATCGACCTCTCTACCGGACATCAGCCGCTTGGCAACGAAGACGGCTCCGTACAGGTCGTCTTCAATGGTGAGATCTACAACTTCGAAATCCTGCGCGAGGAGCTGATCCGCCAGGGGCACGTCTTTCGAACCAGGTCCGACACTGAAACGATCGTACACGCATACGAGCAATGGGGCACGTCGTGCGTGACCCGGTTTCGTGGCATGTTCGCCTTTGCACTGTGGGATGCAAACAGAGACCGCGTTTTTCTTGCGCGCGATCGCTTCGGCAAGAAACCGCTGTTTATTCGCGAGCATGGCAATATCCTCGCCTTCGCCTCGGAGATCAAAGCCCTGCTCGCCGTGCCGGGCGCCGAGCCGAAGGTCAACGAGGCGGCGATCTTCGATTATTTCGCGTATCGGTATGTTCCGGGCCCCGAGACCTTGTTTGCCGGAATTCGGAAGCTCATGCCCGGGTCGATTGCCGTCTGGGAATCGGGAACGCTGAGGGAAGAGCGCTATTATCTCCCGCCGGATCGACTTGCCCGCACCGAAGGAGCACTCCCGGTCGACGTCGTTGGTGCATTCGTCGAGAAGCTCGACGAATCCGTTCGCATCAGGATGATCTCCGACGTACCCTTTGGCGCCTTTCTTTCAGGCGGCATCGATTCCTCTGCGGTCGTCGCTCTGATGTCGCGCCACTCCAACCAGCCGATCAAGACCTTTTCCGTGGGTTTTGCGGAATCGGCATACAGCGAGCTCGGTTACGCGAAGACCATCGCCGACCACTTCCATACCGACCACTACGAATTGACGGTCTCGCAGTCGCACCTCATGGACGAGCTTCCCGGTTTGGTTCGATACCGTGACGCACCCGTAGCCGAACCCTCCGACATCCCCATATACCTGCTGTCGAAGGAGGCGCGAAAGACCGTCAAGATGGTGCTTACCGGGGAAGGATCCGACGAGTTTCTCGGGGGGTATCCAAAGCACTCCGCAGAGCGGCTTGCGAACATCTATCAGTCCGTTCCCAAAGGGTTAAGGCGAACATTGATCGAGCCGGCGGTGCATGCGCTTCCGTATCGCTTTCGGCGGATCAAGACCGCCGTGGCGGCCCTAGCCCTCGAAGACCGCAGGGCGCGCATGATCCGCTGGTTCGGCTCCCTCGCGCCGGGAGACGTCGAGGGGTTGCTTCAGATCCCCCGGCCGGCGATCTCCTGCGGCTCGTCGCTGCCGTTCGATGTGCAGAGCACGAACAGCCCGCTTCGCGCGATCATGTACTTTGATCAGATGAGCTGGTTGCCGGACAATCTCTTGGAACGAGGCGACCGCATGACCATGGCTGCATCCATCGAAGCGCGGATGCCCTTTATGGACCATGAGCTGGCGGGGTTTATATCCGCCCTTCCCGATAAGTGGCGCATCCGCGGACGCACCTCGAAGTATGTCCTGAGGCAGGCAATGACGCGCCTGCTGCCGCGGGCAATACTCGACCGCCCGAAGGTCGGTTTCCGCGTGCCGGTGAACGAATGGTTTCGCGGTCCCATGCAAGGGTATCTGAGGGAGCACCTCCAAGGTTCGAGCTCCCGGACACGTGACCTCTATCGACAGGACAGGCTTGCAAAGGTCCTCGACGAGCATGTCGGCGGGCACCAGAATCACGAGAAGCTGCTCTGGTCGATGCTGAACCTCGAGATCTGGTACCGCGAGTACTTCTGATGATCCAATCTCGGCTAGGGGCCTTAGTTGAATTCCGGAAACCGTGGTGCCAAGGCGAGCACGGGTGCGTTCCACGCCGCGATGACCGTAGGTTGTGCCGAGCCGTGCGAGGCACAACCAACCGTCGGCGGAGGTTGTGCTTCCTATCGTCAGCACAACCTACGGTGTCGAATTTCCCGGAAATCGCCTCAATGGTCGACCCGGCGAAGGCGCCGATCGGAGCGGTCGTGTGGGCAAGCGCATCCCACTCCACCAACGCCCGGCGCAAGGGTCGGTGGACTTCACTGTCGCTCGGCCACCCTACCCCCGGTCTCATGACCAAGGCCCGGCCACGCAATCTGCACTTGGACCTGTGATGCAGATCAACGCGGAGAAATTGCGCTGGAAGGCCCGTCGCTTGAAGCTGATGACAGGCGCCGAGATCGGATGGCGAATCGGACAATCGGCTCGAACGAGGCTCGAAGCCGCGGGCTTCGGACTCTGTAAGCCGCGCGCCCCGGAAGGCAAAACCGGCGCCGCCTGGCTCGCCGAGCTTCCCCGCGACTTTGATTCCAGTCGCTATACCCAGTCGGCTGATCGGATCCTCATGGGCCGCTTCGACATCTTCGCATTGCGGTCGATCGAGCTTGGCTTCCCTCCGAATTGGCATCGGGATCCGAAAACCGGAACCGAGGTTCCCGCTGTCTTCGGCAAGTCGATCGATTATCGAGACGAGTCCGCGGTCGGCGACGTGAAGTATCTGTGGGAGGTGAACCGTCACCTCGAGCTTGTGACGCTTGCACAAGCCTGGCATCTAACGGGTACGCAACGGTACGCTCTGGCCTGTCGCACCCTGATCGAGTCTTGGCTCGATCAATGCCCCTACCCGCTTGGACCCAACTGGACCAGCTCGCTCGAGCATGCCTACCGGTTGATCAACTGGTCGGTGGCTTGGCATCTGCTTGGGGGAGACAACTCGATCCTCTTCGACGGGGATCAGGGGGCCAAATTCAAGGCCCGTTGGCTGCAGTCAGTGCGCCAGCACTGCTATTTCATCGAGGGCTGGTTCTCGCGCTATTCTTCCGCCAACAACCATCTTCTGGGCGAGTACTCGGGGCTTTTCATCGGCGCCCTAACCTGGCCGCTGTGGCCGGAAAGCCCGGGCTGGCTGGCCTTGGCGCGGCGCGGTGTCTTCGAAGAGGCCCTGCTGCAAACCTCCGAAGACGGTGTGAATCGCGAGCAGGCGATCTACTACCAGCACGAAGTCATGGACATGATGCTGCTCTGTGGCCTGTTCGCACGGGCGAACGGCCAAGACTTCGGGCCGGACTTCTGGCATCGCCTGGAACAGATGATGGATTTCCTGGCCGCGCTGATGGATCGTTCCGGAAACCTCCCTGCCTTCGGCGATTCAGACGATGCCTTGTTGGTGCGGTGGATGCCCGACCAACGTCAGCAGGTCTACCGTTCCCTGCTGACGACAGGGTCGATTCTCTTCGGGCGACTTGATTGGAAGACGCTCTTGTCCGAAAGCGACGACAAGACGCGCTGGCTTCTCGGAGACGACGCCGCCTCCGGTTTCGCTCGGATGCCTGCTGCGACAGCGATGCAACCGAAACGAATCTTCGAGACAGGGGGTCTCTATCTGCTCGGATGCGATTTCGGGACCGACCGAGAGGTCAAGGTGGTCGTCGACTGCGGACCGATCGGCTATCTCTCGATCGCGGCACACGGACATGCCGATGCGCTCCAAATGACACTCTCGGTGGCCGGTCGGCAGATCCTGATCGACCCCGGAACCTTCGCGTATCACACCGAGCAACGCTGGCGCGATTACTTTCGCTCGACCATGGCTCATAATACGGTCTGTATCGATGGGCTGGATCAGTCGGTGAGCGGAGGCAACTTCCTGTGGATGGAGAAAGCCAAAGCCACCTGTCTTGAGCCACCGGCTGAAGGTCCGCTGCAGCGCTTCGTCGGGGAGCACGACGGTTACCGTCGTCTACACGACCCCCTGACCCACCGGCGCACCTTGGAGTTCTCGCTCGCTGGAAAACGCCTCACGGTCACGGATCGATTTGAATGCGAAGGCATGCATTCAGCACGCATCTGCTGGCATTTTGCGGAGGACTGTCAGGTTTCGGTATCGGAAAACGCGGCGCTGA
The DNA here is from genome assembly GCF_018399035.1 of Thiocapsa sp. GTDB lineage: Bacteria > Pseudomonadota > Gammaproteobacteria > Chromatiales > Chromatiaceae > Thiocapsa. Next base: position 1,651,911 of record NZ_CP073760.1, read on the forward strand.
TCGTGAGTGGCCCAGTAAGCGTCACGATGACCCTCGCAGAGTCCGACAGCCACCCGTCGGTGTTCCACGGCTGCGATACCATCTCTGCGGGTTGGATATCGAGAGGATACGATGAGAAAACACCCGCGACGAGCCTGTTCTGGGATCTTCCCGTGCAAGGCGAGACGGAATACGTCACTATTATAGACATCGAGGTCTCCGATCCGCATCGCTAGACAAGACAGTGCTGGACAAGCGTAGCGCCGGCCACCGGTGCCGGTGCCGGCGACGGACTCGGTGGGCGGCGCGCGTGCGGCCTCGCCTCTTAGACCGGCTCAACCATAAGTAACCGTTCAAAAACAAGTGATCCATCTTAGCCCCTCTCCCCTCGCGGGAGAGGGGTTGGGGAGAGGGGGGAATGAACCAGGATGGCTAAGTTGTTTCTGAACCGTTACTAAGGGACTCGTGACACCCGCTCCGCGGTGTCACGCATGCCCCGTGGCGCTCTGCGCTACGGGACGCGATAGCCCGAGGTAAGAACAAGGCCTCGCGATCGGTCGTCCACCAAACCGGCCGGTCTTGTGAACAAGACCCCATGACCAATGCCGTCCGAAACAGTGACGACGGACTCGGAGCAGGATTCAAGTTTCAACGGAGGCAAAGATCTTGAAACTCAGCATTTTCGGACTCGGCTACGTCGGCGCAGTCTCCGCCGCCTGTCTCGCCAAGGAAGGACATGACGTCATCGGCGTCGACCCGAATGAGACCAAAGTCTCGCTGATTCAAAAAGGGGTCTCACCGATTATCGAGGAATCCGTCGGCGAGATGATCGCCGAAACGGTCGAGGCGGGGACACTCACCGCGACACACGACGTAAAATACGCGATCGCCAACAGCGACTTATCACTCATCTGCGTCGGCACACCAAGCCAGCGCAACGGCAGCCTCGATCTACGCCACGTCCGAAATGTCTGCGAGCAGATCGGCGAAGCACTTCGCGATCGAGACGGCTTTCACGTCGTGGTCGCGCGCAGTACCATGTTGCCCGGCTCCATGCGGACGGTGGTCATCCCGGTGCTCGAGGAGTATTCCGGCAAGCGCGCGGGGGTGGATTTCGGTGTCTGCAACAACCCTGAATTCCTGCGTGAAGGCACAGCCGTCAAGGATTTCTATCATCCGCCCAAGACCGTCATCGGAGAGACCGACGACCGCAGCGGCGAGGTCTTGGCAAGCCTCTATAAAGGCTTGGATGCTCCGCTGATCCGGACCGACATCGAAACCGCGGAGATGGTCAAGTACACCGACAACGTCTGGCATGCACTCAAGGTCGGTTTCGCCAATGAGATCGGAAGCATCTCCAAGGCACTCGGGCTGGACAGCCACCAGGTCATGGACATCTTCTGCCAAGACACCAAGCTGAACCTGTCGCCCTATTACCTCAAGCCCGGCTTCTCCTTCGGCGGGTCTTGCCTGCCAAAAGACGTCAGGGCCCTCACCTATAAGGCACATGAGCGAGATGTCGGCGTGCCGATACTTGACGCCATCATGCCGAGCAACGAGCTACACCTGCGCCGCGGCCTCGATATGGTGATCGCGACCGGAAACAAGAAGATCAGTATTTTGGGCTTTTCGTTCAAGGCGGGTACGGACGATTTGCGTGAAAGCCCGGTCGTCGAGTTGATCGAGCGTCTCCTCGGCAAGGGTTATGACGTCCGTGTTTACGACCGAAACGTCAGGGTCGCCAGTCTGGTCGGCGCCAATCGGGACTACATCCTCAACCACATCCCCCATATTTCCAAACTCATGGTCGACCGCATCGAAGACGCGCTCGCCCATGCCGAGACAGTGGTTATCGGGAACGCCTCACCTGAGTTCGAAGGGCTCGCGGATCGCTTGCGACCGAACCAAGTCATCGTCGATTTGGTGCGAGTGTCTCCGGATCGCGCGGGTCCGCAGTATCAAGGGATATGCTGGTAAATCGCTTGCTTCACGCGAGACTCCAGCCACCGTGCAGAAGACAGATAAGGCTACCGCAACGAGGGTTGCCGACGCGATCATCTGTGGAGGGAGGCGAACGCCAACACCCCGGCAACCGCAAGATCCCCGGGACCCACGACTTGCAGTCGTCCACTAGACGCTTTCACTAGGGAGAAAAACGCGTTGGACAAACAAGAGCAACAGCACCAGGTAGCCGAATACTGGAACGCGGCCCCCTGCGACAGTGATAAGAGTCAAAGTCCGCACGACTCCGAATCCTACTACCGTGAAATTGAGCGGGAGCGTTATTCGCATCAATCCCATATCCTGGAGATCCTGGAATGGGTCGACTGGAAAAACAAGAGCGTACTTGAAATTGGCACCGGCGTCGGCACTGACGCGCGACAGTTGATTGCAAGAGGGGCAAGCTACAACGGCATCAACGTGGACGAAGGGTCTACGGAAGCAACACGTCGAGCCCTTCGAACATTTAATCTAGCCGGGCAGGTCAGTGTCATGTCAGCTACCGATATGCACTTCGAATCGGGTACTTTCGACAATATCTATTCCTTCGGTGTACTACATCATATCCCCGACGTTGCCGCGGCGATCTCGGAGATCGAGCGTGTCTTGAAGCCTGGCGGATTCCTGCTCTTCATGGTTTACAACCGCTCATCGATCAATTATCAGGTCGAGATAAGGCATTTAAGACGCTGGATGCTTCGCGCTTTGTCACTCCCCGGGATGATACCTTTGCTGAGTAAACTCGGATTGCCCCGAGAGAAACTGTCGCGACATGCCGAACTCTACAAAAGGTTCGGAAAACTCAGCGAGAGCGAGTGGCTGAGCCGGAACACTGACGGACCGGATAACCCATATTCGGTTGTTTATGGGCGTGATGACATTCAGGGGTTGCTCGGGGGCAGTTTCCTGATTCTGCGTAACGAGGTTCGGTATTTTGATTGGCGGCATTGGGGGCTTATCGGCCGTATATTGTCCACGAAAGCGCGTGACTGGCTGGGTCATCGTTGGGGTTGGCATCGCATCGTCCTTGCAAGGAGGAAATGAACGCGTTTAGCGCCACTCAAACCTTCTGGGTTCCTTTGTAGTCTATAGCCTAGTCCAGGTTCCGATCCATGGCTTCTTGATCGATGTAGGAGTCTAGCACTAACCTCTTAAATTCTCAGCTGCAGTAGACGAGAAACCTGATGGGCGTACTGCCCGATTTCAACGTCGAAAACTGATGTCACCTTGTTTCTGACCCATGCTAGGCGAATATTCTTATACCCGCTCAAGAAGCTGTCCTCGAAGCCAAACATCCACCTTTCATCGCTCGGACGATACCGAGTTGTGGTCGGAAGAAAAAACTTGATCGCCGCCATCAAGCCGTTGATGATCGTATTATCCGGGAGGTGGAGATCGCCCAACGGTTCCTCAATGAGGTGAGCCCGTAACTTTGCGCAGACATGCGTAATTTCCAGAAAGCTTTAACTTACTTTACCCCTATCGCAGGCCCATCCGTAGGCTAAAAGACGCGTTGAGAGCTCCCGCCAGGAAAGGTACAAGCTTAACGCAGGGCCATGATAATAGATGCAATGTCTACCGAATCCAGCACTCGTCCAACTTGGATTTCCAAGCGTGGAAGAGTCACGACCTAACACATTAACAACAATCGAAAATTCTCGGTTTATATTTCTTCGGAACCGCTATCACGCAGCCTCTCTGAAGAAAATCCCTCAGAATCCGATGCTTGGATTTGAACTTCAGATAACAAAAAACCATAACTCATTAAGCATAGGAGCATACTTGGGTATGTTTAATCTAACCGATGCAGTACTCGGATTTTCAAAGCGCGCTAGGGCAAAGAGGAACCGTTTCTTCCGAAATTCCTTTCGGCTGACAGCCGATACTCGTATCTTGGATTTAGGTTCGGAGTCAGGGCAAAATATTACCAACGTCCTAAGTACAACCCCAATACAACCAAAGAATGTCTATATAGCGGACATAGACAATAATGCAATCGAGCGGGGGAAAGAATCCTTTGGTTTCGTCCCTGTACTGTTGAACGAAGATGGCCTCATTCCGTTTCCCGATGATTTTTTTGACATTGTTTATTGCTCATCCGTCATTGAGCACGTGACATTACCCAAGGAAGATGTTTGGTTAGTCAAATCTGAAAAAGAATTCAGGCGCTTAGCACGAACTCGTCAACAGCAATTTGCCAACGAGATCAAGAGAGTCGGGAAACAGTATTTCGTTCAGACTCCGTACCGATATTTTCCGATAGAAAGCCACTCTTGGCTTCCCTTAGTCGCGTTCCTGCCTCGCTTTCTCCTTCTTTTCGTCATTAGCGCTACAAACCGCTTTTGGATTAAGCAAACAATACCGGATTGGCATCTCCTGACGAACAAAGAGCTGCAGAGCTTGTTCAGCGACGCCACGATTGTTAAAGAAGTCTATCTCGGCATGCCGAAATCCCTAATTGCGATCAGGCGAGCCCCATACTATACCGGTCTCACATAAGTTCTCGGTTGAGCTTCGGCATGTAAACGCCACGCCCGGACGTTGACGCCGAGCGCACCCACCGCGAAACAATGACCCACCTGCGTCGCTTCGCTCCGACTGCCCCGGAAGAATGGTCGTGGGACGGGTGACCGAATGCTAGTGGAATCGCCGGCCGGATGTTGGTGGAACAAGCGGACGAATGGCGCGGAATGCCCACCCAGGCGAAACGCCGGCACCAATAGCGTTACCACAGCGCCGGAAACCCCTTAGATACCTCGCTCGCCCTGGGCCCCTTGATCCGAAGCATGTTTTCGCCCGGCGCTACGTCCGGCGGTTCAGACACGAGAATCTCCACATGGTCCGGACTAACCCCCTTTGAGAATACGGACATCGAACCCCTCACAGGTTCGGTGCAACAGTTCGCGGGCCCACTGTGGGTCATCGCTACCCACCACTCTAAAGAGGTATTTAGTCACCCTCACCAAGCGTCGTTGAACTTTGAAGACCGTATGACTACCGTACCGATAATCGATCTGAAATCCTCGGCGCGGAATCTCGGGCGGAACGACCAACCATAAAAGCCAGCGAGGACTGCGCCTGAGCTTCGCGTGTCCCTCGCGATACCTCGGGGTGGCATCCTGCTGCCGCGAGGACTCGGTCCTTGGCGACGCCCTTTTCTGCCTGGGTTCGGTCTGCGGTCGCTGCCGTGCCCGACTTCCCGTTGGTTCGCCGGGCACGAAAGCGCCCTCAGATGGCTTGGCGGCGTATGGGATGCGCTCTGCATTTTGCCTACGCGACTTCGGGAGTCGCGCCCCTTCTCCGCTGCGACAACACGCTCGCGCCCACGCCGACTCGGGAACCCGCACGGTCGCATCGCTCTCCATGCCGCGCAGCGGGTGAAAGTTACCCTCCTGAAATGCGCACCTGGAACGCGGATTCTGAATATTACATATCGAAATCAAACGCCCTTTAGACGACAACCCACTCAGGTCCAAAAGCGGGCGCAAGAGCTTCAAGATCAACGGCACCATTGATTCTGGTCGGATAGAGTCTACGGTTCACCACGACGACACGATCAATGCCGACTCAACCTCAATGCTTTTCGATCAGGTAGTCTTGGTCCTTATGCCTACACCTCGTGTATTCTCGTCATCCGAGATCGATCCGCGAATGAAACGGAAACCTTTCAAAAAGGCCCGGTTTGAGGTTCTCGTAGGCGGGATTGCAACCCGCCAGGACATGGAGCCCAAACGGACCGCACAGTGTCCAACACCGCACGGCGCCCCTTCACTTCAGGTTCTCCGAGATCACGCTCCATCCATCCCAACTCAAGTGTGCCTTGCGGTGCCCCTTTCGCTAGTCTGAAATACGGAGATTGATCGGTGCTGACAACTCGGTTCCAGACGGGAGTTTTGGGGCTACTGAATCGTAGCTTGACTCCTCTCCAGTCGCGATACGGATCTCGTCATAATACAGGGTGCGCTCGAAGATGGCCGGATCGTTGGTGATTCGCTCCCACCAATCCAAATAATTGCCCCAAATGGGATACGGATTGCCTACCCCGTAATGGTATACAGGACCATCGTAATCAATTCCGAGCTTCCCGTTTATCCAAACTTTCGCAAATCCATAAACCGGATCAAAGCGTATATTTATGACAAAACTGTTCCACTCTCCCGTTCTATAGGCACCAATATTGCGCTGGTTAACCATGTAGTTCCTTGGTGGCATCGCAATCTCGCAGGTGCTGTGATCGACATTTGCCTGAATATCGAGCTTGACATATCCGGTTGTGGGGGTTTCCTGATAGAACTTTAGGTTGAACGGCTGCGCGCCCGAGCACGTTCCCCAAGGGTCGCCTGGCGCCGGGGAAGTGTGAAAATCGAAAAAAATATCTTCAAGCTTACCGACTGGGTCGCGTCTTGGGAACCATTCGGGAATCCAAACCGCAAAACCCACCCAATATGATTCGGTCTCAGCGCCTCTGCTAAAGTCCAGCGGATACTGCGTCCGGCTAAGGAGGGCCTGCGATCGAAAAGGTTTAGGGCTGTCATAAATGTGGAGATAGGACTTTAGAGAGCTCGTCCCGGATAGCGCTTTCTCTGTCGAGATCGACGGCAGAGTATTAATTGACGGGTCTGGGTGCGAGAGCCCACCAAAAGGCCCAGTGAATTCACTGGGATTTTCCCCTGGCTCAAAACTGAAATGAAGGATATCTGCGGAACTCGAAAATGCTAAGAGCATCAGGGCGAAGAACAAAGACTTTCTTGGAATCTCGATATAAGTCATGGTCAATTTCTCCAGATTGGGCGCCAATGGTCAATGTTAAGCCTACATATTAGCGAGCGTAACATTTAGCGTCGGCGATTATGGTAACAACAACGACACCCTTCGCCAAATAGGTCTGGGATTAAGGTTTCGGACGAGTGCAGCATAGATCGACCCGGCTCAAAAAACTCTGCCGTCCGCTGGCTCTAGGGTCATTTTGCATCACTGGCGTCGAAAAAGTTGAGAAGTACGTCGATTTTTTAGTGAGCGTCTGCCTAAGTGAGCCTTTTCCGATTTGTTGCAGAACGCGTCCACGCCGATCACTTCAGGCACGAAATGAACCGACACTCGATAGCCTATAACCTCTCAACCTTACCCAATATTTCCAGTGAGACAAGACGATGATCGGTTGTTGGATGAAGCCGCCTAGGCGAGAAAGACCATGCGTCGTCGCCGGGCCTAAAATGTAATCTCACACCCTCGTTTGCGAGGGGCATTCTCAGTAAGTTCCATGAGGTTACGAAGATACGTCAGTATCGTCCCAAACGCATTTCCAGCGTGAGTACAGAACCACCTAGTTCACCTTCGACCAAGGCTCCACAGACGAAGACATTTACATTGCGAAAAACCAGTCGCGCGGACTGCTACCGCTGGCAGGCGAAAAACCAAGCGACGCTCAGTGACCAGTTGCCTTTGCCGAGGTCCGCTTATCACCTTGGCAGCTCTTCCTGGTCAAGTCTTCATAAACCTGGGCTCGCCTCCTCACTTATCTCAGTGGCATTCGATCCGGACAGCCATTTTGACAGATTCAATTGAAGCAACTCCTGCGTTCTCAAAATGTCGTATGTAAATACCTCCAGAGCTGATTCGCGCTCGAACAACGTAAGCTTTTGGGGAGCCAGATTCCGCGCTACTACGCGCTTTAGCGCACCCCTAAAGTTCCGGGGTAAGGCAACGTTTACGAAACGCCGTGTAAAAGGATCCATGGCGAGCCGATCGATGAGGATACTCTTGGGCAAACCCCCTTGGTTGTGAATCTCTACGTCACTGCCACAGAATTTCGAATCCACACCCAAAAAATGGAAAAGAGAAGTAACAGTAGCTCGTGGAGCACTTGAGATATCATCAAAAAGAATCACCTTCAATTGCTCTTCCGGAAACAGCGATAGAAATCGATTGAACTTTTCAAAATAATTCGCCTGCAGCCAGGGATCCCGCTCAAGCGCTTGGAGGAATGTGAGACCGCGATTCCGTCCGCTTGACCGAAGATTCATAAGGTACATAGAGTAAGCACGATCGACTGGGTTCCGAATTGATCCAATGAGCCGGACGTCTGGGATCAATTCCTTGATCCGACCTGCGGCATCCGGGAAATCCAGGTAATGTGGAGAAGCCTCTCCGATAGCTTTTTCAGTGGTCACTCCAGCGAATAACGCTTTGTACTGCTCGAGAGTCCTTATACTGACCTTAAGCGTCCTAGGCGTACCCTCATAACAGAAGAACCTCGCCTCCTTAAGGTCGTCCGGCATAAATATCTCCGGATGTTCTTTGAGATAGTAATACAGCGACGTCGTACCTGACTTCGTCGCGCCGATGATAAGAAAGTTTGGAAGTGGCATTTGCTTCGACTCCCTGGGATTTTTTATAGCCCGTCTGTAACGCCGCACTTGGTCCCGGCTTAATAAGCCATCTAAATGCTGTGAACTCACTACAACACCCGGCCCCGCTCATCTCACACAACTTTAGGAGGACGGGGGTGCCAATCGAGGCACTAGACAGACAAGATGCCGGGTGCCACGTAAGATCACAGCGCCTTTTCGAACCGATATCGACACAAAACAAAACCTGACGCAGCAATGGCAACGCTCCGTTCGATAGCGCTCTCTGCATCGCCAAACAAATTGGTGCCAGCGGACCGCTGATTCACCAAAAGACCCAAAGACTCCGGACGCGTCGGCCGAATAAGACATGGCATGCACCAAAAACCACGAAATCGTGTGCTCTATTTCAAGTAAAAAGCACGTTTCCATCCGGCCCGTGACGTGACATCAGGACTTGTCTATCCCACACCTCCTTAAACCGGGCCTTTGGTCGCTAACCAAACTTTTGAGCAAAGAAACAGGCCTAACGTGATATCGTCCATAATAGAGAACTGCCGGATGCCGGTCTTAACCTTTAGCAACGGAGTATAGTGAACTGCGGAATAATGGGCAAGCCGCATCGCCCCAGTCATCGGAGCCTTTTACCGCGGCGTTCACAACAACGCAACGCCGCTCCATAGCGATTTCGAATAGGTTTTCTAGTTCGTTTAAGCCTGTGGAATGTGGTCATCACGGTACCCCTTGGTAACACGGATCCAATACAAGACATAGCCAACTGTGAACATCGTAAAGGTTCCGAACGTCACGCTTTCAAGCATGTCTGCGCGCCACAACATCTGAACTATGAGCATCACTGCGACGGCACTGTATCCTGCCAAAAACGCACGATGTATATCAGGAATTCGCGCGTCCCTCGAGAGCCGCTTCGCAGCAGTCGCAGTTGTGGTGAGCGCTCCGACTAATCCAATTGCCCCGATGATACCTACCTCCCAGAGTAAACGCGCGAATGCCTTACCCATTCCCGCCCGGCCGTACTCCGGGTCAGTCAACAAGTGCCCTTGGACGACTCCATACTCTTTCGCCGAACCCATACCGTGCCCGACCAAGGTCTCAAGGGGATTACGCAATAAACTGTGCATCTCCCACCAATAAACCAACGAGGTTCCGCGATTCAACTCCGCTCCGCCTCCGAGCACCGCGTAGCCTAAGGATTGGTCAATGAATGCATCGAAACTCTCCGGCGCCCCCACTGGACTACCGCGATAGTATTGTTCATCCATATAATATTGAAATGCCAAGAATCCCACCAAAGCGAGACCCATGGCCACGAAGCGTAACGCATAGACCGGACGCTCTCTGATCTCCGACCAAAAAAGTACCATTAGGCCTACTGGCATAAGAACAACGACGGCCTTGGCGTGGGTCCACAACAGAGGCGTGAAGACCCAAATCACAAGAGAAGCACCGAAGATGGGTCTTATACACCGATGTTTCATTAAAGCCATAATCACAAGAATCTGGGTCACTTGAAATGCGGACATCAGAGCCCCCGTACCAAGGGTGTTTCCGAATGTCCCACCGAGCCTATCTCCAAAGAATGGCTGGCCGTGCCACAAATAAGCCTGAATTCCCGCAACGAACGGTTGGAAGGCTGCAAGGACCAGAAACGCGACTCCAATTACCAAGACTGAGCGCTCGTCTTTCAGCAAGAAATAGAAGATGAAAGGTATTGCCCACGCCTGAAAATAGCCCTTCGCGCCGACGAGAGCCTGTGCAAACTGCATCGCGTACGCAGAGCCAAGTGCCGCGGAAAATAGAAACAGTAAGAACAGCGCGATCGGCTTTGGTGGTCTTATCGCTACAGCCTCGACCTTACCAATAATAATTCGAGCAATAACAATAAGCCAAATCCAGAAAAATAGCATCGTCACCGCATAGTCCAACTTCTGGAGCTTCGGGAATATCATAGACGCAATAGGTTCCACCAATAGTGCTAGTGCGAAAGCTGCCCCTACCATTGCATTCAGGTTCCATGCGATGGCGAAAGCAACCAACAAACCGAAACCTATAATATAGACGAATTCCACGATAGTTCCTTTTTGAAGTGCTCGTCACATTGGCTTTTGCAAAAATCATCGATACCGCAGCTGCCGCGTTAGAGCCGGATCCTCCAGATTCCGGGAAACCAGGTCGGCCTGATGACGTGCACGCCGAAGACAACGCTCCCGTGTCATCACGGAATAAAATTCCAAAGTTCACGCGCCGACCCTGAGCATCTCCCGGAGCCCGGCGCGAATCTAGTGCTCGCCGATCCTGGCTAAACGTGTCCGGCTCTGATCCTGTAGCGTCCCGTCGGGCTCAACACTGCTCGCCGTTTCCCGCCTGGGTGAAGACGGTAACAGCAAGGCGACCGTCCCGGGAGTTGGGATCGTCAATCATGCCGAAGCCGAAGCCACATCGTCCGATCGAACAGCATTGATAACATTCTAGATGCTTTGAGAGTCGTCAACACTTATTATGTTCCCTACCGAACTCCTCGACACCACCACCTCTGTAATCCGATGGACGCCTAGAAACCTCTCCGACATGTCCGTTTCAGAGTGGAAGATCAGCGGAAGCCGGTCACAAGATAAACAAGACAGGTGTGCCACCCTGATTCCTGCACATGCGACTTGATTCACAACTCGTGAATCTAGTGTTCGAGCGCATCGCGGACCGAGGTCCGACGGCCTGTTAGGTTATGGTCATTGAGACTTTGGTGTAGCCCGTTTTCAGTGGCAAGCATGTTTCAGATGGAGATGGCTCAGATGACAAACACGCAAGTGAGCTTTTCAATATGGCCAGTCGGTAGGAATGAGGATCGAGAAAAAATTCACAGAGCCCCATGCAGATGCTGGTGAACTGCGATGCACTTGTCCACCCTTCCCATCCGATCAACGGCGTAGCCACCCTTCGCGACGGGACGTCACGACCTTTTGAAGGCCTGGGCAGCCGGGATTTTGGCGGCGGTCCGCGAAAGCGAAACACGGAATCTCGACGCCATCAGCTGGTTGGAACTCGAAAATGGGATGAGACGTTGGATCCGAAATCCCGCCGCGAAAGTCCGCTTCGGTTAGCCGGTTGTCTCCACACTTCAACCAAATGTGTTTTGGCAGATTCTTCATATGTTAAACCTTGACGAACACGAGAGAAATGCATTGACTCTAAATTCTTACGAGGGCCCAGCCAAGTCACTCATCTACATCGGAGGATGTGGAAGAAGCGGGACGACCATTATCGGGTTCTGTATCGGCAACGCCTCAGAAACAATTGATCTGGGCGAAGTCATTGACTACGCGCGGCGTTGCGGTAAACCTATTCGATTTAAAGAGTACCCAGAAAGTCGCGAATTCTGGCAGGCTGTAACTAAAAGGCTGCAGGAGTCGCCTGATTGGATTGGTTTGACCCAATTCGCTAAGCTGCAACGCCGCTTGGATACCCACGCCTCTTTTCTGCCCTTACTTCTTGTGCCTTTCGTCCTTAGGCCCTTAGGACTGGTTAAGTATCGAAAGGCACTTAAACAATTTTACGAAGCAATATTTGCTGCGTCGAATCATTCTTTTTATATCGACAGCTCGAAATATCCGTCTAGGTTATTGCATCTGTCGGAAATCTTTGACGATAATCAGCTTCTCGCCATTTATTTAATAAGGGATCCCGCCGCGGTCATCAGCTCGTTCCGCAGTACTGCCGGCCAGACCCCTAAAAGACCGGCTGCGGCGATTCTTTATTATGTAACAATTAACTCCTTCTTCAACCTGCTATTCTTCATTCGCAGGAATATTAGATCGATTGCCGTCCGATACGAGCAATTTATATCCCAACCTGAATCTTTCCTAGATCGTTTGAGCAAAATCGTGCCCATAGATGTTGAGCCAGCGGTAAACAGAATTCGGGCGGAATTACCGCTCACGCGTGGATTCCTCATGACAAGTAACCGGATGGGGCAGAAATGGGAAGTCGTGTTGAGGAAATCCAAATCAGGTCCAACAGAAACGCTGCCGGTTAAGTCATTAGCCATTCGCCTGCTACGACGTGTTTTCATGTGACATGAGGCGTTTGGTCGGCATAATCGACATAATCCTTGCCTCCAAAACCTAATCTTGGAATGTCAAGCGCCCCGATTCACCGATCGCGCACGTGGGAAGGGTTTTAACGCAAAATCTTGAAGGACAGCTCAGTGCAGTCCCGATAAACTCCTGCGCATAATTTGTGAATGACCGTGCGTGCGGCCGTGGTTAGGTCGCTGGATTTCGTTAGTGTATCGGATTTTAATTGGTCGAACGTCGAATGCGCAGGCATACCTATGCCAAGCCGACCGCATAGATCCGCTAAGACGTCTTGCGTTTCCATAATCATATCTTCATATTCAAACGCAATCAACCGTTCCGCCTGCGGACTTTGGCTCATTTCAATGAATTGATGGCACTTACCGATATAGGCGTAGCAGGCCCTCCGCAGCGGTGAAAGACCGAAGATCCCTCTGCGACCGAAGCGTATGAGGTCATCGTCGTGCAAATGAGGCACGCCGCATGAGAGAAAGAGCTCGTTGAGCGGAAAGCGCGCCCAATTATAGACCATGGAATAAACGACCGACTCCGGTCGGCGAAGCACCCAAACGAGCCTATAATCGGATGTAACTCGTTGGTACTCCGAGTAGCATTCATTCAAATAGGTTGTTTGAAAACAATAGCGACCTGATGAAGTCGGTTGTCGCCTGCCACAGAGTACGTAGGCACCTGCAAGTTCTTCGTCGCGCCCCTGATGGGATGTCGTGATGTCGGGGCTAGCCGCGATGAGGCTTGTGGCTAAGGTGGTCCCGGAGCGTTGACATCCCGACACGAAAATCGGTCGCTCGAAATCGTCCGCCGCTCGGAGCAGGTGGCACCCCCGAGATCGGACGGTTGCTGCGAACCATCTCCAGTCCAGCGCCCGGAAGTAGAGTCGATATGGGCGTTTAATGTGGTCTATGAGGGTCATAGAGGCCATGGTCAATGTATCATCGTAGTGCGCGACTTAAGCGAACAGGAGCGTCCGTTTTGCGATCGTACAGGCCGGTACCGATTGAAACTCCGAAACGGTCTTCCGGTGCACATTTGTGAGACACCGGCATCTCGGGGATCACCTTTGCCACCAGAGTCAGGGCGATTACAGAACATGATCACGGCCATAAAGCGGATCGGACACAAGCGGGCTTCGTTCTTCGTTATCGGCCACAGCGGCACGTGGCGCGGAGCGCCACGCGGCATGCGTGACACCGCGGAGCGGATGTCACGAGCCTTTTGCCTTTGGTTGGGGTTCGGGTGTCTGTTCTCATGAGCGAGTCGACTAGTGGCATTGGGTCAGCCTTAGACTATCGGGGCAGAGAGGATCAGTAGTAGGCGCTCTCATGGCCTTCTTTCTCCGGAGTCGCTTTGTTGAGGATCGTACCGATAATGCGCTTTGGATCCAAAAGCTCATAAGCACGCTTGAGATCGGTGCGGGTCGTCTGTCCGTCTTCTAACACCAACAGAATGGCATCGACGTTGGGGGCAAATGCAATGACGTCATCACCGGCGAAAAGGGGCGGCAAATCAAAGAGGATGATCCGGTCTTGATATCGATTCTTGAGCTCTTCGACGAGCCTGGTCATTTTGGGACTGGACAATGCTTCGGAGGAGTTAAGCAAGGGCTCATGCCCGGGCAGCACGACAAGACGATCAAATCCGGGATGAAACAGGATTTCGGAGAGCTCGACCCGACCGAGGAGGTAGTCACTGAGTCCCGGGAGCTCCTCAGCTGCGAGATAGCTCGCCATCCGCGGCTGCCTGAGGTCCAAGTCCGCCAACAGGACCGTCTGATTGACTTCGTGTGCGAGGCTGATACCTAAATTAATCGTAGTAAGCGTTTTGCCGTTGCCTTTTCGCGTCCCGGTGATCGCAAGTGTTTGCCAGCCATTCGACCTCATGCTTTGCAGAACCTTTGTCCGCAGGACCTTGTAGGCGACCGCTGAAGGCTCGTCGGACGCCCCGGTCAAGACACGGTGGGCTCGCAGATGCTCCGGGTCGGCGGGGATCGTCTTTGTCGAGTGATAGACAACGTCACTTGGCGCTGGCGTTGCGCGAGCAGCCGTGTTCAGCTTAGCTGGCTTCGAGGCGGTTGATTCGGTTGCGGACGTTATCGGTTCAGCCCGCTCCGCACGTGCGCGTTCAATGGCTTGTTTGATTCGTTCCATGGCCTTGATACAACGATATGAGATTTGGTTTAAGGGACGGTGCCGATAGTCTACGCCAGAAGCGAGGCGATTGGCGCGTTCTTCGTCGGCTCGGCTTCGGGTCCAGGCGTCTGTGCGTCGGGCGGTCCGGCGAAGGCTGATCCACAACGCGGAAAAGGATACGGAAACCACGGGGCGTGACGAAAGGAGGTATGGTTATCATGTCTCGGGGCTTGCCAGGCTCATGGCCTCTGGTTTCGGGCGGCCTTGGTCTCGACCCGTGCCGATGCCACGCGGAGCGCGGAGCGCCGGCTGAGGTCTGGACTCCGCCTATGCGGTGTCGCAAGCTCGTCGGGGCTTGGGTGAACGATCTTCCGAACAATGTATGAGGGGTTCCAAGGCGATTTCCGCAAGACTCGATCCCCGTAGGTTGTGCTGACGATAGGAAGCACAACTTGCGCCGACGGTAGGTTGTGCCTCGCACGGCTCGGCACAACCTACGCGATTGGTGTGGTGGTTTCCGGAATTCGCCTCGGGTTGTTGCCGAAAAAAGCCGCAGCGCCCCCTCGGGCGCTGCGGCTCGGCTAGCCCTCTATTCGACGTCTGCGAGGAAGTAACCCACCTGTTCTGCAATCTGCGGGGCCACATCGCCCAGCGACTCCTCCGGCTGAACCCGGAGGTCGACTGACTCGATGTTCAGGTTCTGCCAACGCAGTGCCGCCGTACCCGTGCCATCACTGCTCTGAACGTCTGCAACGATGACCGGTGCCCGTGCGAAGACGTTCTGATAGAGCAAGTTGTAGGTTCGGTGATCGACATCCTTGCCGGTGCGGCCTACTTCGTACCTCAACCCGTCGACCACGCCGGTGGAGACTTCCCAGGCAATATAGTCGATCCGCTCAGCGGTATGTTCCGGTACGCTTGCCGCTTCCGTGCGCAACCCGATGTCGAAGCCGTCGACGCCGATGTTGCCGAGCCGGGACATGGCTGCCTCGGGTCCGTTGGCGCTCGTGACCGCAGTGAAGACCACCGGGACGTCGGCGAAAGGCGCCTCGAAGAGCTGGCCTTGGAAGGCATTCGTCACTGCCGTTGTCACCGATCCTGCCTCGATCTGCACGCCACTCTCAAGGGTGTGGCGACCGCGCTCCATGGCCATGTACGAAACGGTTTCGAGGTCATGCCAGCCATCGAGATAGTCCCACTCTTGGACCCGAATCCAGAAACCCTTCGAATCGATACCGTCGATCCGGACGACAGCTGGGTCGGAGTCGTTTGCACTCAGGGCCTTCGCAACGACGATCGGGTCGTTGAAGGTACGCTGGAAGTCCACCCGTTGCCATTCTTGATTGATCTCGACCTCTCCGATCTCGATCGCGGGCTCGGAAACATCGGCCTCTGCCTGAGCGGTACGAGCCGCACTGGCGCCCTGCAGACTGGCAGCCATGAAGTTCAAGGTACCGCTGCTGGAGGTTTGCACATAACGCAGGTTCAGGGTCTGCCCGGCGCTCGCGGCCTGGTAGGTGATGGCGAGCCGCGCGTCATAGTCGTCTCGCAAGGAGTCCAAATGCGAAACCTTGACGCTGTAAGGTGCTGCGCTGCCGTCGCTGAGACTCACGTCGAGCCGCGCGTCGCTCTTCCACCCGCCGACATAGACGACCAGGGTGCGCGCATCGGTGTCTGCCGGCACCGTCAGCGCGTAGCCGCGCCCCGCCCCGGACAGGACCAGGCCGGCGTTGGTGGTCGCGCTCACCGTGGGCATCCCGTCGCTCCAGGTGTAGGCCGAGCGTGCGCTGTTGCTGAAGCGCCCGAATCGGGTCCCGTCGATGCTCGCCAAGGCGCCGATCTGCGCTGCCACGCTTGCCTTTCGGTTGACTTCGCCGGCGGTGCTGCGTCCCCAGTGCGCCCAGTCGATTGTCCCTTCGCTCGTGAGGTTCATCGAACTGCCGGTCGCACTCAGGTTGGCATCCAGTCGTGCTTGGACCTCCGGGGCGGGTTCCTTGACCACGATCAACGCCGGCTTATGGAGGGTATCCGTTCCGGAGGTGCCGCTGACCGTTAGGCTGACGTCGTAAGTGCCTGCGGTCTGGTATGTATGGACGGCCGTTTCGGCGATGCTCTTGCTGCCGTCGCCCAGGCTCCAGCCATACGCCGAGATGTCGCCCGTCGACTGACTGGTGAAGGTCACCGTGAGAGGCGCCGTGCCGGACTCGGTGCTGGCCGTAAATGCCGCCACCGGTGCAGGCGTCGGCGGGACCGAGGTCGATCCGCCCTGCAGGGTGGCGCCCATGAAGTTCAAGGTGCCGATGCTGGAGGTTTGCACATAGCGTAGGTTCAGGGTCTGTCCGGCGCTCGCCGCTTGGTAGGTAATGGCGAGCCGCGTGTCATAGTCGTCTCGCAAGGAGTCCAAATGCGAGACCTTGACGCTGTAAGGTGCTGCGCTGCCGTCGCTGAGACTCACGTCGAGCCGCGCGTCGCTCTTCCACCCGCCGACATAGACGACCAGGGTGCGCGCATCGGTGTCTGCCGGCACCGTCAGCGCGTAGCCGCGCCCCGCCCCGGAGAGTACCACGCCCGCGTTTGTGGTCGCGCTCGCCGTGGGTGTCCCGTCGCTCCAGGTGTAGGCGGGACGTGCGCTGTTGTTGAAGCGCCCGAATCGGGCTCCGTCGATGCTCGTCAAGGCGCCGATCTGCGCTGCCACACCCGCCTTGCGGTTGATGTCGGCCGCGGTGCTGCGTCCCCAGTGCGCATAGTCGAGCATCCCTTCGCTCGTGAGGTTCACCGAGCTGCTGGTCGCGCTCAGCTCGGCCTCCAATAGCCCGGATGCGGACACGTCAATGTAGTCAGCGCGGTCCAGGGTGTCGCTGCCGCCGGGACCGGAGACTGAAAGGTTGACGGCGTAACGACCCGGCTTCGTATAGGTATGCGTGGGCTGCTGCGACTGACTGGTCTCGCCGTCGCCGAAGCTCCAGGTCCAACCGGTGACCGATCCGCTCGACTGGTCGCTGAAGGTCACGGTCAAAGGCGCCGGACCGCTGGTGACGTTGGCCGCAAAGTCGGCCACCGGCGCGGGTTCCTTGACTTCGATGTAATCGGAACGCACCAGGCTGTCGCTGCCGCCGGGGCCTGAGACTGAAAGGTTGACGGCATAACGACCCGGCTTCGTATAGGTATGCGTGGGCTGCTGCGCCTGACTGGTCTCGCCGTCGCCGAAGCTCCAGGTCCAACCGGCGACCGATCCGCTCGACTGGTCGCTGAAGGTCACGGTCAAAGGCGCCGGACCGCTGGTGACGTTGGCCGCAAAGTCGGCCACCGGGGCGGGTTCCTTGACTTCGATGTAATCGGAACGCACCAGGCTGTCGCTGCCGCCGGGGCCTGAGACTGAAAGGTTGACGGCATAAAGGCCCGGCTTCGTATAGGTATGCGTGGGCTGCTGCGCCTGACTGGTCGCGCCGTCGCCGAAGCTCCAGGTCCAACCGGTGACCGATCCGCTCGACTGGTCGCTGAAGGTCACGGTCAAGGGCGCCGTACCGCTGCTGACGTTGGCCGCAAAGTCGGCCACCGGCGCGGGTTCCTTGACTTCGATGTAATCGGAACGCACCAGGCTGTCGCTGCCGCCGGGGCCTGAGACTGAAAGGTTGACGGCATAACGACCCGGCTTCGTATAGGTATGCGTGGGCTGCTGTGCCTGACTGGTCTCGCCGTCGCCGAAGGCCCAGGCCCAACCGGTGACCGATCCGCTCGACTGGTCGCTGAAGGTCACGGTCAAGGGCGCCGTACCGCTGCCGACGTTGGCCGCAAAGTCGGCCACCGGGGCGGGTTCCTTGACCACGATCAAGGCCGACTTCTGGAGGGTATCCGTTCCGGACGGGCCGCTGACCGTTAGGCTGACGTCGTAAGTACCTGCGGTCTGGTATGTATGTTCTGCCGTTTCCGCGGTGCTCTTGCTGCCGTCGCCCAGGCTCCAACCATACGCCGAGATGTCACCCGTCGACTGACTGGTGAAGGTCACCGTGAGAGGCGCCGTGCCGGACTCGGCGCTGGCCGTGAATGCCGCCACGGGGGCAGGCGTCGGCGGGACTGCGGTCGATCCGCCCTGCAGGGTGGCGCCCATGAAGTTGACGGTACCGATGCCGGAGGTTTGCACGTAACGCAGGTTCAGGGTCTGCCCGGCGCTCGCGGCCTGGTAGGTGATGGCGAGGCGCGCATCATAGTCGTCTCGCACGGAGTTCAAATGCGACAAGGTGACGCTGTAGGGTGCTGAGCTGCCGTCGCTGAGACTAACGTCGAGCCGCGCGTCGCTCTTCCACCCGCCGACGTAGACGACCAGGGTGCGCGCATCGGTGTCTGCCGGCGCTGTCAGCGCATAGCCGCGCCCCGCACCTGCGAGGACCAAGCCCGCGTTGGTGGTCGCACTCGCCGTGGGCGTCCCGTCGCTCCAGGCGTAGGCGGGGCGCGAGGTGTTGCTGAAGCGCCCGAACCGGGTCCCGTCGATGCTCGTCAGGGCGCCGATCTGCGTCGCCACGCCCGCCTTGCGGCTGACGTCGGCCGAGGTACTGCGTCCCCAATGTACCCAATCAACGCCGCCTTCGGCCGAGAGGTTCACGGAACTGTTCGTAGGGGCCAAAGTACCGCCAAGATTGGAGTCTCCACCCGGAATCGAAGCCGTGACCTCGTTTGAGAACTCGCTGCATTGAGTGCCGTCACTGGTGCAAGCGCGGGCCGCGAAATAATACTGCGCCCCTTCTTCTAGACCTGCCACGATCACGCTGGCGTCGACGCTGGAAACATGCGTGCTGTATGACTTGCTGGCTTTCCCGTAGTGAAGCTCGTAATGAGCGACACGGATATCTTCTACCGGGTTCCACGCAAGGGTCAGGAGATTCTCGGTGGATGCGTAGGACACACCCGACATCAAGAAAATAATCAGAAGTGTGAACCACTTCACAATACCGAGATCGCCCGGATCAAATTGTGATGCCGGGAGCACACCGCGCGCCGATTCGCGTAACATGGCCCAATCCTCTATCGCTGGTTAGCCGACAGTCTGGTCAAATACGAGGTCGTTTCCGGTAGCGACTGCCGTTGTTACAAGACCCATGCGTCGAGACGGTTTTCACCGCTTTTTGGGTTCTTGTCCCTTTCCGGATTGGCTGTTAGTAAACCAGCAGGGGGCGATGGAGTTTGCGATGCGGGTATCAGAAAGACGCTGAGCGAAAAGTGCCGAAGCCAAAATGTGAAGACGATCACATTTCAAAATGACGTTGGAAGGGAGAGCTTTATGAAAACGGTCTTCTTGGGGTATTTTCGAGGAAAATCCTGACCCGCACTGAGTGGCTAGAAAGCGAATTCGTTATCAGGATCACAGGGCTGATCGCGCACTTTCGTCAGACCCTGGTCATGCTACTCAAATCCAGATTCATATCGCCATGCTATTGTTATCTCTAGTTATTTCATGAAACATCGCCCATTTAACGAGCGTCTTGATGACCGCCCATCTTATTCAATAAAAGGCTGGGTTCTGAGCGAAAACGTGAGCAAATCCGGCCTTATGAGGGCGGCGCGGCCATCCGGCACATTACAGGCTACGGATTACCCGTTGCTCTGCCAGAAGCGGTCTGTTGCGTAGAGCGTCATGAGAGGGGGGATACTGCAGAGACGCTGCGAGGAGCGAACGAAAAGAATCGGCGACCGGTTTTGTGAAGAAGGCCGCAAATTGAGAGGTCGATCTCGATTGGGCGGTGTCGCACAAGTAAAGTGTCTGGGGAGCAAGCCTGAGCAGCAGCACCGCTCGCACCCGACTCGGCGATCGGACTATCCCGACGACGCGGAAGCGCTTGAGCCGCTGGGGAATTCGCATGAAGAGGTTTGGCCGTTGCCGGGTCGCACACTCAGCGATCAAAAGTCGGCAAGTGTTAGATGTTGCGCCCCACCGCCGTCAAGGTGAGGTAGCCCCTGTATTCGTCGATGCGCTGACGCGACAACGGCGGAGCCCATTTACCTCAGGATCGTTCATGGCAGACAGCACGGCGAAGGGCTGCAGGCGAATGAAGCGCGAATCGCCTTGAGGTTCACGCTGGCCCGCCGAGCGCCTGTCCTTCTCCGGCAGCACCAGAGGGCCGATCCCCTCGGCCGTCGCGCGCAGGTGCTTGTGGCGGCGGTAGCCTTTGACCATCGTGTGGCTCGCGACCGGGCGGCAACGCTGAGCGTCGACGCGACCAGAAGCCTGAAAACCTTGGATTCACTAAGACGCATGGCCCGCCGGTGCAGGATAAGGCGATGCTGGTTTGCGCTCGCCGCCGCTCACCGCCACGCGCCGATCCAGCTCAGCAATGCCCGGCTCTCCGAGCGACGATCGTGGATCGTGGATCAACGGCGGTTCGAATACCGGAGCAGATGAAGGCTCATTGCGTGCTCGGGCGGGATTCGGGAAAGATCACTGCCAGGCCGTCCGGCAACCCATCGGTTGGCCTTAATCTGTCCCTCTTGATTTGGAATCAGCTCACCTCAACATCATAGGGTCATAATATAACATTCTGTTTATAAAGCATGAAACGGGTTTCTGCTCATCCACCACATTAAGAAAGCAAAACCCCACGACGAGCGTTGCGGATGGGATTTACAGGCGTACGACACACCCGATAAAAAGCCCCATGAGCGGGATAGAAACCGATTAACGGCAGATTATGACCTCTTTTTTTTCTCGACTTGCGATACCATGTTCCGCGAGCGGAAGATGTAAGTACGCGACATCGGCGGCGTCTACAAGGCCGCGCACGCTGAGAAAGCGGCAACCCGTTGCCTCACAGACTGACTCTTTAAGCTCCTTCCGCCGCGGGTGCCCGACGACCTTTCGTCAGCAGATAGACCCAACCTAACCTATCAACGAGGTACGGAAGCGCTCAGGCTGGTCGGGTGGGGTCCTTTCGAGAGGCCGGGAAGGGTCAGCCGAATTTCGCTCGGATCTCCGAAGTAGCGTACCACGACCGGAACCGTTCCCTTCGAGCGCCTTCGGGGATCGGGTGGCAGCGCTTAGATGACGAAGGCCAGGACGATTTTCGTCACGCCCCCCGCTTAAGCACTGTTTGAGCGGTAGCGCATAAGCGGTGGAGCAGTACTTGCCTAGGGAGTGTGAACGCCCGCACTTGGAGTGGACCACGGGGCAGCGTCCGAGGACTTGCAGGCAACCGTTCGTCGTCCGAGAGCAAGCCGAATAGGGCGACACCGGGCACGCCCGAGGCCCTTTGTCTGCGCGACTTGGCTTGCCTGCACCCGCACCGGTCGCAGGGATGGTCTAAAATTCTTACGGATCAACGCCGGGGGTTTTCATGTTACAACTCAGATGCTCGATAGAAGTCGGGTCGTTCATTCGCCCTCCTCGCTCTTGTCTTGTTGTCCCTCAGCAATACAACATTTTTCTCCTATAAATTAAATCGATACCGGCACGCACGGCATTCGGATGTCACAGATGAAAAATCGCTTCGATGGGTTGGCGGAAGAATCAGAATCAGTAACGGGCTCCGTGATCCGACGGTCCTTACTGTTTATTTTATTCCTCCTACTGATCACGCCTGTGGTGTCCCCCGCGGCGGGTCTTCTGCAGACCACGCTGAGCGCCACCGCCAGTCCGGTGAACCTCACGGCCGAGGGCACGCTCGACTGGGTGCACTGGGGGCGCAGTACGCCCACCGACGTCAACCGCAAGGCCGGCGCGGCGGCGCAGATCGGCACCCTGACGAGCATCGACGGGACCGGGTTCGGGCGTTTCAGCAATGGCGGGCGCCCCGCCTACACCTGGAGCGACGGGACGCCCACGGCGAGCGCGACCACCAACGCGGGCGTGGCCCTTTTCGGGGCGGGGCGCGGCTATGCATTGACGGTGCCGGCCGACACCGAGGCGCGCACCCTGGTGGTCTACGTCGGTGGGTGGAACAGCAACTCCAGGCTCGACGTGAGTCTGAGCGACGGCAGCGCCGCGCCTTACAGCGTCGCCCTGTCGCCGTCGGACGGCAACCCGCTGCGCGATGATTACGACGTGCGCCTGGCGATCACCTATCAAGCCGCGAGCGCCGGGCAGACCCTGAATCTGCGCTACGAGCAGACCTCCGCCGGCGGGACCGTGAACTTCATGGCGGCGACCTTGCAGGGCGGCGGCAGTGCCCCGGTGAATCAGCCCCCGCAGCTCGATCCGATCGGGGCTCGCACCGTGCAGGTCGGCGCGACCTTGACGGTGGACATCGCCGCCGCGGATCCCGACGGTCCGGCGCCGCTGGTGCTGGGCGCCGCCCCCCTGCCCGGCACGGCGGCCTTCACCGACAACGGCGACGGCACCGGGCGTTTGATCTGGACGCCCTCGGCAGGCGATGTCGCGGCCAGTCCCTACAGCCTCGTCGTGACGGCCTCCGACGGGGCCGGGGCGACCGACAGCGAAACCGTCGCGGTGACGGTGATCGAGAGTGCCCCGGTGAATCAGCCCCCGCAGCTCGATCCGATCGGGGCTCGCACCGTGCAGGTCGGCGCGACCTTGACGGTGGACATCGCCGCCGCGGATCCCGACGGTCCGGCGCCGCTGGTGCTGGGCGCCGCCCCCTGCCCGGCACGGCGGCCTTCACCGACAACGGCGACGGCACCGGGCGTTTGATCTGGACGCCCTCGGCAGGCGATGTCGCGGCCAGTCCCTACAGCCTCGTCGTGACGGCCTCCGACGGGGCCGGGGCGACCGACAGCGAAACCGTCGCGGTGACGGTGATCGAGAGTGCCCCGGTGAATCAGCCCCCGCAGCTCGATCCGATCGGGGCTCGCACCGTGCAGGTCGGCGCGACCTTGACGGTGGACATCGCCGCCGCGGATCCCGACGGTCCGGCGCCGCTGGTGCTGGGCGCCGCCCCCCTGCCCGGCACGGCGGCCTTCACCGACAACGGCGACGGCACCGGGCGTTTGATCTGGACGCCCTCGGCAGGCGATGTCGCGGCCAGTCCCTACAGCCTCGTCGTGACGGCCTCCGACGGGGCCGGGGCGACCGACAGCGAAACCGTCGCGGTGACGGTGCTGCCGGCGTCCGGCGGCACCGGTCAATTGCAGACCACGCTGAGCGCCACCGCCAGTCCGGTGAACCTCACGGCCGAGGGCACGCTCGACTGGGTGCACTGGGGGCGCAGTACGCCCACCGACGTCAACCGCAAGGCCGACGCGGCGGCGCAGATCGGCACCCTGACGAGCATCGACGGGACCGGGTTCGGGCGTTTCAGCAATGGCGGGCGCCCCGCCTACACCTGGAGCGACGGGACGCCCACGGCGAGCGCGACCACCAACGCGGGCGTGGCTCTCGCCGGTGCGGGGCGCGGCTACGCGCTGACGGTGCCGGCCGACACCGAGGCGCGCACCTTGGTGGTCTACGTCGGCGGGTGGAACAGCAACTCCAGGCTCGACGTGAGTCTGAGCGACGGCAGTGCCGCGCCTTACAGCGTTGCCCTGTCGCCGTCGGACGGCAACCCGCTGCGCGATGACTACGACGTGCGCCTGGCGATCACCTATCAAGCCGCGAGCGCCGGGCAGACCCTGAATCTGCGCTACGAGCAGACCTCCGCCGGCGGGACCGTGAACTTCATGGCGGCGACCTTGCAGGGCGGCGGCAGTGCCCCGGTGAATCAGCCCCCGCAGCTCGATCCGATCGGTAATCGCACCGTGCAGGTCGGCGCGACCTTGACGGTGGACATCGCCGCCGCGGATCCCGACGGTCCGGCGCCGCTGGTGCTGGGCGCCGCCCCCCTGCCCGGCACGGCGGCCTTCACCGACAACGGCGACGGCACCGGGCGTTTGATCTGGACGCCCTCGGCAGGCGATGTCGCGGCCAGTCCCTACAGCCTCGTCGTGACGGCCTCCGACGGGGCCGGGGCGACCGACAGCGAAACCGTCGCGGTGACGGTGCTGCCGGCGTCCGGCGGCACCGGTCAATTGCAGACCACGCTGAGCGCCACCGCCAGTCCGGTGAACCTCACGGCCGAGGGCACGCTCGACTGGGTGCACTGGGGGCGCAGTACGCCCACCGACGTCAACCGCAAGGCCGACGCGGCGGCGCAGATCGGCACCCTGACGAGCATCGACGGGACCGGGTTCGGGCGTTTCAGCAATGGCGGGCGCCCCGCCTACACCTGGAGCGACGGGACGCCCACGGCGAGCGCGACCACCAACGCGGGCGTGGCTCTCGCCGGTGCGGGGCGCGGCTACGCGCTGACGGTGCCGGCCGACACCGAGGCGCGCACCTTGGTGGTCTACGTCGGCGGGTGGAACAGCAACTCCAGGCTCGACGTGAGTCTGAGCGACGGCAGTGCCGCGCCTTACAGCGTTGCCCTGTCGCCGTCGGACGGCAACCCGCTGCGCGATGACTACGACGTGCGCCTGGCGATCACCTATCAAGCCGCGAGCGCCGGGCAGACCCTGAATCTGCGCTACGAGCAGACCTCCGCCGGCGGGACCGTGAACTTCATGGCGGCGACCTTGCAGGGCGGCGGCAGTGCCCCGGTGAATCAGCCCCCGCAGCTCGATCCGATCGGTAGCTCGCACCGTGCAGGTCGGCGCGACCTTGACGGTGGACATCGCCGCCGCGGATCCCGACGGTCCGGCGCCGCTGGTGCTGGGCGCCGCCCCCTGCCCGGCACGGCGGCCTTCACCGACAACGGCGACGGCACCGGGCGTTTGATCTGGACGCCCTCGGCAGGCGATGTCGCGGCCAGTCCCTACAGCCTCGTCGTGACGGCCTCCGACGGGGCCGGGGCGACCGACAGCGAAACCGTCGCGGTGACGGTGCTGCCGGCGTCCGGCGGCACCGGTCAATTGCAGACCACGCTGAGCGCCACCGCCAGTCCGGTGAACCTCACGGCCGAGGGCACGCTCGACTGGGTGCACTGGGGGCGCAGTACGCCCACCGACGTCAACCGCAAGGCCGACGCGGCGGCGCAGATCGGCACCCTGACGAGCATCGACGGGACCGGGTTCGGGCGTTTCAGCAATGGCGGGCGCCCCGCCTACACCTGGAGCGACGGGACGCCCACGGCGAGCGCGACCACCAACGCGGGCGTGGCTCTCGCCGGTGCGGGGCGCGGCTACGCGCTGACGGTGCCGGCCGACACCGAGGCGCGCACCTTGGTGGTCTACGTCGGCGGGTGGAACAGCAACTCCAGGCTCGACGTGAGTCTGAGCGACGGCAGTGCCGCGCCTTACAGCGTTGCCCTGTCGCCGTCGGACGGCAACCCGCTGCGCGATGACTACGACGTGCGCCTGGCGATCACCTATCAAGCCGCGAGCGCCGGGCAGACCCTGAATCTGCGCTACGAGCAGACCTCCGCCGGCGGGACCGTGAACTTCATGGCGGCGACCTTGCAGGGCGGCGGCAGTGCCCCGGTGAATCAGCCCCCGCAGCTCGATCCGATCGGTAATCGCACCGTGCAGGTCGGCGCGACCTTGACGGTGGACATCGATGCCGCCGACCCCGACGGTCCGGCGCCGCTGGTGCTGGGCGCCGCCCCCCTGCCCGGCACGGCGGCCTTCACCGACAACGGCGACGGCACCGGGCGTTTGATCTGGACGCCCTCGGCAGGCGATGTCGCGGCCAGTCCCTACAGCCTCGTCGTGACGGCCTCCGACGGGGCCGGGGCGACCGACAGCGAAACCGTCGCGGTGACGGTGCTGCCGGCGTCCGGCGGCACCGGTCAATTGCAGACCACGCTGAGCGCCACCGCCAGTCCGGTGAACCTCACGGCCGAGGGCACGCTCGACTGGGTGCACTGGGGGCGCAGTACGCCCACCGACGTCAACCGCAAGGCCGGCACGGCGGCGCAGATCGGCGCCTTGACGAGTTTCGGCGGTGCTACGGTCGGGCGTTTCAACAACACCTCCCGACCGGCCTACAGTTGGAGCGACGGGACGCCCCGCGTAACCGCCACCACCTATGCGGGGTTACAGATTTCCGGCGCCGGCCGTGGCTACACATTGACCGCGCCGGCCGACACATCCGTCCGGACTCTCGTTGTCTACGTCGGAGGCTGGAACACCATCGGGCGCCTCGAGGCAAGCCTCACTGACGGGAGTGCCGTTCCTTACAGCGTGACCGTATCACCGCTGGACGACGACCCCCTTCGCGATGATTACGACGTCCGCTTCGCCATCACCTACCAGGCCGCGAGCGCCGGGCAAACGCTTACCCTCAGATACTCCGTAGAGAGCGGGAGCGGGGTGCTGAACTTCGCTGCAGCCACCTTACAAGGCACAGCAGCCTCTGCGATGGAACTCCCATTCGCCGACGATTTCTCGGACCCGCTGATGGCCGGCTGGATCGTCGCCGACGAGACCCCCGTCGCTTCAAATTGGACCGTCATCGGTGGACAGCTCCGCCAAACCACCGCGCTCAGCGCAAACTTCGTCGAAGCTTATCACCTAGGCTCCTATGCTTATCTCTCGAACGGGTTCGCTTTGGCCGATTACAAGATATCGATGGATGCCGAATACCTAGCAACCAACATAGGATCGGACATCGGGATGCTTGTGCGTTTTCGAGATCCTGGTAACTATTACCGCATATCGATTAATTCCCGGTACGGATTTACCCGACTTGAAAAACGCGTCAATGGCACGTTCTCCTCTCTCGCTACAGACTCCCGTGGAGTGTTCCCCGGCGAATTGCTGCAAATCGAGGTAGAGGTCAATGGTTCCACCATTTCCGTCCGCCGCAACGGCGAGCCGATCTTCGCCGTGACCGATACAAGCCACGCATCGGGCACTGTCGGCTTGTACACCGACGGACAGGTCAGTTTTGCGAATGTGGCAATCTCCGCGCCTCCCGAGCTCCCCGCCATCACATTGAACAAACCACTCGCCTACCTCACTGAACAAGCAGACGGCTCCCTAATTGCGTCGGCCATTACATCCAATGCTCCCGAGGGAAGCAGGGTCCGCTTCGCGCTATCGCAAAACAATGGCGCAGGCATCACTGAGATCGACTCCCTTTTCGACTCCACCCCACCCTACGAGGTCGACTTTTTCGCTACTGCGGGAAACTACGAGGTTCGGGCAACACTCCTTGATTCCTCCGGGGTCGCACTTGCAAGCGACACCAATAGCAACATCGGCGTCGGAGGCGAGTATCTAGTCGGCGTGGGCGACAGCATTACTAACGGCACCGGCGATAACTATCGAAGCGACAATATCTCCGCGCTCGGCAGGGTCGTGGCGTTCCGCGGATACCAAGCGGTCCTCACCGACCTTCTGGATATCACTCAGCCACCACAAACCAATATTGTCTTCAACGAGGGTATCCCCGGTGATACGAGCACCAATCTCACGTCACTCCGAATCAGTGCTATTCAGGCTCGGCACCCCGAGCTTGAAACGGCTCTCGTGATGATCGGGACCAACGATGCGAACCGGGTTTTGTTTACGCCTTCCGGCTTAGGATGCAGTGGCTCTTCGTGCACCGGCACATACAAAGGAAACGTCCAAGAGCTCGTTGACAAGCTCCGATGGTCAGACTACCCCCTCAACACGCAACCCTCCGGCGTGACTCCGGTCGTTGCTCTGCCTCCGCCTGCGTGGAACTCCGATACTCCCTGGACTTCGACGGTGAACAACCGAATCCGGGATTATATACGGGTCATCGAGGAGGAGCTCGTGGGCATCGTCATTGGCCCGAACTTTTTTGATTTCTTCATGCCAAGCGCCAACACGGATTACAGGAGCCTCTTCTCCGATACTCTTCATCCAAACGGTCTAGGCTATTACGTCATGTCCTATCTCTGGCATGAGGCTTTGAATCGCGACAACCCAAGCGCTCTCCTTCCTTTGCCTTTTGTCCTGCAAGGTTTGACCGTGCCAAGCGCTCCACAGGCTCAACAGAACCTGCTCGAGATCGGAAACCCCTATCAGCTCGACACTGATTTCCGCCTCGTCAGCGTTCCTAGCGAGCTCGATCGCGGCCGCTGGATAATGCTCCCCAATGCCGACATCGGGAACAGCGCCAACGGCTATTTAAGCTTCGAGGTCGACAGAGATGTCGACGTCTATATTGCGTACGACAGCGCCGCAACTGCCCTGCCGCCCTGGTTGGTTTCTTTTGATCCCACTTCCGCCACCGTGGTGACGAGTAACCCCATAGCCGGCTCGCTAAGGCTTTATCGTAAGACTGTCACGGCATCAAGCAGCGCACCCGTTCTCATAACACTCGGCGGAAATACAGGCTCGATGACCGGAGCGAATACAAATTATGTTGTTATCGTCGTTGAGAAATAATATGAAGAATCGGGTGCGCCTGCTCTCGCCGCTGACTCTCGCCTGCGTCATTTTGGGTGTCGCAAGCCATGGCACTCAGACCGCATGTGCGTCGGATTCCGTCGCGATGCAGACGGCTGAGGTAGAAGCCGAACTCGTCCTACGGGAATACTTTTCCGCGATCAGATCGGGCAGCGCATCAAAACTTCGCGACATTTCCGGGGAGCCGCTTCGGTCTAAGTTCGGAGATCATCTGAACCATCCGGCTTATCGCGCCAACATCGTCAAGACATACAAAGGCGCCAAATTTTCGCTTATCGCTTCACCCGTGGTTCAAGCCGACTACGTTCAAGCAACTGTTGAGATAACGTTGGAAACGTCGGAACGCATCCGGGAGCGCATTACGCTCACCCGCGACCCGCTGTCGCACCGCATGATGCTGATCGATGTCGAGGCGGTGCCTCTCGACACATCAGACAGATCCGCAGAGTAGGGGCCCGTTCTGGATCGAGGTGGTAGCGTCCTGTAAACATTCGGTCACGCCTTCCGGGACGCAGAGAAAGTACGGGACACAGACGTAGAAATCACGTACAACGTGTGCCATGGAAGGCACGACACGTCTCGATCCATCTGCGGAGCGACCGCATCCATGCCTCGGCACGGCTGGCGGCAAGGGGTCGCGTTTCGCTCGGGAATGGGTCACGATCAGCAAACAGGAGCACATTGACCTGCGTGCGCGGGCCAACTACTGGGAAGCGCAGCATGCCCGCGCGAAAGCCCAGGTCGAGGCGTTGACGCAGGAGGTGGCGCGCAAAGAGGCCACCATCAAAGACCTGAGGCAGCGGCTGTTCGGCAAGAAGAGCGAGAAGCACGGTCCGCTGCCCTCGGAGAAGGAGCGGGGCGACGGCGACGACGCGCCCCAGCGCAAGCGCGGCCAGCAGCCGGGCCGTGCGGGGCATGGCCGGACCCCACGCCCGACGCTGCCCGTGGTTGCCGAACAGCATGCTCCGGCCGATGGGCAGAGCGCGTGTCCGCACTGCGGTTTGCCTTATCGGCGCACGCCGGCGCTGGACGAGCAAAGCACGGTGATCGAGGTGCAGGTGCGCGCCTATACGCGGCGCATCACCCGGTGTGCCTACACCCGCGATCCCGGTTGCTGCTGTGAGAACACCCCGGCCGTGATCAGCGCACCGCCGCCGGCGCGCCTGATCGCACGCAGCCCCTTCGGCGTGAGCTTTTGGGTCGAGATGCTGCTGGGCAAATATCGCTACGGCCAACCGAGCAACCGGTTGCTCCAAGACCTCGCCGATCAAGGCTTGCCGGTCTCCCCCGGCACGCTCGCCGGTGGCCTGCAGCGTCTCACCGGGTTGTTCGAGCCGGTGCTCGAGGCGCTGTACTGCAAGCAGATGAGCGAGACGCTATTCAACAATGACGAGACCCGCTGGGAGGTCTTCGTCGATCTGGAGGGCAAGGTCGGAACGCGTTGGTATCTGTGGCTGACGCGCTCGGCCTCGGTGGTGTTCTACTGCATCGATCCGAGCCGCAGCGCGGCGGTGCCCGGCGCGCATTTCGCCGGCTTGCAGGGCGAGCGCGCCATCATCGTCTGCGATCGCTACAGCGCCTACAAAAGCTCGCGCGCCTGGCCGAGAACATCTTGCTGGCGTTCTGCTGGGCGCACGTGCGCCGCGACTTCCTGGAGGCGGGGCGCGCGCTGCCCGCGTTGGAACCTTGGGCGCTGGACTTCAAAGCGCGTATCGGCATGCTCTACCATCTCAACCAACAGCGTCTGGCGCACTGGGATCCCGATCGCCCCTTGGCGCAGCAAGGCGCGGCGTTCGAGCACGCGCAGGCGGCCTTGCAGGCGGCGCTGGCGGACCTGCACGCCGAGGCCGAACGGCTGTTGGCGCAGGACGACACCGACGCGACCCTGCCGAAGGTCGCCCGCGCCCGGTGCAAGCGGGTGCTCACCAGTCTGCTTCACCATTGGTCGGGGCTGACGGTCTTTGTCGCGCATCCCGAGGTGCCGATGGATAATAACCGTGCCGAGGAGACGATCCGCACGCCGGTCATCGGGCGCAAGAACTATTACGGCTCGGGTAGCCTGTGGAGCGCGCAGCTCGCCGCGACGCTGTTCTCCATCCTGCAGACCCTGGCGCTGTGGGGGATTAATCCGCGTGCCTGGCTGACCGCTTATCTCAACGCCTGCGCCGATGCCGGCGGACAAGCTCCGAGCGTGCTGGCGGAGTTCCTGCCTTGGTCGATGGATGCCGCGCGTCGTGCCGAACTGTGCCGACCCGCCGCGCCGCCGACCGGCATCGACAGCTCATGAGTCATCGCTACTGCGGGCGCGACTTCCAGGCCGAGGAGATCGCGCTGATCCGCGCACTCATCGCCGAGGACCCGCCCCGCAGCCGCGCAGCGCTGTCGCGCTTGACCTGCCAAGCGCTCGCCTGGCACACCGCCAACGGCGGTTTGAAGGACATGTCCGCCCAGGTGGCCATGCTGCGGATGCACAACGACGGGCTCATCACGCTGCCGCCGCCGCGCAACCGCCGGCCCGATGCGCGCGTGCGCCTCAGCGCGCTCAGCGATCCGCAACCGCGCCTCGAGCAACCGGCCGCCGCGCTCAAACCACTGACCTGGTCGCGCGTGCAGCACAAAGCCCAATCACGGCTGTGGAACGAACTCATCGAGCGCTACCACTACCTCGGTCATACCCTCTTGCCGGGGGCGCAGCTGCGCTATCTGGTCTACGCCGCCGAGCAGCCCGTCGCCGCGCTCGGCTTCGGTGCCGCAGCTTGGATGTGCGCTCCGCGCGATCGCGACATCGGCTGGAGTCATGCACAACGTGAGCGCCATCTCCATCGGGTCGTCAACAATGCCCGCTTCTTGATCCTACCCTGGGTCCACTCCAAAACCTCGCCTCCATGCTCTTGGCGCAGGCGGCCAGGATCCTGCCCGAGGATTGGCTGGCGGTCTACGGCTACCGCCCGCTGCTGCTGGAGACCTTCGTGGAGACACCGCGCTTTCGCGGCACCTGCTACAAGGCCGCCAACTGGACCTGCTTGGGACAAACCAAAGGCCGCGGAAAACTCGGCCAAGCCGGAAAACAAAGCGAACCCATCAAGGACATATGGATTTACCCGCTGGACCGACGCTTCCGCGAAGTGCTTACCCGTTGATTCTGATGGGTAGGGGTAGACCGAATATTTACAGCGTCCTGGCGGTAACCCCCTGTTTCCAAATAGACAACTACTCCTCCGCCAAGACCTCCGACACCGAATCGACCCTCCCCTTTCCGCGCTTGTCCTAACACTAGTTTCCCGACCCCCAGACAAAGCCTTGCGCGTTACGGTTCACCCGCCTAGGATTCGGGGAATTGTTGCCCCAAACTAGCCGCACGGTTAAACTGGGCTCAGGCGTCAACGGTCTCTAATCTACATGGACGAAGTGAAATCCAAGACCAACGAGTCAGAAAACCTTGTCGGAATGCATCGCCGCCCGGCGATGCGCACCCCCTCCGGTCGGAAATCTCCAAATGAGTCGTTCGTGCTTGCGAGGCATGCTTGTCACTTGAACCAGTTGGTGCCGCATTTTCCAGGGAGAGTTGCCACCTTACTGCGTAACGACAAAGCCAAATTCACTTCAAGGCCAAAGAGCATGACCATTTCTGATCTCCGGGGGTTTGTAACGGGCTCCCCGACTCCAGAGCGAGGTTCCATGAAATATTTCTATTCGGCAGTAGCACGACCATCCTTACGAATGGTCGTTATGCTCTGCATTCTTTGCATACTTCCCACGAACGCTTTCGCCACCGACGGTTACAGGCTAACTCCGGGCGACGTCGTTGCCGTATCCGTCTGGCAAGAGCCTGGCCTTGAGCAACTTGTCCTCGTGCGGCCCGACGGAGGTATCTCCTTTCCACTTGCTGGCGACATCAAGACCGAAGGACTTACTGTTCAGGAACTGTCTGATGCGCTGAAGAAGAGACTGGCAAAGTTTATCCCGGACCCCGTGGTGACCGTAACTCTCCAAGAAATTCCAGGGAACAGGATCTACGTCATCGGGCAAGTCAACAAACCGGGAGATTTCCCCATCGTTGCACGGGACGTGACCGTTGTGCAGGCACTGGCAATGGCCGGCGGGCTAACGCCATTTGCTAAGGAGAGGGATATTCGGATTCTTCGGAAAGAAGGGGATAAGCAACAAACGATACCTTTCGACTACCGCCAGGTAAAGAAGGGCGGTTCCCTCGCCCAGAACGTCACTCTGAAGGCAGGTGATGTTGTTCTCGTTCCCTGATGTCCGTTCCGCCGACGAGCGACGACGGGTATGATTTGGGTCCTTCGCACGCGCCAAACGGAATACCCGATGTCACTCGTACGTAGCATCGTCTGCTCAGCATGTTTGTTGTTTTCCAACGTCACGCTTTCCGATCAGTGGTACCTCTCTCCAACTGCATCGTTGAATACGTTCTACGACACGAACGTTCGTCTTTCCAACACCAATCCCGAAAACTCGTTCGGCGCAACAGCAATTGCGGGGGTCGCTGCGGGCAGGGCTACCGAGACCTCAGACGTCGCCGTAAAGGCGGAAGTGAACAGCCGCTGGTTCTCCGACGTGCCTGACTTCGACAGGACCAATGGTGCACTCTACTTCAAATCTTTTCAGCAGCTTGAGCGCATTCGCCTTGGCCTCAACGGACGATTGAACTATGACTCCACCGAAACGAGCGAAGAACAGACCTCAGGTCTTGTCCAGGTCAACAAGCGCCGAACCCGTGCTTTTCTTCAGCCTTCTCTCCGATACAGCCTGACCCAAAGAACCGACATCAGCGCCATCCTGAGCTACGAGGCGGTTACTTACGAGGATGTGGAGAACATTCCGTTATTTAATTTCACGTTCGGCACCGCCGAAGCTGGAATCCGGTACCGATTGACTGAACGGCTCAATCTCGTGTCCAGCCTGTCATACGACCGGTACGAGGCGGAAAGCGTGGAACGTTCGTCAAACACCTACGGCATCACCGCCGGTGCCGAATACGAAGCTTCGCCTACACTGTCTGTCCGCGGTTATGCAGGTACGCAGTCCTCAGAGTCAACAGGTCTCGCATCCGACGACGGGACGGAGAACAGCAACACAACAGGGTTCCAGTTCCAACTCCGGGTCGCGAAGGAATTCGATAACGGCAAGCTCGTCTTAAACGCAGATCAAGGTCTGATCCCCACTGGCCGTGGTACACTTTTGGATACCACTTCGCTTTTTCTGGGTTTTGACTACGCGATAAAGCCTAGATTGGACCTGAGATTAGCCGTCCGCACATATCGCAACAGGGAACCCGGAGGCGAAGCAAGTGTGAACAACCGTGATTTCGTTCGGCTTGAACCGAAACTGGCCTACAAGTTGACCCGCAACACGAACTTGGAGCTTGGTTATCAATATCGTTTTCAGGATCGGGAGAGCATCGATGGCTATGCAACCTCAAATGCGGTCTTTCTGACACTTCGTTACAGTGGCGATAAGTACGACCTGTACGATGTTGCTCAGTTTTGATGCCGCAGCATCCTGCGTCCCGTTCGCGCGACCCAATCCAACTACGACTCTCCGGCTCAGGGGTTATAGTGAAACGTCTCAAGCTATCCCGAGCGGCTCGGTGCATAAATAGATATTCCGGAATACGGCAGTCTTTTCTGGTTAAAAACATTTACCCCTAACCCGCTCCAGCGATGCGGTATTTCACTCGCTAGGGATCAGTTCAACAACCAAAGACGCCTTTCGTATTTCCTACCGCTTTCGGGCCCGCTTCGCGCCGCCGATTACGTCTCGTCACTTCTCGGCACCCAAGGGTCTAAACGAAACATCATCACGTTTGAGTTCAACGGACATGCCTGAACATACTGCGCACTTAGACCTCTACTCTAGCATCTGGAGGCGCCGTAAGTGGTATTTCCTCCTTCCCTGGTTCTTTCTCTTATCCGCTTCGGTGGCTCTTGCACTCGGCCTACCCGCAATCTATCGGTCGACAGCGACCATACTGATTGAACAGCAGAATATTCCCGAAGACCTTGTCCGTTCCACCGTTACTAGCTATGCGGGCGAACGAATCCAAGTGATCAGTCAGAGAGTCATGACCACCGAGAATCTCGGACGTCTCATCGAAGAATACGATCTCTATCCGGATCTTAGGCGTGATTACGGCTTGCGCGCTGCCGTCGCGCAGATGAGAACAGATGTCACGCGAGAAATGATAACCGCACAGTTCGCCGATCCACGGAGCGGCCGAGCTACGAGCGCAACAATCGCTTTCTCTGTCTCTTATGACTCAGGTTCGGCCTCTAAAGCCCAGGAGGTTGCTCAGGCAATCGCCGATCTTTACCTCAGCATCAGCCTAGAGGAGCGGACACGAACGGCGCGCGAATCCACAACCTTCTTAGAACAGGAATCCCAAAGGCTCGGCGCTGAAATCTCCGCTCTCGATGCAACCCTCGCTCGCTTTAAGGAAGAACATGGCGACCGTCTCCCCGAGAATATGCGGCTGAATCTCGACTTCATGCAACGAACGGAAGATCGGATCCGGACGAATGTCCAGGAAATCACGGCTCTTGAGGAACAGGTCATCTACCTCGTCTCCGAGCTCGCGCTGATGGACCCCTACGCCGCCGTCTATACCTCGACCGGTGAGCGTGTGATGAGTCCTTCCGACAGACTGAAATCGCTGGAAGCCGAGTATCTCGAAATCGCATCTCGCTATTCTCCAGCCCACCCCGACCGTATCAGAATCGAACGCGAGATGAACAAATTGCGCAGTATCGTGGGCGAACCCGACAATCGACGGGATCTCGCCCGGCGGCTCGGTGAACAGCAATCCGAATTAAGTACCTTGATGGAACGTTATTCAAAGGACCACCCCGAGGTTCAAAGATTGACCCGTGAGACCCAATTGACACGACAGCAGCTGTTGCGCAGCAACAGCGGTCGCGGTTCTCTTGAAGTATCCGACGCGGACAATCCAAGCTATATTCAACTTCAGGCTCGCCTGGCGGCAGCCGAATCTCGACTCGATTCGCTAAGGAAGACGGCAGCCGAGTTGGCAACGGCACTCAAAGGATACGAGGAGCGGATACTCAGTGGACCACAGGTGGAAAGGGAGTATCAAGAACTCGCCCGCGATCGTGAACTTTTGGTTGCGACATACAGCGACATCAACTCTAAATTGAATGAGGCGAAGCTCGCCGAAACTCTAGAGGCCGAAAGCCGTGGTGAGCGGCTCTCATTGATCGATCCGCCGACGGTGCCGACAGAGCCTCATAGCCCCGACCGAGTCGCGATCATGTTCTTCGGCTTTGTACTCTCTGTTGGAACTGGCATCGGGCTTCTTGCGTTTAGAGAAGCGACAGATGAGCGAATTTACGGCGCGCGTCCGATACAAACCATCACTGGGCATATGCCCCTTGTGCTGATACCGAAGATGCTGACCGCTCAAGACATTAGATCACACCGCGCCAAGACAACGAGGATAGCCCTAATCCTTGGCTTAGTCGCTATCGCCTCGTTGCTGATTGTTCATTATTTCTTCCTTCCCGTCGACTCCTTGTGGTCATCACTTTTTCCCGCGTCTGTTGATCCGTGAGGGTCCTCTTATGCTAAACGTGCCGAACGCGATGATAATCGGAGCGCAGAAGGCCGGTACTACATGGCTCTGGGATGCTCTAGCGGAGCATCCCGAAGTTTCTGTGCCAACCTCCAAAGAGAACCACTTTTTCGGCTCCTCAGAGCTCTATCGTAAGGGACTGCCGTGGTATCTCTCTCATTTCGATGGCCTGGACGGAAACAAAGTGATCCTTGATGCTGCCACCA
Organism: Thiocapsa sp.; assembly: GCF_018399035.1. Lineage (GTDB taxonomy): Bacteria > Pseudomonadota > Gammaproteobacteria > Chromatiales > Chromatiaceae > Thiocapsa. Next base: position 1,688,586 of record NZ_CP073760.1, read on the forward strand.
CGAATTTCTACGACCGGGTACCCTACTGGCACAATGCCGGAAGAGAGCTGAAGTTCGATGATGAATTAGCACCGATACCGAAGTTGATCGTTGACGCCATCCCCGACGTGAAGGTGATCGTCTCGCTTCGAAACCCCGTTACCCGAGCGATCTCCGCATATCACCATTGGATGAGGAGGCAGTTTCTCCTCAATCCTGCTGAAAACGGTCGAGCCTCACCATGGCTCGGTCTTGAGCGAACAGCTCAGCAATTTCCAAAGTTCCGGATATTGGAATATGGGTACTACTCCAAGTACCTGTCGGCGTGGCGGGAGTATCTACCGGAAGATCGAATGCTTGTACTCATTTTTGAAGACGACATCAAGGCCGACCCCCAGTTCGGTCTCAAGAAAACGTGCGATTTTCTCGGAATCGATGCGAGCTTCTCTTATACCGTCGACAAGTCTGAGTCGAATGCCAGTTGGACTTGGTCTCGGATTCTTCTGAACTATTACACGAAACCTTTAATGCGGTGGATCCACCGGGGGCCGATTCGCTGGGCAACAGATGAATGGGATCCGGCTAAGAAGATGTCGATTAGGGAAAGTGACCTTTTTTTCCTCCGTGCGCGCTATGCAGGAGAGAAGGAAAGGGTGGAAGCACTGCTCGGCCGTTCTCTGGAATCCTGGCGAATGGACTAAAAGGCCCTTAGTTCCCATTTACTACGCGGTGGATTTAAGTGATTTTCCGGGAAAAAGAACACACCGGCATGCCTAGGCACCTAAATTCGCTTCCACATGCATGTTGCCATTAGAAGCAGGGATATTAGTTCACGGTAATCGCGTGGGTTATCCGTTAACTCGCGACCGGCCGGCACCCGGCGCCGAGAAAAATGGATGAATTTTGTGGTTCCGACATCGTGAAGTAGACGTGACGTGAAACCGCCCAGTCATTATCGCCACGGTAATCTCCTAGCCGGTATCACACCCTACGATCCACTAAGAGCCCCGCCGGTATGCGGGCGGAGATGGCGTCAAAGTCTACCTTGGAGCTCAATTTTCTGCTCTGCCTTCGATAGCCTGAGACGATCACAAAAATGATCATGTCTTTTAGGTCGACGCCAGACAGGTTGCGCAGCAGCTTGACGGAGGATATTTTGGGCATCGGATCTACAGGTGAGCGTGGTTTTAAGCGAGAGCCCCATATCGAATGATTAATAAGATACCGACATTACTGTGAGTAATTTTACCAGTAAATTTTCAACGTCTAACAGCTTAATCATTCAGATCCTAGTTGAGGCATTATGAAAACAGTGATTTTCGCCGGCGGTTTAGGGACACGGTTAAGCGAAGAAACCAGCATTCGCCCGAAGCCCATGGTAGAGGTCGGTAATCGACCTATCCTCTGGCATATAATGAAAACTTATTCCGCACACGGAATTGACGAGTTCATAATTTGCTGCGGCTATAAGGGTTACGTTATTAAAGAGTACTTTGCCAACTATTTTCTGCACATGTCAGATGTCACCTTTGACCTGCGCTACAACCAGATGAATGTCCTCTCCGGCAATGCCGAGCCTTGGAAAATTTCGCTGATCGACACGGGCGAAAACACCATGACCGGTGGCCGCCTCAAGCGAGTACGCGAACATATAGGCTCTGAAACATTTTGCTTAACCTACGGCGATGGCGTCAGCGACGTCAACATCACGGAGCTGATTAGATTTCACCGGAGCCAGGGCAGTTTAGCGACGCTAACAGCGGTTCAGCCTCCCGGGCGGTTTGGAGCGATCGCGCTCCACGAAGGGCAAACGAAGATCAAGTCGTTTCAAGAAAAGCCCGAGGGTGACGGCGCCTGGATCAACGGCGGTTACTTCGTAGTAGAGCCCCAGGTGATTGACCTGATCGAAGGCGATGATACCGTTTGGGAGCAGGGCCCGATGACCAAGCTGGCCAGTATGGATCAGCTCTCCGCATTTAGGCACAGTGGTTTTTGGCAACCGATGGATACCCTACGGGATAGAACTAAGCTTGAAGAGCTCTGGGCTGCAGGTAAGGCCCCCTGGAAAGTTTGGTGAGCGTGCTTAACGTTGCTATTATCCAGGGCAATCGCATCGCCTGCGCCTAATGCTTAGATTCGCGGATGGGGAGCACTGACCCGCTGTCCGGAGCCGCTCAAAGAGGGTTTCTCCGGTTATCACTCGTCCCGACGGGGACCTTGAGGCGTTCGTTCTTGATGCTGAGTTTGCTGCTGACGTTCTTCAGCCGCGACATTGGGATGTGGCGCAACACCGCGAGGTTATCTCGGGGCTGCGTCTTGCCGCGCGGCAGTCTTCTACCGGTGGCGACCTGCCCGACTATCGCCCTGTTGGCCGTCGCCTACGCGCTAACTAGGTGCAACTCCACCAAACCGTTAGCGCGGTTGTCGGAGTGGTGCAACATCTTGCAGTCGATGGCGATGATCACAGTGTCAAGCAGGCTGTACCTGAGCCACAGCACATCGCGCGGGTCTTCAAGGACGCTGAACTGGCCCACAAGGGAGGAATCGGTTTCCGGTATCGCCATCGTCGCAGCTGCGTGAACTTAAAACTCCGCGCATTGCGACGGCTAAATGATGGCGTGTCTAGAATTATATCTTAATTTTGTGATGCAATTGCCCTCCGCTACCCCCTACATTGGTTATCAATGCTTAGATCCAGCTTGCATCCAATCGAGGAAATTCACGCTTTTATGTCTGGAGAGTATAGATGCATTTTGAGGAGTCACCCCTTGGCGGAGCGTTCATTATTTCATTAGATCCACGGGAAGACGATCGCGGTTCTTTTTCTCGAGCTTATTGCACTCAAGAGTTTGAACGCCACGGTCTCAAAGCCGTTGGAGTTCAATGCAATATGGCTTTGAATTTTCACCAGGGAACCCTGAGGGGCCTACATTACCAAGTGCCCCCGGCTGCCGAGGCCAAGTTCTTTCGGTGTATCAGGGGAGCCAACTACCACTTCATAGTGGATATGAGGCCAGACTCCTCTACTTACCTAAAGCACTTTGGTCTCGAGCTATCGGCCGACAATCGGTTAGGGCTCTATATCCCTGAGCTATTTGCCCATGGCTACCAGGCTCTGACCGATGGCTCAGAGGCGTTTTATATGGTGAGCGAGTACTATACACCCGGTTGCGAGCGAGGCCTGCGCCATGACGATCCGACCCTGGGCATTAAGTGGCCTCAAGCTGTGACCACCATTTCCGACAAAGACACCGCCTGGCCCCTGTTGCCATGCCTGCCAACTACCCAAGCAGAGGTTTCCCGATGATTATTGTCGATCAAGCCCTAAAAGCTCGTCATGAAGCGGGTAAACCAGTTCGAGTCGGCTTGCTAGGTGCGGGCTTTATGGGGCGGGGTATCGTCAACCAAATCGTTAATTATACCCCGGGCATGGATTTAGTGGCAATCGCCAACCGCACGGTCGAGTCGGCGGTCAAGGCTTACAACGCAATGGGCGTTGAGAACGTGAAGATCGTCTCTGCCCTAGGCGACCTTGAGGACACGATCACCCAAGGTCAGTGCGCCGTTACCGACGACCCCCTGCTGCTATGCGAGTCAGAGCATATTGACGTGCTGATCGAAGCGACTGGCCATGTGGAGTACGGAGCTCGAGTCACTTTGGCGTCGATCGAGCACAAAAAGCCCATGGTGCTTATGAATGCCGAGCTCGACGGCACCGTTGGTCCCATTCTTAAGGTTTACGCTGACCGGGCTGGAGTTGTGATCACCGGCTGCGACGGCGACCAGCCTGGTGTGCAGCTTAACCTCTACCGCTTTGTCAAGAGCATCGGCCTCAATCCCCTGCTCTGCGGAAACATCAAAGGCCTGCAAGATCGCTACCGCAACCCCACCACTCAGGAGAGCTTCGCCAAGCAGTGGGGGCAGACAGCTCACATGGTGACCAGCTTCGCCGATGGCACCAAGATATCCTTCGAGCAAGCCATTGTCGCCAACGCGACGGGCATGAAAGTAGCCCAGCGAGGCATGTTGGGCTACCACTCCACCGCTCACGTCGATGATATGCTCGATCTGTATGATATCGAGCGGCTCAAGTCCCTGGGGGGCATCGTTGACTACGTGGTCGGGCCAAAGCCTAGCCCCGGCGTGTTCATCTACGCCACCTGCAATGAGCCCATCCAGGCCCACTACCTCAACTACGGCAAGCTTGGGGAAGGCCCGCTCTATTGCTTCTACGTGCCCTATCACCTGACGGTGTTCGAGGTGCCGCTGTCTGCCGCCCGGATCGCCCTGTTCCGCGACGTGATCATCGCCCCCTTAGGTGAGCCGGTGGTCGACGTGATTACCACTGCCAAAATTGATCTCCCGGCTGGCCAAACCCTCGACGGGCTTGGGGGCTACCACACCTATGGCCAGTGCGAAAATTCTGGCATTGTTAACGAAGACAACCTACTGCCGATGGGTCTCGCCGAGGGGTGTCGTCTGAAGCGACCGGTAACCAAGGATCAGGTGCTGACCTACGACGATGTTGAACCACCCGCCGACAGCGTCGCCCACCGGCTGCGGGCCGAGCAAAATGCTTACTTTGCCAAGTCCAAGATGGCTGCGACGGTGTAGGGACTCCCTTGCAATATCCTGAACGGAGACTGGATCCGCATGATTATGTTCCTACGTCGCTGGGACAGGGCACCGAGTGGGATGTCCTTCCAGTCCATTCCTAGTCTCTAGAATTCTAGTCTCTAGAATTCCTAATTTTTATAAGGAAACTGTAATGGCCCAAGTACCGAGTCTGGCTTCCCCGAAGACGGCAGAAGAAGTCGTTCAGACCGATCTAAACTATATTTGCAAGCACCTATCGGAAGAGTTCTCTGCTCTGTCGAGCAAAAATCTGTTAATTACCGGTGGCGCAGGTTTTTTGGGCTACTATCTAGTGCAGGCTGTGCTGCATTGGAATAAGGCGAACCCCGCGGCCAAGCCCATTCACCTCACCATCTACGACAACTACATCCGTGGTGTACCCGAGTGGCTGACTCATCTTTCCGGCAACCCCAATCTGGAGTTGCTCAAGCACGACATCACTAACCCCCTGCCTGAGACCATCGGTAACTTTCAGTTCATTATCCACGCCGCTTCTATCGCGTCTCCCACGTTTTATCGCAAGTATCCTATCGAGACGATGGATGCCAATGTGAACGGCCTTCGCTTTTTGCTTGAGTATTGCTTACAGCAGAAAGCGAAGGGCAATCCTGTAGAAGGGTTCTTGTTCTACTCGACCAGCGAAATCTACGGAGACCCCACCCCAGAGAGCATTCCCACCCCGGAAACCTATCGCGGTAACGTGTCTTGTACTGGACCTCGGGCCTGCTATGACGAGTCGAAGCGATTCGGCGAAACCCTCTGCGTCAACTTCGCACTTCAGCACGACCTGCCAATCAAGATCGCTCGCCCGTTTAACAACTACGGGCCGGGCCTCAAGATTACCGATCGCCGCGTGCTTCCCGACTTCGCTCGGGATATCTTCAACGAACGCGACATCGTGCTGCTGTCTGACGGTTCGCCCACCCGCACCTTTTGCTACATCGCCGATGCAATCGTTGGCTACTATAAAGTCCTGGTGAAAGGCCATCCCGGGGAATCCTATAACGTCGGCGTTGAAACCCCCGAGATCTCTATGGCAAACCTAGCCGAGCGTGTCGTGGGCCTAGCTCGTGACCTTTTTGACTATCGTGGACAGGTCGTGCGCCGAACCAGTGGCGACCAGGACTATCTGATCGATAACCCCAACCGCCGCTGCCCCATTATCGACAAGGCCCGTGATCACGTAGGCTATAACCCTAACATCACCATCGACGACGGACTGAGGCGAACCATAGTCTGGTATTCCGGCAATCGTGAAGCGGAGGACGCATAAATGAAAGTGGCTGTTGTTGGAACGGGTTATGTTGGCCTAGTGTCGGGCGCCTGCCTAGCTGAGAAGGGCCACGATGTTGTTTGTGTAGAAATTGATCAGGCCAAGGTTGACCAAATTAACCAGGGCATTCCGCCCATCTACGAAGCTGGCCTAGAGGATCTGCTTAAGGCTAATGTGGGTACCCGATTGCGGGCCACCACTGATCTGCGTACTGCGGTGATGGACTCTCAGATCTCTCTGATTGCCGTGGGCACTCCGTTTCGTGGCGATGAAATTGACCTAACCTTCATTGAGACCGTGGCCCGTCAGATTGGCGAAGTGCTGAAGGATAAGGCTGACTACCACGTGGTGGTGGTCAAGAGCACCGTTGTGCCCGGCACTACCGATGAAGTGGTCCTCCCCATTCTGGAAGAAGCTTCCGGCAAAAAGGCCGGGGCAGACTTTGGGGTGGGCATGAATCCCGAGTTCCTCAAGGAAGGCGAAGCGATTCCCGACTTCATGAATCCTGATCGCATCGTGCTAGGCGGCATTGATGATCGCAGCCTGGCTACCCTGCGGGAAATGTACAGTGTGTTCGAGGGGATCGACCAGCTCGAAACCAATTGCAAAACCGCCGAGATGATCAAGTACACCGCCAACTCGCTGCTGGCAACCATGATTTCGTTTGCCAACGAGATCGGTAACCTCTGCGCCGCTGTCGGTGGGATAGACGTAACGGACGTGACCAAGGGCGTACACCTCGACAAGCGCCTCACCCCGATTCTACCCAGTGGCGAGCGCATTATCCCCACCTTCACTACCTACATTGAGGCGGGCTGCGGCTTTGGCGGTAGCTGCTTCCCCAAAGATGTTAAAGCACTCAACGTCTTTGGGGCAAAGAAGGGGATGCCGATGCGGCTTCTTAACGCCGTCATCGACGTGAACGCAGTGCAGTATAAACAGGTGATGAGCAGGCTGGCGAAGCATTTCCCCAACCTTGAAGCGGTGCGTGTTGCAGTCTTGGGGCTGGCCTTTAAGCCCGGCACCGATGACATGCGCGAATCGCCAGCCATTCCGATTGTGCAGGAGTTGCTGGCGGGGGCAGCCAAGGTAAAAGCGTTCGATCCGGTGGCTACCCACGAAGCTAAAAAGATCTTTGAAAATCAGCCCATTCAGTACTGCGACACCCTCGCCGAAACGGTTGAGGACGTGGATGTAGTGCTACTACTCACCCGGTGGGCTGACTTCAAAGCGCTGCCAGATCTCCTCCAAGGGGTAGCGAACCCACCTCTGGTAATTGACGGTCGCCGCATGCTTGACAAGGCTGCCTTTCCCCGTTACGAGGGGATTGGCCTATAGTGGAGCCGTATGGGTTACCCGAAGTTGTAACGCTGGCCAGATCGCTTAGGACAAGGGCAGCTGCCATAGCCAGCCCTTGGACGCTATCTGGCTCTCCATCGCCACTCCAGGTTGTCTTCAGCTTGCCCTAACCACCGGGCACATCGGCATGGGCACCGGCACATTTAAGGAAAGAGTTGCGCAGCTAGATCCTGACTTTATCGACTAGTTCAGCGCCACCAGGGCCAAGCCCGAAAAAATTGACCTTCAGGAGTTCGTATCCGCACCGTGATCGGATGCCGTCAGTGCTGACCGAGGTCCTCGCGTTTTTCTGCCAATAGCAGTGGCGCAATTCGGCTTTCGCCGGGCATGACCTGTTTTTTGAACCCTCAGTAGAGTGCTTCACACATTTTTTTGGGGTAACGGGGTCGCAGTTTCGCATAGCGTCAGCGATCGCTGGGAATCAACTCCGGAGTGCAAGTAATATGGTTATTTTTAGGCGGATACGGAAAAAGTTGCTCGTCGGTCTTGCGAAGGCTTTTGCGGGCGCTCAGAGCGACCTCGAAGGATCGGCGCTGCCCCGTTTTGGTAACAAACCTACAGACTTGACCATCCAACTTCCTCACCGTATCGAAAACCCTCAGCACATTTTTCTTGGAAATGGGGTAAGACTCGGACCGAACTGCGTCCTTAACGCCAAAGAGTCATACCCCGGGAAATGGATGAAGCATCCCGAGGAACGGCATATAAGACAAGAGTTCAACCCGCTAATTCGGATTGGCGACCGAGTGACTGCAACATCTGGACTACAAGTAATCGCTCTTCAAGAAATCACCATTGAAGACGACGTAATGTTCGCGTCCAACATATACATTTCCGACGGTATGCACTCGTACGCGAGCGCACGTACTCCCTATAAATATCAAGGAATGACCAAACCCCAACCGATCCGAATAGGATTAGGAAGTTGGATCGGGCAAAACGTAGTGATCATGCCTGGGGTCTCCATAGGGACATGCACCATCGTAGGCGCCAATAGCGTGGTCACTCGGAACCTTCCGAGTCGCGCAATCGCGGTTGGGGCCCCAGCGCGGGTGGTGAAGCTATGGAGCGACGAACGCGAGGAGTGGGAAATCGCGCAGAAATGATGCTCGTCTATTACCGCTAAGACTCCATGCGAGTCGGTGATGCGTCTGCCGCAGCGCTGGCACTGTCCGCTGTCTCGGGTGCTGTGCGCATGAATTTTCGGCACATCGGCGTCCGTGATGTCGACTAGCTCGATTGCGATCTCCGTCAGTCCGAGCACGCGTAGGAGTTGGCTCCGGTTGATCATCGGCTTTCCATCGAGTTAAAGATGTTTTAATGGAAGTTTACCGAGGCCGGTTTCGTAGAAAATTGATTTCGCTCGACTTAGGGCTCCCTGAGATCCGGGAGAGCCTTCCTGTTCAGGCACTAGCCTAACTGTCTGGAATGAAGATCGAGCCTTGATTATCGCAAATGAAGATCACCACGATGAGGTGAATATCCCATTTTTTCCATTACTGGAAAAAAATTTCGTTCTATTTTCTCAATGACCTCCGCAGACATCTCTTCATTCCAGCTATCTATTTTTCCCTTTCGCATAAAAAAGCCGCGTGCACCTTTTTCGCCTGGATAAGATTCCGCGCCAAATTTCTTTTCATTCGCTCGCATATTGGAAAAACTGCCTCTCGTGCGAGCCAGCTCAATCGTATCGTCGCTGCAATCTAAGCCGATGAAATCGCTCAATTTTTTTAGGGTGCCGCTACAATTCGTTTTCAGATCCTCATATTTGACAAAAATTACAGGTTGCCGCTCCGCACGTTTCAACCAATTTTCCACCTGCCGATCCCATCGAATGAGGTGTGGTTCCAAGCTTTTTATACAACCCTCTGACAGCATCTCATCAACAAAATCCGAAATTGACCAATCGGTGCTGCGGGTATCATGGACGCAGTGATGGTAATACGAAAGCAATGCAGCTCGGGGATCCCTTACAATATAGATTGTTTTAGGATATAATCCAGGATACTTGGGAGCTTCATTTCTAAAGATGCGCGGAGAATGAAGCCCCTCGTATTTGCCGATGGACTGGTCCCAATTATGGATGGTTGGAACAAAATCACCGATATTTGACGTATTCACCCGCTCCTCATGATCGTTTTCCGCAAGGACAGCCAGCATGAACGCTAACCAAGTATTGCCAGATTTAGGATGGCCCACCAAAAAAACATCTGAGTCTCTAAGCATTCCGGAAAAGTTGATGCGTTCCTTAGCGGCCTTCATCCTCTTCTTGACAAAAGAGGGGAGCAGTGCCTTTATAACTGATTTTCCACCTGAAACAGTCTTATTCATGCTATCACTCATTAAATTTTTTAAGGCTTATTGTTTGTAACTGAAGTTTCCCGTTTTCATCATGCGACCAGCCCCATGATTACAGCGATGAGGGGATTTCGGGTGCCGTGGCCGGATCGCCGCAACCGACCCCGAGACAGACGTCGGCGAGGTCGTGCGCGAAGACTCGGCGCAGATCGGCATGGGCATATTCGGTGCGCCGCGCGGGGGCCTGCTCTAAGCTGGCCCCGGAAATCCAAGTGATGGTGGTAGCTACCACGCAGAGTGCAGATGGTTGGTGAACGCATCGGGTTGCGGGTCTGCGTCTGGGCACTCCCGTTCTCCTACGTGATTATACGCCGAAGCGAGCCCGCATTCATCTTCAACCGCTTGATTATTACGCCCAGCCACCTTCCCTGATGGGTTCTCGCCCTTAGATCGTCAGCTTTCATGACGGAGATCGGAGGGCCTCCCTCGGGGTGCTTGAACAACAGCACCCGTCGGGAGAGGATCTTGTTTGCGAAGACAAAGACTGCATCAGTGTGCTACGCCCTGCTGGAAAGCCCCACGTTTTCCCCTTGCTGCTGCACATCGCCGAGGCCGCCCTAGAGGCCGGTTGCCCCGCCCGCGGCGGCGTGCTGCATCGGGCCGACTATCCCCGTAAGCCCCAGGACTGTCCGACGCCGTGGCGCGAGGCGTTCGCGACGCCTCGAAGCTTGTGCTGTACGCATTGTCCACCCCCAAGCGGCGGGCTCGGCTGCAACGCTGGCGATCCCGTTCCGCACCCTGCGGCGCTGGCAGACCTGATGGGGGAACAGCTGCCGAAGACCCTGTGTCGGCGATCTGTTGCAGGGCTAAGCGTTACAGGCGGACCCGTGGGTGGTTACGCGAGGGCAGGGTCGCGTGTCAACCGAGTGGAGTGTTTGCGCATCGAGTCCCCGCTCGAATTGATCTTGTAGGCGCAGTGCACGAGGCGTAGCGGTCGCTACGGCGAGGAGGCGCAACGCCGTCCCGGCGTGCACGGGACGCACCCTGCTCCGAATCAGGTCTGGGGTGCCGACATCGCCAACCTGTGGACGGATGAACGCCGGCTTGTACTAGGCCATCGCGCTGGACCTGTTCAACTGCGACGTCGGTGGCTGGTCGCTGTAGCCGCGCATGAGGCCGATCTGGTCGGCGACGCGCTGACCATGGGTTGGTTTCGACACAAGCCGGCTCTGGGGCTGAACCACCATTCCGATCGGGGGAGCCAGTACGCGAGTCAGGTGTTCCATGCCAAGCTGGCCCAGTACGGCATAGTCTGCTCGATGAGCCGCAAGGGCAATTGCTGGGACAATGCCCCGACCGAGAGCTGGTTCAACACCTTCAAGAACGAGCGGGTCTTCGGGGAGCGCTTCACCACCCGGCACGCCATGAAGGCCACCGCCTTCGCGTACATCGAGGTGTTCTACGTCCGCTTGCGTCTGCATTCCACCCTCGGTTACGCTTCAGTGGTGCAGTTTCTGTGAGACTGGATCAACACGTGGCAGGGAGAACAACAGGTCGCATGAACCCCTGCCCTTTGGAAGTCGAAAACCGAGGGAACCCCAGGGCCAGAAAACCGTGATGACCTTACCCACTTTGCAGAAATCGTTTCTTGCGTTGATGTTTACCATGGCGGTAGGTGCCGGAGCGGTTTTCCTGGGATTTTTGGTCGGGAAACATGAATTCCCACCGCATGGCCTGCTCGAAAAGGCTGAAAAACGGCTCGTCGGAGCGTTCCGCAGCTCGCAGCGGCAGTCCGCAAAACAAGCCGCGGACCCGTACCGTGCCGACATCGACTCGATATTTTTGCGCTTCCGTGCCGAGGGCGTAAAGATTCCAGTCACGAGAACCGGTGCCGGCGGCGGCCTAACCTCGTTTGGGACCGATGTGCTGCTCCTGACACATGAGGGCAGGATCTTTGCCGCCACTGGTCCTGATGCGGTCCGAGAGACGCAAATAGAGGCGCCGAACAACGGCTTCGCGGACTATGTGGTGGCTGCCAAGGAAGCACCGTACCAAGATTACAGGCACAACTTCAAAACCTTTCGCTACAACGATATCTCGCATTACGACACGGGCAGCGATCACGGGCTTCTCCTTTCTTACACCGATTTCGACAAGGACAATACCTGCTACCAAACGGTGGTGGCGCAGCTGCCGCTGGGCCGCGAGATTAAGCTGATCGATCAAGTTGACGCCAATGCCGAGGATTGGCGCATCGTTTTTCGGACGCGACCCTGCCTACCCCTGAAAAAGCCGTTCCGAGCCATTGAGGGACATATGGCAGGCGGACGCATGGCCGTCCGTGGGTCCACGCTCTATCTTGGTAGCGGAGACTACCATTGGGACGGAGTTTACGCGCCAGAAGTCTTAGCCCAGCGGCCCGAAGCCGACTACGGAAAAGTGTTCGCGATCGACCTGGCCACGGGCGATGCCCGGCAGGTCTCGATGGGCAACCGCAATGTGCAAGGTATCGCCGTCGACCGGGACGGCACGGTGTGGACGGCTGAGCACGGGCCGCGCGGTGGCGACGAGTTGAACCGAATCGTGCAAGGATCGAACTACGGCTGGCCGTCTGAGACACTGGGCACCCAATACAACGGGCTACCCTGGCCGCTTGCCAGATCCATTGGTAGGCACGATAGCTTTACGCCACCCGTGTTCGCGTGGCTACCCTCGGTTGCGACATCGAGTTTAACCCTGATTGAGGGTGTGGACGCGAGCTGGGATGGCGATCTGCTGATGGGGACGCTACGCGATACAAGCCTCTACCGCATTCGGATCGAGGAGGGTCGGGTGTTGTTCGCAGAGCGCATTCCCATCGGCGAACGGCTACGCCATGTCCACCAACATGGCGACGGCCGCATCGTGCTTTGGACCGACAACCATGATCTGATATTTATGACTCGTTCTAGGGGCAGCTCTGTCGCGCAGTTCATCGAACAATACTTGAGGACAAACGTCCAGGGCGACACGACGGCCAAGAGTGTCGAGGAAACGCTTTACGCCTGCATGGAATGCCACTCGTTAGAGCCCGGCGCCAATTTTAATGCACCCAGCCTCGCGAGGATCTACAATGCCCCGGTCGGGTCAACCGGATACCAGAATTACTCTGCAGCGCTGAAATCGCTTTCCGGGCAGAGGTGGTCCTCGGAAAATCTGGTGGCGTTCCTGAACGACCCTCAAGCCTACGCAGCCGGCACTTTGATGCCCTCGGCGAGCCAAAATGACCCGGTCGTGACTATGGAGCTGGTCCGGTTGCTGAAGGCGCTCTCCGAGTCGGTCGAATGATCCGTGTCTTGCTGGCGAAGACACCGCTGTCCTTACAAAAGTCCTCTCAGGAAGGACGGAACCGCTTCTCGCAAAGCCATTAACGCCGGTTTCCAGTCGTCCCTACCGAATTCAGCAGTAGCGTCGACACGCAGGGCTTTCATCAATACTTGGAGCCTCGAGAGCTGGCCGTCCCTCCGGTAAGCCAACAGTGCCGGACCATCGATGGAGAGGATACGGTAGGTCACGGAACGGGGACGGTCCGGCATCTTTGGCAAAGGCACATCCAAAGCATCAAGATACATTAAATAGGGCAAATCGACCCCTGCAGCTTGGAAGACCCCATGAAGCTGGGGCAATCTCCCATTGACCTCGTGAATCATAGGCCGGCCGGTTCGCCGTTCGACCTTGAAGCAAATGCTGGCGACGCCAACCCATCCGAGCGTATTAAGCAAGCGGGTCCCGATTTCACACATTTCCGCATTCGTAACCACTCGCGCGAAACTACCTACACCGTTATGGATCGGCCAAATACGCTCCTTGTTGACGCACAAGCAGACAATTTCGCCGAATCGCGGCGATCGATAGGAGTAGAAGCTGTAGTGAGCGTCATCCTCCCCAAGAATTGCTTCCTGAACGAGGAGTCGAGACGTGTGCTGCCGTAGCCTGGGTAACAGATCCCGCATTTCGTCGGGCGTGTCGCATCGGATGACCTTAACCGAGCCAAATTCATCAACGAACCTAGCGACGCGCCACTCGAACGACAGTTGCGGCTTGACGACAAGGGGATATGTCAAACGGTCTTCCAGTTCGGAAATACTGGTCTCCGCGGTTACTTCGACCCCACGCGGCGCCGGAAGGCCCTGCTCGGCTGTAAAACGATCGAATGCGTCCTTGCCCAATACAATCCCGACCGATTTCTCGTCTGAAATAATAAAGCGGTAATGGTCGGCCAGGCGATCACGGTACTGCGAAACGATTTCTAGGAAAATGTCAGACGTATAAAATAGGGCCTGCCGCTCATGGCACCGTGCAGCGAGATCCAACAGGCAATCAATCAACTCCTTAGGATCATCCGGAGCCTTTATAAAGGTAGTCATATATCGTGAGCGCGTCGCGATATCTTGACGATTGCGATTGATTAGGGTAACGGGGATTCCGTGACGCCCAAGGCTTCGAATAACCCCCAAGCCGTTGACGCCTCCACCGAGAACGACCGCTGGGACAGCTGACATTGTCTCTTTCATCTAACGTTTCTTCCTTTAATATAATTATAATGCTCGACTGAACCCCCGTTTTTTTTTCGACCCGGCACCCAGTCGTGAATGGCGGCCAATGACCAGGGTATTCAATCGAGCCTCATTCGATGCGCATTCGCGGAATCAAGCAGCATTGATGAGAATGACTCGCATCACCGCCATATTGCAGGCGCACCACCCGTCGTGGTAGGCACCCGGCCAGATCGAAAGGGCCAAGCTGCGCGTCGACGGCGCTTTCGGTCTCGCTCGCGCCGCGCCTCCTCGGCCTCCTGCGCCAACAGCAGCGGGCCATGCGCTGGATGTTGCGCGCCACCGTTGCTGCCAAGGCGACATAGCGCTTGAAGCCGTCGATCCCGTGATCGCCACAGCGGTCGAGCCCGTGGACCTCCAACGCGTTGATGGCGGACTCCACGGCGGAATGCTATCGGCGTAGTTGGATCAAGCGCGGATCGCCTTCGCGGGCGCTTGTCCATGCTCGCGCTGGCGACCGCAGGAAAGCGCGCCACGGTCTCCTCCACCAGGGGACGGCGACCTGATCGTCGGTGATGCGCTCCATGACCAGATGGTGCAGGATGAAGCCATGCTGGTCTTCGCCGATCGCCACGCCCAGACCCAGCACCACCGGAACGCCGGTCTTGCCTTTGCTGATCCCCTCGGTGCGGCGATCAGGTGTAGGCGGGTAGGTGTCTCGCGCGCCCGAATCAAAAAGCCCACTTCCAACAACAGGTAGGCGGCAAGGGCCGCTTCGATGTCTGTGCGCCGCGCCGCGAGTATCTGCAGATCCCGCGATGGACCGCTTGAGGGTTCGCGCCCGACGATAGGCTTTCTCCTCGACCACGACGAAGGCACAGCGCACCGCGAAGGAGTCGTCCGGACTTTTTTCCCAAGGCATGGCCGAGCATCTTGCCCAGGATGGTGTGCTGGTTGACCAGCTCAAGAATGCGATCGTAGTCGGCGTTGAGCCCGAAACGCAGCTCTCCGCTTAACCCTTCGACGGCCTGGCGTGCTCGCGGCGCTGGATCGAGGGCGTCGCTGCTTGGTACAACGAGCACCATCGCCACAGTCCCCTGAAGTACGTCACGCCGGAACAGCGTCACCGCGGGGAGGATCCGGCCTTGCTCGCTGGTCGCAGGCATCTCAAGGAGGCCGTAAAGGCGAAGTACCCGGAACTCTGGAGCAGCGCGATCGCAAAAGGGGGCCCTTTAAACAGGAGCTACAAACGACGCCACAAGCGGCCTAGCCGACGCGACATTTTCCTCGACAACGAAAGGCGACGCGGTTTCCGGGGGTCGAGCCAGAGTACATTCATGGCGACGAGTCTTTTGGCGCTGGGGCTTTCGGGACGAGCGTCCGAACCCGCCCATCGATGAAAGTACTCATGGGTCGGCCAAGAATAGTCATCAAACCAGGTCCAGCAGCCATTCTTCGCATACAGCGCCTGAAGACGCGTGCCAAGTTCGGAATCGGTTGCAAGTGGATCGGAAACACTATCCAGACTCGACATGTGGCGTGTCATCAGAGAGAAGCTCTTGTTACTCACGTAACCAGGCACCCACAGCTCGAAACCCATCTCGGCCTTCACTTGGGCCACGGCGCGGAAGACCTGGACATGCTCCTCGTGACCGTATTCGCCCCAAGGACTGTGGGTGATTACGCAGTGACTTCCGGCGAGTAGCGGGCGTAATGCGTTGACCAGCCGATTCCAGTTCTCTCGGTAGCGGGATTCGGAGAAACCGCGGCGCGACGATGGGCTCTTCTGTACGGCCAATCCGATGTCAGTCTCCAGAGGTTCGGGCCAACCGGCACTATCGAACACCTCGGACTCCGGTATACCCAAATGCGTGACGTTGGGCAACGGATATGCTTCGGCGCTTCGGCGCCGCCCCTCGCTCCAGCCAGGCTTGGAGGCCACATCCCCGAAACAGAGCACGATCCGATCCACGCTGGAGAGGACAGAGGTTGCCCATAGCGCCTCATCGTCAGGGTGAGCCATCACCAATATGGTTCCCTCCGGGAATGGGTTACGAGACAAGATCTGGTGCCCCTCCTCAGGCGTGGTCCGGAGACGGAAGATCGCTGCCACCGAGGTGGGTGGCAGACGCGCTCAAGGCTTCCATGGGAACGAAACCCGGCACCAGATTACCAGGACCCACAGCGAGGATCCGATCGATCACAGCCCCGAAGACCTCTTCGTAATGCTCGCGCGAGTACACCCTGCGCGCCTCGCTCTGGCTCATCCTGGCCATTGCAGCAAGCCTGTCCGTGGGCAACCCTGCGATGGTGCGGACCGCATCCTGCACCGCCTTCACGCTAAGCTCAGGGAGGACCAGTCCAAAGGACGGATCGACATCAACCCCGGCCTGTGGAGTAGTGATGGGTACGAGCCCGAAATGCATGCAGTTAACGACGGCACCCGCCGCACCCTCGGCACATGTCGGATAAATATGCCCGATGGTGCGGCTCGCCAATGCAGCGAACTCGGCTCCGGTAACATCAACCCAGCCATGAGTGTGAATGTTCGGCGTCTCGTACAACTCCTTACGGAACGCGTCCTCAAAATGGCGATCTCGCTCGATGGGCCCGCAAACCGTCAAATGCAGGCCTGGCATACGAGCGAAAGCTTCCAGTGCCAGGTCGAGTCCCTTGTGCACGAAACCCGCGCTTCCCAACCAGAGGAACCGGTTGCGGCAGGCGTCGAAATCCTTGTTGTCATCCCACGCGTACTCCGTCGAACCAGGGTTCGGAATCTGAAACACCGTCTTCCCGGCAAAGGCATAAGTTTCGTGGGTGACCTCGTTCCCCAGCAGGGTCGCGCAGTCAGCTTCCTCAATGCCCCGGTTGTACTCGATCGGCCTGTAGCTCGACAGTGCCACACCCCGGCGATTGCACACATCACGGAGCCGAACCAATGCAGCATGATTGTTGGAGAGCCAATGGCTAGTGTCGAGATGAACAATCTTAACGCAATCGGGGTTCAGGCGTCTTGCTATGCGCTCGAAATTGGTGCGCGCACTGACGAAGAGGTCGTAACGCTTTCTTGGGACGAATCCGGGGTTTCGGTAGTCGATGAAATCCACCGTATAGCCGCGCTCAAGCAGACACGAGGCAATAGACGAGGCTTCTATGAAGTGGTTGTGCGTCCGAAGAACCGGGTCATCCTCCCTAAGCATGACACCCTCGACCAGATGAGCGACCAAGGCAGCCCCCCGAACCCCTTTACTTGGCTTAAGTGCGACCAAACTCGTCAGGATTGGATCGGAATTCCTTTCCAACAAATTCGAGACCTTCCGCGCGAAAACGCGCAGAGGGTAGGCGAATGTATGTCTCATTCTCTTTCGCACGGAAACGGTCTCAATTCGTATTCAATTGACGGCCAGTCGCGCGCAGGAACGGCGATGTTCACACTGATCATGGTGGTTGCGATCTCAGCCGCGAGGAAATACTCCGAGGCGGTGTGGTCGATCACGCTCGCCGGATGAGCTGCACGCAGCGCCGCCGTGACCCCGGCGTAGAGATCGAACGCCACCCAAGTCGCGCCGAAGCCAAACAGGACGGCCAGAGGATAATATTTCTCTTCGCTCAACTTAGCGCGAGCACGATCGCAGGAGTATTTCTTAAGAATCGTTATCAAGAAAGACTCCCTAATACCAACACATGTTGCGCGCCTCAACGAACAGGAACGGATGCCGGTGGCTGAGGTGATCGGTAAGGCAAGGCGGCCGCCCGGTAGATCATACACGCGAACGTCCTGCCCAAACTCGATGCCGCTGGGCGCGGTTGGAGCGATCCCCAAGCCGCGGACCAATGCGATTGCAACACCAGCCCGGTCTTCAGGATCCGAAAATGCTTCGTCGAAGCCGGCCTGGGGGCGGGACTGGAACAAAAAAGCGCGCACACCCACTGCGTGAACGGAATCTCGACGGCAAGGGCGAGACGCATCTGGTGCGCCTCGCCTGCTCGGTGTATCCAGCGTGGGGCAAATAGCAATGGCTCGGCGGCGTATCGGATGCGCCGTGCATACTACCCGTGCGGTGTGGCGACGACGTCCGCTTCGCCACGCACGCGCCGACGACTGCTTGGGCCGCTCGAACTCGCTCTGCTCCTTATGCATTCGTGGAATGCGACTTCGATGCCCCAGCGCTGGGGTTAGCATTTGGCAAGGCGTGGCGCGTCGGCGGTCGCGCTGCAAATCTTTGACCAAGATCGCAGTTGAAGTCGCGGACGCTCAAAAATACCGACGGACTAAGGGATACCTCGAACAGCTCAGGAAAGATGGATGTCGGTCCAGATGCCTTCACGGTATAACTCTCCGGACCGGACCACCCTTTCAGGTGGCCGAGGTGGCCGCACTACGGAGTGTGCTCGAATCCCCATGAATGCTACACCGGACAACCGCCGACCGCAAGGCAGGCAGCGGCCGTTAATTCAACAAATTCCGCTAGCTCCGAGCGCGGTTGGCAGTGACGGGCACCGTCCGTGGGTCGTCAAGGATGAACAGACAGAGCGAACCGACGCCGTGCGCGCTTGACCTCGTAACGAGCACGTTTCAGGCACTGTTGCGAGTAGGCGTGCCGGCGGTCTCTCTCGCTCGGCTTGAAGGTAGTCCGTGGCCTGCAGACTGATTGGTGACCCAGCCAAAGCCACCGCCCGCCCAGCCGCCGCCACGCGACGCTATGGTGCGCATTCTCGCCACCCTCTCCGGCCTCCTCAACCGAAAAGCCAGCAGCTTACCGCCTGAGAAAATTCTGCATCTGTTTGCATGGCCGCCAACGGACAGTCGTGCCTACATCGGTAACTTAACGTGATCAACCGGCCCGGCCGAATCCGTCCGAGCCGCGATTCGGTCGTCTTTCGGCCCGAATCGCGGCCACACCTTCTGCCCATGTGCGCGGAACGCCCCCAAGAAGCACTCTGCCCCCGCGAAAGCACCGACACCGTCGCTTGGTGAGCGATGCGGGCTAGGCTTGGAGTTCTTCACCACGACCATCTCCCGGTACGCGCCTGAGTGCCGAGCGCGCGGCCGCGCGGGAGATCGACGGCCCGGTCGCCGTGACCATCCACAAACATCGACCTGTTGCATCCCGACGAGACCAGCTGGAAAGTATACCGCCACCTACTCCGGCTGTGAGCCTTCCCCTTCACGCAGGTATACTACAGGCACCTGGCACACTCGGAATCCATAAACTCCGGAATTTGCAGACTTTTGCTCCGAACGCTTGCTCTTATGCACTCTATGTAGAACCCGCCCATTGACTGGAAAGCATGAAGCTATCGATAAGGGAGGACGCGACACCGTGTTTTCGACTGACCCTCTAGTGACAATTGCGATACCCACTTACAACAGAGCTGATGGCTATCTCTATGACGCACTGACTAGCGCTGTTGCGCAGACCTATCGGAACCTTGAGATCATCGTGTCGGACAATTGTTCGATGGATAATACACAGCAAGTGGTTCGCAGCGTGACTGATGAGCGTGTTCGCTATATCAGACACCCCGAAAACATTGGAGCGTTCAATAACTGGAACTCCTGTGTTGAGCAAGCTAAAGGAGTCTATTTCTTACTCTTGCACGATGATGACCTCATAGATCCCGACTACGTCGAGTCGTGCATTCGTGCTTGCAAGGGAGATTTCTCGCGTGGAATCCTTCGAACCGGCACTCGCGTGATTGATGAGCATGGGAACATCCGGTCGGAGACTGCGAACATGGTCGGCGGTTATTCGACGACGAAGTTTTTCTTGGGTTGGTTTGCAGCAGAGACTGCTTTATACCTTTGCAGCACGCTATACAATACGGATCTGCTTCGGGGCATTGGCGGCTTCCGTTCCCCTACGGGCCTTTTCGTTGACGCGGTGGCGACTGCCCGCCTTGCACCCTACGGCAGAGTCGATGTCCCTGAAGTTAAAGCAAGCTTCCGTAGACATGGGAAAAACATGGGATCTCGGGGGCGACTACAGGATTGGACGGAGGACTCGTTGTATTTGCTCAACGTCATCTCCGAGTTGACTCCCCCGACAGACCGTTCGACGATCAGACTGAGGGGAGGAGAGTTTTTGAGCAAGAAATGCTATAGCTACGTCCCGTCACTCGCTTTCTACAAGAGGCCCTTTGCGTACTATGATGTCTATAAGCGTTTCGGGTTTTCGTTTTCCCCCATCAACTTTATCGTTTCTACATTTGTGAAAAGGGCGCGTGCACGTGCTCGCGATCTGTTCAAGTGATGGCTCAAGCACAGCCTGCGCGTGGCCGATAACCTGCTCAGGCGCAAGGCGAACCCGAGCCACGCTATTATCAGTATCCTCGGTTTGGGGCGCGTTGCAAACCGATCCAAATCGTTTGCGGATCCGGAAAGTCAGAGCCATTGATTTGGAGATTACCACCAAGGCCGGCGAGCATCCGCACTACCCGCGTCGGAGTGAAGGCGGCTCGGTGGGTGAGCCCCGGCCCACAGGAAACGTAACAGAGGTTTTCCATTCCGCGTCGGCTAAAAACAGCGCTGCACCGCATGCTCGGGGAACGGGACGTCTTCCATGGCGACAGTGCGTCGCGGCAGATTCACCCCGGTCGAGGATCTGCGAAAGTAGCTGTTCGCGCTCAACGACGTCCTTAACACCGCGAAGGCCGGGCTGTTTCGCTGGACGTGGCAGGGCAAACCCCTTGCCGCTTGAGCGCCGATAACGGTCTCGGCATATCTGCACCGCACCTTTGGGGCCTTGCTCGTAACTCCGGCCATCGTGGCACGTGGCGCAGAGCGCCACGGGGCATGCGTGACACCGCAGAGCGGATGTCACGAGCGCCTGTTGTTTTGGGTGGCCGGTCTTACGAGCGAGGCCCACCTTTGGTATACCTGCTCAGGGGCCGACCCACAGCAAATGCAGGCGCCCGCGCACGGATGATGGCCGCGATCTGGCTGCCAACGACCGGCGTGACCGACCGGCGCGCTTCATGCCCGCACTGGTTGATGATTTCGGCCTGGGCTAAACAGCCGGTCGCCGCCCAATGCTCCACCGAAAAGGCGGACAAAGAACGCCCTTGGGGTTCTCGGGACCCTCGATGCTCAATGGATAGACCTCCCAGTGGTAGTCGTACGCGTACTCCCAATCGGCCCGAAAGATGCCGACGTTGACGAAATAATCGCCGCCCGCCAAATCCAGGCGCCGCAACGACAAGACTATCGTTGCTGCCCCGGACAAAGCTGCCATCTGCGCTTCATCCGTCGTGTTCAGATCAAGACAGACTTGGCCGTCGTTCTTGCGCGTTACACTGACGTTGAAATTCACCGCCTGAACGGGTTGTTCGGACGTGACGTCGATCTCCACCCGGAGCGGCTCTCCGCTACCGATCCGCGGACCGGGGGTGAGACGCACGGCGGAAATCTCAGCCTCCATGGATCCGAAACGGTTACGATTCACCTGGAGCTCGCAACCTGAAGAGGCAAGCGACGGCGCCTGATTAGGAGTCCGGCGTCGAGTTTCCGAGCGCATGTTCACCGCGTATTGCCCGGCCACAACTTCAGGCAAGCCCTCGACGACGACCTCGCCGCGTCGCAACCAGACGGCGCGGTCGCACAAATCCGTAATCTGCCCGAGACTATGAGAAATCAGCATGATCGCGCAGCCTTGCGCCTTCATCTCCTGGATCCGATCCAGGCATTTCGCCTGAAACGCGAGATCGCCGACGGAGAGGAACTCGTCGATGAGCAGGATCTCCGGCTCGGTATTGACGGCGACCGAGAAACCCAAGCGCATCTGCATCCCGCTGCTGTAGGTGCGCACGGGATTGTCGATCGCCTCTTCCAACTCGGCGAAAGCGACGATCCGATCGAACCTCTGCCTAACCTCGCCACGGGTCAACCCCGCTGCGACGCCCGCAATGTCGATATTCTCTCCGCCGGTCAGATCGGGCGAGAAGCCGGCCCCCAGATCCAGCAAGGCTCCGATACGTCCCTCGACCCGAACTCGACCTTCGTCAGGCGTTCCGACACCGCCGACCATCTGGAGCAATGTCGACTTGCCGGCGCCGTTCTGACCGACGATCCCCACCATCTCGCCCCTGGAAACATCGAGGTCCACATGCCGCAGCGCCCAGAACTGCTCGACGCTCTTGCTGCTCCGCCATCCCGAGAGGATCGTCTCCTTCAGCGTCGGGGGCGGTCCCGATGGTAGCGACGGAAATGCTTACCGAGATTCTCGATCTGAATCGCTGCAGCCATTAAATTTCCTCGACGAACCGGCGGCTCTGATGCCTGAACAGCAGGAAACAAAGCGGCAACAAGGCCGATATGATCACGACAACCGGCAGAAGCGATGTCCATTGCGGGCTTTGGCCATCGAGCAGAACACTCCTGTAACCCATCAGAATCGGTACCATTGGGTTTAATTCATAGAATGGCCGAAGATCTGCAGGAATACGATCGATGGAATAAAAGATCGGGGTCATATAAAACATGACCTGGAGCAGGACCGCCAGCGCGTTCTGGGTATCGCGAAAGGCGACGTTCACGCCGGCCAGCAGATATGAAATCGTCACCGTGA
Organism: Thiocapsa sp.; assembly: GCF_018399035.1. GTDB lineage: Bacteria > Pseudomonadota > Gammaproteobacteria > Chromatiales > Chromatiaceae > Thiocapsa. The sequence continues at coordinate 1,711,232 of NZ_CP073760.1, forward strand.
CTAAGAACTGGATCAGCATGAGCACAGGCAACCAAAAGAATGCCGGTCCCGGTAATAGTCCATCCATCAATAAAAAGCCCGCCAACACAGGTAGCGCGAGAACGAAATGGAGCATCCCGGTCATAACAACGGCAGGAGGCAAGACGCTTACGGGGAATCCGGGCTGGCGGATCAGGGGACGATTTCCGATAATGATGCCTGTTGCTTGCAGAGTGGCTTTGCTAAACCACTGCCAAACCAACAAGCCGGTGAAGACATAAGAGGTGTAGTGCGGGATATCCACCTTGAGGATCGTGCGGAAGATAAAGAGGAAAACCAGAAGCTGAAGCAAGGGATTAATCATTGTCCAGAGGACGCCGAGCGCCGAACGCTTATACAGCAGCTTCATCTCTCGATCTACCAAGACCCGCATCAGATCATAGTAGTGGACGATCCTTCGGTCGAGAATGAATAGCATCGGCACGGCTTCCCGTTTGTTTCTATTATTTAGAGACTTCGGTGCGGCATACCATCGGAACATCCGCCATCTCCCGATGCGGAATGATGTACAGAGGCATGAGGATCCGGAGGCCCCATACTACTGCGACCCTCTCGCCGGACTCGGCGGTAGGACTGCCAGAGTGACCAAGGTCCCATCAAGTGGCCTCGGATCTCCAGTAAGATCAGCGAGACCGGATATTGCTCCTTACGGATAATCGACTTAATCAATCGAGGAATCTGCCACTTTGGCATGCTCCAAAGGATCCACTTTAGCGCTCTCCAATCACCATCCTTGATCCAGGTCGTCAAATGGTACGCAATATGGCCCTTGCTGTAGTTGTAGAGCTGTCGCCGCAACGCCGCATCGTCGCGGCGATGCTTGTGCCAGACATAGGCATCAGGGGTGTAAACATGCGTGAAGTCCGCCTTCAAGACTTTGTAGAACAGGTAGGTATCCTCCCCGACGCCCGAAGGCATTCCGGGACCCAGCGTTTCTTCCATTAAACCGATGCGGGAATCACGGAAGATCGATGCACGGAATGCCGCATTCGCTGTTGCGCCGAGTGTCCAGGTCTTCACTGGCTCACGCCACGTTCGTTCGAACCATAAGCCGGATCGCTCGAACGACTGGAACCCTCGCCCGAGACCACCGTAGTTTTCGAAGTTTTGTTGAGATTCCGTCTCAAGCTCCAACGGGAGGACATGACCCGTTACCACCATGACATCTGCGCGGGCAAAAGGCGCGAGAAGTTTCTCCAACCAATCGGCGGGCATGGTCACGTCATCGTCCGTCGCGATCAGGATATCGCCTTTCGCAGCGATAAAGCCGGCGTTCCTTGCATAAGCCAACCCTTGCCGCCGTTCTTCTACAAGTACAACCGCGGGGAATTCGGCAACCACCGGAGGAGTCAGTTTCGAGGCTGGATGATTATCGACGACAACAATCTCCACAGTACGGACTGTCCCTTGTGCGTGTAACGAGGATAAACAGTTGCGCAAATCCTCCGGTCTGTCGTACGTCGCCACGACGATCGATACAGAAACCTCTTCCGGGAGTCGATCGGGTGTCGGTTCGACATCCGCACCGAGATGCGTGGTCAAGGTCGAAATGGCGATCGCCCACCTGACGTCCTCGCCTAATCGTAAATCAGGCGCGATCAATTGGTGCGTCAAGGCATCCGCGAGCCCATCCGCCTGTTGTAATCGCCCGACGAATGGCCCGCAGCTTCGGATATTCACTGAACCTACGGGCCGATTGTCCCAAGTCGCGAACAATCTTACGGTATCTGAGTCCCTGAGATCGTTCAAAGGCATCAGTGGCTGCGTCAATTCCACCCTCCGCACGGCGATAGACGGCGCCCCTTTTTGCCGAGACGCTAGGGTGGTTTCTACAGCGTGAGCAACTGATGGAAGCGAGGTCTGGGGGCCGAACTCGCGCTCGACCTCTTGTGCGCGCGCTAGCGCTTTCCGATAGGACGTCAGTCCTGCCAAGCCACCCGATAATTCGGAAACGATGAGATCACGAGGGAGTCGATGTGGGTACAGATAGGATTCGAACCATCGGCGGATATTCCAATGGAACATCCACCAGACACCAATTCGCAGGCAAGCGCGGCGCTGATCGGGATAACGCCGATAAATCGAGGTCCAGAGTGCGTAAAGCGCCCCGTTGCTGGTGATCTGGGTCTTGAGGCTCGCATAGTCCCGGCGGTGACGATGACGAATCATCGCTTCGGGCTCATACATGAGCGTATGGCCGGCTTTAAGCACCCGGAAGAACATTTCCAAATCCCCGCCGCCCCGAGTCACCGTGCCGACATCCAAGGCAGGGTCGAAATCACCGATCCGATCGAAGAGGCGGCGTCGATAGGCCATGTTCGCGCCCGTCCCGAACTGACCAGCACCCAGCAAACCCCAAGGCACCGGGTTACCCTGCTCGACACTCCACCACTTCCGCGTGAAACCGCGCCCGAATCCTCCGTGGAGCTCGAAGAGTGCTTGTGCTTCGGTCTCGAGCTCGAAGGGTACGACGAGACCGGTCACCGCCATGACCTCCGGTTGCTCGATAAAGGCTCTAGCGATGGCCTTCGCCCAACCGGGGTCTACGATAGCATCATCGTCGGTGTAGGCAATGATCTCGCCCTGCGACTCCAGGATCGCCCGATTTCTCGCCCAGTCCAAACCGGGGCGCGGCTCGCAGACGTAGCGTACGGCAGGAAACCGCGTTCGGACCAACTCCTCGGCGCCTTTGCCGGCAGGGGCATTGTCCACAACAAGCAGGTCGAGGTTGGGGTAATCCAAGCGCTGCAAGGCTTCGAGGCAGATCGCCAAGTCATCAGTCCGATCACAAGTGCAGACCGCAACCGTGACTTTCGGCGCTGCATCGGCACGACGCTGCCAGAAGTTATCGCTGGCGGCCGGAAGGGCGAGGAGCTTCGTAAAATCGAAGTGGCGGAGCGGTAAGTCGGCGAGCAAACCCTCGCGCACCAGGCAGGTCATGATGGTCGAGACGTGCTCGTCGAGAATGGCCTTGGCGAATGTACTTGCGTGACATCGACCACCCGATACGGGGACCTTGAGATAGCCGATCGGAACTCCCCGTAGTCGCAAGATCGCCCATACCAAGAGGTACCCATCGAGTCCCTCCAGCGTGGGCAGAGGAGTCGCTAGCTCAAGATCAACCACTTTGATCGGGTATAGCATTCGAAATCTCCTTGCCGTTTACGCGGCCAGTGAACAGATGCCCCGGCCGGGATCGGACGCCGTGTCGGCATCCATGCACTTGCCCGAGTGTCTGTCTGGAAGTCTTAATCCCGAGCCGAGGTATTAAGGAGCCTCCCCCGGAAGACCTTCACGTCCAAGAATCCGCGGAGACGCCCTGCGAGGTTTCAGGCTCCTGATCGAGCCGAGCGGGCCACTCCAATTCACGTTGCAGGCGATGAACGACACCTTCACGGCGCCGCCTGGCCGCATCCCAAAGAACTCCAGAGACCGCAACGGGTCTATTCGACACTGCGGGAAGGTCGCCCCAATTCTCGCTGGTCGAGAGCGGCGCCGTATTTTTACTCCCGCGCACGGGCCGAAGGTTGGCAGGCAGACACCTTACAAAGGTGCGCCATAATTGAGGATCCAAGGCGCGGACAGGGTCGATCGATAGCATCTTGAAAAGCAAAAAGACGGTTAAACCGGGACGCCTCGCCATGATCGCTCGGTTGCCAAGATAAAAGAGAAAGGCGCCGCGAGACCATCGAAACACGCACGCCGGCACAACACTCTCAGGGCCTTGAAGCTTCGACATCATCCTGTCGTAAGAGCGCATCATTTGGTTTACGTCGACCGACATGCTTTGCCGAGCTTGGCGATATGCAGTCAAGCAATCGGGGAGAAAACGAAACCGGAACTGCCGAGCGATGCGCAGATAGAGATCCCAATCCTCGCAGCCTTGCGCACGCTGCTGAAAGTACTTCTCGTCGTAGAGTCCAACAGCCGCTAGGCACGCCATCTTGATCAAGCAAGTGCTCGCACTTCCTAAAAAGTTCCCCGTAACCAGTTGAAAAAAAACGATACCCTCGAATCGATTTCGACCCACACAAGGCGATAGCCTTGCCCCGGTCTCGTCGATGTTCATCCATGGCGAGTACACCAAACCCACATCACTCGGCGTGTCGATCAAACAGCGGTATTGTTTGGCAATACGCTCTCGGTGCCATATATCGTCTGCGTCCAAGGGGGCGACAAAGGCACCCTGCGCGGCTTTGATCCCGAGATTCCGTGCCGCGGCGACCCCTTTGTTCGACTGATTAAACAAATTGATTCGCGAGTCCTGTTGCGCAAGCATCTTTAGAATGTCCGCGGTACCATCAGTGGAACCGTCATCGACGACGAGAATTTCCAAGTTTTCGTGAGATTGTTCGACTACAGAACGCAACGTTGAAGCTATATATCGCTCGCCGTTATAGACAGGTATGACAACGGAGACGAGATCATTCATGATGTCAGCCTGGACATGGCAACCAGCCACCCTTCTTTTTCAACAATAACTTTGCGAGCGCCATGCTTGGTGTTGTCGGCATGATCCAAATAATCGCAAGCAATGACGACAAAAGGAGTTTCTTAAGAAAAATCTCTTGTCCGCGTCCGAAAGGCGCGAGAATAAAGACCGACCATGGGATACATCGGCCCCGACCGATGCTTCGATTCACGATGAACTCAACAACAACACCTCCCCATGAACGTTTTCGCTCTCGCCACTGCAAGGCTCTCGTAGGCATGCCGCGCTTCCTCATGTGTTCGACAAGGAAGTCAAGACCACGGTTGACTGTCTCGACATGCGCGCGCATAGCGCTGCGCGTCAGTGCACGACTTCCATACCAGTAATTCTTTCCATGAACGCGATACTGAACGACCGTTTCGCTTAAAGACTCAATCCACCCATATAGCGGAGCAAGGTCATGAAGGTAATCGTCAAACCAACCTGAGCTTGGGAGCGGAAACACCTCTTCCAGAAAGGATCTGGACCAGGCATTCCCTGACGTGTAGGCAATGGAGAGGGGTAAAAGACCATGCCTTAGAGCCAAAGCCAGATAGTCACCCGACGCCGGCAGGACATCGGGAATACGATGCCCCTTCGAGTATCCTTCCCTATCGATGACCGCCATGTAACCTTGAACCTTTACCACGTTCTCGCGGGAACAAAAGGCTTTACAGAATGCGTCCACTGCACCGGGCAGCAAAATATCATCGGCATCGAGAAAGATAACAAAATCGCCGTGGCTCTGCCGGAATCCCTCTGTTGAGGCAGCGATCTGTCCCTGGTGTTCGACCTGCACGAGCTTTACATCCGGCAAGAAACGCCTGATCTCATCCAAGGAATGATCGGTAGAACCGTCATCGACAACGATAACCTCCACCCATGGATAGGTTTGACTCAAGGCACTTTCGATGGCCTGTCCGACATATTGTTCGTAATTAAAATTCGCGATGATAATGCTGACGAGACCGGCGTCATGCGTCGTCTCCTCGTTGGCCGCTCCGAGTGAGAAAAAAGGGGATGGTCGCAGGGTAGCCTTCGGGATACACGGGACCCGGACTTGTGTGACTTGAGCGGCAAGATCCAGGTCGCGACTGCCGACTCCTTCGAGCATCGGTTGAGTCAATGCGGAATGACGCGACAGATTGCGACGATCCGACGGCCCTTTCATCTGAAAAACACCTCGCCTGAATCGAACGTGTAATACCGCACATCGCGCACGTGTCCCGGCAGTGCGGCTTAGATGATAGCATCGGGGTTCAGTAACCTAACAACCTGGGGAAACGCCGCACCGGCACCCCGATGATGGCGGGGTCGTCCGCCCGCACGGAGGCCCACACGCTAAGTCCTGGCGTGCATGGGAGCCGTTGTGCGGGCTAGGCCGGTAGCCGAGTTGTTGCGAACGCCATCTTGATCGCTGGTGCTTTCCGGGTCGCCATTTTTTCGTATGAACCACTCGGAGCTCGTCGATCCTCGTGACCGCCATTAAGCATTCTGCGACAACCTCAGCCCTACTCCTCGCGTGCCTGACCGGCGAGGCGGATGCCGAGCGAGACCAGCGTTGGTCAGAGCTCGTCGACGAGGGGATCGACTGGGGGCAGTTGCTGGAATTTGCCGAACATCACGAGATCCTGCCGTTGCTGTTTTCGGGACTAAGCCACGCTCGAGCACACCCCGCCCCTCGGGTTGTTCTGTCGCAGCTACATGATCATTTCCACGCGACTTTGCTCAGAAATCGGCTAGCGCTACAGTGTTTTTTTAGCGTGCAGGAAACCTTGGCTGCAGCAGGCATCCCGGTCGTCTTATTGAAAGGTATGATCCTCGCTGGCACCGTTTACGAGCATCTTGCGGTCCGACAGCTTGGGGACATCGACATTCTGGTCCGGCCGGATCAGGTCGCTCTCGCCCGAACCCTTCTGGAGCAATCCGACTACCGCCCGGTCTATCCGACGAGCATGCTGTGTGACCCGAACACTCAAAAACTGACGACGACGCAGGAGCGTATCTACGCCCGCTATTACCATGAGATCACATTGCAGAGTGCCGACAACCTTCTGCAAATCGATCTCCACTGGGCGCTTCTTTCTAAACTGTATCCGCAATCCGAACGGCTTGAAGCCGATTCGATCTGGGGCCAGGTTCGTAGGGTAAGTCTTGACGGACGATCCGTGTTGACCTTGTCCGCCGAGCACCAGCTCATTCACACCTGCATCCACGCCACCAAGGACAGGTGGCGCCGACTCAAGTGGGTGGTCGATATCGACAGAATCATTCGAGCTGACCAGCTGGACTGGGCAAGACTCCATGCCTGCACTCAGCGGTGGAACTCGGAACGTATGCTGCGAGCAGGCCTTGGGCTCGCACAGGAGTTGCTGTCGACACCGCTTCCTGCGCATGCGTCTCGCCTCTTGCTTGAACCGGCAGCCCGAGCGGACGTGTCGACTGTGCTGCGAATCCTGCTTAACCCCAAGATGCCTGAGCCACGCATTCTGAGATGCCTCGGGATCAATTCGACGTTTCTGAAGCTTTTGGACACCATGTCCTGCCGACGTCGATATTTGCACCAAGCCCTGACGATGCCACGGCCCGAAGACGAGGCCCGTTTCGGGTCTGGTCCACCTAACCGACCTCTGTGGCGACTCAGCCGCCCCCTGCGGGTACTGACGCGCTGTATCGGGCGCATCGGACGCCCGAGATGCGACGAGGCCGATTGGCCCGACACCCGGCAATACCATCCGATCCGGGCTGAACCCGAGCTCATCAGGATAGATGGGTCAAATCGTGCCCAAGAAGACGCTCACCTCAGCCGCAGTCGCCGCAAGGTCGGCTGAGGCCAAGTGATAGCATGGCACAGAGCGGGCCAACCGAATTGTGTCGTCAAGCCCCATCGCTTGGTGTGCCAAGGAATTCAGGATGTTCGGGTAGAGGCGAGACGCCGCCTCCGCGGCAGTAAGCTTGCGGAGCTGGGGCGCCGGATTACTCACGGCGTAGTCCACGAATAGGATCGCACCCGTCAAGGCAGACTCGGCCGCGGGCTCAGATGGCAGGGCATCGATCGGGATGTAATGGGAGCGATGCGTCTTGAGGGTCGACGCCGGTAGAGGACAGCATTCAGGAGGCCGTGCTTTCAACGTGACGGCCAGCGGAAACGGCTTGATCCTGAGCGTCACGGGATCCACCGGCGCAAGCTCGTCGCTCATCAGGCGAAAGCCATGATGCAGTAACGCCCAGCATAGGGTCGATTTTCCGCTTCCGGACGGCGCTGCGAGGAGAAACGCGCGACCTTCACGCTGGATGGCGGCCGCGTGGACGAAAACGAGGTCATGGCGCAGGCGTTGAACGGCAACAATGAGGTCCTGCTGGAGCGCGAACAGAAGTTTCGAGGAATCGAGACCGCGGTCGATCACTTCCCCATTCCGAAAGAGACTGAAACAGTCGCGTTCCGGCGCCGAAAGAACTCGATAAGCCAGTGCGGCCGGCTGGCTCGATCCGCCGGCCGCGAAGCCGCCGAAAGCTGCGGCGATCAAAGGAGATAGACAATCCGTCTCCCACGCAACCGTTGCGGGGCATTCGAGAACACTGAAGCTGCTTTCCTTCATCGGTTGCCTGATCGCACACATCTCGTTCACCGCTCGACGCGCGCTTGGAAGCCATCATACAGCCTGGCGATCAAGCCCGAGACTTCCACAGCTTGCTGACGAGTCCACGCATCGATCTCATACCGGACCGGGATTCGGCCTCCTCGCTACAAGAGCCGATGTTGTCCCTGGACGCCCGGCCAAGGGATTCTCTCGAGATGGATGACGCGGAGCCCGTCACGCCGAAACGCTGTTCATCGACAGGTTCACAGGTACCCGAACCGCGGGTCGACGGAGCGTTGCCGAAATCTGGTAGATCAAGCCCGGATGAGCTCCCTCCGCCGGCCCCGGAGCCTGCTGAACGCGAACTTGTAGCCGGCTCCTTGCTCGATGCGAGCATCGGACTCGTCGCCTGAACATCCCCCTTCAGCGTCTGAATGCCGGGCTGCAACGGACTGGCCGGAACCGATCCCGGGCGCGCAAATGACGGCGCCGCATGAAAACTAAGGAGAACCGGGGGAACGTAGGTCGCTTTCTTCAGGAAGTCTCGTCGTGAGCTATCGTGTGGCATCTCTTTGCCTCCATTATTACGAGCAGAAAATTCATCCGGAACATCGTAGTGTCGAACCTCTCCCGAGCGGAAAATTTCGTCTGCGCGCTAGGGGCCTTCGAAAATCAACGCGCGTCGCGGAAATCATCCTCTACGCAAGCAGGGATCCGAACGGCTCCCATCGAGAGCGAAATGCCAGCAGGGTTCGAAAACCGCACTCGTCCCGCAGTATCGACCTAGCGATGCTCGTTCTGTTCCCCGACATCGAGTAAGGTTTCGAAGCGCGGGGATGCCTAAGCGGTCGGTTCCAGGAGACCGGCATGTCGCAGTTGTTCGACAAAGCCGAGCACGTCGCGTCGGGCCTCCTCCGCATCGAGATCGAACTCATCCGAGAGACGGGTCTCGATGGACTCGATCGATGTCCCTCCGTCGAGCAGTTTCCAAATCACCGCGCCGGTGGGATTCATCTGATGAATATAGCCCGTCGCGGCGTCCAGAACGACCAACTCGCCATCGAGGTCGCGACACGTCAATCCTGCCTTGAGAGATGCCATCGTCACTCCGGGTTCGGTCCCATCAAGATTGCTAAGCTCGCAGAGAGCAAGCATGGCCTAAATGACCGCTCGTCGACCGCTCGCTTTCCATGACGCTAGGGCAAAACCCACGCCAGCCTCTCCGCGCTCGATTCGGATACCTTTCGAGCCATTCGGGGAGGGTCGACACGAGTCGCGATGAAACAAGAACGAGAGCCGGATGAGGAAGGCCGAAGGCAGATCGAGACCTGCTCGCGGCACGATGGCGAGTCACTCGCGACTCTCCCAACTCAGGACCGAACTTGCCGCGGCGCGCACCGATCGGTGCCGATTCGGATCCGACCGAGGGAGCCAGGTGACAAGAAGTGTCACCCGACATAGGCGCGATCCTGACGCTCAGCGACACCCAATTGGATCGGCGCCCGATCCATCGTCCGGGATATCCGATGCCGAGCGGTGAAGGGATGGAGGTAACGAGACCGGAATCCGTCGAGAGACGGGGACGAAAATGTCGCCGAGCGGATGTGGTGGGCCGTCTAGGATTTGAACCTAGGACCAAGGGATTATGAGTCCCCTGCTCTAACCGCTGAGCTAACGGCCCGTTGTGCGACGGGGTGGTTGTTGCGGAAACTACGCCGTCCGTGGCGACTGAGCTCCCTGGCTAGTCCGCGTCGAGGAAGCTGCGGAGCTTATCCGAACGCGTCGGATGCCGGAGCTTGCGCAGGGCCTTGGCCTCGATCTGGCGGATGCGCTCGCGCGTCACGTCGAACTGTTTGCCGACCTCTTCGAGGGTGTGGTCGGTGTTCATGTCGATGCCGAAGCGCATGCGCAGCACCTTCGCCTCGCGCGAGGTCAAGCTGGCGAGCATGTTCTGGGTCGCCTCGCGCAGGCCCTCGGCGGTTGCCGAGTCGACCGGAGAGATGACGCCGGAGTCTTCGATGAAGTCGCCGAGATGCGAGTCTTCGTCGTCGCCGATCGGCGTTTCCATCGAGATCGGCTCTTTGGCGATCTTCAGGACCTTGCGGACCTTGTCTTCCGGCATGTCCATCCGCTGCGCGAGCTCTTCCGGGGTCGCCTCGCGTCCCATCTCCTGGATCATCTGCCGCGAGATCCGGTTGAGCTTGTTGATGGTCTCGATCATGTGGACCGGGATGCGGATGGTGCGGGCTTGATCGGCGATGGAGCGCGTGATCGCTTGGCGAATCCACCAGGTCGCATAGGTCGAGAATTTGTAGCCGCGACGGTACTCGAACTTGTCCACGGCCTTCATGAGGCCGATGTTGCCCTCTTGGATCAGATCCAGGAACTGCAGGCCGCGGTTCGTGTATTTCTTGGCGATCGAGATGACCAGGCGGAGATTCGCCTCGACCATCTCCTTCTTGGCGCGACGTGCCTTGGCCTCGCCGATCGACATCTTGCGGTTGACGTCCTTGACCTCGCTGATGGTGAGGATGTTTTCCTTCTCCATCTCCTGGAGCTTGCGCTGAGCACGGCGAATGTCCTGGGAGACCTCGGCGAGACGTGCGGCGTAGGGCTTGCCGCTCGCCAGCTGCTGCTCGAGCCACTGTGGGTTGGTCTCGTTCTCCGGGAAGGTATCGATGAAGACCTTGCGCGGCATCCCGGACTGCTCGACGCACAGGCTCATGATCACCCGCTCTTGCCCGCGAATGCGCTCGATGGTGCGACGCAGGATCTCGGCCAGCTCCAGAAAGACCGGCGCGACCAGCTTGAACTGAAGAAACACCTCGGAGACGCTCGCCATGGCGGCGCGCGAGCGCTCGTCGTCGCGCCCGTGCTGCTCCAGCGCGGAGCGAAGCACGGCGAAGTGCTCGCGCAGGAGTTGTGCGCGCCGCGCCGCGTCCTCGGGATCGGGTCCGGTGTCCACGACGGGGGCCGCATCGTCGTCGTCATCGACGTCCGTCTCGGCGTCGTCCTTCGCCTTCTCGCTGGTCACCTGCGCGGGCGTGGCAACCGGCTCTTCGTCGCCGTCGTTGAAACCCGAGATGACGTCGGTCAGACGCGTCTCCTCGCGCTCGACGCGATCGAAGATCTCGATCAGTTTCTCGACCGAGCGCGGATAGACCGAGAGCGCGGAGAGGACTTGGTTGAGTCCGTCTTCGATCCGCTTCGCGATCACGAGCTCGCCTTCGCGCGTGAGCAGCTCGACGGTGCCCATCTCGCGCATGTACATGCGCACGGGATCCGTGGTGCGACCGAACTCGCTGTCGACCGTCGCCAAGGCAGCCGCGGCGGCCTCGGCGGCCTCGTCGTCGGAGACGGCGGAGTCGCTCAGGGTGTGATCGACGACATCCGGGGCGGACTCATGGACCATGATCCCCATGTCGTTGATCATGCGAACGATGTCTTCGATCTGATCGGTCTCCACGATCCCGGGAGGCAGATGATCGTTGACCTCGCTGTAGGTCAAGTAACCTTGTTCTTTGCCCTTGGCGATCAGTTGCTTCAGCTGGGACTGTTGCTGTTCTTGATCCATGGGATACCCTGGTTGCTACGGCGGATGGCCACTAAAAGGCGAACTACGCAGTTTAGCACGTTAAGTAGCGTTGACTCCAGTCAATGTCTGCGCGAGGGTGCGGGAGCGACATCCTGCTCAAGCTGCGCCCGGACGTCCTCGCCCGACACGCCGGGGCGTGCTGCAGTCAAGGGCCGTTGACGCTCCTCCTTGAGAACCTCGTCGCCGATGCGCGTCAAGGCACCGATGAACTCGGCTGCAATCCCGTCGGGCGGGATACCGCGCAGGAAAGGATCGACGCTGAGTCGCTGGAGGTAGGTGAAGTGCTCCCGATCGCGCCAACGCTCCACCAACGTACCTTTGCTGATAGTTGGGTGTGCCGCAATCGTTTCAAGCAGTTGCACCAAGATCGCGGCACCTGGATTGGCCGAGCGCCGCCAGTCGTCGGGGGCTTCGGCAACCTCGCCCGCGAGCTCCGGATGATCGAGCAGCAAGGCGATGGCCTGTGCGATCAGGCTCGGCCGGGTGGGATGCGCCGTGCGCGCACGTGCGCGCGCGCGGGCGGGCGGCCGCTGCGACGGCGTCGGCAATCCAGCCAGCGCGGCCATGCGGCCGGTCAGCATGTCGCGGTAGATCCCGGGCGGTACCGTCTGTATCAACGGCTGCGCCAAGATGGAAAAACGCGCACGCCCGTCGATGCTGGTCATGTCGACCTGATCGCAGAGCTGCTCGAACAGAAACTCAGAGAGCGGTTGAGCCTCCGTCATGCGTGCACGGAAGGCATCGGCGCCCTCGGCCCGGATCAGGCTGTCCGGATCCTCCCCGTCGGGCAAGAACAAAAAACGAATCGACTGGCGGCCGGTCGCCGAGGGCAGCGTGCTCTCCAATGCCTTCCAGGCCGCGGCGCGCCCCGCACGATCGCCGTCGAAGCAGAACACGATCTCGGGGGTCGTGCGCGAAAGCAGCTGGAGATGCTCCGCGGTTGTCGCCGTGCCGAGGGTCGCAACGACGTTGGTCACCCCGAACTGCGCCAGGGCGATGACATCCATGTAGCCCTCGACGACGAGGACCGAATCGAGCTTGCGACTGGCCTTCTGTGCCTCGAACAGACCGTAGAGCTCGCGACCCTTGTGGAAGATCGGGGTCTCGGGCGAGTTGAGGTATTTCGGCTTGCCCTCGCCGAGCAGCCGCCCGCCGAAACCGATCACACGGCCGCGTCGATCGCGGATCGGGAAGATGATCCGATCACGGAAGCGGTCGCGTCGTCGCCCCTCCTCGTCATAGATCAGCCCGCAGGCCAGCAGGCGCTCGCGCTCCGACGGGCTCGCGCCGAGGCGCGACAGAAGCAGGCGACCCTCGGGCGGTGCAAAACCCAGCCCGTAATGCGACGCCACCTCGCCGGTGAGACCGCGCCCTTTGAGATAGTCGACGGCGCGCCGGGCGTCGGGATGGACCCGCAATTGCTCGCGATAGAGCTCGGCCGCCTGCGCGTGAAGGGTGTACAGCGGCCCGTGATCGGGGCCGGGCCGACCGGCGTCGACCCCGTCGGGCACCGCCAATCCGGCACGCTGCGCCAGCTCGTCGATGGCTTCGCGAAAGTCGAGGCGGTCGTATTCCATCAGGAAGCCGATCGCCGTGCCGTGGGCGCCGCAGCCGAAACAGTGATAGAACTGCTTGTCCTGGCTGACGGTGAAGGACGGGGTTTTCTCGTCGTGGAAGGGGCAGCGGGCCTGGTAGTCTTTCCCGGCCTTGCGCAGCTGAATCCGCGTGCCGACGAGGTCGACGATGTCGGTTCGCGTGAGAAGCTCGTCGATGAACTCGGGGGGGATGCGACCGGCCATGTGCCTCGGCAAAGCGTTGAGCGACGACGCCGGAGTCAGCCTCCGAGGCGCTGTTTGACGCGGGCGCTGACGCTGCCCATATCGGCCCGGCCTTGAATCTGCGGCTTCAACAGGCCCATGACCTTGCCCATGTCGCTCATCGCGCTCGCCTGCGAGGACGCCATCGCCGCGTCGATCAGGGACGTCAGCTCCTCGTCGGTGAGGGCGCGCGGGAGATACGACTGGATGACCTCGACCTCGAAGCGCTCGATCTCGGCGAGATCTTCACGGCCGGCACCGCTGTACTGACTGATCGAGTCGCGACGCTGCTTGACCATCTTGTCGAGGACGGCCAGGACCTGAGCGTCGTCGAGCTCGATGCGCTCGTCGATCTCGCGCTGCTTGATGGCCGCGAGCATCAACCGGATCACCCCGAGCCGAGTCTTGTCGCCCGCCTTCATGGCGGTCTTCATATCACTTTGGATTTGAAGTTTGAGCATGATGAAGCGTCGAAACCGCAGCGGTACGAAAAGAAAGACTTGCGACCTCGTCGCAATGCGAGCAGCGGCCCCGACGAACGCGGGACCGACATCGAGGATCCGACCTTAGTACGGACGCTCCCAGCGACGCGACTCACGCTGCAACTTCTTCTGATGCCGCTTCACCGCAGCCGCCTTCTTGCGCTTGCGCTCGGACGTCGGCTTTTCGTAAAACTCGCGACGACGGACCTCGGCGAGCACACCTGCTTTTTCGCAGGACCGCTTGAAACGCCGCATTGCGACTTCGAAAGGCTCGTTCTCTTTGACACGCACGCTGGGCATGGATAATCCCTAAGGTTGGCTCCGGACAAGGGCGGATGGTCGAAGTTAAGCGCCGGGATTTTAGCGGAATCCATCGGGTGATTGCAAAGATTTCCGCATGATGCTCGAAATCGCTCGAGCGGGGGGTGGAAACGATCGGGCGATCGCCCTATACTTCGCGGCTCCGCGCCGATGTAGCTCAGTCGGTAGAGCAACGCATTCGTAATGCGTAGGTCCGCGGTTCGAATCCGCGCATCGGCTCCAAACACTCTACGACAACAGCAAAAGCCGGCACGATGCCGGCTTTTGCTGTTTCTGCCGCGGCCAAGCGTCGTTTCCGAAGCCTCGCACCGATGCCGTGCTGGCTTGCCGTCCTCGACACATGCCCCCACACGCAGAAGCTGGCCGCGGGTTTCGGGGTGTGGCACGCTTGGCCTCAAGCGCGGTGCCGACGGGCGTGGCTCGGAGTCCGAATGTGTGTCGCCCGAGGTGTCCCTGTTCTCTGCCCGAGGGGTTTGCCGTGAACCTGCGTCCCATCACTTTGATTCTTTCAATGACCGCCGTCGCCGTGCTTCAGGTCGGTTGCGCCGGTAGCCCGAGAACCGGAACCTTCGACCCCCAAGTCGAAGCCTTTCAGGTCGGGGACCGTCCGCAGATGGTGTTCCCCGGCGCGTCCCGCGCGGAGGTGAAGGCGTTGGCGATGGGTTCGGCGAGGAGCCGGGCTTGGATCATTGCCGAGACGACGGACGATCGCGTGGTGGCTCGGCGTCCGCTCGATCCGGGCTCACCTCTCGCGCGTGATCTCGGCTCCGCAGCGGCCACGGCCGCGCCCGGCAGTCTCGTCGAGGTCACCTCCTACTTCCTCGATGACCGCGGCAGCGTCAAGGTTGCCTTGGACGCGGCGCTCGTCTCGACGACGCCGGACGGACGACCGACGCGCACCGACGTCACCGAGGCATTCCGCACGTCATTGGACGAATCCCTTCGCTCGCTCCACTCGACCTGGTCGCGCGATCGCGCCCGGGTTGCACGGGCGGCGCCGCCCTCGGGTGCTGCACGGGCCGGCGAAACGCGTGACTCGGGCAGCGCAGATGGCACGGCGCTCGCCGATACCGGCACGAGCCCTCCGGCAACCCGGGCCGACGAGACGACCGCAACCCCGCCGGTGGCTGCGGCGATGTCCAGCCAAACGCCCGCCGCAGCGACTCCCGCGCCGCGTGCATTCGAGCAGACCTCTCCGCCTGCACCGACACCTGTCGCCGGCACACCCGCGAGGCCGGCTCCGGAGCCGCGCAGGTCCACAAGCGGCCCTGCCCCCATCATCGACACCAGACCGACCCTCACGCGGACCCAGCCCGTTGCCGTCACGCAACCCATGTCGCTCCCCGAGCCGCTCGCCCAACCTGCCGTCGAGACGATTCCGAACAGCGAGAACATGATGGCGCTCTCGCCGTCGTCCGGGAGCGTCAGCTGGTCCTACTACGCGGAACAATATGCACGGCTTCGGGGCTGCAATGTCGAGCCGAGCGGGTCGATCCTCATCGACTCGCGCAGCGACGGAGAGGTCCACAAGGTGCCGTGCGCGGGTGCCGACAGCGTCTTGGTGCAATGCCGAGACGGCGACTGCCGCGGTCTTCTGTAGCTGCCGCGATGAGAATCGCGCGTCCGCAGGGCACCGACTGACGGCCTCGCCATGGATGCTTCGCGCCCATCGCCCGGACGGCCGATCGGATTCGGCACCCGTCGGCGAATGCCACCTTGCACGACACTGCGATCGCTCCCTGCGCGGATCGTGCGAATCGTCCCGGTCGCGCTCGGGGTGCTCGCGTTCGAGCTCGTCGCCGCAGCACCTGCGCCCGGCGTCCTCTTGTACGGGGCAACCCCGGAGCAGGCCAGAGACTTCGCGATTGCCTCGGCATACAGGCGCGGGTGGACGATTCCCGCGGTCGGCGAGACGACCGTCGAGATCGAGCAGATCCTCGAGGAGAGCGACCCCGACGACCCTCGCGCACCGCGGCGACTGATCCGCATCTCGGCCCTCTTCGTCCCCGAAGACCCCGGAACACGTGTCTTGTTGCGCGCGCGCGAGGTCCAAACATCGGCGACAGGTGAAGAGTGGTCGACGGATGTGACCGAACGCTATGCCGAGAATCTCGGCAACGCCTTGAGCGCGCTCAGGAGCAAGTGGGACGAACACCGCGATACCGGCGCGAGCAGGACTCGGGAGTCCGCCCGAGCACCGGCTGCCCTCGACGAATCGATCGACGGGGCGACGCAGACGGGCGTTGGGCCGGTCGGCACCTGGGCCTACGATGCGGAGCGCTACGCCGAGAGCCGCGGCTGCGAACTGACGGACGCGAAAACCCGCCTCGAAGCCTCGGGGCCCGAGTGGGAGCAGCATCGCGTCCAGTGCCGAGACGGCCGTTCGCTGCAGGTGCATTGCCGCCTCGGCGACTGCACCACCCGACGATGACGATGCGCGACCTCGAAGCCTTGCGCTTGCCCGGCCCGCTCGAACCGGATCGGCTCGAAGCCGCACGCCTGGCGCCGCGACGCCTGGCGCCGATCTTCAGTCCGGCGGCGGAGGGTCGTCTTCGTTGGACGAGCGACTGTCCCTTCCGGCCAGAAAAAGTGCCGCGACGCCGATTGCGGTCAGCAGCAGAAGGGAGATTGCAATGAGGCTGCCCGCGAGATCCATCGTAGGTGTCTTTCCTCCGGTGTCGGAGCGCCCCCCTCGAGAGGGGTTCGCGCCGTGATTGCCGACCGCGGCCGAGCGATGCGCCCGAGAGCGCGATGAAATTCTTCGCCGTTCAAAAGGTCGTCGGCCTGCTCTTGACGCTGTTCAGCTTCACGATGCTTCCGCCCGTCGTGGTCGGGTTGATCTACCGCGACGGGGAGATTTGGCCGTTCCTGGCCGCCTTTCTGCTGATCCTCGGCGTCGGCTTGATGACCTTTCTCCCGGTCATGCGGCTTCGACAAGAGCTGCGCATCCGGGACGGATTCCTTGTCGTGGTGCTGTTTTGGACCGGGCTCGGGTTGGCCGGTTCATTGCCTTTCGTGCTGGCCGAGGTGCCCCGACTCTCGGTGACGGACGCGATCTTCGAGTCCATGTCCGGTCTCACCACGACCGGCGCGACCGTCATCGTCGGGCTCGACCACATGCCCAAAGCCATCCTCTTCTACCGTCAACAACTCCAATGGTTGGGCGGCATGGGGATCATCGTGCTCGCGGTGGCGGTCTTGCCGATGCTCGGCATCGGCGGCATGCAGCTTTTTCGTGCCGAGATGCCCGGCCCGGTGAAGGACGCCAAGCTCACGCCCAGGATTACCGAGACCGCCAAGGCACTCTGGTACATCTACGTCGCGATGACCGTCGCCTGCACGCTCGCCTATTGGGGTGCCGGCATGACCTTCTTCGATGCGATCGGCCACGCCTTCTCCACCGTGGCCATCGGCGGCTTCTCGACCCACGACGCCAGTATGGGCTATTTCAACAGCACGCTGATCGAGATGATCGCCGTGCTCTTCATGCTCATCGCGGCCATGAGCTTCGCCTTGCATTTCGTCGCCTTTCATCGACTTGATCTCGGCGTCTATCGGCGCGACAGCGAGCTGCGTTTTTTTCTGCTCATCATGGTGACCGTGATCGCAGTCACGACGCTGGCCCTCTTTTACACCGACACCTATATCACCTGGGACGACGCCTTCACCCACGGCCTGTTCCAGGCGGTCTCGATCGGGACGACGGCCGGGTTCACCACCGCGGAGTTCTTTTACTGGCCGCCGTTCATCGAGATCCTGCTGCTGTTTGCGAGCTTCATCGGCGGCTGTGCCGGCTCGACCGCCGGCGGCATCAAGGTCATCCGCTTTCTCCTGCTCATCAAGCAGGGGATCCGCGAGATCGAGCGCCTCATCCACCCCAGCGCCCAGATCCCCGTACGCGTCGGCGGCAAGAGCGTCAACCACCGCGTCGTCGATGCCGTCTGGGGATTCTTCTCGCTCTATGTCGCGAGCTTCATCATCATGTACCTGCTGCTCGCCGCGACCGGCCTGGATCTGCTCACGTCCTTCTCCGCGGTCGCCGCCTGCATCAACAACCTCGGGCCAGGGCTGGCCCAGGTGGGGCCCCATTACGCGGACCTGCACGACCCGGCGAAGTGGATCCTCTGCGTGGCCATGCTGCTTGGGCGCTTGGAGATCTTTACGCTTCTGGTCCTCTTGACGCCCGCCTTCTGGCAGCGCTGAGTCGACGCGGCAGGACCTCCGAGCTGATGCGCTGCGCGCCGGGTACCGACTCAAGGGTTCGGCACGGATCTGGCGTGTATTCACCAACAGACACAGCGGAACGACACCATGAGCATCGTCGACAACCTCGAAGCCATGCTGAAGCGCGGCCAGGATTCGGCCCTGCTGCGGTACAGCCTGGGTGGCGAATATCTCAAGACGGACCGGACCGAGCAGGCACTCGGTCATCTCGGCGAGGCCGTGCGTCTCGACCCCGGCTATTCCGCCGCCTGGAAGCTCTACGGCAAAGCGCTCTCGGCGCTCGGGCGCCATGCCGAGGCCATTGATGCGCTCGATCGAGGCATCGAGGTCGCCGAGGCCAAAGGCGACATCCAGGCCGCAAAGGAGATGAGGGTCTTTCGAAAGCGCGCCGAGCGCGCACTCGCGGACGCCGGCTGAGGTGCGTCCTCGCGGATCGCGTCGAGAAGCGCTCGAGCAGGGAGCTTGCCTGCTTTCGGCGCCCGGATATAATGACCTGCATAAGCATCCATCGATATACTTCGGAGAAGCACGATGCCGACCTATGATTACCGCTGCGAAGCCAACGACCGCGTCCTCGAGGTCAACCACCGCATGAGCGAGAGCCTCGCGAGCTGGGGCGAATTGTGCGCCCGCACGGGCACCGCACTCGGCGATACCCCGGCCGATGCGCCCGTGCATCGTCTCGCGACCGGCGGAAACGTCATCTCGAGCAGAAGTCTCGGCAGCGGCAACGCCCCGGCCTGCGCGAGCGGAGCCTGCTGTCCGGGTGGGATGTGCGGCCTCAACTAAACCGCGTCCAGAGCGAGATGCTCACTTTCGAGTGAGCTCGACGTGTGGTGTGTGAACGGCCCTTAAACCGCGTCCAGAGCGAGATGCTCACTTTCGAGTGAGCTCGAAGTTTGGTGCATCCGCGGCCCTTAGCGGGGACGCGGTTTAGAAATTCATATTTTTAATATCTTAAACCGCGCCGTCTCCAGCGGTCGTCAAATCCGCCGGGCCGATCCCATCCTAAAACATCCCATACCGCACCGAGCGCGGTTTAACCGAGCACGACATCGACCTCGATCAGCTGTCCGTCGCGGTGAATCCGCAGGATGACCTTGTCCCCGACCCGATAGGCGTCGAGCAGCTCGACCAACCTCTCGACCGAATCGACCTCGCGCCCGTCCACCCCGACGATGATGTCCGCTGCGGCAAGATCCCCGTCCCTGCCGATGACCGCAGCCTTCAACCCCGCCCGCGCAGCAGGCGAGCCCTCTTGGACCTGAAGGACCAATACACCGGCAACCCCGCCACGCTCGAGTAAGCGCCGGCTCAGATCCCGATCGGTCACGATGCCGAGCGTCGGTCTCACGTAACGACCGTAGGCAATCAGGCGCGGCACGACGCGATTGATGGTATCGACCGGCACGGCAAAGCCGATACCCGCAAAATTTCCCGACGGGCTGAAGATCGCCGTATTCATGCCGATGACGCGCCCGGCGCTGTCGATCAGGGGACCGCCCGAGTTCCCGGGGTTGATCGCCGCATCCGTCTGAATCAGATGCTCGATCGTGCGCCCTTCATCCGACGGAATCGTCCGATCGAGCGCCGAGATCACCCCGCCGGTCAGGGAATAGTCCAACCCGAACGGATTGCCGATCGCCAAGACCTTCTGCCCGACCTTGAGATCGTGACTGGAGCCGATCGCCACCGGCGGCGGCCCGCCGGCGCCGCTGTCGATCCGCAACACCGCGATGTCGTGCTCCGGGCTGACACCGACCAATGCCGCCTCGTAGACCCGCTGATTGGACAACCTGACATAGGCCGCCTGCACGTCGGCAACCACATGATAATTGGTCACGACATGACCATGTCGGTCCCACATAAACCCGGAGCCCGTGCCGCGCGGGACCTCCAAGAGATTGCGCGACAGCAGATCCATGACCCGCCCGGAGGTGGTGATATAGACGACCGACGGACTGACCGACTCGAAGATCGCGATGGTCGTCTGCTCGTCGGCCGCCAAATCTCCACGCGCCATGATCTCGCGCGGTTCGGCTTGGTACCGGATGAAGAGATCCTCGATCCAGGGCCGGCTCGCCAATGCGATCAGGAAGAAGATGACGAACCAAAAAAGGAAGCGACTGAGGGCGAAGGCGTGCATGGATGCGCTGTGGCGAGAAACCGCTTGGGTTGTACCGGTTGACCCGAGGCCGCTGCGTTTCGACGCACCGGGCTCAAGCGGCCGCGACGCCCTGCTCGTCGGGCGGAATCGGCCAGGCCGTGAGAATGGCTTGGACCAGGGTCGCGAGCGGAATCGCAAAAAACACACCCCAGAAACCCCAGATCCCGCCGAACACCAGAATCGCGACGATGATCGCGACCGGATGCAGATTCACCACCTCGGAGAACAGCAGCGGCACCAGGACATTGCCGTCGAGAGCCTGAATGACGAAATAGGCCACCGCGATCCAAACAAAGGTCGGAGTCCAGCCCCACTGGAACCAGGCCACCAGCAGGACAGGTGCCGTGACCACGGCAGCCCCGATGTAGGGAATGATGACCGAAAAACCGACCAGCAACGACAAGAGCATTGCATATTTGAGCCCGAAGCCGACGAAGGTGGCGTAGCTGACCAGCCAGACGATCAGGATCTCCCAGGCCTTGCCCCTGACATAATTGGAGATCTGGCGATCGACGTCCTTCCAGATCCCGGTCACGATCGTGCGTTGCTTCGGCAGGAACCGGTGAAACCAGCCAACGATCAACTTCTTGTCCTTCATGAAGAAAAATACGAGCAGCGGCATGAGAATGAGATAAACCAGGATGGTGATGACCCCGACGACGCTTGCGAGCGACCAGGAGAGTACACGTTGCCCGAACATCACGGTCTCGGCCCTGATCACCCCGATCAACTCGGCGACCTGGGCCTCGGTCACCAGATCCGGGTAGTGCTCCGGCAGATCCAGGAGTGCCGTCGTCGCGACCGAGATCATCGACGGCAACTGCTGCACCAGCTCGGTGACTTGAAGCGACACCGAGGGCAGGACACCCACCAACACCAAGGCAACGAACGCCAAAAAGGCGACATACACCACCAAGACGCTCGCCAACCGCGGCAAACCGCGACGCTCGAGCGCCCCGACCAAGCCCTCGAGCAAATAGGCGATGACGATGCTGGCCAAGACAGGCATGAGCATGCGGCCCATGGTAATGACCACGGCAAACAGGATCAGCAGCAGGACGGCCAGGAAAATGATCTGGGGGTCGGAGAAATAACGCCGAAACCAGTTCGCGACGATCTTCATATGGACTGGATCAGCCTTCCGAGGGGTGTTTGGCTCGGTCATCGCGGTAGTGACGAGCGAACAGCGCTTCGAGATCGTCGATGACCTCGTTTGCGGGACGACCTTGCAGGACGTGCGCGGACATGAGCGCCGAGGTTTCGTTGAGCATGGGTCCGCGATCGAGCATCTCGTAGGTCTTCGACAGACGCTTGATCGCGCCGACCACGCTTTCCGTGGCCGGACGCGGCATCGGAATCGGTTCGCGTGGCCCGCGATGCGGCGGCTGCGTCGCGGCCCCGCGCTGCACGAGAAACTCGGCGAATGCGAGCAGCGTTTCGCGCTCCTCGGCAGCGAGCGCACGAAACGACCGCACGAGACGGCGCTCCGACTCAGATCCTTGAATTCGACTCATCACGGGAAATGGCTCAGTGGAGATTCGAGGGTCGGGTCCGGGGATAGCCGCAGCGGATCGGCGGCTTTGCAGTCGCTCGCAGAGGAGTGGTTACGGGGTCCATCGCGTTTCGGCGTCAGTCGTCGTGCTCACGGCAGTAGGCCCGCGCAAACTCCAGCAGCTCTTCCATGACGCGCAGCCGAAACTTCTGTTTCTGATGGACGAAGGAGAAAGGGCGATCCAGAGGCGGATCCAGGTTGAGCGCAACCAGCGTTCTCAGCTTGAGCTCTTTCTGAATCGTCGCCCCCGAGACCACCGACACGCCCATCCCGGCCTCGACGGCGCCTTTCACGGCCTCGGGACTTCCCAACTCCATCGAGACCTTGAGCACCGAATGACAGTCGTGTTGCAGGTTCAGGTAATCGTTGATCACCTCGCGCGTTCCCGATCCCTCTTCACGGCAGATGAAGGGGTACTCGAGGAGGCGCTCGAAGGTCACCATCTCGGCACCGGCAAGCGGATGACCGGGCGGGACGATCGCGAAGAGTTGATCGCGCTTGCAATGCTCCACGACCAGGTTCTTGTTCCCGACCGGCGCCTCGACCACTCCCAAATCAATGGTGTTGTTCTCCACCATCGAGACGATCCCGTCGCTGTTGGAGACCTTCAGGTGGATGGTCACATCCGGATAGCGCACCTTGAAATCACCCAGAAGGGTCGGGAGCATATACTCGGCGATGGTCGTACTCGCACCGATCGCCAGCGCACCGCTGATCTCGCCGGTGATCTCGCGAACCGCGTTCTCCATTTCGGCGTAGAGCTCGAAGATGCGATCCGCCGAGCCGAATACCGTCTTCCCCGCATCAGTCAGGCTGATCCGGTTGTGCGTCCGGTCGAACAGGCGCGTGTTGAAGTGCTCCTCCAACTGACGCACCTGAAAGGTGACGGCCGGCTGGGTCATATGCAGCACTTCGGCCGCCTTCGTGAAGCTCAGCAGCCGAGCGACCGTATGAAAAACCTGGAGTCTGCGATCTGCCATCCGAAGACCACGTCAAGATGACGATAGCGAAATAAACGCGATTTATATCACAATCACGGGATGTGGGGGTAGCGCTGCGCGGTCATTTGGATGCCGATCGGAAAGAGACCGAAAACACGGGTATAGGGGCGATCAAGGAGACGAATTTTTCGCAACAACCCCTGGATAAATGTGGCATCTTCGCCTAAAGTTCGGCGCAGAAAAACAACGGACACCGACACGACGAGGAGCCTCCCCCATGAAACAACAGATCGCTCGTGCGATTGCGACCGCCATCGCCGCCGGCGGCTTCGTCGCTGCCGGCCAATCGCTCGCCGCGGGCTTTTCACTCCCGGAGGCATCGACTGCAGGCATCGGACTGGCGAACGCCTTGGTCGCGAACCCCGAAGAGATCGGCGCCTTTGCCTACAATCCGGCCGCCATGGGATTTCACGACACATCAAGCGTCTCGCTGGGCGCGCTCCTGATCAATCCCAACTTCAGTGTTCGAACCGCCTCGGGGCAACACGACAGCCAAGGCGCCGACTGGACAGCAACCCCGATAATCCAGGCCGCACTGCGGATCAACGAGGATTGGCGTATCGGCCTGGGGATCACGGCCCCTTTCGGGCTCGAGACCCGCTGGGCGGACGGAACCTTCCCCGTCCTGAGCGGAACTGCACGCATCCCGGCTCCGCCGCCGCTGGATCCGAACGTTCCGCGCGGCCAACCCACCGCAAGCAAGCTCGAGATCCTCGACGTCTCCCCGACCGTCGCCTATCGCGTGAACGACAATCTCAGCCTGTCCGGCGGCCTGGACATCTACTGGGTAAAGAACGCCCAGCTCGATTCGACGGCGGGGCGACTCAGCGGCGATGGCGCCGATCTCGGCTTCAACCTGAGCGCACTGTATCGATACGAGGCATGGAGCTTCGGCGCCGCCTTTCGCTCCGGCGCAACCGTCGGACTTTCAGGGGAGTACCAGCCCTTGAGCCGAACCCTGGTCGCGATCGGCCGGCTCCCGCCCGGACAGAACGCCAAGGTGGATGTCGACCTACCCTGGCGTCTGCAGCTCGGCGCCCGCTATGCCTTTTCCGACGCCTTGGCCGTCGAGCTCGACTGGTCGCGCACGGGCTGGAGCGCGTTCAGCACGCTCAAGGTCGATGGCACGCGTACGGGGGAGACGATCTTTACCGATACGAATGACTGGAAAGACAGCAACGCGTACCGACTCGGCGTCACCTATCACGTCCTGCCGGAGACCCAGCTTCGTTTCGGCTACTCCTACGACGAGACGGGGCAGGACGACGCCCATTTCAGTGCGCGCGTGCCGGACAACGACCGCCACCTCTTCGGCATCGGCGTCGCACATCTCCTCGGCGATGGCCTGTCGATCGAAGCGGGATACATGTACGTCAAGGCAAACGATCGCACCATTCGCAGCAGCACACCGTATCGCGGCGGAGACGTCAACGGAACGGATGCGCTCGACGGCGATTACGAGATGGACGCGCATCTCATCGGACTCGGGATCGTCAAGGTTTTCTGAAACGCTAAACCTCTAAACCGCGCCGGCTCCAACAGTCGTCGGAGCCGGCGCGGCCAAGCCATCCAACAAATTACGCATACCGCACCGGGCGCGGTTTAAACCGCTCTGGAGCGGTATGCGCAGATGTTGGCTCCTGATTAGCAGGGAGATTCAGCGACGCCCCGAATCCACGATTCAGAGCGGAAGGCATGAAGTCAAGGCGTTGGGCCGCCCCTTCAGGGCTTCAGATGGATGGGGATCGTGATCCCGGGGCGTTGCCCCGGGCTCGCGTGGTGAGCCCCGTTGGGGCAGCAGAACCCGCTGGCTTCGATTCATGGCCATGGCAGGCTCAGTCGGATGGTGGATCAGGGCGCAGTCTGCGCCGATCGGTGGCTCATTCCGTGAGCCTGGCGGAAGATTCTTTTGGACTCACTCGGAGCTCAGCGTCTCGCTCTGAACACGGTTCCATAGAATGCCGGGTTAAATCTTGACGCACTGAAGAACGCAAAACGTCGTGGACATCCAAAGATGCCGCGACGGCTGCAGGCAAAATTCAGAAGAGAACCGACGAAGAACGCCGCCCCGAGGGCGGCGTTCTTCGTGACTAACCCGGTGCGACGCAACAGCGCCCCGGACAGGCGTCAGGCAAGACCCGCGCGCGAGGCGCGGGGCGCGCTTTAGATATAGAGACAGATGTCGCTTTGTCCCGCAAACTCAAAGAAGGCTGCCGCACCCGCATACTCCACACCGTCGATGAACTCGGCCGGGTTCATATCGAACAGGTCGACCGTCATCTGGCAGGCGATCAGCTTGACCTCGGCCTCTTGGCAAAGATCCCGCAGCTCTTCGACGCTGGCCACACCCTTGTCCTTCATCTTCTTCTTCATCATCGCGGTCATCATGCCCTGCATGCCGGGCAAGGTCAGACCCAGGACCGGGAACCACTTGTCCATGCCCATCGGCATGGGCATTCCGGGGTTGCCCAGCGGGGTCACCTCGAGAGCGAGCTTCTTCTTCAGGAGCTGGAGCCCGTAGAAGGTAAAGAAGATCTGTGTCTCGTAGCCGAGCGCGGATGCGGTCGAGGCCAGGATAAAGGGTGGGTAGGCCCAATCCAGAGAGCCTTTAGTGGCGATAATGGCGAGTTTCTTTTCTTCCATCGTGTCCTCCTCGCGGGTCGATTGGCTCGCGGGTTGTTTCGGTTTGGCGAGACGGCTCGGGCCGTCAGCCCTTCTTGATCAGAAAGTGAAATTTGCCGCCGTCTTCCTTCGACTCCATCAGCTCGTTGCCGGTCTGCTTGGCGAAGGCATCGAAATCCTTGACCGAGCCTGGATCGGTGGCGACAACGTGCAGCACTTGGCCGGAATCCATCGCGTTCAGCGTCTTCTTCGCACGTAAAATCGGGAGCGGGCAATTCAGGCCGCTGGCGTCGAGCTCTTGGTCAAAATCTGCCATGGAGTACCTCCGGTCGGGTGCTGTTTTAGAATATCAGTAGACACAAGAATTCGGTTTTATAGGCGAAACAGGCCGAAAAGGCAAGGCGCCGAGAGCGGCCTCGAGAAGCCGCGCTCGGGCGGTCGCGCGACCGCCGCGATGGCGGCGATGTCTGCGTCTCGACGACTCAAGCGATCGGGTAACCGTGCCGCGCCCAGGCGATGATCCCCCCGCGCAGATTCAGGACACGGTCGTACCCTTGCTGCAGCATGTAAGCGCACGCCTGGTAGGAGCGGGCGCCGCTGCGGCAGTACAGAACGACATCGCGATCTTTAGGCAACTCGCTGATTCGAATCGGTATCAGATGCATCGGGACCTGCATGGCGCCGGGTATTGCGCCTTGGGCGATCTCGGCCGGAGTGCGAATATCCACAAGCAAAACATCCTCGCCGCCCGCGATGCGACGGTGCAGCGATTCGGAGTCGATCTCGTTGATCACATCAATCGTCCTACCACAAACCTAAGTATTTAAGTATATTAAGGACTTTTGACGAGCAACTCAACGACCCTCATGGGTTACCCATAGCGATCATGACCATGGATTTCCTTCCGATCTTTCAAGACGTCAGGGCGAAACCCTGTCTGGTGGTAGGCGGCGGCGCAACCGCAGCGCGTAAGGTCGGCAGCTTGCTCCGTGCGGGCGCCGCAGTGAGCGTCGTCGCACCCGATCTGGACGAGGCGCTGCGCCGACGCGCGGATGCAGGCGAGATCCGTCACCTCGCGAGACGCTTCGAGCCCCGCGATATCATCGGCAATCGGCTCGTGATCGCGGCAACGAACGACCGTCTGGTGAACCGCCGCATCGCCGAGCTCGCCGGCGAGCACGAGATCCCGGTCAATGTCGTCGACGACCCGGATGCCTGCACCTTCCTGCTGCCCTCGATCGTGGATCGCTCGCCCGTCGTGGTGGCGATCTCCACCGGCAAGGCGTCACCCGTGCTGGCGCGGCTTCTGCGAACCCGACTCGAATCCATCATCCCGGCCGGCTACGGCCGGCTCGGGGAGCTCTGCGCCCGCTATCGCGACCGGGTGAAGCAACGTTTCAGCGCCCTGCCCGATCGGCGTCGATTCTGGGATCGCGTGCTGGAAGGCGCGGTTGCGGAGCGTATCTTCGCCGGCCAATTCGCCGAGGCCGAGGCAGTGATCGAGCGCGAGTTGGCCCACGATGCGCTGGAATCCGATATGGGCGAGGTCTACCTCGTCGGCGCCGGCCCGGGTGATCCGGACCTGCTGACCTTCCGGGCCCTGCGCCTGATGCAACAGGCCGATGTCGTCGTCTACGATCGCTTGGTCGCCGAACCCATCCTCGAGATGACCCGCCGCGACGCGCGTCGCATCTATGTCGGCAAACAGCGCAACCACCATGCCATGCGGCAGGAAGAGATCAACCAACTGCTTGCCGATCTCGCCAAGGACGGTCATCGCGTGCTGCGCCTGAAGGGCGGCGATCCCTTTATCTTCGGGCGCGGGGGCGAAGAGATCGACACCCTCGCGGCACAGGGCGTGCCCTTCCAGGTCGTGCCCGGCATCACGGCGGCGGCCGGCTGCGCCAGCTACACCGGCATCCCGCTGACCCATCGCGACTACGCCCAATCCGTGACCTTCGTGACCGGCCATCTCAAGGACGGCACCATGAACCTCAACTGGAGCGCACTCGCGCAGCCGAGCCAAACGGTGGTCTTTTACATGGGCCTTGCGGGCCTGCCGATCATCGTCGACCAGTTGACGGCACACGGCGTCTCGCCGCAGATGCCCATCGCGCTCATCCAGCAGGGGACGACGCACCTGCAGCGCGTCTACTCGGGCACCCTCGAGACCATCGTTGATCTCGTGGAGGCCGATCCTCCGCAGCCACCGACCCTCATCATCGTCGGCGAGGTCGTGAAGCTACGCGAGAAGCTGAGCTGGTTCCGGCCGCCCGACGAGCCGCAGCTCGGCGCCACCACGCGCCTGGTCAGCTAAACTAAACTGCGTCTTTTCACGATATGCGACGTTCTTGGTGAATCAAAGCGTTGCGCTTCCCGCAGACGTCGGAGCGGACGCAGTTTAGGTGAATTCCGGAAATCCTTAGGCCAGTGCGCGTGAGGCACAACCCTCGGACGTTTCGGAAAGGCGCCTGATTGATTTTTTATCCTAAACCGCGTCGGCTCCAACCTTGAAGACATCGTCCGACATCGACACAACACGACGAGCGCATAGATGGCACGGGACGCGGTTTAGTAGCGGGTAATGCTGTCTTCCGTGCCCGTGATCAGATTTTTGATGTTGCTGCGGTGCCGCCAGAAGAGCAGGCCCGTGATGATGAGCTGCATCCCGATCAATGCGTTGTCGGGCCAGAAAATCCATACGATGACGGGTGCGAGTGCCATGGAGATCAGGGCGGACAGGGACGAGATCTTGAGCACCTTGGCGACGAAGAGCCAGATCGCGGCCACCGAGAGGCCGATCGGCCAGAAGAGCCCGATCTGCACGCCCAAGGCGGTCGCTACGCCCTTACCTCCTCGGAACCCGAAAAAGACCGGAAAGAGGTGGCCGATGAAGGCCGCCAAACCGATACCCGCCAGCACCGCCGGAGCAGCGCCGAGGAGATGACCGACCACCATCGGGATCAAACCCTTCAGACTGTCGCCGACCAGCGTGATCGCAGCGGCCTTCTTGCCGCCGATGCGCAGCACGTTGGTCGCACCGGGATTGTTGGAGCCCTGAGTGCGGGGATCCGGCAATCCCATCAAACGGCAGACGATGATGGCGCTGGAAACCGAGCCCAGCAGGTAGGCTGCGACGATGAGGAGCGAGGCTGTGATCATGGGCCGCAATTGGACATGGGAAGCCGGTACAGGTCAAGCGGAGACAGGCCGCGACGGCGGCATCGTTCAGTCAGTCCGGCCAATGTGCATGCAGCGCGGTTTCCGAGATCGCCGAGTTGGACGCGATGCCGCTGGCCGTCAGGCCAGCGGAAGAAGACGACTGCAAGTCGTCGATCCCGGGATGTCGGCGCTTCGAGGCGGTCGCCGGAGTCGCTTCTGCCCGGTTGCACCATGCAGGCCCGCGGCGGCCCTCGTTCGCGGAATTGAAGAGAAAGAAACCTTCGGATAGAGCGGGTCCAAAATGAAGAAATACAACGGCCTAGACCGCGTTCACGACAACGGCGGCGAACCCCTCCGACCTCCGGCCCACAGGGAAGCATCACATGTCCCGCCGGACGCGGTCTAGCATGGACACCGTATTCATTCGCGGTCTGAGGATCGACACCACCATCGGCATCCACGACTGGGAGAAGCGCATCCGGCGCCCCGTCGTTCTGGATCTGGACATGGCGAGCGACATCCCGCGCGGCGCGGCCACCGATCGCATCGAAGACGCGCTGGACTACGAGGCCGTCACCCGGCGACTGGAGCAGTTCGTCTCGGAAAGCCGCTTCGAGTTGGTGGAGACGCTCGCCGAGCGTTGCGCGGCCGTCCTGCGCGACGAGCTGGGGGTCTCTTGGGTGCGGCTCACGCTGACCAAGCCCGGCGCCGTCGGCGAAGGCGTCGACGTCGGCGTGACGATCGAGCGCGGCGATCGGGGTTGAACGGCCCCGGATGCTCATCCCGCGCGGTGGCCGGCGAGGCGCGACGAGGCGCCGTAGAACAGGTAGGTTGGGCAAAGCGTAGCGTGCCCAACAACTTGCCTCGCGTGCTTCAGGGTGCCTCCATATCGATGAGGACCTCGTTGCGGCGCAGGAAACCAGGCGTGAAGGGATCGTTGTAATAGGCATAGACGGCAGGACCCGCGGACGTGAGGCCGCGCGCGACCATCCAGGCCCGCAGCGCCGCCTCTTGCTCCGAGAGCGCGGCGTCGGTGGTCGAGCCGCTGAAGCGAACCGTCGCGCGCCGCTGCGCCGGGATCTCGCGCAGACGTACCTCGGAGGTGCCCGGCGCGGGGAGCTCGTCCAGGCTGTACCCGGAAGGCATGATGAAGCGAACCGACCAGGCGTCATCCCCGGTCGGCGATTGGATCACCGGGGCGGTCATCGCGATCCGCTCGGCACGGGCATCGGGACGCTGCTGGATCACGGGTGCGGTCATCGCGATCTTCTCCCCGCCACGCTCCTTGGCAAAAATGTAGCGCGCAAGCGGCCCGAACCCGGCGCCGAGCGCTTCGCGACGCGCGCCGCTGCGCGTCGTCTCGGCGACCACGAGGGCCGGATAGTCCCGGATCTCGAACGCACCGTCGCCCTCAACCACGACGTACTCGGGCGTCTCGACGTTCTGAACCACGAAAACGAAGACAGCCATGGCGACGATGCCGAGCACCACCACCGCGCCGACGATCACAAGAAGTGTCTTCATCCCTCGCCTCGCGACGCCAAGCCGCCGATGCGCAGCAGTTGAGTGACCAGCTCGCCCGTGTCGTCCGGCCGATCGGCTCGGTCGGCCGGTGTCCAGGAATAATCCGTCTCGAGCCGGTAGGATCCCAGAAACGCGTAAGGGATCTCACCGCCCCACTCGGCCGGCGCAAGCATCGAAAAGAAGGGCTCGCCGACCGTCTTGCAATAGAGGTGATAGGTCCGCCCCGGGATGCGTTTGAAGGCGCACTGCGCACGGGTCAGCGTCTGCTCCTCCTTGGCGTCCGCAAGGACCTTGCGGGCCTCCTGTTGAAGCAGCTTGATCTGGTCGGCGATGACCCGAAGCTTCGCACCCGTGCGGGCGCTCAACATGGACTCCGCCCGCGCGACCTCGCTCGCCAGCTCGCCGGAGTCAAAGGCCGGGGCCAAACGGCTGACCGGATAGGGGGAGCTGTGTGCGCCGCCGCGGTGAAGCATGCCTTTGTCGTCGTTGCTCATCTGCCTGTCTCTCTTGTTTTCGTCGTCCGTCCGGGGATCGACGCCATGCCCGCTATATAGTGTCGACGTGCGAAAAGCACGAACGAGGATGTCATGATGGATGATACGACCGACAGGCCCCGCAGACCCGATGGAACCGACGCGACCGCGATCTCGGCCCGACTCGCCGCGCAGATCCAAGGCGAGATCACGGCCGCCGGGGGCCGGCTGCCTTTCGACCGCTTCATGGAGATGGCGCTCTACGCGCCGGGCCTCGGCTACTACGTCGCCGGCGCCGTGAAGCTCGGACGGGGCGGTGATTTCGTGACCGCGCCCGAGATCTCGCCGCTCTTCGGGCGCTGTCTTGCCGCCCAGTGTGCCGAGGTGCTGGAGCGACTCGGCGGCGGCGATCTGCTCGAGCTCGGCGCCGGCACCGGCACGCTCGCGGTCGAGGTGCTCCACGCCCTCGAGCACCGCGACGCCCTGCCCGGCCGTTACCTGATCTTGGAACCGAGCCCGGATCTTCAAGAGCGCCAGCGCATGCTGATCCAGGAGCGGATACCGCATCTGGCTGAACGCTGCGTGTGGCTGACCCGTCTGCCGAGTCACCTGCGTGGAGTCGTCCTCGCCAACGAGGTGCTGGACGCCATGCCGGTGCATCGTTTCAGCATCCGCGCGGACGGCGGCATCGACGAGGTCTTCGTCGCCGAGTGTGCCGGCGATCTCCGCGAGGTCACCGCGCCGGCACGTTCGTCCGGACTCGCCGACGCCGTGGCCGCGCTGCACGCCGAAGGCTTTGCCCGGGCACCGGGCTACGGCTCGGAGATCAACCTGCGCCTGCCGCCCTGGATGAAGGCGTTGGGCGACACGCTGGATGCCGGCCTCGTCCTGCTGGTCGATTACGGCTATCCGCGTCCGGCCTACTACCAGCCCGACCGCACCATGGGGACACTCATGTGCCACCTGCGCCACCGAGTCCACGGCGACCCCTACACCCATATCGGGCTGCAGGACATCACCGCGCACGTGGATTTTACCGCGGTCGCCGAGGCCGGTGTCGCCGCGGGCTTCGATCTTGCCGGGTTCACCACGCAGGCGAGCTTCCTGATCGGTTGCGGGATCGACCGGATCCTCTCCGATGCGCCCGATGCCTTCGACCTGACCCCCGGCGCGAAGCAATTGCTCCTGCCGGCGATCATGGGGGAGCGGTTCAAGGCCATGGGCCTGACGAAGGGGATCGAAGAGGCCCTGTGCGGCTTCGCGATCCGCGACCTCAGCGGGAGGCTCTAAACCGGGTCCGATACAGGCTGCAGGTCTCGTTCGTCATTTCGGCCATCGTGTCACGGGGCGCAGAGCGCCACGGGGCATGCGTGACTCCGCGGAGCGGATGTCACGAGCGCCTTGGGTTTTGGGTGGGCGGTCTAATGAGCGAGCCCAGGCGGCACACCCGGTCGAACGCGGAGACTGAGGCGAGCGAAACCGCGCCCCCGCTAAGGTGATTTCCGGAAAAGGATCTACCGGCAGAGTCGCAACCAGGAAAAGTGGTCGAAGGCTCTACTCGTTGTCGTTGTCGTTGTCGGATTCCGGACGAACACGACAACGACAACGACAACGACAACGACAACGAAAAATTCTGCGAGGGTTTGCTCAAGATTGACGGCATCGCAGCGCCGACCCATTACATTGCCGATCGACATATCTTGATCGTGCCTCCGATCTGGGTGAGGATACTCAGGATTGAGAAACCCGATAATTCACCAGCCCCGCCCCGCACCCGCGGGGCCATCCCGCCGAAACAAGGCAGCAGGAGCCGGATGAGAGGATGTAAACTCTGTCGATACAGCAAGGTCTGCAATGATCTCCCGGGGGTTTGCATCCTGCTCATCTATGCCACCATCTTTGTGGTGGTCACCGCACTCGGCTATCTGTTCGTGACGCAAGAGCTGTTGTAATGGCTCCCAATCACGGGGGCCGGCATCACCTGTCTAGGATTGAGGCCGGCGGCTGGAAGCCGGCGGCCGGAGGCTTTACCGATCGATGAAACATCCAGTCGTGCTCGTCGGTGTCGGCGAGATGGGCGGCGTTTTCGCGCGCGGCCTTCTCAAGCTCGGCCATCCCGTCTTCCCCGTGCTGCGCGGGGCCTCGCTGGTCACGGCAGCAACCCAGCTGCCCGAGCCCCAATTGGTGTTGATTGCGGTCGGAGAGGCCGACCTGGCCGCAACCCTCGCCGCCGTTCCGCCGCAATGGCGAGGGCGCCTCGGCCTGCTCCAAAACGAGCTGTTGCCGAGCGATTGGACCGACTGCGTCGACCCGACGGTGATCTCGGTCTGGTTCGAGAAGAAGCCGGGGCGCGACCACAAGGTCATCATCCCCTCCCCGGTGTATGGCACTCAGGCGGATCTGCTCGCCGATACGCTGGCGACCCTGGCGATCCCCACACAGCGTCTGAGCAGTGCAGATGAGCTTGTTTTCGAGCTGGTGCTCAAGAATCTCTTCATCCTGACGACCAATATCGCCGGGCTGCGCACGGGTGGAACGGTCGAGACCCTGTGGTCGCGGCATCGCGCCTTTGCCGAGCAGGTCGGCCACGAGGTCATCGATCTTCAGGAGGCCATGACCGGGCGTCGGTTCGATCGCGATGCGCTCTTCAATGCGCTCGGCGTCGCCTTCGCCGGCGATCCCGAGCACGCCTGCATGGGTCGCAGCGCACCGGCCCGCCTCGCCCGAGCCATCCGCAACGGCGAGGCGCATGGTCTGGACCTGCCGGTCCTGCACGCGATCGCCGCCGAGCAGGCATGAGCCACGCCGACCCGCCCGAGACGCCATCCGTGAACATGGCCGCGAACGAGACGGAGACCGAGACGGGCGCACTCCTCGCCCCCGGTCGCGCCGTCGAGCTGCATCTGGAGGTCCGCTTCCAGGACGGCTTCGTCGCACTCTCGACCTTCGACGCCGAGCCGATCGCCTGCACCATCGGCGACGGCACCCTGACGCCGGAGCTCGAGTCCACGCTCCTCGGTCTCGCTCCGGGCAGCGAGACCTATGTCGTCGCGCATGGCTCGGAGCTCTTCTCGCCCTATGACGAGGCCAGCATCCACTGGATGGAGCGCAGCAATTTCCCGCCCGACATCGAGCCCATACCCGGCTTGGTCGTCGCCTTCGAGACACCCGGCGGGCACGAGACCAGCGGGGTCGTCCTGAAGATCGAAGCCGATCGCGTGCAGGTCGACTTCAACCACCCCTTCGCCGGACGCTCCTTGACGATCCGCGTCCGCGTCTTGTCCGTGGCCGGGCCCGAGCCCGGCGCGTGAATTTTTCCGACCGAGCCCCTATCCTTCGACACTATGAACATCCTCCTCGCCAATCCCCGTGGGTTCTGCGCCGGTGTCGACCGCGCGATCGAGATCGTCGAGCGCGTGCTCGAGCTCTACGGCGCGCCCGTCTATGTCCGGCATGAGGTGGTGCACAACCGCTTCGTGGTCGACGGCCTCAAACGGCGCGGCGCCGTCTTCGTGGAGGAGGTCGACGAGGTCCCGGACGGGGCGACGCTGATCTTCAGCGCCCACGGCGTTGCCCAAGAGGTGCGCCGGGCGGCGCAAGGTCGAAACCTGCGCGTCTTCGACGCGACCTGCCCCCTGGTGACCAAGGTCCATCTGGAGGTCGCACGGCATTGCAAGAACGGGGTCGAGGTGATCCTGATCGGTCATGCCGGCCACCCCGAGGTCGAGGGCACCCTGGGTCAGTGTCTGAGCGACGGCGGGTCGATGCATCTCGTCGAGTCGGTCGCGGACGTCGCCGGGCTCGAGATCGAGGACCCATCGCGGGTCGCCTATGTCACCCAGACCACGCTCTCGGTGGACGACACGAGCGGCATTATCGACGCGCTGCGCGAACGCTTCCCCGAGATCCAGGGACCGAAAAAGAGCGACATCTGCTACGCGACGCAGAACCGACAGGACGCGGTCCGTGATCTCGCCGCGCGCTGCGATCTGCTGCTGGTGGTCGGCTCGGCCAACAGCTCCAACTCCAACCGGCTGCGCGAGCTGGCCGAGAAGCAGGGCTGCACCGCCTATCTGATCGACGGTCCCGAGGACATCCGCCAAGACTGGCTGAGCGCCTCGCCGCGGGTCGGACTCACCGCCGGGGCCTCCGCCCCCGAGGTGCTGGTCAAGCAGGTCATCGCCCGGCTTCAAGCCTGGGGCGTCGCCGGGGTCGAAGAGCAGGACGGCATCCGCGAGCAAGTTGTCTTCCCCTTGCCGCGCGAGCTCGGCGCGAGGGCGGCATCATGAGCGATGTCCTCG
The DNA here is from genome assembly GCF_018399035.1 of Thiocapsa sp. GTDB lineage: Bacteria > Pseudomonadota > Gammaproteobacteria > Chromatiales > Chromatiaceae > Thiocapsa. The sequence goes on from NZ_CP073760.1 coordinate 1,746,564, forward strand.
TCGTCGGCGGCGGCATCATCGGTCTTCTGACCGCACGCGAGCTGGTCGAGTCCAGTGCCGAGGTCACCCTGATCGAGATGGGCGAGACCGGCCGCGAGTCATCCTGGGCCGGCGGCGGCATCATCTCGCCGATCTACCCCTGGCGATATCCGGACGCGGTGACGGCACTCGCGACCTGGAGCCAGCACGCCTATCCGGAGCTGGCCGAGGCGCTGATTCAGGAGACCGGGATCGATCCCGAGCTGACCCTGAGCGGGATGCTGGTGCTGGATATGGACGAGCACTCGGTCGCCGTGTCCTGGGCCGAGCGCCACGACCACCCGATCGAGGCGGTCGAAGGCGCACAGCTGCACGAGCTCGAGCCCCAGCTCGGACCCGGTCTCACACGCGGGCTCCTGCTGCCGCGCATCGCGCAGGTGCGCACGCCGCGCCTGAGCAAGGCGGTTCGCCGCTCGGTGGAAGAACGCATCCAGCTGCGCGAAAACGAGGAGGTTCTGGAGCTTCTGGTCGACGGCGGTCAGGTTGCCGGGGTACGGACGCCGGACGGGCCAATCGAGGCGCGCCGGGTCGTCATCTGTGCCGGTGCATGGACCGCGAAGCTGCTCGAGCAGCTCGGCGAAACGCCCGACATCGCACCGGTGCGCGGTCAGATGATCCTCTTCTACGGCAAGCCCGGTCAGATCAACCACATCACCCTGCACCGCGAGCGCTATCTCATTCCGCGGCGCGACGGGCGGATGTTGTTCGGAAGCACCCTCGAGCACACCGGATTCGTCAAGACGACGACCGCCGAGGTCAAAGAGGCCCTCTACCGTGCCGCCTTCGAGATGTTCCCCGTGCTCAAACGCACGCCCATCGAAGACCACTGGGCGGGGCTGCGACCCAGCTCGCCGAGCGGCATCCCCTTTATCGGCGCCTATCCGGGCGTGGATGGACTCTTTATCAATGCGGGACACTTCCGCAACGGCCTCGTGACCGGTCCGGCCTCTGCACGGCTCGCGGCCGATCTTGTGCTGGGGCGCACACCCATCCTGGAACCGGCCCCTTACGCGGTCGATGCAGCGCGCTAACCCGCTTAAACCGCGTCCAGAGCGAGATGCTAACTTTCGAGTGAGTTCGAAGTGTTGAACGCCTTGATGAACACGTAGGATGGGTAGAGCGTCGGCGAAACCCATCCTCCAAACCGCCGCGTTGCCGGATGTCGCTCCGATGCCCTTGGCGCGGGCTGGATGGGTTTCGCTTCGCTCTACCCATCCTACGTGATTCGGTTGTTTTTGAATCGCTCCTTACTCTTTGGTTGTGCTGACGCAGGAAGCACAACAGCTATCCCGGTTTCGTTGCGCCTTGCTCCCGCCCGGCACAACGCACCAACGAACCGGTGACCGGATTGCGCCTCCCACCTGAGCAGTAAAGAGCTATACTCAGCCCTTTATTTAGCACCAGGGTAAAGGCACAAAGACCATGCGTCCATCAACCCAGATCAAGCCGATCAGTCATCTCAAGACGCAAACCGCCCAAGTCATCCGTCGCGTGTGTGAAGATCGTGAGCCCCTGATCATCACTCAAAACGGCGAAGCCAAGGCCGTGATCCTGGACATCCAGTCCTATGAAGACCAGCAAGACACGGTTGCGTTGCTGAAGATACTCGCTCTGGGCAGTCAGCAGATCGCCACAGGCGAGGTCAAACCGGCAGGCGAGGTGTTCGAGAGACTCCGCAAACAGCTGGTTCCTTAGATGGAGTTTCGTGTTGTTCTCACCGCAGACGCCGAACGTGATTTGGAGCAGATCATCGGTTACATCGCCGAGCACGACCTCCCCGAAAAAGCCCTCTACGTCCTTGAGCAGATTCGGTCCCTGATCGATGATCTGTCCGGCTCCCCGCATCGCGGCAGCATCCCGAAGGAGCTAGCCGCCTTAGGATTGCGAGAGTATCGCGAGGTCTTCTTCAGGCCATACCGCATCGTCTATCGGGTGATCGATACCGATGTCTATGTCTACCTTATCGCCGACGGCAGGCGCGACCTTTTCAGCCTGCTTAGTCGTCGCTTACTAGAACGGTGATCATGTGCCCAACAGGATCGTGAAACGCGTCCTCGGGATCGAGACCTCCTGCGACGAGACCGGCATCGCCGTCTATGACGGCGAGCGCGGTCTGGTTGCCCAAGCCGTCTACAGTCAAATCGAGATCCATGCCGAGTACGGTGGCGTCGTCCCGGAGCTGGCCTCGCGCGATCACGTGCGCAAGACACTGCCGCTGATCCGGCAGGTGCTTGAAGAGTCGGGGCTCGATCCCGTCTCGATCGACGGCGTGGCCTACACCGCCGGACCCGGTCTGGTCGGCGCACTCCTGGTCGGCGCCGCCTTGGGCCGCAGCCTCGCCTGGGCTTGGGGCGTCCCGGCGGTCGGCGTGCATCACATGGAGGGGCATCTGCTCGCACCCCTGCTCGAAGACCCGGCGCCCGCCTTCCCCTTCGTGGCGCTGCTGGTCTCGGGCGGGCACACCCAACTGGTCGACGTGACCGGTGTGGGCCGCTACCGCATCTTGGGCGAGTCGCTCGACGACGCCGCCGGCGAGGCCTTCGACAAGACCGCGAAGATCCTCGATCTCCCCTACCCCGGCGGCCCGGAGCTCGCCAAGCTCGCCGAGCGCGGCGACCCCAAGCGTTTCCGCTTCCCGCGCCCCATGACCGACCGACCGGGTCTCGACTTCAGTTTCAGCGGGCTCAAGACCTTCGCACTCAATACCGTTCGCGAGACCGTTCCTCAGGCCGTCGACCCGGACCAGACCCGAGCCGACATCGCCCGCGCCTTCGAGGAGGCGGTGGTCGACACCCTGGTGATCAAATGTCGTCGCGCCCTGCAGGAGACCGGCCATCGGCGCCTGATCCTCGCCGGCGGCGTCAGCGCCAACCGCCGACTGCGCGAACGCATGAACACCGCCATCGCTGCCGCGGGCGGCGAGACCTTCTACCCCAGACCCTCCCTCTGCACCGACAACGGCGCCATGATCGCCTACGCCGGCTGGCAGCGCCTGCGTGCCGGCCATCTCGAGCCGCTCGCCTTCAAGCCCAGGGCGCGTTGGCCGATGGAAGAGCTGACACCCGCTTAAACCGCGTCCCCGCCAAGGGTTGTGGATGAAGCAAACGTCGAGCTCACTCGAAAATGAGCCTCTCTCTGGACGCGGTTTAGACATGCCGAGCGCAGGTGGGCTTTGCGGTACGCGGCGGCCGTTCACCGCGAATCACCCTCGACCCTGAACTCCCAGGTTGCCGGTCCCGTGCGCAGAAGATCGCGACCGGGATCGCCGGGGCCTTTCCCGAATCGAATCAACTGCACGAGATCCGAGCTCACCTTGGGGTTGGTCGTGAAGTACGAGTGACCGAAGAGATCGGTACGTTCCCCCGTGAAGGTGATCAGATCCACCCGGCCGAGGTTCCCGAAATAGGTCTGCATCGCGGGAGAAATGTCCTCGGGGCGAAGCTGGCCGACGCGGTTGCGACTGCGAAAGAGGATCCGCGAGACCAGCAGCGCACGATCGTCCGGCGAGGCATAAATGCTCAGCCGACCATTCAGGAGGCGCGGCAACGCATGGTCGGGCCAAGCGCGGGTCAGGTCGGGATCCGATACAAAACCGGTGATCTTCTGGCCGGCGATGTCCACGTCGATATCGGGCGAGAGAAGGACGAGGTTGTCGATTCGATAGGTATCGGCTGGATCCACACCGGCAGCGATCGCCTCGATCATCAACTCTCTGAGGGCGTTGAGGAGAACGGCCGTCCCTCGACTGTGCGCCAGGAGTTGAATGCGCTCCACACCGGGCGTCGCCGCGATCATGCGCAGTGTCTTCTTGAGATGGTCGACCGCGTACTCGGCGGATTCAGTGGTGGTGGTATAGGAGATCAGGAAGTTCCCGGTCGAGGACGCCGGCCAGGTAAAGAAACTGCACACCTGCTCGCGACCGAAGAAGTGACACAGCTCCGCAGCCGTAAAGGCCGCCGTGGCGAAGGTCTCGTTGAAGCCATGGACGTAGAGCATGACCTCCTTCTTCGGCGACAGGGCCAAGCGACGCTGGATCTCCTCCTGGAAGGCCGCCTTGGTCTCGTCAAACTCTCGCATCTCGATCGGGTCCCGACCCATCGTGTTCTCCCCCGTCCGAATAATCCGGTAAGGCTCGCGCGGAAATGCCCCCGATTCCTCGACCGCCCCGAGCTCCAAGGCCACCTCGCGCGTCCGCTCGGCAAGCCGGCTTTGGACCTTCAGGGTCTCCCAAGTGATCGCGGGGACCACGCGGACCGCGGCCGAGCCGAACACCATCCCTTTGCGGCGCGTCTGCCCATAGGGGAGACGGCTTTCGGGATCATCCTCCGCAGCCCGATTGGTGATGAAGAGCAAATCGACTTCGGGACGCTGCTGCGTGGCTGCGATTTGCTCGAAGAGCACCTGCCCGTTCGGCTCTTGATAGACCAATGGCGTCGGCATCAACTGCCGAGGTTTGGTCGCACAGCCGGATACAACCGCAACCGTCAGCATGACGGCCGACATCCACGCGAAGGTCCGATTCATTCGACTTATACCTATCCAAAAAAAGTTAATCCAGGCCGCCATGGACCCGCTATCAAACCGATGGCGGATCGCGGGAAATCCATTTAAAAAGAAAGTCTTTAACTCGGCGCGTCAATTAACCGATAGAGCCGACATCAAGACAAAGAAACAGATAGTGTGCTACCCGAACAGGCATTATTATACCCAGCCTGTTCATGTTTCATCTTACCGGAGCACATTTCGATGCCACTCATGACACGCGCGCTCGCCGAGCTGATCGGAACCTTCTGGCTTGTACTTGGCGGCTGCGGCGCCGCCGTCTTCGCAGCAGGCGTTCCAGACGTTGGAATCGGCTATCTGGGCGTCTCTTTCGCCTTTGGTCTGACCGTCTTGACGATGGCCTATGCCATCGGTCATATCTCCGGCTGCCACTTGAACCCCGCCGTCTCGCTGGGACTCGCCGTGGGCGGTCGCTTCCCCTTCTCCGATGTGCCGGTCTATGTCGTCGCCCAGGTCCTCGGCGCCATCGCCGCCGCCTTCCTGATCTGGTTCATCGCTGCGGACATGGGCGTGCATAAAGAGGGGCAGGCCACCTTTACCCTCGCGGCCAATAGCCTGGCCGTCAACGGTTACGACAGCCTCTCACCGCAGGGCTACGGCATGTTCGCCGGACTGCTGACCGAGATCGTCATGACCGCCATGTTCCTCTTCATCATCCTGGGTGCGACCGACAAGCGCGGCATCGGCACCCATGCGGGTCTCGCCATCGGCCTAGCGCTCACGCTGATCCATCTGATCTCCATCCCGATCACCAACACCTCGGTCAACCCGGCGCGCAGTACCGGACCCGCGTTGGCGCTGCTCACGGGCGGACAAGGTCAGGCCGCGGGCCAGCTTTGGTTGTTCTGGGTGGGTCCGCTGATCGGCGCGGCGATTGCCGGCGTGGTGTATCGCCTGTTCGAGCAAAAGCATACGGCGTGACGCGAACAGTGGCTTTGGGTGGCGGCGTGTGTGGCTAAGACCCCGCGCACGCGACCGACAGAAGGACAGACCGGTCGATCGACGGACGCCGATCGACCGGTCCGCGCACATCGCCCCGAAGGCTTTGCGGAACGGACAAACCGCCGATCGCAACGACAAGACGAGGTCTCGGAGTACGTGGCATCGTCTCTCCTTTGAGGCTGCGACGCCCGCCTGTAGGATGAGTCGTCATCCAAAGGCCGAGACACAGCATGCTGCAGGAACCGCTTCCGATCCCCTTGACCGACCTGCGTCGGCGCGTCAATGTCGCACGCAATCTGATTCGTACCGTCTTGACGGAGCTGGTCGGCCCCGTCGAGCTGGCGTTCGACTTCTATCGCGAGTGGAACGGCTGCTGGCGCGTGCGCGTGGAGCTCAAGGATCCGATCAACGGACGACTGGAGTTCACCCTGATGGACACCCCGGACGGCGGCATGCTCGCCCTGCCCCGCCCTCTGCCCGAGCGCTGGCGCCTGGAGACCGGGATCCCTGCAACCGACGGGACACGTTGGACCCTGGATACGGAAGGGCACCTCATGGCCTTCTTACCGCCGAGCGAAAAGCGGTAGGGACAAGCCCAGCGCAGTCCACCGACTTGGTCGGGGCGTCCGACTTCGTCGGGGCGACTAAAGTCGCCCCCAGCCCCTACAGCCCCTACAGCCCCTACAGCCCCTACAGCGCGGTCGGGATGCTGACTCCCGGAAACCCCCAGGCATTCACCCCAACACGTCCTGCCCACCCATATAGGGCCGCAGCACCTCAGGAATGACAATGCGCCCGTCCGCCTTCTGATAGTTCTCCAGAATAGCGACCAAGGTGCGGCCGACCGCAAGGCCGGAGCCGTTGAGCGTATGAAGCAGCTCGGGCTTGCCGGTCTCGGGATTGCGCCAGCGGGCCTGGAGCCGTCGGGCCTGAAAGTCGCCGAAGTTGCTGCATGAGGAGATCTCGCGATAGGTGTCTTGGCCGGGTAGCCAGACCTCGAGATCGTAGGTCTTGCGCGATGAGAACCCGAGATCACCGCAGCAGAGCGAGACCACGCGATAGGCGAGCCCGAGACGCTGCAGGATGGACTCGGCATGCCGGGTCAGTTCTTCCAAGGCATGGAGCGACTCGTCGGGTCGCACGGCCTGGACCAGCTCGACCTTCTCGAACTGATGCTGGCGGATCATCCCGCGGGTGTCCTTGCCGTAGGAGCCGGCCTCGCTGCGGAAGCAGGGTGTGTGGGCGACCCATTTGCGCGGCAGCTCGCCGGCCTCGAGGATGAGGTCGCGCACCAGATTGGTGACCGGCACCTCGGCGGTCGGGATCAGATAGAGATCCCGCTCGCCCGGGACCTTGAAGAGATCCTGCTCGAACTTGGGGAGCTGGCCGGTCCCGTAGAGGCTCTGGGCGTTCACCAGATAGGGGACATAGACCTCGGTATAACCGTGCTCGGCGGTGTGGGTGTCGAGCATGAACTGGATCAGCGCCCGATGCAGGCGCGCCAGCGGGCCGGACAGGACCACGAAGCGCGAGCCGGTGAGCTTGGCGGCAAGGTCGAAGTCCATCCAGCCATTGAAGGCGCCGAGGTCGACATGATCGCGCGGCTGGAAGCCAAAGCTCGGCGGCTCGCCCCAACGACGCTCCTCGCGATTCTCACGCTCGTCGCGCCCGTCCGGCACGCTCGCATCCGGCAGGTTGGGCAGTCCCAGGGCGATCTCCTCCACCGCCGCCTGGATCTCCTCGAGCCGCACCTCGGATGCCTTCAGACGCTCGCCCAGGTCGGAGACCTCGGCCAGCAAGGGCGCGATGTCCACACCGGACGCCTTGGCCTTCCCGATCACCTTCGAGCGGGTGTTGCGCTCGTTCTGCAGCGCCTGGACCTCGACCTGCAAGCCCTTGCGCTCGGCCTCCAGCGACTCGATGCGCGCGGTATCCAGGACCAGACCGCGACGTGACAGGAGCGCGGCAACCTCGTCCAACTGGGTCCGCAGCAGGCGTGGATCTAACATTCGGAATCCTCGAATTCGACAGTAATCGGCCAGGATACGATATGACCCGGCCGAACGAAGCGCTCGATACGCGTGATGGCGGCCGCGGCCTTCTCGGGCCGATCGAAAAACTCCACCACCAGGGGCAGATCGAGCGAGAGATCGATCAGGGATGCACCGTGCCGTTTCCCGGACACCCCATACCCTTCGATCCCGCGCATGACGGTGACGCCTCGAACGCCGAGATCGTCGTGTAGACAGCCAAGCAATGCCTTGAGGGCATGATCGGATTCGGACAGATAGATCCGAACCATGAGCCCCTTGACCCCACTCATAGCGTCCTCCCGAGGATCACTCCTGCCCAACAGAGCAGAACACAGAGCCAGACACTGACGACCATGTTGAGAAAGGCCGCCATCATGGCCCCTTCTTCCAACAGGTTCAGCGTCTCGATCGAGAAGGTGGAGAAGGTGGTGAAGGCACCGAGAAAGCCGATCAGGATCGCGCCGCGCCATTCCGGCGCCCAACTCAATCGCTCGATCAAGAGGACGAACAAGAGCCCCATCAGGAAGGAGCCGAGCAGGTTGACCGCCAAGGTCCCCCAGGGAAAGCCCCGGCCGAGCCAGGCGTAAACGGCGCTCGACATCCCGTAGCGGGCCAACGAGCCGAGCGCGCCGCCGGCCGCGATCGCGATGAGATGAAGCATCAGATGCCTACTTCAGGACGCCCATGGTGAAATCACCGGAGTGATAGCCTTCCTCCAAACGCGGCTCCGCACCCAGCTCGTGAGCCAAGGCGAGAAGATCGCGCGGCTGCTGATAGTTGTAGCTGCCCGGACCGTCGGCTCCCTTCAACAGATTAAAGATGAATCCGTGCCGGGACGCCGCGAAGCAACGGCGGATAAACTCCCAGGTCTCCTCGCGGGTGAGATTGTTCATGGCACCGCTGCAGAGATAGTAGTCGGCGTTCGGGAGCCGATCCTCCAGCACGTTGCAGATGCGGATCTCGCATCCGGTGCGACGACGCGCGACCTCCACCATCGGCTCCATCACGTCCAATCCGATGTAGCGTCCGGGCAGGCTGCTGCATCGGTCGAGATAGCGATGGAGGTCGCCGAACCCGCAGCCCGCGTCGACCAGGGTCAGCTCGGAGAGATCCTCGGGCAGGAGCTTGCGCAGCACCTTGAAGCGCAGCTCTTGGCTTTGAGTCGACTGCCACTGCACGCCCTTGGCGGTCTCGCCATGGGATGTCAGTGAGTCCAAATAGAAGCTGGTGTTGTCGAGTCTGGGCATCGGGTGAATCGATCAGCGTAAAAAAGGCCGCGGCCACGGTTCGCGACGGGCAATCATCCCCAATCTTACATCACCGCCCATGTCCAAACCGACATCCGGCTACCGAGGCACCAGAAACCATTGCCAGGACCCGGCGATCGGCTCCGCCACGCGTTCCGGGCCGATCGCGGCGCCGAGCTCCGCGCTCGGCAACAGCAAGAGCAGGCTGCCGAACCCATCCGGCAGCGTCACCGGTGCGCCCGGATCGCCATGCCCCCAGATCCGGACCCGGTCGTCGAGATGGTAGGCCAAGGACACCAGCTCGCCGGCTGCGACACCGCTCGGGCTGACGGCGACCAGCGGGCGATCGCGTGCATTCACCAGCCGCGCGACCTCGAGGTTCGAAGCACTGAAATGCTTCGTCCACCAGGTCTCGGCCTGCAGGATACGCCACTGAGAAATCACCCCGAAGACCATGATCAGCGCCAACGCGGCGGCGGCGAGGACGCGCATCCTGTCGCGGCGGGCCAGCGCCGAGCCGATGCCCCAGGCCACCATCAACTGCACTGCAACAACGGCCGGCAAGCCATAGCGCACATGCAGCGATCGGCTGCCGCCGAGCAACAGGTCGGGACCGAGCACGACGCCGAGATAGGCCACGGCGATCAGCACCGGCAGCCACATGCGCGGGCGAGGCGCGCGGAACAGATAGACAATCAGGCCGACGGCGATCGGACCGAGCAGAAGGAGCGAGAGGGTCGGCGGGTCCGCATGCGGGCTCACATCCAGGAAGGCACGCGTGATGTGCCCGGCCCAAGCCAGCAGATTGCGCTGCGCGCCGACGGCCCGCTCCATCCACTGCGTATGACCGACCGCGTCCCCGAATCCCGAGACCAACGCAAACATCCAGGGCAGGAAGAGGACCCCGGCCGCGATCACCGCCAGGAGCCATGCGCGCACCGGAAGGCCGCGCTTGCGCGACTGACCCTCGGAGAGCCGCGTTGCCCCGAGCCCGATGTAGGCGGCATGGACCGGGACCATGAGGGCGAACAATAGATGGCTGTAGAGACCAAGCGTCATCATGAGCCCGTAGAGCCACCAGTCGCGTGGTCGGTTTCGGTCCAGGGCACGCTGCAGGGCCGCGCTGGAGGTCAGCACCAAGAGCGTCCAGAGCGCGTATTGGCGCGCCTCTTGGGCATAGAGAAGATGCAGCGGCGAGAAGGCGACCACCGCGGCCGCCACCCAGGGCACCGGGCCACGCCCGAACAACTCGCGCATCAGCCAGAATGCAGCGAGCGGCAGCAAGAGCCCGAACGCAGCCGAGGTCCCGCGCAGCGCAGTGACCGGTTCCAGCGGCAGCGTGGTCGCCCATCGTCCCAGCAGATAGTAGAGCGGCGCATGCTCCGGATGCTCGGCCAGTGCGCGCAGCGTCTCATCCCAGCCCTTCGAAGGATCCGGCCGTTGAAATGCCAGGATCTCGTCGGGTGTGAGCAACCGGCCGCTGAAGAGCGTCTCCCAGAGATCCGCGGGGTGGCCGAAGACCCGGACCAGCGTGAAGACCTCATCGTGCCACACCGGGAGATGGTCGAGCCCGATCAGCCGGAACCCGGTCACCAGTATGAGAAGGATCAAGACCCCGAGCGTCCAAAGCCGAGACTGGCCGCGATTCAAGGGCTCGGACGACGAACGCAAGGGTGGAGGAGCGGAGAACACCAGATTGCAAGACCGGATTGATTAGGGATGGACGGGAGTGGGCCGTGAGTATGCGACACCCGTGCGCCCGGTTTGATGAAGGAATCGTGACAAGACCTTGACCGACAGCGGCGCCCGTGGCTAGGAGCGCGGCAGGGAACCCATTGCGCTCGACGAGCATCCTGACCACGGCGATTCGGCGCGAGGTTTGCAGGGTATCGAAACCCGTTGCTCGACATCACGCCGGCGTCTCGCCGGATTCAACGCCGAAGGGGATCCGCCGATGGCTCCGCGCCTGATCATGTATCACAAGCAGTCGACCAGTGCCCGCACCCGATTCTTGCGGCTGCCCTACGGCGGCGTCTGCGGCTTCGCGGCCCTGCCGGAGGAGGCGGCCATCGAGGAGGGCTCCGGGATCTCGCCGAAGGTCGTGACCCACCCCGCATTGGTCCTGCGCGACGCCGAAGGCCGCCTCGGCCTACCGAGCGGCAGTCTGGAGATGGAGCCGGGGTTTCGTTGCGAGGTCGCCGCAGGCGAGGAGCGTATGGAGGTCTTCCTCGCGCGCTTCACGAGTCTCGATCCGCCCTTCGAGACGGCACAAGCACACGGCAGCAGCTTCATCGATCTGACCCAGGCGCGAGGTCTCCCGCCGGTCGAGCTTGATCTGCTGCGGCGCAGCTATGAAAGGATTCTGGGCTGACCGAGGATGCCCGGCGCGGCGCGCGCGAACCCCTGTGGCTGCGATGCGTGTCGGAGCGACCGACCGTCCCGCCGCGCGTCCGGGTAGGTCGGGCAGCAAGACCCTTTTTTATGTCGGGTTTGCGCCCGGGACAAGCTGATTGTCGCAACGCCAACATCCCCTGCTTCCAAGCCGATGACTACCGGCGGCTCGATGTCCGCTCCGACGACGACGAGGAGTATGACCTCGCCGTTGCCTACAGCGAGTCCGTCAGCGCCTGGCGCCTGCGCGACGGACGCTGGCTGGTTCACCGCCGCATCGAGCCGCTCGGGGATGAAGACGCCTCGACAAGCGCGCTGAGCATCGACGCGCGGATGCCGCGCTGACATCGACCTGACGGCAGGACATGCTCGGATTCAAAGACGCGACGGGCGACTGCGAACGCCCAATCCATAAAGTTTCGGCACGCTTCGTGCTTTCTTCGATTAGCGTTATATCGTTGTGAAGATAACGACCTCACCGGACCCTGCGACACCGACCATGACCGACACGCCAGACGACCGTCTCGACACCGCTGCCTCGCTTTGGCTCGACCGCAACGACCAAGGCTTCGTCGGCCGCGGACGCATCGAGCTGCTGCGCCGAATCGGTGCAACCGGGTCGATCTCGCAAGCCGCCAAGGCGATGGGCATGTCCTACAAGCACGCCTGGGACGCGGTGGATGCCATGAACAACCTGTCGCCGCAACCGCTGGTACAGCGACGCACCGGCGGGCGCCATGGCGGCGGCACGGAACTCACGGACGAAGGCCGACGCTTGATCACCGTCTACGAGACGGCCGAACGGGAGCACGGAAAATTCCTCGCCCGACTGCGCGAGGGCATCTGCGATTTCGATCGCTTCCACACCTTGATCGGGGCTTTGAATATGAAGGTCAGTGCCAGAAACAACCTGCGCGGAGTGGTCGCTTCCGTCAAACCGGGCGCGGTCAACGCCGAGGTCATCCTCGATGTCGGCGGCACGCCGCTGGTCGCCATTGTCACCAACGAGAGCGTCCAGTCGCTCGGGCTGGCGCCGGGCGCCGAAGCCTATGCCTTGATCAAGGCGTCGTTCGTCATCCTGGCGACCGAGGACGGCGGGCTCAAGACCTCGGCGCGGAATCGACTCTGCGGAACGGTCGAGCGCGTGACCGAGGGGGCCGTCAATAGCGAGGTGGTCCTCGCCCTCGACGGCGGTGCCCGTCTGACCGCCATCATCACCATGGAGAGCGCCAAGGATCTCGGCATCATCGAGGGTGGGCGTGCCTGTGCGCTTGTGAAGGCACCTCACGTCATTCTGGCCGTCAAGGACTGAGCAGGCGCCGAAGCTCTTTTTAAACGCGTGCTGCGTTATATCGAACCGGATATGACGCAGCACCGCGGACACGCATCCGACAATCCGGAGACACCTGATGAATACGACAAGATCCATACTCGCCACCTTTCTGCTGGCCACCACCTGCGCTCCCGCGCTCGCCGACGACATCCAGGTCGCCGTGGCCGCCAACTTCACCGCACCCATGAAGGAGATCGCCGCCGCCTTCGAGAAAGAGACCGGGCATGTGGTGAAGGCCGCCTATGGCTCGACCGGCAAGTTCTACGCACAGATCAAGAACGGCGCACCCTTCGAGGCCCTCCTGTCCGCCGACAACACCACGCCGACCAAGTTGGTCGAGGAGGGGAACGCGATTGCGGGAACCCAGTTCACCTATGCCGTCGGCTCACTGGTGCTCTGGTCATCGAAGCCCGACTTTGTCGACAGCGACGGCGCCGTGCTGAAGTCGGGCGACTTCAACAAGGTGTCGATCGCGAACCCCAAGACCGCGCCCTACGGCGCCGCCGCGATCGAGGTCCTGACCGGGCTGGGATTGCGGGAGGAGGTGCAACCGAAGTTCGTGACCGGTGAGAACATCGCCCAAACCTTCCAGTTCGTGAGCACCGGCAATGCGGATTTGGGGTTTGTCGCCCTCTCCCAGATCATGGAAAAGGGCAAGGTCACGGGCGGCTCTGCCTGGATCATCCCGGGCTCGATGCATGAGCGGATCCTCCAGGATGCGGTCGTCCTGTCGCCGGGAAAGGACAAGCCTGCGGTCGCCGCGCTGATGGAGTACCTCAAGGGCGACGAGGCGCAAGCCATCATCACATCTTTCGGCTATGAGATCTGAGCGCGATGTTCTTAAGCGACGCCGACCTGCAATCAATCTGGCTCACCCTGCGCCTCGCGGGTGTGGTCACCTTGATCTTGTTCGTTGTGGGGACACCCATTGCCTGGTGGCTGGCGCACACCCGCTCGCGTCTAAAGGGTCCGGTCGGGGCCGTGGTCGCCCTTCCCTTGGTCTTGCCGCCGTCGGTACTCGGTTTCTACCTTCTGGTGACGATGGGGCCGAACGGACCGGTCGGCCAATTGACCCAGGCGCTGGGCATCGGCGTACTGCCCTTCACCTTCTGGGGTCTGGTGGTCGCCTCAGTCTTCTATTCCCTGCCCTTCATGGTGCAGCCGGTGCAGAACGCCTTCGAGGCGATCGGCGACCGCCCTTTGGAGGTGGCGGCCACCCTGCGCGCATCCCCGCTGGATACCTTCTTCACCGTGGCCCTGCCGCTGGCGGCGCCCGGATTCGTCACCGCCGGCATCCTGACCTTCGCGCACACCGTCGGCGAGTTCGGCGTCGTGTTGATGATCGGCGGCAACATCCCCGGCGTGACTCGGGTGGCCTCGGTGCAGATCTACGACCATGTGGAGGCGATGGAATACGGCGACGCGCACCGATTGGCCGCCGTGATGCTGATCTTCTCCTTCCTGGTCCTACTCGCGCTCTATCTCTGGCGCCCGAACCAGAAGAACACCTGAGAGCGCTATGGAACCGATCAAAGCACGCTTCGACATCGATTGGCCGGGCTTCAACCTGATGGTGGACCTGGAGCTCCCCGGGCGCGGGGTCACCGGTCTGTTCGGGCACTCGGGCTCCGGCAAGACGACCCTGCTGCGCTGTATCGCCGGTCTGGTCCGGGCGCCCAAAGGACGACTCGTCTTCCGGGGCGAGGTCTGGCAGGACGAGAACACCTGGGTGCCGACACACCGTCGCTCGCTCGGCTATGTCTTCCAGGAGGCCAGCCTCTTCCCGCATCTCACGGTGATGGGGAACCTGCGTTACGGGCAGAAACGGGCGCCGGCGCCGGTCGGGGCCGAGGATCGGGTGAGTCTCGACCAGGCCATCGCGCTCTTGGGAATCGATCATCTCTTGACGCGCAAGCCGGACCGCCTCTCCGGCGGCGAGCGTCAGCGGGTCGCCATCGCCCGTGCCCTGGCGGTCAGCCCGCGGGTACTGCTGATGGACGAGCCGCTTGCCGCCCTGGACATCGCGCGCAAGCAGGAAATCCTGCCCTACCTGGAGCGGCTGCACGACGAGCTGGCGATCCCGGTGCTCTATGTGAGTCACGCCCCGGACGAGGTCGCGCGCCTGGCCGATCATCTGGTGGTGATGGACGGCGGGCGCGTGCTCGCGAGCGGCCCGCTCAAGGAAACCCTGGCACGGCTGGATCTGCCGATGGCCTTCTCCGAGGACGCCGGCGTCGTGATCGATGCCCTGGTCGCGTCCCACGACGACAACTACCACCTGTCGCGACTCGACTTCCCGGGCGGCAACGTCGTGGTCGCCCAACGCAAGGAGCCGATCGGCCACCGCCTGCGCCTGCGGGTTCATGCCCGCGATGTCAGCCTCGCCCTGGAGCGCGCCACCGGCACCAGCATCGCCAACCTGCTGCCTGCGACCGTGACCGAGATCGCCGACGCCGACACGCCGGCCCATGTGTTGGTCCGGTTGGATGCCGGGGGCACCCCCCTGATCGCCCGCATCACCCGCCGCTCGCTGGATCAGCTCGGGATCGCCCGCGGCAAGGCGATGTGGGCGCAGATCAAGGCCGTGGCCCTGCTGGGCGACTAAACCTACCGGGCGCGGTTTAAACCGCGTCCAGAGCGAGATGCTAACTTTCGAGTGAGTTCGAAGTTTGGTGAATCCACGACCCTTAGCGGGGGACGCGGTTTAAAATTTTATATTTTTTAATACTTTAAACCGCGCCGACTCCAGCGACTCTGAAATCCGCCGGGGCCGATCCCATCCAAAAACATCGCATACCGCACTGGGCGCGGTTTAATTCCTGGACGTGATTCATGACAAAACGACCATTCCCAACGAGGGCGACTCCTGTATTCGGCGACGTCGAGATTCAACGCCTGCTCGACGAGGACACGCCCTACGGCGACCTCACCACCGACACCCTCGGCATCGCCGGCCATCCCGGTCGGATCCGGCTCGCCGCGCGCGATCCGATGGTCGCAGCGGATCGTCGTCGAGGTCCATTCGCTCGAGGAGGCGCTCGCCTGGGCCGATGCCGATGTCCTGCAGCTTGGAGAAGCTCGCCCCGGATACCCTGGCAGACGTGGTCGCCGCACTCGCGGGAACAGGCTCGCAGGCTCTGGTCGCGGCCGCCGGCGGGATCAACGCCCGAAACGCCGAGGTTTACGCCCGCGCCGGGGCGCGCGTCCTGGTGACGTCGGCGCCCCATACGGCGCGGCCGAGAGACGTGCAGGTCGACTTCAGCGAATAACGGTTCCGACGGATTCGGCGGTCGCGCCTGCTCTGCTCGCCGGCTCAGTTAGGAACGATTCAAGAAAACCGAAACACGTAGGATGGGTAGAGCGAAGCGAAACCCATCCAGCCCGCGCCAAGGGCATCGGACCGAAACCCGGCAACGCGGCGTTTTGGAGGATGGGTTTCGCTGACGCTCTACCCATCCTACGTGTTGATCAAGGTGTTCACCTTGGACGTTCCAGCGGAGGATCTCCATGCCCACCTAATCGTTGTCGTTGTCATGATCGCGAGCCGAGACGATCCGGTCGGGATGACCGTCTGCTGCGGCGACCGCTTATTTCTCGGCAGGGAAGACTCGGCGGATACGTCAACGCGTCGCCGAGATTATCGAGGCTGTCGGCCAACAGCGCCGTCGAGTTGCCGTAAAGCGCGCCCGCCGCGATCACGAAAAACATGACGGCATTGATGCCGAGCACCATATGCAGTGTTCCGCGCTGGCGTTCACGCAGGGCGTCGATGGAACAACTGTTGTCGCAACAACCACTCATTGCGGAAGCCTCTTGGCGCGATCCCGAGGGATGCCGATCGCGCGAGATCAGACAAGGATCAGGCCACCGCGGCACAGCGGTCGCGGATCGACCGCAAGACATCGTGCTTTGGACCGTCCACCCCAACCCCCAGGTACGCGTGACATCCGCTCCGCGGTGTCACGCATGCCCCGTGGCGCTCTGCGCCACGTGCCAAGAAGCCGGCGGTTGCGAAGAATGCCGGCCGAAACGAGGCTAAACTGCGCCCGGTGCGGTATGCGTCATGTGTTGGAGTGGATTGGCCACACCAGCTCCGACGGCTGTCGGAGCTGGCGCGGTTTAAAGTAATAAAAAATATTAAATTTTAAACCGCGTCTCACCGAGATCGAGGACACCTCCAAGGCCAAACGCAAAATGAAAATGACGCATGTCGCTCCGGACGCGGTTTAGCCGCCACCTTCCCCGACGGTCAAGACCCCGCGTCGCGTGCCGGCACGCACCACTGTTGGAGACCGACCCGATGCTGCGCCGAATCGTCCGTTTCCTCCTGCCGATGGCCATCGTGATGACACCGACCCCAGCCGCCACGTTCAATACCGCGCCGGACGCGGCCCGAGCCCCGATCATCATCGCCCACCGCGGCGCCTCCGGATACCTGCCCGAGCACACCCTGGCGGCCAAGGCGACGGCCCACGCGATGGGTGCGGACTTTCTGGAGCAGGATGTGGTTCTCACCCGCGATGGTGAGGCGATCGTCCTTCACGATCTGTATCTGGAAGGCGTCACCGATGTCGCTCGGCGCTTTCCCGACCGCGTCCGTGCCGACGGGCGCTGGTATGCGATCGATTTCAGCCTGGCCGAGATCCGCAGTCTGCGCCTGCACGAACGGCTTGACCCCGCCACCGGCCAACCGGTCTTTCCCACGCGGTTTCCGCCCGAGGCCGACCTGTTCCGAATCCACACCCTCGAGGAGGAGCTGAGCCTGATCCACGGTCTGAACCGATCGACCGGGCGGATCGCGGGAATCTACGTGGAGTTGAAACACCCGGCATGGCACATCGCCGAGGGACAGGATCCGGTGCCCGTCCTGATGCACGCGCTGGATCGAGCCGGCTATCGTGGCCCGGAGGATCACGTCTACATCCAGTGCTTCGAGCCCGACACACTGAAGCGCCTGCACACGGAGGTCGGTACGCGCATCCCCCTGATCCAACTGATCGGCGAGAACGACTGGTCGCCCGATCTGCCGGTCGACTTCGAGCGGATGCGCACCCCCGAGGGGCTGGCAGCCGTCGCCGAGTATGCCCGCGGCATCGGCCCCTGGATCGGTCATATCCATCAGGGCAGAGACGACACCGGCGCCCATCGGACCACGCGCTTGGTCGCCGACGCCCATGCCGCGGGGCTCTTGGTCCACCCCTACACCTTTCGCCGCGACGCACTCCCCGAGGGCTTCGGCGACTTCGAGGCGCTGCTGCGGTTCTTCCTCGTCGATCAGGGTGTCGACGGGATCTTCACCGACCATCCGGACCTCGCCGTTCGCTTGAGAAACGAGTTGGTCGGCAAGGCTCGGCCGGAATAGACACCGGCCACGCTCAGCTCCAGCGCCTGCGTCGACGTCCGTCTACCTCGCCGTGGACCGAGGGATCCGGCTTCTCAGGAGGTGCTCGGAGGGGCCGAATCCGGCGCCGTGACCTCGAGGGTCACCGCAGCCGAAGCGAGCGCGCGCGCCAAATCACGCGCCCGCCTCACGGTGGCGCGGAGACCACAGGTGTTGGGGCGATGTTGCTCGGCGGTCTCGTGACGAGAGCCGGACGTGTCGAGCCGAAGAGCCGATGCGGCATGCGCTCGTTATATCATCCATGGGCGAGGATCCTGCAGCGTGCAGGATCGCAGTCAACGTGAGCCAGGTGGACCGGTATAACCAAGCATGACCGACATCGACCAACTTGTCCTGATTGGTGCAGCACTGTTGCTGGTGGCGATCCTCGCCAGCGCGCTCTCGTATCGGATCGGCATGCCCTTGCTCTTGGTCTTCCTCGCGGTCGGCATGTTGGCGGGCGAAGACGGACCCGGCGGCATCGTCTTCAACGATCTCGACATCGCGTACGCGGTGGGTAGCGTGACACTGGCGGTCATTCTGCTCAACGGCGGTCTCAACACCCGCTCGGAAACCTTTCGAACCAGCCTGCGCCCCGCATTCGTCCTGGCAACCTTGGGCGTCTTGATCACCTGCGTGGTCTTGGGTCTGTTTGCCGCTTGGTTGTTGGATCTCAGCCTGCTCGAGGGCTTGCTGGTGGGCGCGGTGGTGGGCTCCACCGATGCCGCCGCGGTGTTTGCATTGCTGCGCGCCCGAGGTTTGCAGCTCAAGGAACGGGTCGCGGCCACACTGGAAATGGAATCCGGCAGCAACGACCCCATGGCGATCTTCCTGACGATCGCCGTCATCGAGCTGTTGGTTGCCGAGCATCGGGTTCCGAATCTGGACATCCTGCCGCTGTTCGTGCAGCAGATGGGCATCGGGCTGGTCGCCGGCATCGGCGGAGGCTATGCACTGGCGTGGCTGACCAACCGGCTGTCGCTCGAACGGGGGATGTACCCGCTCTTGGTGCTCGCCGGAGGGCTCGCCATCTATGGTTTGACCACGGTGCTGGGGGGCAGTGGCTTTCTGGCGATCTATCTGATCGGGGTCGTCCTCAGGCACCGCTCGCCGCGCGAATCGCACAACATTCTTCAGGTCCACAACGGTTTTGCCTGGCTGGCACAGATCGGCATGTTCCTGATGCTCGGTCTCCTGGCGACCCCCACCGGTTTGATCGCCGACGCGCCGGCCGCCTTCGCGATCGCCTTGATCCTGATGTTCGTCGCCCGACCCATCGCGGTTGCGGTGTGCCTGATCCCCTTTCGGTTTCCTTGGCGCGAGCAACTGTTTATCGCCTGGGTCGGACTGCGCGGGGCGGTGCCGATCATCCTGGCCCTGTTCCCTCTGTTGGCGGGCATCGCGCAAGCCGAGCTGATTCTGGATCTGGCGTTTTTCGTCGTGCTCATCTCGCTTACCGTTCAAGGCTGGACGATTCCCCGCCTGGCGCGGCGGCTCAGGCTCGAGGTCCCGGCGAAACCGGGACCCGACGAGCGCCTGGAGCTGACGCCTGCGCCGGCAGACGGCCACGCCATCCTGGGCTACCATCTGGGTACGAGCACCCGCGCGCTCGGACGGCGCGCGAGCGATCTGCGCAACTCCGGCGATGCCTGGGCCGTGGCGGTGCTGCGCGACGGCCGCACACTCATGCCGGAGGTCGCGGGCCCCCTGGCCCCCGGTGACTGGCTCTATCTGGTCGCCAAGGATGCCGACACCGCGACGCTCGGCGATCTGCTGGCGTCCCGGGAAGCACCCGAGTTCCTCGACGAGCGGGTGTTTTTCGGTGATTTCATCCTCAACGGCAGTGCGCCCCTCGGCGCGGTCGCGGCCCAATATGGTCAGCCCGTCCAGGACGGGATGGAAGGCATGACCTTGGAGCAATTCATGTGTGCCAGGCTCGACGAGCTTCCGGTCGTCGGGGACCGGGTTCGTTTGGGGAAGCTCGAGCTTGTCATCCGCGATATTCGGGGTAACAAGATCACTCAGGTCGGTCTGCGCATTCCGACTCACCTTTAGTGATTCAACCGTCTAAGGTGCCGCGTCGTACCATGAGCCGAACAGGAGTCCGATATGAAATGGTTCAGGAATATCCTCTTCGTCGCGGATCCCGAGAAGGGCTGCAGGTCCGCCTTCGAGCGCGCGGTCCTGCTGGCCGAAAACAATCAGGCCGAGCTCACTTTAGTCGACGTGATTCCCCGCATGAGCACCGGCTTCCGCCTTCGCGACGGCGGCGCGACTGCGGAGGATCTGCAGGCTGCAGCGACGGAGCAGCGCCTGCACCGACTGGAGTCGTTGATCAAACCCTACGGGCCGCGGCTCGACATCCGAGTGAAGGTGCTGACCGGGACACCCTACCTCGAGATCATTCGCGAGGTCCTGCGCAGCAAGCATGATCTGGTGATCCGCCCGCCGGAAGATGCGGGCTGGTTTGGCCGGTTGCTCGGCAGCGACGACATGAACCTGCTGCGCCAGTGCCCCTGTCCGGTTTGGGCCATCAAGTGCAAGGGATCAGGGTCCTTTCGACGGATCCTGGCGGCAGTGGATGTGGACGACAGCCTCCGGCCTGAAGAAACGCGGCATGCGATGAACCTCCGGATCCTGGAGATCGCAGGGTCTCTGGCACTGTCGGAATTTGCCGATCTGCATGTCGTCCATGTCTGGGATGCGATCGGCGAAATGCTCCTTCGCGGCACCGTCGTCAGTACCCCGGAAGCGGAGGTTGCGGCCTATGTCGACCAGGTCCGAGAGCGCCATGCGTCCTATTTGGCGGCACTCCTGCGGGAGATCACCGGCATCTTGGGCGAGGATGCACTGGGCTTTCTGAAACCGAAAACGCACCTCCTGCGCGGCGAGGCCCGAAAGAAGATCCCGACGCTCGCGGGCAAACTCGGCGCCGATCTTGTCGTGATGGGCACGGTCGGTCGTGGCGGTATCCCCGGCTTGCTGATGGGCAACACGGCCGAGGCCATCCTGCAGCAGGTGGACTGTTCCGTGCTTGCAATCAAGCCGCCCGGATTCGTCACAGCGGTCGAGCTCGAGGGCTGAGCCCGCATCAACCGTGCCCACGACCCGGCCAGCGCTTAGCCCGCTTCCGCCGGCACGCGCTGCGACACCGTGCTGAGCTCCTCCGGCCAACAGCCGGCCGGCGGCCCGAGCTCGGCGCCCTCCCCTTCGAATCGCACCAGATACAGCTCCCGTTCGGGATCCTCTTCGAGGTGTCCGATGTTGAGGATGACGCCACGGGTCCCGGCTGCCGCGATCAGGGCATCCTCGGCGAGATCCGGGATACCGCCGTCGTTGTAGATATCCGCGGCGGCGTAGACCAGATCGCCCGGGCCCAACTGACCAAGCTCCAATTGACTGAGATCCATCAAAGACTCCTGTTGTTGAGATGTGTTGTGGGATTCACGACCCGACGCAGGCGGGCTGTCGTTCGAGAGCCGACATCGATGCAAGAAGGAAGGCTCTCGACCAAATATAAATCAATGAGATAGATGAAACATCCCACGTGGCACACGGCTTGCTGAATGACTCGCCAACACAGACGCAAGACTCAAGCCACGGCTCGAGCATCCGTCCCGACTCACTCGCTTATTGCTACAGCAACCGGAGACACGCCATGTGGGATTACTCGGAAAAGGTCCAGGAGCACTTCTTCAATCCCCGCAATGCGGGCGCAGTCCCTGAGGCCAATGCGACGGGTGACGTGGGCTCCCTGTCCTGCGGCGATGCACTGCGCCTGACCCTCAAGGTCGACCCGGCGAGCGAGGTGATCCTCGAAGCCGGCTTCCAGACCTTCGGCTGCGGCTCCGCCATCGCCTCGAGCTCGGCGCTGACCGAGATCATCAAGGGCATGACGCTCAACGAGGCGCTCGAGGTCACCAATCAGGACATCGCCGACTATCTCGACGGCCTGCCGGCCGAGAAGATGCACTGCTCGGTGATGGGTCGCGAGGCGTTGCAGGCGGCGATCGCCAACTACCGGGGCGAGGAATGGAAGGACGACCATGAGGAAGGCGCACTGGTCTGCAAGTGTTTCGCAGTCGATTCGGTCCTGATCGAAAACACCATCCGCTCCAACGGTCTCTCCACGGTCGAAGAGGTCGCGAATTACACCAAGGCGGGCGGCGGCTGCTCGGCCTGTCACGAAGGGGTCGAGGCCATCCTGAGCCGCGTCCTCGCCGAGCAGGGCAAGGCGTTCGACCCCTATGCCAAGGCACCCGAGGCAGCGCCCTCGTCCGGCGGGCGCAAGCTCGGCAACCTGGAGCGCATCCGCCGCATCGAGCGGTCCATCGAGGCGATCCGCCCGAACCTGCAGCGCGACCACGGCGACGTGGAGCTGATCGATGTCGACGGCAAGAACGTCTACGTCAACATGACCGGCGCCTGCGTGGGTTGCCAGATGGCCTCGACGACGCTCGACGGGATCCAGCAGCGCATCGTCGAGGATCTCGGCGAGCTCGTGCGGGTGCTGCCGGCGAAGGCGATGCGCAAGAGCGCGTAGGAGCCGCCAGCCGTAGGTTGGGCAAAGCGCAGCGTGCCCAACCCGCGCCGGCATCACGGGGAGCCGACAGCGCAGGTATAGGCGACGACTGTTGTCGTTGTCGTTGTCGTTGTCGTTGTCGTCCGGCATCCGATTACGACAACGACAACGACAAAGAAAAATTCTGCGACGGTTTACTCACGACTTGCGGCGTAAGGGGCTCGATGCCTTCCAGACATGCGCAGTCGAGGTGCCTGATCTCAAAGATCGCCCAAAGGAACCCGCGGCGCATAAGCGCAGCCAATCGCAGGAGGCTCGAACCGCACATTCCACGAGGCCATCAATCCATGACCACTCCACCCGACACCCAAGGCATCTATCTCGACAACAATGCCACCACCATGGTCGCGCCCGAGGTGGTCGATGCCATGCTGCCCTTCTTCACGGAGCAGTTCGGCAACGCCTCCTCGATCCATGCCTACGGCAACCGGGTCGGCCACGCCATCAAGCAGGCGCGGCAGCAGGTCCAGACATTGCTCGGGGCCGCGCAGGACTCGGAGATCGTCTTCACCTCCTGCGGCACCGAGTCGGACTCTACCGCCATCCTCTCGGCCATCAAGGCCCAACCGGAGCGTCGGGAGATCATCACCACGGTCGTGGAGCATCCGGCGATCCTGTCGCTCTGTCAGCACCTGGAGACCGAGGGCTACAAGGTCCATTACCTCACCGTCGACGGCAAAGGCCGGCTCGATATCCAGCAGTACATGGACCTGCTTTCGGACCGCGTCGCGATCGTCTCGGTGATGTGGGCGAACAATGAATCGGGCACACTCTTCCCGGTTCAGGAGATGGCGGAGCTGGCGAAATCGGCCGGCGTCCTCTTCCATACCGATGCGGTCCAAGCGGTCGGCAAGCTCCCCATCGATCTCAAGGACACCGCGATCGATATGCTCTCGGTCTCCGGACACAAGCTGCACGCGCCCAAGGGCATCGGTGTGCTCTATCTGAGGCGCAACACGCGCTTTCGCCCTATGCTGCGCGGCGGGCATCAAGAGCGCGGCCGGCGTGCCGGCACCGAGAACAGCGCCTCCATCGTCGGGCTCGGCAAGGCGTGCGAGATGGCGCTGGAGCACATGGACGAAGAGAAGACTGCGGTGCGGGCCATGCGCGATCGGCTCGAGCAAGGCATCCTCGCCGCCGTGCCCAACTGCTTCGTGACGGGCGATCCGACCAATCGCCTGCCGAACACCAGCAACATCGCCTTCGAATACATCGAGGGCGAGGCCATCCTGCTGCTGCTCAACAAGCTCGGCATCGCGGCCTCCAGCGGCTCCGCCTGCACCTCCGGATCGCTCGAACCCTCGCATGTGATGCGCGCCATGGGCATCCCCTTCACCGCCGCCCACGGCACCACACGCTTCTCGCTCTCGCGCTACAACCGCATGGATGAGATCGACCGGGTCATCGAGGCCGTCCCGCCGATCGTCGCCAAGCTGCGTAAACTCTCGCCCTATTGGTCCGAGACGGGCCCCGTGTCCGATCCGGCCGCCGCCTTCGCACCGGCCTATGCCTGATTCGAATCGAGACCTGTCGCGCGCAAGGATCGGGCGCGCAAATTCGGCTGCGCTCCACCGCCAGCTCTGGCACCATGCGCGATCGATCACTTTCATAGGATCCGCGCAACGATGACAAACGAGGTCGTGCTGCTCGTCGGCCATGGTGCCCGTGACCCGGGGAACGAGGGCAACGCCGAGGTGGAGACGTTCACCGAGGCTTGGCGGACACGTCATCCCGAGGTCGAGATTCAGGTTTGCTGGATCGAGCATGCTCATGTCCTGCTCGACGCAGGCTTGGATCGCGCCGCCACCGCGGCCGGCACTGGCTCGGGTACTGCGTCCGGCGACGGGCGGGTGCTGGTCCTGCCCTTGATCCTCAACGCCGCGGGACACGTCAAGGGCGACATCCCGCAAGCGCTCGCCGCGGCACGCCGGCGCCATCCCGAGGTGGAATTCCGCTATGGACATCCGCTCGGAACCTCGGATCAGTTGCTCAAGGCCCTGCGCCACCGTCTCCACCAGGCGATGACCGAGCTCGACATGCCGGATCCACGCACCACCGGCGTGGTCTTGCTGGCGCGCGGGGCCTCGGATATCGAATCCACCGGCGAGGTGGCCAAGATGGCTCACTGGCTCTACGAGACGACCGAGCACGACCGCGTCGAGATCGCCTTCACCGGGATCAGCTTTCCGCGTCTCGAGCAGGCCGTACAGCGGCTCGATCTGCTCGGCGCCAGCCAGATCATCGTCCTGCCCTACTACCTCTTCACCGGGCGTCTCATCCAGCGCATCAGCCGCCAAGTCGGACGCTTGCGCCAGCAGTACCCGACACGGGTGTTCGCCCAGGCCGGCTATATCGGCCGGCACGAACAGCTGCTGGATCTGCTGGATCTGCGTCTGGCGCAGTGCCGAGACGGCACCGCACTCCTCCCCTGCGACGGTTGCGCTTACGCACTGGCAGCACACCATGAGCACTGACCCGCGCACCCCGGCGCCCGCCGCCGCCGACACCGGTGGCGCCCTCTTGACCGCGGCAGGTGCGCGCATCGAGGAAGGATCCTTCGCCATCATCGATGCGGAGGCCGGGAGCCACGCGTACGACCCGGCACAGTGGACACTGGTCAGACGCCTCATCCACGCGAGCGGGGACTTCGACTTCAACGGGCTGACACGTTTCCACCCCGAGGCCGTCGCCGCCGGCTGTGCGGCGTTGAAACGCGGCGCACCCATCGTCTGCGATGTGGAGATGATCCGCGCCGGCGTCTCGAAGACGCGCATGGCGCCGCTCGGCGTGCAGGCGCATCAGTTCATCGACGACCCCGAGGTGATCGCGCACGCGCGCGCCGAAGACACGACCCGCGCCACGCAGGCGATGCGTCGGGCCGCTCGCGAGGGTCTGCTCGAGGGTGCCGTCGTCGGCATCGGCAACGCCCCGAGCGCCCTCTTGGAGGTCATTCGGCTGATCGCCTCCGAAGGTGTCCGCCCGGCGCTCGTGATCGGGATGCCGGTCGGATTCGTCGCCGCGGCCGAGTCGAAGGATCTCCTGATGCGGGTCGAGACGGTGCCTTGGATCGCCGTGCAGGGCCGCAAGGGCGGGTCGACGCTGGTGGTTGCGGCGCTGAATGCACTCATGATCCTGAGCTAAACCGCGTCTACGGCAACAGGCTTGGTGTGAAGGTGGAATCGACCTCGCGGGAGCTAAAGATCTCGGCGGGACGCGGTTTAGGATAATGAAAAGAGTAAGATTTCCCGTCCAAAGTGCATTGTTCATCAATCCGGACACCCGCCCCGTAAGGGCGCTCGTGACAACGCTCGGGCGGTGTCGCGCGTCTCTTGGCGCTCCGCGCCAGATGCCCTTGCGGCCTGTTGATGGACGAGGACATCCGGATCAGATGATGGGAAGCAGCTGATGTCAGGGGCCGTGCCGGCTTCCGCCGGCGGGGATCGGCGCAAGCGGGGCAATCGCACCGGCTGGTCGACCGGGGCCTGTGCGGCTGCTGCGGCGGCGGCCGCGGCGCGCGGTCTCGAAACCGGCGTCGTGCCCGAAACGATCGAGATCCTGTTGCCGGAGGATCGGCGCCCGAGCTTCGCGATCATCGAGGGTCGCTTGATCGAGTCGGGCGTGCAGGTCGGATCGGGCGCGCAGGCGGCGGTCATCAAGGACGCCGGGGACGACCCGGACGCGACGCACGGCGCGCGCATCGTCGCGACCGTGGTCCGCCTTGCGGACGCACCGGGCGAGGTCCATCTGCTCGGCGGCGAGGGCGTCGGTCGCGTCACGCGCGCCGGACTCGGACTCACCGTCGGGGAGGCAGCCATCAATCCGGGACCGCGCGCCTATATCACGGCCAACGTGCGTGCGGCGGCGCCGACCCGACTGAGCCGCGAAGGGCTTGCGGTGACCATCTCGGTCCCCGATGGGGAGCGGATCGCCAAACGCACGCTCAACGCACGACTGGGGATCCTGGGCGGCATCTCGATCCTGGGCACAACCGGTGTCGTCTATCCCTACTCGACCGCCTCCTTCAAGGCGACGATCCGGCAGGGCGTTCAGGTCGCGCTGGCACAAGGCCAGGAGACGGTTGTCTTCACGACCGGGCGACGCACCGAGCGTCATTCCATGACCCGCTACCCCGAGCTTCCCGAGATCTGTTTCGTGCAGATGGGCGACTTCGTCGGGGCTGCGCTCGACGCCGCGCGGGAGGCCGGTCTGAAGCGCATCGTCATCGGGGCCATGGTCGGCAAGCTGACCAAGATCGCCCAGGGGCTCAAGATCACCCATGCCCGCAAGGCCGAGGTCGACATGCAGCTGTTGGCGCGGCTGGTTGCCGACGCCGGGGGCGACCCCGCACTCTGCGCCCGCGTGCTCGAAGGCGACACCGCCCGCTGGGCCGCGGAGCTGGTCGCCGAGGCGGGGCTCACGGGCGCCTTCCATCAGGCCCTGACGCGTGCGGTGGCCGCACTGGTTGCACAAGGACTCGCCGAGGGAACCCTCGTCGAGGTTCTGGCCTGGGGACCGGAGGGTGATCTGCTGGCGGAACAGACCGTCGGAACCCCGTCGCGACCCGCGTAGGATGGGTAGAGCGTCAGCGAAACCCATCTTCCAAACCACCGCGCTGCCGGGTTTCGGTCCGATGCCCTTGGCTCGGACTGGATGGGTTTCGCTTCGCTCTACCCATCCTACGTGTTTCGGTTGTTGTTGAATGGTTCCTTAAGGTTGTGCCTCGCTCTTGTGTGCTCTATTGATCAATCGGTGTCATCCACGTGTCTGACTGCTCGGTCATCGGGGTCTTGGACGACGGTCCGGCCGGACTCACCGCCGAGGCCATCGCGCGCATCGGCGCAGCGAGACGGGTCATCGGCGCACGCCGCATGCTCGAGGGCTGCGGCGACCTGATGGCACCGGACGCGGAGCCGTTGGACCTGACCGGGCGCATCGCCGAGGTCCCCGGCTGGGTCGAGGCGTCGATCGCCGTCGGCGATCCCGTCGTCGTGCTCGCCACGGGCGATCCACTCTGTTTCGGGATCGGCGGTCTGCTTGCGCGCCGGCTCGACCCGGCCAAACTGCACATCCTGCCGAATCGCTCGACCCTGCAGCTCGCCTGCGCACGCTTCCGCATCCCCTGGGAGGACGCACGCTGGCTCTCGGTGCATCATCGCGACAGCGGCGACTGGACACCCGGCGCGACGCCGGATCACGGGCTCTACCCGCTGGCGCAGGCCCTGCGCCGAGAGACCCTGCTCGCCGTCTTGACCAGCCCGGCCAATGGCCCGGCGCGGATCGCCCGGCTGCTGCTCGCCGAAGGGCTCGGCGAGGACTTCGATCTGCAGGTCGCCGAGCGTCTGCTGATGCCCGAGGAGCGCTTGATCGGCGGCGCGACGGCGGGCGCGATCGCCGTCATGGACTTCGCCGACCCCAACTTGGTCCTGCTCCGACGCCGCCGAGCGCCGAGTGCCCTGCCCCGCTTCGGTCTGCCGGACGACGCCTACAGCCAGCGCCGCCCGGAGCGCGGGCTCATCACCAAGCGCGAGGTCCGTGCGGTGGCGCTGGCCCTGCTGGAGCTGCGCGCGACCGACCGGGTCTGGGATCTCGGCGCCGGATCCGGCAGCGTCGGCCTGGAAGCCGCCCGGCTCTGCGACCGCGGCCATGTCTACGCGATCGAGAAGAACGCGGACGACCTCGCACTGATCGAGACCAACCGACGCGCGCTCGGCATCGCCAACTACAGCGTGCGCGCCGGTCTTGCGCCCGATGACTGTGGCGACTGGCCCGACCCGGATGCCGTCTTCATCGGCGGGAGCAGCGGGCGACTCGCCCAGATGCTGGATGTCGTCATCAGGCGTCTGCGCCCCGACGGACGCCTGGTGCTCGCCTTGGTCGCGGTGGAGAACCTGACCCTGGCCCTCGCCACACTCGACCGGCTCGGCGCGCACTGGGAGCTGACCCAAATCCAGGCCGCGCGCAGCCGCCCGATCCTGAGCCTGCATCGCCTGCAGGCGGAAAATCCGGTCTGGCTGGTGCAAGCGCGCGCGCCGAGCCTGCCGCCGGCCGACCAGACCCCTTCGGAGACACACCCATGCCTGGAACCTTGATCGCCGCCTCGCTGGGTCCGGGAGATCCCGGCCTCGTCACCCGAGCAGCCTGGTCCGCGTTGGAGAGCGCGCGCTGCTGGGCTTGGCCCATCACGGGCGACGGGGCCAGCTATGCCCTGTCCATCGTCGCGCGCGGTGGGCTGGAACCGCCGCCCGACGGTCTCGCGCTGCATTTTCCGATGACGCGCGACCCCGAGACCTTGGCCCGGCATTGGGCCGCCGCGGCGGAGCAGGTCCTCGCACGGCTGCACGGCGGCGAGGACGTGGTCTTCCTGGTCGAGGGCGATGCCTCGACCTTCTCGACCTTCGGCCATCTCGCGCGCGGCGTGCAGGCGCTCGACCCGGCGATCACCGTTCGCGTCATCCCGGGCGTGCCCTCCTACCATGCCGCGGCCGCCGCGGCGGGTGCGATCCTGGTCGACGGCGAAGAGCCGCTCGCGGTCTATTCGGCACCGGAGGCGATGAAGGATCTCGACGCCCTTTTGGAGCGCTTCGATGCCCTGGTCTTGCTCAAGGTCCGCCCCGTGTTGGATTCGCTGATCCAGGCCCTGAGCGAACGCAGCCTGCTCGACCGGGCGGTCTTCGTCGAGCGCGTCGGTACGCCCGAGGAGCGGATCCTGCACGACATCGCATCGCTTCGCGGCACCCGGGTGCACTACCTCTCCCTGATCCTGATCCGCCAGGACCGACGACGCGGGCTGGGTGTCGGCCCGAGCTGATCGCCCGACGCCGTAGGAAACGATTCAAAAAAACCGAAACACGTAGGATGGGTAGAGCGCAGCGAAACCGATCCTCCCCGCGCCAAGGGCATCGGACCGAGACCCGGCAACGCGGCGGTTGGGAGGATCGGTTTCGCTATCGCTCTACCCATCCTACGCGTTCATCGAGGCTTTACCTTGTTTCTGAACCGTCACTTGATGACATCCGTTGCGTGAAATCGCCTATGCTTGTCCTGACCTTGCAGCGGACAGCCCGAGATGACGCGAGCCTCCACCCCAGCCGATCCTCACCCCGCAGGCATCGTGCAACACGATGATTGCCCCGAGCCGACGACGGAGGCGACCTGGATCCACGTCATCCGCAAAGATCCGCGCCGAGGCCATCCACGACTGCGAGCTCGCAATCAAGGGCGTAGCCGAGAAGATGGCCTCGCTCGGCCGACTCGTCGCCGGCGTGGCGCACGAGCTGAACAACCCCATCAGCTTCGTCTACGGCAACGTGCATGCCCTCTCGCGCTATCGCGAGCGCCGGGAGATCGAGACGACACTGGACCTCCCGAACACACTGACGGTTCAGGGACATCCGGGGCAGATCCATCAGGTCCTCATGAACTTGGTCCAGAACGCACTCGACGCGATGCACGACAGTACGCAGCCACCGCGACTGTCGATCCGTGCCGGACAAGACGAAGACGCGACGACCGCCTGGCTGAGTGTCCGGGACAACGGCCCCGGCATCGACGCACAGGACTTAAACCGCGTCTCACCGAGATCGAGGACATCTCCAAAGCCAAATGCAAATGCTTTTCGGGAGCCCGTCGTCCACCGCCGGCAATCGTCGCGAAGCGGCGACACCCCGGGATCGACGACTTGCAGTCGTCCTCTTCAATCCGGCCAAACCCTCCGCCGAATCTGATAACCCTCCACCGATGAGCCAGCGGCAGTCCCGGAAGCCGGACGTTTCCGCGCAACGGGCCGCGCGGCGGCGCCCGCCCCGGTCGACTTCGCACGCTGCGCCGGGGCCGCTGCCGTCGCACCCGCCGACGCTTTTGCGCCTGCCGGCTCGGCATCACCGGGCTGATCCGCCCCGCTCTTGGCCTTGCGAATGGAGGCAACTAATCGGCGTTCCGTCTGCGTGCTGTTAGACGTGCTCTTGGGAGACGTGCTCCTGGGAGGCGTTGTCATGGTCGAAGATCTCCGCGATCAGGTCGTTGATCTCGGCCGCCGCGGCAGCACCGCGACGGCCGGCTTGGAAGACGCTGCGCCCCTCGAGCACACAGAGACGATGGATGGAGCGGCGCTGCAACGCGGTTCGGGCGACCGGCAGATCCAACTCCGCGACGGCCTCGGGCATCAGGCGCGAGAGGGTCGTGCGCGGCTCCATCTGGCTCATCACGATCAAGGCGCGCAGTTGCGGGTTCTCGGGGCGAATCGCCTCGATGATGCGGGCGAGATGACTCGTCGCCCAGAGATCCATCGGCGAGGGTTGGAGCGGGATCAGCGCATGGTCGGCCAGGCGCAGTGCGTGCTCGGTCTGCGGTGACTTGATGGACGGGGGGCAATCGATGACGACATGGTCGTGGACGTCGCGCAGGGCCTGCACCGTCTTTACGAGCCCGAAGGCCGCGGCCACCACGGCGGGCAACGCGGCATTTTCATCCCCGATCAGGCGCCATTGATAGGCGGACTGCTGCGGATCGGCATCGACGATGACGACCGATCCCCGCCGCGCCAGACCGGCGGCGAGATTCAAGGACAAGGTGGTCTTGCCGGTGCCGCCTTTGTTGCCGACGACGGCGACGATGCTCATCGGCCGGCCTCGTGTCGGAGGTGGTGCGGCGCGCAGTGGGCAATCGACACGGGTTTCGTCAAGGTCTCGACCTCGGCCATCGGCGGACATTGGAGCTGAGTCAAGGCTAGGCGCTGTGATCGAGCCGCGTCAAGCGTGGAGACTGGTTTAACCTAAACCGCGTCCAGAGCGAGATGCTCACTTTGGAGTGAGTTCGAAGTTTGGTGAATCCACGACCCTTAGCGGGGGACGCGGTTTAAAATTTTATATTTTTAAATACTTTAAACCGCGCCGGCTCCAGCGGTTCTGAAATCCGCCGGGGCCGATCCCATCCAAAAACATCGCATACCGCACCGGGCGCGGTTTAGGCATGGAGACCCGCACGCCCAGCCTGAAGCGAGCGAGCGGAGCCGACCCGGCCCTCGACATGACTACCCGGATCAGCCTGCCCGAAGCGACGCTGACCGATCTCTCGGTCTACAACCGCTACCTCCCGAAAGATGCCGGACTCGCGCTGCTCTCCGGCAGTGCGGACCTGAACATGCTCTTCAATCTCGACGGTCAAAAAGCCGACGGCGAGATCAACCTGCACAGCCGGGACACGCGCATC
This sequence comes from Thiocapsa sp., assembly GCF_018399035.1. Classification (GTDB taxonomy): domain Bacteria; phylum Pseudomonadota; class Gammaproteobacteria; order Chromatiales; family Chromatiaceae; genus Thiocapsa. The sequence continues at coordinate 1,778,281 of NZ_CP073760.1, forward strand.
CGCATGGACACGCAAGAGCTCGGCGGCAACCTCATGCTGGAGGCCCGGCTCCGCGAAGGCGACATCGCCTCCATGACCTTCGATGCCTCCGGCTCGCGCATCCGGCTCGACGGAATGACGCTCACCGAGCCCGACGGCAGCGAAACCGCCGATTGGTGGGCAGAGCTGCGGCTCGACGAGGCCCGCTTGGTCTGGACCGAGCCGCTCGGGCTCGAATCCCGGCTGGCACTCGGCATGCGCGACACCGGCCTGCTGGCCCGACTCTGTCGTCGCCCAAGCGCGCGAGCGCGACTGGCTCGGACGTCTGCTCACCGTGCCCGACGTCAAAGGCACGACCAGGATCCGGCTGCGCGAGGAGAGTATCCATCTCTGGAATGCGCGGCTCAGTGCCGGCCCGCTCGTCCTCTTCGCCGACCTGAAGATGCAGGACTCGCTGCTCAACGGCGAGCTCTCCGCCGTGATTCAGCCGTTCAGCGTCTCCATCAGCCTCACCGACAGCAAACCAAAACTGCATTTGATCAACTCGCCCGGGCTTTCCGGAGATTGACAAGGAGCGACCTCGGGGGCTAGCGTCGATTGCCCGCCGAAGCCTGATTCATCCTCCACGCCCATCCGCCTCGCGCGGCAGCAGAGACTCGGCATACATCGGGGCCACATCCACATACCGCCGCACGGTGTAATGGGCCGTGACCACGGCGAGCATCAGCGGCAGGACGATCTCGTAGTCCATCGTCATCTCGAAGACCATCAGGATCGACATCAACGGGGCATGCGTTGTCGCCGCGAGCATCGCCCCCATGCCGACCACCGCGTAGGCACTCGGCGGTCCGGTGCCGACCGGCAGGACGGCGTGGACCGCGGTGCCGAAGAGCACGCCGAGCAGCGCACCGACGAAGAGTGTCGGCGTGAAGGCCCCGCCGACCGCGCCCGAGCCATGCGTCGCCGCGGTCGCAATCATCTTCAGCACCATCACGGTCAACAACGCCTGCCAGACCCAGGGCTCGTGGAGCACCGTGTTGACGACGCTGTAGCCGTTGCCCCAGACCGCGGGCTCGTACATCGAGATGGCCCCGACGATGAGCCCGCCGAGCGCCATTCGCCCGGAGAGCGGCATCGGCAACCGGGCGAAGGCCCGATGGGAATGCCCCAACAGACCCAGAAAGATCGGCGCCAGATGGCCCGCGACGATCCCCAGCAGCACATAGAGACCCAGCTCCCAGTCGCTCACCAGACTGAACGACGGGATCTCGTAGATGGGCGCATACCCCATGATGTCGTGGACGGTGACGCTTGCGATGACCGCGGCGACGATCAGCGGGCCGATGTGCTGGATTGCGATGGAGCCCAGCACGATCTCCGCGACGAACAGGGTCGCGGCGATCGGTGCGTTGTAGGCCGCGGCCAAACCCGCCGCCGCCCCGGCCGCCACCAGCAGACGCATGCGATCGCGCGGAAAGCGTGCGACCCGCCCGATGCTGGAGGCAACCATGGCGGAGAGCTGCACCATCGCACCCTCGCGCCCGATGGAGCCACCCGAGGCCACCGTGACCAACGACGAGGCCGATTTCACCAGGCTCTGACGGACACTGATCCAGCCGTCGCCGACCGCAACCGCTTCCATGTAGTCGGTCGTCGTCCGCCCGCGCAGCCGCCCGCCGATCTGCTCCAGGATCAAGCCGGCCACCAAACCGCCGACCGCCGGCAGCAGCAGACGCTGCCAAGGCGGCAGACCCAGCGCCATGACGACCAGGCTGCCGCTGTGGCCGACCAGCAGCCATTCCAGGGCATGGATCCCCTCGCGAAACACGACCGTGACCAGCGCGCCGAGGAGTCCGGCCAGCGCCGCCAGCAGCAGAAAGACGAGATCGCCGTCCTTCAAGGCGAGCAGGAAAGGCAGACGGCGTGGCGGCAAGGCCGCTGCGTCGCCGGGCAGGCCGGCGCCCGCGACGGCCGCCGTACCGGATCGGTCGAGCAGCGGCGCAGCAACGCGCGGCCTGCGTCGGACCAGCGACATCGCCAGCAACCCCAGCACCAGCGGAATCAGAACCCAAAACGGCGCCAGCGGCCCCTCCGGCAAGTGCGGCGGCGCCTCCCCGCCGACGACGCGGGTGGACTCGGCAAGCGGCAGTCGCGCCGATCCAGCCTGATCCGGCGGCTCGGCTCCGCCAGGATCCGACGGGCAGGGGCAGGTGTCGTCGCCGGTTCGGCGGGGCTCGATCGGGTGCACCGGGCTTATCGTCGCCGTCGCAGGCGCTTGTTCCGGCGCCTGCGACGGTTCCGGAACCGCGGGCGAGCGATCGGATCCAGTCGGTGGGTGCGAAGGCGACCGATCCGGCTCGCGGATCGCATCCCTCGGTGTCGCCACGTCCGGCTGTCCAGGACCATCCACGGGCGCGGGCGACGACGACTCCGGCACAGGCGGCTCGACAACCGCCGGACACACCAACGCCCGTCCGCTGCGGCGATGCTCCGCCCACTCGCGCGCCTGACGTTCGATGCTCCGCCGAGCCGCCGCCGCATCCAGCGCACCGATGCGCGCCGCCGACGGCACCCGCAGCACTGCACCGACACGCAAGACCCCGTTGACGTTGCACGCGGGCGAGAAGGCGTCCGGGTTCGCCTCCAGCAGGCCGATCATCACCTGATCGCGACTGAACCCCGCCTCGGCCGCGATCCGGTCCGCGATCCCCCAGAGACTGTCGCCCGAACGGATCGAAACGACATCCTGTGCCGCCCCCGCCGGCAGCGCCGAGACGGCCAACCAGAACGTCAACACCACGACCGACGCGCAGCGGACCCTGTCGGTCATTGCGAGCGACCGACAGAATCCGGCACCATCGAAAACATCCAGGCCGGAACCGAGACCCCGTCGACGACCAGCCGGTTACGTACCAACCCCTCGTACAGCGCACCCGCCTTGCGCGCAACGCCGGCACTCGACACATTGCCCTCGGCAACGACGATCTCGATCCGCATCAACCCCAGATCCGCAAAGCCGAACCTCGCCATCGTGCGCACCGCGTGTGTCGCAATCCCTTCCCGCTGCCGCGACGCGCGCACCCAATAGCCCAGGTTGCAGAGCTTGTGCTCGACGATGAAATGATTCAGACCGATGCCCCCGAGCACCTCGCCGCCATCCACCGCGAAGATGCCCAGCTCCGCCGCCGAGCAGGCGGCAAGCTCCGCTGCGCAAATCGCGAACCAGGCACGCGCCTCGCCGACACTGAAACCGGCGTGGCACCAGGACATCCAGCGCCCGACCGAGCCTGCGGACTCGCGCGCCGCGCAGGCGAATCCCTCGGCGTCGGCGTGGACGAACGGCCTCAGACAGACCCCCTCGCCTCTCAGCGGCTTCAGCAACTCTCCGAGCATCGATACCTCCGGGACGGGTGAAGGATCACGCGCTCAAGTCTACGCGGTTCGGGGCAACGCCCTGCTGTTCGTGTTCGAGGAAGAGACGGGGCTCAAGCGCTTCTCTCTGCGATTTGGACGTTGTCGACATCGATGCCGCTCCGGATGAGAATGAACGCATTCTATACACCCAACGCCATCCCCAAGAGGCGGTCGACACGAGCGGATTTGCCTAGCGCTTCAACGCCATATCCGACAGCGGCGACCCAACGAGCGACGCACGTCGGATCGTCTTGTCATCAGGATGCACCGGTTGAGCCGGGGTGTGTCGGCGCACGGAGGGTGCATGCGTTCTCCCGGACCATTTGATGGAGGAATCCATTCGGCAGGGCTGCAGGAATATGGTGCCCTGCCCCGTCTAGCCCTTCATCAATGTTCGACTCACACGCGGAGGCACTCATCCTTGGAGATTTTTTCGATCCGCGATCTGCGGGAGCATGCCGATGATCTCGTCCGCGAAGCCAAGTCCGGACGTCTGTCCGTCGTGACCAAGCACGGAGAACCGATTTTCCGGCTCTCCCGGATTTCAGGGGGACACATGAGTTATTTTAAAACAGGCACTTATGCCGCATTTCGCCGTACACGAGAAACCCCGAAAATGGCTGAGCGCTCGACCTGGCAAGCGCTTGTTTTATCAACGAACGGTTCCGAACTTGGCGTATCCATTGAGATCCAGGTACACCCTCTGGTAGAAGTGTTTGAGGCTCGTCATTCCATAGCAGCGGCGCTTGATGACTTTGAGCTTATTGTTGAGCCCTTCCACAAAGCCACTGGTCCGGCGGCCGACGAAATAATTCGTGATCTCCTCGAAGCGGGTCTCGAGCGTGCCGAGGAAACGATCGAAACACGTGAGCTTGCGGTTGGTGACGCGGCGCATCCAACCGCGCAGTTTACGTTTGCTTTGACCTTTCGACAGGCGACTGTCGTAGATGGCGGTGAGCGCCTCGCAGGCTTCGTACGCTTCTTTGAGTTTCGGGGAGTGGGCGAAGATGCGATTGAGGAGGCGACGCTCATCGGCATTCAGGTCGGCGCGACGATGCCGCAGGACCCAATGCGCGTTCTTGAGCTCATCAATGGACGCTTTGGAGAGCGTGCGACGCAGCCGCTTGAACTCGCGCTTGCGCAGGGTTTCGAGTCCCTCGCGATACAAGCGAGCGACATGAAAGCGGTCCGCGCAGATGAGGACGCGTTTGCCGAACACGGCCTTCGCGGCCCCGATGAAGCCTTGGTAAAGGTCCGAGCAGACAACCTCGACCGTGCGCCGTAAGCGCTTGGGAATGCTTCGAAAAAACGCCTCCACGACGGCCTTGGTCCGTGCCGGGAGCAGGGCGATGACGCGGAGCCGATCATTCACGTAGGCACTGATCACGACGACAAAATCGCGATGGCCCTTCTTCAACGCAATCTCGTCGATGCCGATGACCTCCAGCGTCTCGATCCCGTTCCAATCGACCTCGGGCTCGATGCGGCGATCCAGAATGCCCTGCAGCGCATCGACACCGACGGCATGCTTGAGACTCACATCCTCGAGCGTACTGTTGATCAACTCGAGCAGCATTTGCTGCTCGAAGGCCTTCGTAACCGAGGCGCGTGGCGAATACCACGACAGCATCTGACTCGTCGTCGGCCGCCCCTCGCAGGAGTGGCACTGATAGCGTTTGGGTCGCAAAACAAGGACGGTGTGGTAGTCGAACACCGGTAAGTGCCGCAGCTTGATCTCTTGCCCAAGCCCGTAGCCATGGTCGATCGGCTTGCCGCAACGGTGACAGTGCGTTCCCTCCAGGGTGCTGTGGACATGGATCTGGAGCGTTCTACGCTCGCCGAGCACAACGCGATCAATGGCGAGATCAGGCAGGTTCAGCAGGGTCTGAAGGGTATCGGTGTCAAACATCATTATAGGCCGCGTCCGAATGGGGTTCTGCCCGCAGGCAAGCTTCAGGTTGTTGATTTATAAGATATCATAACCCCATGAGATCCTGGAGAGCCGATTTTCCTTGCGGTCCCTTTCGATGAGTCGCTCCTTCGCGGCGGACTGGCGATAGCACTCGCGACGCGCCTGTTCGACGAGGAAACGATCTCCCTCGGACAAGCAGCGCGACTCGCAGGGATGGCTGTGACCGAGTTTATGGAGCTCCTGAGTCGCCTGAAGATGCCCGTCGCCCGCGCGCGCCGCGGTGAATTGGAGCAGGAGATTGAAACCTTCAGCTGAGGAGTTCGGCGCGGCCGGCTCTTGGACAATTGCCGCGCCGACACTGAAACCCCATTTCGACGCGACTTCTAGCGCCCGACCGGCAGCGCATGCCTCGGCACCCACGAAAAATGAATCGCGACGGGCTCACGTTTTGAGCCACCGCCCGGGGCAACCTAACCCGGCGCCACCTCCATGGAACCTGCTTAGTCTTCTTCGGTAAAGGGTCGGACATGGCGTCAGGTTTCACCAATCGGCAAGAAACTGAATTGATGACGGACGAAGCGTGCTAAGACGGCTTCTTCCGCACTGGCGGACGGTCGCGAACGTACGGAATCGCAGCACCGGCTTGCGTGAGGTTAAGTGTGCAGTTGACAAATATGAATCCCAGTTCTCGCAGACCAACTGATGGAGGAATTCGATGGAATCGACAGATTGGAAAGCGATTGTTGCCGAGTGGCGCAAGCTGACCGCAGAGGAACAACGGCGGATTCGGCTCAGCCGAATCCCGCGCAAGGTGGCGCGCAGCATGGCGTTCGAGGGCGAGCCCGTCGACGAGAAGATGCTGGAGGAGTTCCTCCATCGCTCAAGAGGTCCCTTGCCCGAGAGCCCAGGAACATTTCGAGACACTTCATGCCCTGCGGACGGCGACGCAGCGGCCAGTCACCACCTTGAAGACGCCCGATTGATCGGCTCAATGACGAAGGACGAGAACCAACAGGACGATGACGACTAATGCCAACGTGAGAACTACGACCAGCTCAGACTCCACGCTGGTGATCCGGATCAAGATTGCGTCGAGTTCGAGGTCTACACCTCTGCCGTGCGCGGCCTGCGCCAGCTCAAGCGCGATCCTGAGCGGTGTTTGAAATATCTGGACTTTATCGACATCTACGCCGCTCTGGATGAGAATGAACGCATTCCATACACCCAACGCTATCCCCAAGAGGCGGCCGATATGAGCGGATTTGCCCAACGCTTCATCGAACAAGGTATCGAAAAAGGTATCGAGCAAGGGATCGAGAGGGGCTTCGTCCAAGGGATCGAGCAAGGCGTGCAGCGAGGTGAAGCCCGGATGCTCCTGTCTCTACTGCGGTTACGTTTCGCCGAATTGCCCAACGCCGTGCAGCAACGCATCGAGAGCGCCGACGCCGATACCCTGCTGCACTGGTCCGAGCGGGTGCTGACCGCCCGAACCTTGGCCGAGGTCCTCGATGACGTGTGTTGATCGGCAGCTCGTCCTCCCGGCACCGATCCCGATTCCGACCGGCGTGAAGCCGCAGCGGTCACGACGTGACCGCATTCGTTCGAGTGCATCCCGGAACGTCTGCAGACGCCGGTCGGTTTACCGACACCGACCCAGTTGCCCACCAGACACCCTTACCGAAGTCACGGCCGGCACCACAACGACCGGTGCACCCCTTATTCGGCCGTCATCGCGAGGCTCCGGTTAGTTGTGCCGCGAATGAGCATGAACCCCCGTCCTCCCGGACGAGTTGACGGAGAAAGGCCGTGGAATCAAGGGTGTCGGCCGGACAACATCCTCACAAGCGCTGCTCCAATAGTTCCCCATGGTCGCATAGCCATCGCTTCGCGTTCTCGGTTGCCGGGTGTTGCGCCCTAACGATGTTCCAGAACCGCGGGGTATGGTTGGGCTCGATGAGATGTGCCAGCTCGTGGACGATGACGTAGTCGATTACCGACATCGGGGCCTTGATCAAGCGCCAGTTGAAACGCAAGCCGTTTCCCGGTGTGCAGGAACCCCAACGAAAACGGCCTTCCGAGACCTCGGCATCCCGATAGTTCACGCCGAGCTGTCGGGCATAGTGTTCGACACGAGGCAGGATCTTCTGCTCGGCACGCACCAGCAGCCAATCCGAGAACGCCTTGGTGCCGCCGGCCGCGATCCCGGGGGGCACCAAGAACTGGCGCGCAAACTCGATGTCGCCGGACGCCGTGGCGGTGATGGCAATGCGGTAACTGCGGCCCAAGTACATCACCGCCTCGCCGTTGACGAGCTCTTTACCGGGTGGCTGCGGGGCGTCCTCGTATTTCTGCGGGTGGCGCATCTTCTCGAACAGCCATTGACGCTTGGAGTCGACCGCCTCCCGAATTTTCTCCTCCGGGACGCCTTCGGGCGCGTGCACCACGATCCTTCGATCCCGCTCAACGGTGATGGTGAGCTTGCGTCTTCCGGCAGACCGAATGATGGAGTATTCGAGTTCCACGGCGGCTATTCGGCGTACAGTATGGCGTCGTTGTTCTTGTCGGCGATCTCCATGACCCGTGAGATCAGGTGGGCGCGGATACGCACGATATCCGGCAATTTGACGAACTCCGGCCGGAGCAATGTCTTTTGCAGCTCGGCCCTGAGACGGTTCCGAGCCGGGATGCTCTCCCAGAAGCCGGTCAGCTTCAGCTCGCGCTCGACGATGTTGAAGACCTGCTGAGTCAGATTCACCAGTGCGCCGATGCGGTCGTCTTCGTTGTCGGCATAGGCCGGTTGCTGCTCCCAGACGGCGCCAAGCTCGCGCTGGAACATCCTGAAGAACGGCATCTGTTTCTTGCGATGGAGTCCGTAGGTCGGTTCTTGGCTGGCGGTGCGCATGCGCTCGCGGAGCTTCTCCAACGCCTCGTAGATCTTCTGCCAGTTGTCGCGGAACTCCTCGAAGATCCTGGCCAGCGCCTCGGCGAAAGAGGCTTGGAGATCCGGATCGTCGTCCAGGTCCACATCCAGATGATGACGGATGGCGTGCTCGATCTCCGCGGCCTTGGTCTTGGTGCGCTTGCGCTTGCCGACCTGGCGCTCGAAGTCGTCGTCCAGGATCGAGATCGGGGCGACCTTCAAGTCGATGCCCTTCGAGGTCAGATAGGCATCCGTCAGTGCGCGCAATTTCGGCGGAATGCCCTTCATGCTGAGCCGGGCGTCGCGAAAGTGCTTGCCGGCCAGAACATTGATCTCGGTCAGGGCGTTGTAGTCGCCCATGAAGTCCAGCGCCTCCTTGGCCGGAAACACCAGGTTCAAGCAGCGGGTGAACTGCTTGAACAGGCTCATGAACTCGAACCGCAGGTCCTCGTCGTAGAAAAGGTCGAAGCAGGCATCGTGGTCGGTCAGGTCGATCAGACCGTGCATCCCCAGAAAGGCCATGATGGCTTGGTGCGCCGCCTGCAGCTCCCGGAGCTCGTCGTCCGGAAAGCTCAAGGCGTCCTCCACCTCCTTCTGCTCGCGCTCGTCGTACGTGTCGATGGCCTTCTTGAGGTGATGGCCGACGCCGACATAGTCGACCACGAACCCCTTCTCCTTGCCGGCACCGCCGACCCGGTTCACGCGGGCGATGGCCTGGAGCAGGTTGTGGGCGACGATGACTTGATCCAGATACATCACCTGCTCCACGGGCGCATCGAAGCCGGTGAGCAGCATGTGATTGACCACCAGGATCCCGAGATTGCCGTCGACGCCGTCGTCCTCGCTGTCGAAGGCCATCTTGAAGCGCTTGATGGCGATCTTGTGGCGGCCCTTGTCCCCGTAGAGCTTCAGGTGGGGCAGGTCGTTATGGCCGGCGGAGATGACGACCTCGATCCCCAATCGCCTCAACCGGTTCAGATCCAGGTTCAGGGGGTTGGACTGCTCCAGGGCCTCGATCGCATCCGCGAGAGCGAGGCACAGATAGGTACGATAACGCACCGCCGCCTCGCGGGAGGTCGCGACCACCTGCGCCTTGTAGCCGTTGGGAAAGATGTGCTCCAGATAGTGAGCCACCATGTCCCGCGCCTTGGCCGCGATGGTGGATTCCGCCTCCAGGTAAGCATCCCGTGAGCCGTAGCCGAGGATCTCCAGGCGCTCATCCAGCTTGTAGTCACTGAAGACATCCGCGAAGGCCGTGTCCATGGCCTTCCGGTCGGTCACCTCGGCGTTGTGGGTACGACCCTCGTATACGATCTCCAGGGTCACGCCGTCCTCGATGGACTGGCGCATGGTGTATTTGTCGATGTAATCGCCGAAGACCCGCTCGGTCTTGTCGATGGGGGTGCCGGTGTAGCCGATCCGCGCGGCGTTGGGGATGCCCTTGTCCAGGTTGGCCCCGAGCATGGCGTACTGGGAGCGGTGGGCCTCGTCGGTCATGACCAGGATGTTGGGGCTGATGTTCAGTTGCGGGAAGGTCTGTGCCAGGTCCGTTTCGCGGAATTTGTGGATCATGGCCATCACCAGATCCGAAGAGTCCGAGCGCAGCAGATCCTTCAGTGTCGCGATGCTGTCAGCCACCTTCACCGTGAAGCCGATGCTCTGGCTGGTCTCCGCCAGTTGCCCCTCCAACTGGGTGCGGTCGGTGACGAAGACCACCTTCCACTGTTGCAAGGCGATGTGCCGATACATGGCCCGTACCATGAACATCATGGTCAGCGACTTCCCCGAACCCTGGGTATGCCAGATGATGCCGCTGCGTGCCCGTGCGGTCGTACCTTCCAGCAGCCGCTTCACCGCCAGCCTGACCGCCCGGAACTGCTGGTAGCGACCGACGACCTTGATGGTCTCGCCCTTGTCGTTGACGGAAAACAGGGTGAAATTGCGCACGCTCTCGAGCAGATTGGCCGGGTCGCACATGCCGGCGACCAGGCGTTGCTGATCGTTGGCCGTGCCGGCACCGTGCTCCAGCTCGTCGACCGTGCGCGGATAGGGATCCGCCCAGCGATAGAAGTGCTTCTCGCCGTGGGTGGTGATGGTGCCGAACTTGGCCTGCTGGCGGCAGGTCGCCACCACGAACTGGTTGTAGAAGAAGAGCTGCGCGCTGCCCTCGCCCTTGGCCCCGCGCTGCTCGCTGTAGCGCAGCAGTTGGTCGATGGCCTCCGGGATCGGCTCCTTCACCTTGGGTGACTTGCACTCGATGACCACCAGCGGCAGGCCGTTCACGAACAGCACGATGTCCGGGATGACATGGTGCTCGGTGCCCAGGATGCGGACCTTGAGCTGGCAGACCGCGATGAAGCGGTTCGGGCCGTTCTGACCCCCAGAGAACCCAGGTCCGGCCTCGGCCTCGAAGTCGATGAACCGCACCGTCGGGCTCTTCTCCCCGGTCTGGCGATTCTCGCTGACGCTGGTGCCCTCCAGCAGCAGGCCGAGCAGATGACGGTTGTTCTCGATCAGGTTGTTGCCCGGAAAGCTGGCGGTGAGCTGCTTGATCACCTCCTCGATCTGATCCGGCTCCATCCAGGGGTTGATCCGGCCGATCTGCTCGCGCAGCACCGGCGGCATGACCACCTCGGTGAAGCTCTCGCGAAAGCTGTCCGCCGGGTGCTGCTTGCTGTCCAGATCCAGCACCTCCCATCCAAGCCCCGCGAGCTGATCCAGAAAGGGCTTCTCGACGTGGTTGCGCTCGTCGAGCTTTAGGTGGCCAGGTTGCTTTTCCATATGGTTACACCGTTCTGAAACCGTAGTGCTCCCGTAGCGCCTTCAAAACAGCTCTGTGGTTCGCCTCCAGCTCGATGAGCGTCCACTGCGTGTTCTTTAGAACTCGCAACGAGTTGGGGCAGGTGCTGATACGCTTATCGAAGTAGCGTGTCTTTTTCTCGGCATAATCCAAATTGCTCTGGGACGTATTCTTGCGGGTGCTGATCAAGACGAGATTCCCGAGTCGATGCGCCCACTCTTCGCGCTGCTCGTCTGTGAAGTCTATGCGCCACTGACTGTTCGCATTTGGATTCTGCGGCAAAATATGCTCCACGGACAAGGTCTCCAACGACATGCGGTTGCTATGATCCGCATAGAGATAATCCAGCTTCAACAGTAGATAGCGAGTAAACCGGCGGCCATACACAGCCGTTTCAACCGCACGGTTAAAGCCATCTTCATCGAACTTGAAGCCCGGGGTCGCCGCGAACACATCGGAGGCTTGGCCTGCCGCCTCGATGGCGCGAATCACGTCATTCATTCGATCAATGCGCGCGGTCGGCGTGTACTGAGCGATCCAATCCGAAGAGAGTTGGTTGTCCAGGTGAATCAGGAAATCCAACAACCTGTCGTATTTGAATCGGTCGAAATACCGCATCAACGGTGGCAGCCAATCGGTCGAAGGAAGGCCGGTCAGCATGACCTTGACGAGGTTATCGAACTCGAAGCTACCGCCGGTCTGATCGTAATTGTTGCCGCCGAGTAGCCTGTCATAGTGTTTAAGATAGCGTTCGACCAGAGCAAACGTCTCTTTTCCCTTTGAGAGCAACGACGGCTTCAACTGGCCCGTGGCCTTGTCCTTTTCCCGCGGGTTGTAGATCTTGTGCTCGAACTCATCGAGCAGATTCAGGCGCGCCTTGTCTTTCAGCAGTATTGTGCGTACATGGTTCAGAAAACGGTCGAAATCATCGCCCAGCTCCCCTTCGGCTTCTTCCCACAGTTTGGCGTATTTTGCCTTGTCGTCCTTGTTGTCCAGTGCGCCGAGGTTCTGCGATTTAAGGATATCGCTGTTACGCAGCGGTACACCGCGATTATTGAGAATGGTGAAGAGCCGAAACGCGTCGTCCAGGTCTTGGGTGGAGACGTAGATCAGAAGCACCTTGTTAAATAGGAAGCTGACAAAACTGCCTAGCGGCAGGTTGTGCTGCGCATCGCTAAGATACGCACGCATTTGTAGAACCGCCATGGCCATGTTGCGTACTGAACGGTCGTCCGAGTGGTTGGCGGCATCTTCCAAGCCATTCGTGTTGTTCGTGCCCTGGGGAGGCTTGATGAAGTTGTCGACGAACTCCTGAACGGTATCGCGGATTGCAAAGACAATGCGGGTGCGTTCCGGAACGCGCGTGAACTCATTTCCTTGTTGAAATACCGCAGCCGTGCAAGCCGCTTTGACTCCAGGGTTGTCTGACAGATCGCGGATACAAGCAAACAGCAAGAGCAGCGTGGTCATGCGCTGCTGTCCGTCCAAGAGATCATTTTCGTCGTATTGCTGTCCGGCAACGCTGCTGGCCTTCTTGTTTTGGAAGACCAGGGAGCCGAGGAAATACTGCTGTTCCGGCTTGTCATCGTGGGCGAAGCTCAGATCGTCTAAAAGGTCGTCGATCTCGTCACGACCCCAGATATAGGGGCGTTGGTACTCCGGGATACGGAACCACAGCGTGGAAAAAATATCCTTGACCAGAACCTTCTCGCTCTTGATCTCATGTTCGGCGGTCATTGGCTCAATCCTTTTCCTCTAATTGCAGGGGGCTTGTCATTCCTGGCCATCTTCGTTGTCCTTCTTGTCCGCATCGACCGCGATGCGCACAAGCTCGCGGTCGAAGTCGCTCTCGAACGTGCGGTCTTGGATGATACGGAATTTCTCGAACTCACTCTCCGCAAAGGTCTTGGCCAGGGCGGCCGTCACCCGGCCGGCGTCCTGCAGGATCTCGCGCTCGTCGAACTCAAGGAACAGATCCAGTCGTTTAGCCCAATCCTCCATGGTCATGGGGATCTTGCGGCGTGCGCGGTCTTCGGCCAGGTCCAGGTAGGCGTTGACGATGCGACCGAGGGATTCCAACTCGTCCTTGGCCAGGTAGTTCTTGGCCACCGACACGTCGCTCTTCAGGATCTTGCCCTCGGGACCCTTCGCCCGCCCAGGTCTGTAAGCCCATGTGCGGCTTGGTGCTGTCGGCGCGCTCCTTGATCAGTTCGGGGGCGGTGTGGCCGTGGACGGCGTAGTGCAGCTTGTTCTGGACCTTGGCGAAGAACGCCCGAGTGGTGGGGGCGTCCCTGTTGTAGTCGACCGCGGTGGCGTAGATGTCCGTGACCTTCTGGTAGAAGCGGCGTTCGCTGAGCCGGATCTCGCGGATCTCTTCGAGCAGGCGCTCGAAGTAGTCCTCGCCGAGGAAAGCGCCGTTCTCCATGCGCTGGCGGTCCAGCACATAGCCGCGAAGGGCGAACTGTCGCAGGACGCCCGTCGCCCACTGCCGAAACTGGGTGGCGCGCACCGAGTTGACGCGGTAGCCGACGGAGATGATGGCGTCCAGGCTGTAGAACTGGGTGTTGTAGCGCTTGCCGTCCGCGGCAGTGCTCCGGAATTTCCGGACAACTGAAGCCTGCTGTAACTCGTTGCTGGCGAAGATATTCCCCAAGTGCTCACTGACCGTGCGGACGTCCACGCCGAACAGCTCCGCCATCATCTTCTGGGTCAGCCAGACGGTTTCGTCCTCGAATCGGACCTCGATCCCCTGTTCCCCGGCCTGGGCCGTGAAGATCAGGAACTCGGCGGTGCTGTTGCGGATTTGGAGGGGCTTGTCGGTCATGGCGTCTGGACCGCGGGGGCTTCCGGTTCCAGCAAGGCGGTGACGCGTTTCTTGCCGGTTAGGAGGTCTTGCATGAGGGCTTTCTTCAGAAAGCCCAATTTCAGAGCATTGCTTTGAATGCGGCGAAGGAGACTCTCGTGCCCGTGTATTGTCGCTTCAATTCGCTCTTGCTCCGAGAGTGGCGGCACTTTAACGCGGAGTTTCCGCATTTCGCCAACATTAAAGTGCTGTTGCGCCAATCCACCTTGGCCCTCTAATACCTGTCTCTTTCCGTTATCGGAGTTAACCCAAATAGATAGAAATTCCGAGCGGACGACCTCACGCCTTGGGCGCGTAATTACGATATCAACACAATTGCATTTGTCCAACTCAGGCGGTACGACTGCTGTTGTTCCCGGATACCCTGTCCGAACTGTTACCAGATCTCCCGTTCTTAGTTGACTTTTGCGAAGAATCTCGTTGTCAACTTCGTTCATGAACACCAAATCGTCTTTGCTGATCTGATTTGGTCGGACGTTAGCGGAACGAAGTACGGGCACTCCATCTGGACGGTAGTACTGGGCAGGACGAATCACGATGCCGACGACGATCTCAGTGCATACCTGCGCGCAAGAGCTAACATCCCACTCCGCCGGTATCCGTCCAAGCGGTGAGTCTTTGAATTCGTGGGTCTCTTCGGAGCGGAGGTTGCCGTGTTCGTCGATGCCTCGGGTGAGCAGGTCTTGCATCAGGCCGGTCTTGATGCGCTGCTGCTTGGCAATGAACGCCTCGGTCTGCTCGATCGCCCGGTCCACCATCGAGAGGATCTCGGCGATTTTGGTTTGTTCTTCTAACGGAAAATCAGGTATCTCAAATCGAAGTAATTGCTCAATACTAATTCCCTTAACAGTTGATCCTATCGATAAGCTCTCAATTTTCTCTCTGATCCCTTCAATCGCCAAGACGACATAATCAACGTCAAAGCCATCCCGAAGGTGAAGGGCTCGCAAGTCCTGGTTGATTGCTGTTGGAACAGCCGCTATCGCAATGCGTCCTACGGCCATTCTTGTACAAATTATCGGAGTTCCCGCTGGAATAAGGTGTGAGGCACTCCTATTCAGTCCTTCTCTGCTAATTTCTTCCTGGGTGCAAGTTAATTTACGGTTCTTATCCTGAAAGTCCTTGACTGACGCCCACGGTATGCCTCCATTCCAGAGTGCGGGGTTGCTTCTTTCGGGTGTGCCGCCGCCTGTTGTCGATGACACGATGCTTGAAAGGGGCGTTTTGTTAACTTGACTCATCCCCAATTCCTCTCCCCAACCCGATCCAACACATGCCGAGCCTCCAACTCGCGCTTCAGCTCCTCCTCGGTCGGCAGCACCCGCAGATATTTGGAGGCAAAGAGCTGCTCGCTCTCATGCAGCACCGAGTAGCGCACCACGGTGTCGTCCTTGTCGGCGCAGAGGATGATCCCCAGCGTCGGGTTGTCGTCCTCGCCGCGTTTCAGGTCGTCGAACATGCGCACATACATATCCATCTGCCCGATGTCCTGATGGACGAGCTTGCCGGTCTTGAGGTCGATAAGCACGAAGCACTTGAGCAGATAGTTGTAGAACACCAGGTCGATATAGAAGTGGCTGGTTTCGGAGCTGATGCGGAACTGACGCCCGACGAAGGAGAAGCCCTTGCCCAGCTCCAACAGGAACTGCTGGAGCTTGCCGATCAGCGCCGTCTCCAGTTGGCTCTCGGCCTCGTTTGCCATCTCGGGCAGACCGAGAAACTCCAGCACATAGGGATCCTTGATGAACTCGCCGACCGGGGGCGGTGCGCGCTCGGCGGCCACGGCTCCGCTTGATGTCGACAGGAGGCGTTCGTACCAGCGGGAGCGGATGTTACGTTCCAGTTGGCGACTGCTCCACTGCTGCTCGGCGGCCTCGCGGATGTAATAGTCGCGGGCTAGGGCGTCCTCGACCCGCATAATCAGGCGATAGTGGCTCCAGGATAATTGGCTACGCACTGCGTAGCTTTTTGGGAACTCCGGAAACACGGTATAAAACTGGCGGAAGTTTTTCAGGTTGGCAACGGAGAAGCCCTGACCAAACTCCTCTCCGAGTTGCCGCGAGAGTTCCCGGATCAGATATTGGCCATAGTCCGCGCGCGTGGCGCCGGCCTGTTCCTCATCGACGATGCGCTGTCCGATACGCCAGTAGGCATCGACCATGATGACGTTGACGCTGGTCTGGGCCCGCTGTCGGGCCTCCCGGAGAAGCGTGCGAACCTGCTCGAAAAACTCGGGGCTTACCAGGTCGCGATCGGTCATTCGGATACCCCCAAATACCCCAGCCGATCGAGAAAGCCATCCAGCAGCGCCAGGGTCTCGCCGCGCGCCCGCTCCAGCTCACGGCTCGACACCGCGTACTTGTCCCAAAGATTCTCCACGATGGCGATCAGCGCCCGTTTCTCGGCATTGAGATAGCGGTTCAGCTCCGCGTTGGCGATGCGATAGAGCTTGCTCAGGATCAGCGTCTTGGCCTGGTCCTCGGTGAGCTGCCCGCCGATGGCCTCCAGCAGGGCGTCGGTCTCGGTTAGCCGCTTCCGGAGCGCAGCCTTGTCCTTGTTCATGGCATTGACGGCGCGTTCGCCGGCCTTGCCGACCGGGATGAAATCCGCAAGCCGGGCCTCGACCTGTTTCAGGAGAGCCCGCGACTCCGCCTTGTACTCCTCGCCGCCGATGCGCTTGAGCTGGAGCTTGACCTGGAGCGCGTCGGACTGGATCTTCAACTCGGCCTTGGCGTCCTTGATGCGCTTTTCCAGTACGGCGATGGCCCGCTCCCGGGCCTGCAGGGCGGCCCGCTCCCGGAGCGCCGACTCGCCGATGCTGTCCTCCAGGTCCTCGATCAGTGCCTTGAGCGCCTTCTTGATGACCGCCGCCGTCACCTTTTCGCCCTCGTCCGGCTCGTAGGCGGCAACCTCCTGTGCGGCATCGACCGCCTCGGCCAGCTCGCCCTGAGCCTCGCCGATGCGGGCCTCCAGGGTCTCGATGGCGTCGGCCTCGGCCTGGAAGAAGGTGGCGATGAGATCCTCGTCCGGGATCAGGCTGTGGTGCCAGCCGGTGGCAACGATGGTCTTGAGGTCGTAGCGGATCTGCTGCCACCAGTTGACGAAGACCCCGGCGGATTGGAACTCGTCCAGCACGGACAGCGGGATCAACTTGGCCTTGAGAGTGGTGAGCAGCTCCAGGCGCACCTCGGGGAGTTTCTTGCCGTCGCGCAGCTGCGCGAAGTCGTCGCGGGCGATGCTCCACCAGGCCTCAAGCGCCTGGTGGTGGGTAACGAGGGTCCGTTGCAGCGCGGGGTCGGCCTCCAGCCGTGCCTTGATGGCCGGCTTGGTGTCGATGACGTCCTGGAAGGCCAGGTAGCCGGGACGCTCGGGCCGGAACAGGCTGGCGGGGTCGACGCCGAACGGGTCGAAGTCGGCCTTGCGGGCCTGGACCTCGGCCTCGGGGATGCCGCCGATCAGATGGGCCTGCACGTCCTCGGGCTCGGGGTCCGGGGTGTTGTCGACATAGCGGCGGATGTTGAGGTTGTAGTCGTGCGTGCCGACGATCTCGGTCTTGTCCACCAGGCGGCTGTATTTGGCGATCTCGCGCTTGCGGGTGAAGACGTTGTCGATCTTCTCCACGTCCTCCGGGCGCAGCTTGTTCTGCTTCTTGCCCTCGGCGAACTCCCGGTCGGCGTTGATGAAGAGGACCTTGTCGCGCAGGGCGTCGGGCTTGGACTTGTTGCAGACCAGCGCACAGGCGGGGATGCCGGTGCCGTAGAAGAGGCCCGACGGCAGACTGATGATGGCCTCGATGACGTCGTCATCGATGAGGATCTCGCGGATCAGCTTCTCCTTGCCGCCGCGAAACAGGACACCGTGGGGCATGATGGTCGCCATGTGGCCGCGAGGCTTGAGGCTGGCCAGCATGTGCTGGACGAACATCAGGTCGGCCTTCTTGCCGGTCTCCGGGCACCACTCGCGGAAGCGGTTGGGGAACTGGAGGTTGGCGCGGCTGTAGTTCTGCGAGAAGGGCGGATTGGCCAGCACCCGATCGAACTTCTTGATCTGGCCGTTCTCCAGGATCTGCGGGTCCTCCAAGGTGTCGCCGTTCTCCACCCTGAAACGGGTGATGTTGTGGAGGATCATGTTCATGTTGCAGATGGACCAGACGGTACCGTTGGAGTCCTGGCCGTAGAGGAAGAGGTCGTCCGCATCCTGGCCCTGCTCGTCGATGTAGGCATGGGTCTGGATCAGGAATCCGCCGGAGCCGGCGGTGGGGTCGTAGACCTCCATGCCTGCCCGCGGCTTGGTGAGCTGGACCAGCAGGCGCACCACCTCGGCGGGGGTATAAAACTCGCCGCCCTTCTTGCCGGCGCTGTCGGCAAAGTACTTGATCAGGTACTCATAGGCTGCACCGAGCAGGTCCGGAAACTCGAAGTTGTCGTTGACCAGCACGAAGCGGGGCTGGTTGAAGTGGTCCAGCAGGTCTTTCCACTTCTGGTCCAGGATCTTGGTCTTGCCCTTCATCGCGTTGAAGTCGATGTTGTTCTTCAGCACGCCGGCCAGGGCGTCGTTCTCGTCCTCCACCGCGGCAACCGCCTTGTTGAGCATGTTGCCGATGTCGTGCTTGAGGTGCTTGAGCGGCGGGACGCGGTTGCCTCCCGCATCGGTCCAGGGCTCATGCCAGCGGGCGCGGGGCGGGACGAAGAAGGTGTCGCCGTAGGAGGTCCTGTCCTCCATCAACTCTCTGAGCAGTTGCGGATCGTCGATATGGGCAAAATCCTGCTTGCGCAGCTGCTCACGCTTGCGGTCGAACTCGTCCGACAGGCGCTTGATGAAGAGCATCCCAAAGATGAACTCCTTGAACTCGGAGGCGTCCATCTTGCCGCGCAGGATGTCCGCGGATTTGAGGAGAAAGGCTTCGAGCTGGGCGAGCGAGATCTTCTCTTGTTGCATGGAGCGGGGCTTCCTCGTGCCCTCAGGTCTTGGCTTGGGTCGGTGCGGGGTCCGCGATCGTGACGCCGTGTTGAGCACAGTGCGCGCGGATCATCACCTCGATCATGTTCGCGAAACTGCGATGCTCCCGTTCGGCCACGGTGCGCAGTCCTTCTTTCACGGCCGGCTGGATGCGGACGGTCAGGGTCGTTGTCTTGCTTTCCGGCATCGGGTGTCCTCGGTGGCTGCCTGACCTTCGGATGTACTACGGATATCCTACGGGGAATCCGACCGACAGGGAACGTGAGACCTATTCACTCAGGGCTCCAGCGCAACCTCGAAAGGCACAAAATCGAACGCTCGAATCGCAAGATCGACCGGTGCCGGTTGCTCGTGGCCGCGGAAGGTCAGCGAGACCTCCGAGAGCCCCTGCAGGGCGGGTGTTGCCGGGAGGACGACCTCGATCGTGCCGTCTACGGTCTTCGGGAAGCGTGCGAAGATCTCGATGGGGATCGCAGGCGGCGGAAGCGGATCGTCGGTCGCCCGCTTAAACGCGACGACGGCATCCTCGATCTCGGTCTCGGAGGCGAACCGGATCGAGAGCGTGCCGCTCGACAAGCTCGCCCCGTGGCCCTCCGGGAGAACGAACGCAAGCCCTCCGCTGCCGGTGATGCTCGACGCGAAACGTGACGTCCCCTCGTCGCGCGAAAAGGCGATCGGATCCTCGTGCGCGGTCCAGGGGATGATCCGGTTCTCGGCGGCTAGAAAGTCGATCCGCTGCCCCGGCGTATAGAGTGCTTCGAGCTGGCCGGAGAGGTTCGTCGCGTCGAGATAGCGCCGCATGTTTTCATGGGCGGTGTTGATTCCCCCGAGGATCAGCGACAGGGTGTGGGCGGTCGTCTGGTAGGGGATCACCGCGTCGGTGGCCGTATTCCAACCTTCCCAGGGACCGTGTTCGGTGAAGAGGCTCGAGATGCGCGCCCACTCGGTCCGCAGAAACCCGTCCACCTGCTCGGGTGCGATCCCGTAGGCAACGCCGAGGCTGTAGAGCGAGGGGGCCTGGGTGTCGAGCGGAGAATCGGTCACCGCGATGTCGGCGATCCCGATCAGGCCGGTGTATTCGGTTCCTTTGCCGCTGTAGGCCTCCGAGAGGAGTCCGGGCAGCCGATGCCGGGTCGAGAAATCGAGCTCGATGTCGACGAGTGTTTCCAGAGCGCTCCGCCACGCCGGGTTGCGGGGCTCCTGCATGAACAGCGACAGCCCGAGCAGCTGAAAGGCCGAGCCGTCCCAGGCGGCCAGTGCATAGGTGTCGATGCCGTCGGCCTGTCGGTAGGGCTTGATCTTGAATCCGGCGTTGCGGATCGCCGCGACCGGCAGTCCGTAGCGCAGCATGGTGAACATCAGAGGGCCGCGGAACTCGTTGATGAAGTAGTTCATCTGCCCGGTCACCCAGTTGCCGCGACCGTCGTCCCAGCCGACGAACCGATCCGCCGTCGCGTCCCAGCCGAACACGAAGGTGCCGGTCCGTGGATCGAACAGATGGGCGTAGCCCTCTCGTTGGGCCTCGATGAAGCGCTCCATCGCGTCCCGCAGGGCGACGGCCCGCGGGTCGTCGCGGATCTCGGGCTGCAGGAGTGCGCCGATCGCTCTTGCCAAGGCGGCCGTCAGGTTGGCGTTGTCGCCGAAGATGATGGTGACCACGCGTTGATCGAGCAGCCCCATGATGGCGGCTTGCCGAGACGGATCGGCATAGGGTGCAAGCGCCCCGTCGAAATGGAGCGCCCCGTAGCCTGCGCGACGGAGAATCTTGCCCTTGCGGCCGTTGTCTTCCTCCTGCAGCCACCCCTTCTCCAGGAGAGCGAGCCAGATCGCCTGGCCGTCGCGCTCGCCGAAGGTGGCGATGACGCGGCGTCGCTCGATGGATTCCAGGAGCGGGCCGCGGCGTTGCCCGCCGTCGAACCCCATGAAGTTCGAAAGCAAGCCCTTCGCGGCGAGATTCGGATCGCGCTGATCGGTACCGAGTGTCGCGACCGCGAGCGCGAGTCCGTCCAGGGCCGCGTCGCGGGAGAGATAGGGATTGTCGGCCTGGCCTGCGGCGATGTTCGCCAGCAGCTCGATCCAGGCGCCGATCGCGGTGAGTTGCGTGAAGTCGCGCAGAAAAAGCCCGTTGGCCGGCTCCTGATTCCAGCCCTCGACCGGATAACCGGACACCGGGTCGATGATGCGGTGCGCCGGATCGACGTAGCTGAAGGCGTTGTTCAGCAGACGCCGCATGTACCGATGGTGTTGAGGGACCTCGGGATCATCGAAGGTGCTGCGCGCGTCGCGAGGCACGTCGTCGGGACCGACGGGCGCAGATGCCGCGGGGACGGCCGATACGAACAGGATCAGTGCAACGAGCAGTGGATACAGACCGTGACTCTTGTCGAGGATAGACATCGGAGCTTCAATTCTCACCGTAAGGACCCGAGGCGTCGGGATCGCGTTCGTCGCCTCGGGACGCGACGACGAGGGCGGCGCAGCGTCGCGAGCACCCTGTCGACGCGCGGTTCGCGAGGCGGACATCGCGTGTAGAATGCGCCGAGCCTTTCGACGGAGACAACACCATGCCGGTCTATGAGTTCTATTGCCCCGACTGCCATGCCATCTTCAACTTCTTCTCGCGTCGGGTCGATACCGAGACGCGTCCTGCGTGTCCGCGCTGCGGGCGGCCTGAGCTGGGTCGGCAGGCGAGCCTGTTCGCGATCAGCCGCGGGCGCGCACAAGGTGACGAGGACGCGGGAGACGACGATCTGCCTGCAGGTCTGGACGAGGCGAAGTTGATGAACGCCTTCGCCTCGATGGCCGGCGAGTTGGAGAATCTCGATCAGGACGACCCGAAGCAAGCGGCGCAAACCATGCGCAAGCTGTTCGAGGCGACGGGTCTGAAGCTCGGCGACGGGATGGCGGAGGCGATCCGCCGGATGGAGGCGGGCGAGGATCCGGATCAGATCGACGCGGAGCTCGGCGACGTGCTCGATTCCGAGGATCCCTTCGGCGCAGGCGGGGCCGCGCGGACCTCGGAGGCGCTCAAGCAGCTGAGGCGCGATCTGCTCCCGGCCGCACGCGACGACACCTGGTATCCGCTGCAGGGGCCGGTCGAGCCGCGGAGTGGGTCGCCTTCCTGAGTGCCCGGGCGCACCCTATGCAGGTGTCCGATGGCCCATGTTACACTCCGAGCGGTACTTGTAACCCGCGAACCTCGGCAAGGATATGACCAAGCAGAAGACCTACCTCGTGATCTCGGCACTCGGCGAAGACCACCCGGGTATCGTCAACCAGATTTCCAAAACCGTGCTCGAGCACGGTTGCAACATCGAGGACAGCCGCATGACGGTCCTCGGCGGCGAGTTTGCGGCGATCCTTCTGGTCGAAGGCAAATGGAACACGTTGGCCAAGATCGAGAATGCCCTCCCGGAGCTCGAGCGCCAGCTCGGGATGACGATCATCTCCAAGCGCACCGGCGAGCGCGCCACGGGCCGAAATCTACTCCCGTACGCGGTCGACGTGATCTCGATGGACCATCCGGGGATCGTCAACAACCTCGCCGGCTTCTTCGCCGAGCGCAAGATCAACATCGAGGACATGTCGACCTCCACCTATGCGGCCGCCCACACCGGAACCACCATGTTCGCGGTGCACATGACGGTCGGGATCCCCTCCGACATGCACATCGCCGGTCTGCGCGAGGAGTTCATGGACTATTGCGACGGGCTGAACCTCGACGCGGTGCTCGAGCCGATCAAGGGCTGAGCCCGACCGGCTGTGCAGGTGCGCCGGACGGTATGAAACGCCGCCGGCCGCCACCAAATCCACCGCACACCATCATCACTCGAGAGTGGAGGCACCCAGCCATGAGCGTCGCGATCGGCGAAACCATCCCGGATATCGAGCTGCCCGCCACGGGCGAGAAGAGCGTCAAGCTCTCGGACTACCGCGGCAAGAACCTCGTCCTCTATTTCTACCCCAAGGCCAGCACGCCCGGCTGCACGCAGGAAGGCCAGGACTTTCGCGATGCGGCGGACGCCTTCGCGGCGGCGGACACGCAGATCCTCGGCGCCTCGCGCGACGGCATCAAGGCCCAGGAAAACTTCAAGGCCAAACAATCCTTCCCCTTCGATCTGCTCTCGGACAAGGACGAGACGCTCTGCAAGGCCTTCGATGTCATCAAGATGAAGAAGATGTACGGCAAAGAGAGCCTCGGGGTCGAGCGCAGTACCTTCCTGATCGACGCCGAGGGCGTGCTGCGCGAGGAATGGCGCGGGGTCAAGGTGAAGGACCACGTCGCCGCCGTGCTCGCCGCGGCGCAACGGCTCAACGCCGGCTAATGTAGCGGTGCAGAGATTCCGAGACCGTCCGAGATCATTTTTTCGTTGTCGTTGTCGTTGTCGTTGTCGTACTCCTATCGATGGTCGACTACGACAACGACAACGAACGGTCTCGGAACATCTACCGTGCGGCACTGAGTCGCGCCTCGGGGTGCCTCGGCCACCCGCGCGGAGGTCGCGGCACCCGCATCGCCACGGGATCGAAGCCGGCCCGCGCGTCGCCCGACGATGCCGAGCAGCCCTGCCGAGCGTCGCAGATCCCCTCCCCCACCCGATCGATCGCCGCTGCCGAGTGCTCCGGCGCGGCGCTCCGGTAGCCGATACCCATGATCAAACGCGAAAACGACAAGACCTGCCTCTTCGTCCTCGACACCAACGTGCTGATGCACGACCCCACGGCCATCTTTCGCTTCCAAGAACACGACATCTTCCTGCCCATGATCGTGCTCGAGGAGCTCGATCACGGAAAGAAGGGCTTGTCCGAGGTGGCGCGCAACGTCCGCCAGGTCAGTCGGTTTCTGGATCAGCTCATGTCCGGGGCGGACAAGGAGGAGATCGACGCGGGACTTCTGATCGGCCCGGTCTCGACCGGCGGCGGCATCGCACACCCGTCCACCGGGCGGCTTTTCTTTCAGACCGAGCTGCTCGATCTGAAGCTGCCGGCATCCTTGCCGGGCAGCGGAGCGGACAACAACATCCTGGGCACCGCCCAAGCGCTGAGCCAGCTGCGGACCGATCGCCAGGTCATCATCGTCTCCAAAGACATCAACCTGCGCATCAAGGCGGCGGTGCTCGGCATCCCGGCGGAGGACTACTCCAACGATCAGGTCCTCGACGACGTCAACCTGCTCTACACGGGCATGGAGGCGCTCCCGGAGGATTTCTGGGAGCACCACGATAAGTCGCTCGATGCCTGGAAAGAGGAGGGCCGCACGCTCTATCGAGTCGCCGGGCCGGACATCGCCGACTGGTATCCCGCCGAGTGTCTCTACCTGGGCGAGGACGGCGCCTTCGAGGCGATCGTGCGCGAGAAACGCACCGAGACCGAGGCCGTCATCGAGCTGGTGGACGACTATCGGGTCCCGCGCCACGGCGTCTGGGGCATCATGGCGCGCAACCGCGAGCAGAACTTCGCGCTCAACATGCTGATGGATCCGGACCTGGATTTCGTCACCCTGCTCGGGGCCGCGGGGACCGGCAAGACGCTCCTGGCACTGGCGGCGGGGCTCGCCCAGGTGCTGGATCGCAACCTCTATCGCGAGATCATCATGACCCGGGTGACGGTCCCGGTCGGCGAAGACATCGGCTTCCTGCCCGGCACGGAGGAGGAGAAGATGACGCCCTGGATGGGCGCGCTCATGGACAACCTCGAGGTGCTCACCAAGCCCGAGGGCGGCGAATGGGGACGCGCGGCGACCAATGACCTGATCCGCAACCGGATCCGCATCTCCTCGCTCAACTTCATGCGCGGGCGTACCTTCCTGAACAAATACATCATCCTGGACGAGGCCCAAAACCTCACCGCCAAGCAGATGAAGACACTCATCACGCGCTCCGGTCCGGGCACCAAGTTCGTCTGTCTCGGCAACATCAGCCAGATCGATACGCCTTACTTGACAGAGACCACATCCGGCCTGACGTATGTGGTGGATCGCTTCAAGCAGTGGCCGTACAGCGGGCATATCACGCTGTTGCGCGGGGAGCGGTCGCGGCTTGCTGACTTCGCCTCGCAGGAGCTCTAAACCGCGTCCAAAGCGAGATGCTCACTTTCGAGTGAGTTCGAAGTTTGGTGAATCCACGACCCTTAGCGGGGGACGCGGTTTAAAATTTTATATTTTTTAATACCTTAAACCGCGCCGGCTCCAGCGGCTCTGAAATCCGCCGGGGCCGATCCCATCCAAAAACATCGCATACCGCACTGGGCGCGGTTTAAGACTCGATCGTCTCGGTGGAACCAATGAGCTTGGGTGGATGGTGGACGCTTTGTGGCATCAAGGAATGACGGCGCGGACGCGATCGAGGTGAACGAGAATAAGAAGAAAAGGGGCGCAGGTTTCGGCAGGCTTGGTCGCGTGACCGGGCGTCGCGCTTGCAGCCCTCTTGCTGCGTTGCTTTAGGGCTTCGCCTGTGTGTCGAGCGCTCCGTGAGACGGGCGCCGATCAACCATCAAACGAGGACTTTCCGATGAAAACTGCTCCGCTCTTGGCGTTGCTTGCCGCAGTCGCCGGTGTATCGTCCGTCGCGACTGCGGCGGAGAAGCTCGATGTCGTCTACCACCTCTCGGAGCCGGAGCGTGCGGCCTTCGTGCTGAACAACATGCAGAACCATATCGACGGGGTCGGCGGACCGGAGAACATCAATATGGTGCTGGTCGTCCACGGGCCTGCGGTAAACGCGCTGAACGAGATCGAGGCGACCGAGAAGGTCAGCTCCGGCATGGCGTCGCTGCGCGAGCAGGGTGTCGCCTTCGAGATGTGCGGCAACACGCTCAAGGTGTTCAATCTGGAGCTTGACGAGCTGCTGCCGGGATTTGTCGAGGTGAGTCAGGGCGGGGTAACGCGTATCGGTGAGCTGCAATCGCAGGGTTTTGTCTACATCCGGCCTTGAGACCGAGCGACGATTCAGAAACAAGGTGAACACCTTGATGACGGTAGGATGGGTAGAGCGCAGCGAAGTCCACTAATCCCTCCGGCGCTTAACCACCCTTCGGCCGGGCGGCCTCGCTCATTCGATCTTCGCTCAGACCGACCGCCCAAACTTCAATCGCTCGTGACACCCGCTCTGCGGTGTCACGCATGCCCCGCGGCGCTCTGCGCCATGTGCCACGCTGGCCGGAGTGATGAACAAGACACGCCGGCCCTAGAAACAATGCCTCATCGAGTCTCTCGCCTCACGCCGGCAGCGCGACCAGTTCCTTCGCCAAGAGCCCTAAACCGATCGCCTCGATACCGCCACCTTTCGGGTAGCGCTCGTCCCCGGAGTAGACCAGAAAGGCACGGTCGGGATTCAGGTCTTCGAGCGCCGTGTAGGTGCCCGGCTCGGCCTTCGGCGCGAGGCCGCGTTTGATCTCGACGGTCCAGAGGCGGTTGCCCGGCAGCTCGAGTACCAAGTCCATTTCCACCCCGGTAGCGGTTCGGTAGAAGCTCGCTTGGGTTCTCTCGGGCGCGGCACGCAACAGGGTCTCGATGACGAACCCCTCCCAGCTCATGCCGGCGACCGGGTGTCCGAGCAGGTCGTCAAGCGTGTCCAATCGCAACAGCGTGTGGACGAGCCCGCTGTCGCGCACGTACACCTTAGGCGATTTGACGAGGCGCTTCTTGACGTTCGCGAGATAGGGGGGAAGGCGGCGCACCAAGAGGAGATCGACCATCAGGTCCAGATACCTGGCTACCGTCTTGCCGTCGACGGCGAGGGCACGCGCCAGCTCGGCGGCATTGAGCAGACCACCCTGCGCATGCGCGAGCATGGTCCAAAAACGGCGCAAGGTCTCGGCGGGGATCCGCGGCCCGAGCTGAGGGATATCGCGTTCAAGATAGCTGCGGATGAAGCTCTCGCGCCACAAGACGCTGTCTGTATCCGTGTCCGCAAGAAAGCTGCGCGGGAATCCACCGCGGTTCCAAAGCGGCTGGATCCGCGTCGAATCGATCTCCAGGGCATCGAACGGGGCCAGCTCGAGATAGGCGATCCGCCCCGCAAGACTCTCGCTCGATTGGCGCAGCAGGTCGACCGACGCCGAGCCGAGGAGGAGAAAATGGCCGGCCGCCTCGCCGTCCCGCACACGCTCGTCGATCAGACCACGCAGGACCTGAAACAGCCCCGGGGCGCGCTGGACCTCGTCGATGATCGTGAGACGGCCGCGACGCCCCTCGAGGTAACCGCGAGGATCCGACAGCTTGTCGAGGTCGGCCGGATTCTCCAGATCCAGGTAGAGTGCATCGTCGGCTGCGCGGCACGACATGGCCAAGGTCGTCTTTCCGACCTGACGAGGACCGAGCAAGGCGACAGCCGGAAACCGCTTGAGTCGATGCTCGAGAGGTGTCGCAAGATGGCGGGGAATCATGCTTGCAATTGTGGACTGGCGTGCCAGATTTGCAACCTTCCGGTCCGCCGATATCAAGTCGCCGCTCGGGAAGGCGATTCCCGGAAAATTCCATTCCTGTAGGTTGTGCTGACGATAGGAGGCACAACTTGCGCCGACGGTTGGTTGTGCCTCGCACGGCTCGGCACAACCGCCGGCCCTCGCTGCGCGGAGCGCTCCGATGCGCAGCTTGGCATAACGGAGTTCCGGGATGTGCCGAACCAGTAAGGCGCGGATGGTGCCGCGACAGGCGATCCGCAAGCCCCGACAACCCTGTCGACCGGACCGAGTGTTCACCCATGACCATACCCTCAGCTGGCCTGAACCAGGCCGAACGCCGCGAGTGGTGGATCGCCAACGGCCGCGGAGGCTATGCCGCGGGCACGGTCGCCGGCGGCCTGACCCGCGGCTACCACGGCATCCTGACCGCAACGATCGATCCGCCGCTCGGGCGCCGCCTGCAGGTCGCCAAGCTGGACGCGACCCTGATCGACGGGGAACACCACTGGCCGCTCTTCACCAACCGCTGGGCCGACGGTTGCATCGCGCCGGACGGGCATGGGCTGATCGACGCCTTCCGCCTGGACGGGCGCATGCCGGTGTGGCATTGGGCCTGCGGCGATCTCTTGGTCGAGCAGCGCATCTGGATGCCGCCGGGCGAGGACAGCGTCTGGTCGGTCTATCGGCTCCTGCGAGGCCGTCCGGGTACCGCGACGCGCGTGCGCATCGCCCTGCTGCTTGCCGATCACGACCATCACCACGTCGGTCACAAGGGCGACTTCGATCCGATCCTGACCCTCGACGGCGACGGCGACGGCGAAGCGCGCTTGACGGCGCGTTGCGCCGACGGACACGACATTACCCTGATCGCCGTCGGCGGACGCATGCGGATCGACCGCGACTGGATCGAGCACTTCGGCTTGCCGATCGAGCGCGAACGCGGGCTACCGGATCAGCACGACCTGTTGCGCGTCGGTTTCGCCGAGCTGTCCCTGAGCACGACCGCGTGGTCCGGTGTGTTGGCGACGGTTGCACTCGACGCCACGACCGGCCCCGTGCCGGATCCCGAGCAGGCATTGGAGCGCTTCCGGCAGCAGGATCGCGCGCTCCTTCAGACCGCACGGACCCATCACAAGCAGATTCCGGACATCCCCGGCTGGGTCGAGCAGCTCATCCTCGCCGCCGACAGCTTCCTGATCGAGCGGCCGATCGGCACCCTGCCCGCCGGGCAATCGCAGGCCAAAGGCGCATCCGTCATCGCCGGCTACCCCTGGTTCGGCGACTGGGGTCGCGACACCATGATCGCGCTGCCCGGACTCACCCTCGCGACCGGTCGACCCGAGATCGCCAAACGCATCCTGGAGACCTTCGCGGGCTTCGTCGACGGCGGCATGCTGCCGAACCGCTTCCCCGGTGCCGGCGAGACGCCCGTCTACAACACGGTCGATGCGGCACTCTGGTTCATCGATGCCTGGCGCGCCTATATCGAGGTAACGGATGACCGCGCCGCACTCGCCCGAGTGTTCCCGATCCTGGAGTCGATCCTCTCGCACTATCGCGAAGGCACCCGCTACGGGATCGGCATGGACCCCAGCGACGGACTGATCCGCGCCGGGGAGCCGGGAGTGCAGCTCACCTGGATGGATGCGAAGGTCGGGGATTGGGTGGTGACCCCGCGGATCGGCAAGCCGGTGGAGATCAATGCGCTCTGGTACCACGGGCTGAGGGTGATGGCCGATTTCGCCGAGCGGTTGGGTCGCGATCCGCGAGGCTATCGCAGCGCAGCGGATCGGACGCGCGCCGGTTTTGCCCGATTCGTGCGTCTGGACGGCGAAGGTCTCTACGATGTCATCGACGGCCCGGATGGCGAGGGCGCGCGTATTCGCCCCAATCAGATCTTCGCGGTCAGCCTGACGCACTCGCCGATCGACGCGCCCGCCCGAGCCTCGGTCGTCGAGGTCTGTGCGCGTCATCTACTCTGTCCCGACGGCTTGCGCACCCTGGCGCAAGAAGACCCCGATTATCGGGGTCGTTACGAAGGGGATGTCTGGAGTCGCGATGCGGCCTACCATCAGGGCACGGTCTGGGCTTGGCTGCTGGGTCACTACGCCCTCGCGGAATACCGAGTGACCGGCGATGCGGCGGCAGCCCAAGCGCGGCTTGAGCCGATCGCCGATCATCTTCGCGACGCCGGAATCGGTAGCGTCGGCGAGATCTTCGACGGTGATCCGCCGCACCACCCGCGCGGCTGTCCGGCGCAAGCCTGGTCGGTCGCCTGTATTCTGGATGCCTGGATACAGCTGGAGCGCATCCGCAGGAGACTCACGTGAGCGAATGGCCGATCAACGCCGAGCGCGAACGCTTGGAAGAGGCGCGCCTCGGCACCGCCGACTGGCGTCTCTGGGGCCCCTATCTCGCCGAGCGCGCCTGGGGAACGGTGCGCGAGGATTACAGCGCCGACGGCAACGCCTGGGATCACTTCACGCATGAGCAGGCGCGCTCGCGCGTCTATCGGTGGAACGAAGACGG
This sequence comes from Thiocapsa sp., assembly GCF_018399035.1. Taxonomy (GTDB): domain Bacteria; phylum Pseudomonadota; class Gammaproteobacteria; order Chromatiales; family Chromatiaceae; genus Thiocapsa. The sequence continues at coordinate 1,808,060 of NZ_CP073760.1, forward strand.
GCTCGGCGGCATCTGCGATCGCGAGCAGCGACTCTGCTTTGCGCTCGCACTCTGGAACGGGCGCGACCCCTTTTTGAAGGAGCGCGCCTTCGGGCTGACCGGACCGCAGGGCAATCGCGGCGAGGACGTGAAGGAGTGCTGGTTCTATCGAGACGCTCTGCCCACGGCGAGCTATCTGCGCTATCTCTACAAGTATCCGCAGGCGCCCTTCCCCTATCGCGGGCTGATCGAGGAGAACGCCCGGCGCTCCCGCCAGGATCCGCCCTACCTGCTCACCGACACCGGCTGTTTCGACGCGCAGCGCTATTGGGACGTCGACGTCTTCTACGCCAAGGCCGGCCCGCGCGAGATCCATATCCGCATCTATCTGAAGAACCGCGGCCCGGAGGCCGCCGAGATCCATCTCTTGCCGACCCTCTGGCTCCGCAACACCTGGTCATGGGACGAAGGCGCGGAGCCTCCGGTGCTGCGGGCGGCGACCGCCCCGGACGGCGCCGCTTGGGCGGTCGAGGCGAAGCACCCGACGCTCGGCACCTATCACCTCTACGGCTCGCATCGCGCCGAGCTGCTCTTCACCGAGAACCTCTCCAACGCCGAGCTGCTCTGGGGCAGCCCCAACCCGTCTCCCTACGTCAAGGACGCCTTCCACCGTCGCGTGGTTCAGGGCGACACGGCAGCGGTCAATCCGGCGCTCGTTGGGACCAAATGCGCGGCCTGGGGCCATTGGACCGTCGGCCCGCAACAGCACGCCATGGTCGATCTGGTGCTCAGCGCCGAGCCGCTCGCCCAACCCTTCGCGCGCAGCGAGCGCACGCTCTCCATCCGCCAGTCCGAGACCACCGTCTTCTACGACGATCTCCTGCCCGAGGCGCCGAGATCGTCGACCGGCGACTCCTGGCAAACGCGCCGGGCTTCGCCGACCTGCTGAGCGTCCATAAAGGCGGGCTCTTCCGGGGCAGCACCGTCTGTCTCTGTCCGGATTGGGAAAACGACCGGGGCGAGCACCTGCTCGCCCTGGTCGATCACACCATGCTGCCGCGGATCCTGGAGCGCCTGCTCGACGAGGAGCAGTTCCTGTCGCGCTTCGGGATCCGCAGCGTGAGCCGGATCCACGCCACCCAGACCCACTTGGGCCGCATCCCCGGGATCGGCGAGGCACTGATGGAGTACGTCCCCGGCGAGTCGAACTCGCCCCTGTTCGGCGGCAACTCCAACTGGCGCGGCCCCATCTGGCTGCCGACCAACTACTCGCTCGTGCAGGCGCTGGAGAAATACCACCGCTTTCTCGGACCCGGGTTTCAGGTCCCGGTCGCCTGCAAAGACGGCCAACGGCTCAACCTCGGCGAGATCGCCACCTTGATTGCCGAACGCCTCGTCAATCTCTACCGACCTCCGAACGGCGCGCCGCCGCCGGCCCTGGTCCGCGAGGGACCACTGCACGACGATGTCCACTGGCGCGACCTGCTAAGCTTTCATGAGTATTTCCACGGCGAGACCGGCGAGGGTCTCGGCGCCTCGCACCAAACCGGTTGGACCGGACTGCTCGCCAATCTGGTGATGCGTCGCTATCGGAAAGACATCACCCCTTGGAGCGGGCTGGACCGCGGGACCGAGGCCGCGCCGATCGACGAGATTGCCTGAGAGGGACCTGTCCTGGCGATCGCCGGAGCACACCCCCGCCCGTCATTCAGGCCAGTTTCACGATCTGGTCGAGAACGGCGCCTACCGAAGTTCCTCCCAGCTCGGCCCGCCGTATCGGATCGGCCCCTCGATGCTCGACGGCGTGGAACTGGAGCTTGGCGCACTGGTGAACGACGGTGGGGTGTGAATGAGAAGCGCAAAAAAAGGCCACAACTTGATTCACGACGGCAGTTCGCCCTGCCCCGGGTGCACGACGGCGGCCAGCCTCATCCGCCGAAGAACCCTGCAGGATCCGGAATGAAGTGCTTCTATCGCAGCGTTGCGGCTCTTCCCAAACGACGGCACGTTTTCCAATCGCTTGACTCAGGCTCTTTGCATCGGTATATTAGCATTAACTTATTTTATAGCAGAGCAAAGACTCATGAAATCCACACTCTTGATGCTGGTCGCGACCCTCGTCGCGTCTCCCGCCGTGCTGTCGGACACCAACCCGCTGGCACTCGACCTCGATCGCAGTGTCGCGCATGACCGGACCTTCGCAACACAGGCCGGCCAGGACTGGTACGAGCAACAGCGCCGGATCGCCGCGGAGCTCGAGGCAGAGCACCTGCTCGCGAAGCTGCATGAAGGCGTTGTGACACACACCGGGGATTTCAGCAGCATCGAGCATGCGCAGATCGCCAATGCCCTCGTTGATCCGCGCGTGATCGATCTGCTCGAGTCCAGTGCCTATTACGAGGCCGTTTTCCAGGGGCGTGTTCCGATCCTCAACTGATCGCATCAGCCTCTCGCCGAAAAGACCATGCGGCCCCCAGGCCGCATGGTTTTTTTGTGTCTTGTCGGACCGGTTGCCCTGTCTCGGAGGAATCGTTATGACGCGAATACGCTCGATGCGAACCACCGCCATCGCCGTCTTTGGACTGCTCGCCATCCTGGCCGGGAAGGTCGGCGCGGTCCTGCCGCCGGATGCGGTGGAGGGGCTCAAGGCCGATGCCCAAGCGGTCCTCGAAGTGAAGGTGTTGGAGGTGCAGACCGCTGCGGATCCGGCGGGGCGCTTCGACGTCGTCTATCGCATGGAGGTCATCTCCGTGCTGCGCGCGACCACGCGGGTAGAGCCGGGCGAGACCATCCGGGTGCGCTCGTACGGCGTGAGTCAGGCGCTCCTCGACCGTGGCTTTGTCGGCCCCAAGATCCCGGCCCTCCTGGAGCCGGGCTGGATCGGCACCGCCTACCTCGATCCCGACCCGCAGGCCTCCGGCGCCGACGCCGAGCGCCAATTCACGATCGCCGCGCACGGCGACAGCTTCGTGGAGCTGCCCCCGGGTCCGCCGTCGCTGAAGTACAGCGTCATGCCGTCCGAAGGCGAGCAGTGAGTTGACGTTGACGGTCGCGACCGGGCTTGGCCGAAACCCCGACGCGCCTCGAACTTATACAAATTGAGAATCGGATTGCCGATTTGTATGGTTTCGACATGCTCCGGCACCTCGAACATCATCCCTTTAAGGTCCGGGCCTTCGTAGGCAACAAGGGCGAGCTCCATGTCCATCGCGAAAGCCGGTCAGCGCATTGCATCACTCGCAGACCGGGAGCAATACGCACCGCCGAAGTCACCTCAACACTGGGTCGATGGCCGGAGTGCCAAAGAGGTCGCTCGGGCGTGGCTCGAGGGCGGCGGGACAACCATGCCGCACGAGGTTCTGGCGGTGCTGGCCGGCCATCCGCGTTTCAACGACGTGCTGTCATGGGACGCGGAACCGGAAGCAAGGCTTCGCTTCGATGCGCTACGCGGACCTCAAAGTGCGCCTTGCTCGGACTACCCCGGACGGCTCCAGCCCCGTGCGCCAATCCTCCACGAACATCTCGATCGACTCGATGAAGTCCGGATCGTGCTCGGTCCGGTTGATGGTGCAATGTACGAGCACGCCCTCGGGCTCCGAGGTCACCGTCCAAGCCAGCGCGTTCGGGCAGCCGGGCAGAGTGAAGCGCACGCCGTCGCGGATCGGCTCGCGCCGCACCTCGAACTGGCCCCAGAGGCAGTAGATCTCGCCCGCATCGCGGTCTTCCCGCCAGCTCAAGACCCGGTCGATTGCCGTGCAGTGCTCGGCAAGTCGCGGCCCGGTGATCCGATCGCGCAGCTGATCAGCGGACGCGACGAGGCGCGCGGTGGCATAAAACTCCATCGGTGAGGCTCCTGTCGCGAGGCGGCAGCAATTGCGGGGACAGTTTACCTAATTCTGTTCCGGCAACTCAAGGAGATCACAGGCGCTCGCCCTCAATAGTCTTGGTTGCTTGATCCTTGTGGCACTCCGCACCGAATCGTGGATTCGGCGCGTGGCTGAAGCTCCTTGCTAGTCAGGATGGATTAAAATTTTATATTTATTAATACTTTAAACCGCGCCGGCTCCAGCGGCTCTGAAATCCGCCGGGGCCGATCCCATCCAAAAACATCGCATACCGCACTGGGCGCGGTTTAAGTACGCGGAGAGTAAGCCGGGTTCTTGCCGTCGGTTAGGCTGATGTTTGTGTTCTCGGTTTGCCGCCTGGTTTCCCGGCGGTGCCACATGATCTCGGCCATACGACGGTTCGTTCCCGGCTCCTCGCAGAACCGGACTTGGAGTGTTACACCATCCGGCTCCCAGCTTGAGTCATCCACCAAGGGACGGGGTAGAGATCATGGATGATCCGAGCACGCGGCAGCAGGGGGCGAATGGCGGCGCTGAAGCGCTTCCAGGTCAACGAGCGGCGCTGACTGCGGCGGTTTAGCCACTTAAACAGCAGGCCGCCGGCGAAGTGGATGTAACTCGCCAAGGCGCGGCCGTTGCCGCTCACCCCGTAGTACTGGAGATGCCCGCGCAGGTGGCGCACGAGGTAGGCCAGCATGGCCGCCCCGCCCTGCGTGCGCAGGCCGCGTAGTCGCTCGTTCAACAGTTTGAGCTTCTTGGCCATGCGCTTGCCGTCGGTCTTGCGCCCGACCACGAACCGGCCCCGACGACTACGGCCCACATAGTGGGTGAAGCCGAGGAAGCTGAAGGTGCGCGATCCTGCCGCGGTGTCGGCACGTTGCCCAAGGGCGTGGCTGCCGAAGCGTAACAGCGCGGTTTTGCTCGGTTCGACTTCCAGGTCGAAGGCCGCCAGTCGTTCGGTCATGGCGGCCAGGAAGGCGTTGGCATCGGCCTCGTACTCGAAGCAGGCGACATAGTCGTCGGCGTAGCGGATCAGGTAGGCTTTGCCGGCACAGCCCCTGGCGAAACGTTTCTCGAACCACAGGTCGAGCACGTAGTGCAGGTAGATATTGCTGAGCACGGGCGAGACCAAACCCCTTGCGGGGCACCCTCGTCGCTGGCCGTGAATGCGCCGTCTTCCATGACGCCGGCCTTCAGGAAGCGCCGCACGATCCGCAGAAGATTGGGATCGGCGATGCGGTGCTCCAGGAAGCGCAGTAAATGGGCATGCGAGAGATGATCGAAGAAGCCTTTGATGTCGGCCTCAACCACCCATTGCGTTTCTGCGTTGGTGATGACCTCCGCGACCCGCCGCAACGCATCGTGCGCGCTACGACCGGGACGAAAGCCATACGAGCAGTCGCAAAATTCCGGCTCCCAGATGGCTTGCAGGAGGCGGCTGAGCCGATCCTGCACCAATCGGTCCTCGAAGCTCGGCACACCCAGCGGACGGTAGCGTCCATCCCCCTTGGGAATGTAGCTGCGCCGCACCGGTTGCGGCCGGTAGCCCATTCGGCGTATCCGCGCCGACAGGTCGTCCAGTTGCGCGTCCAGGTCCTTTCCGTAGTCGTCTTTTCTTACCCCATCGACTCCGGGCGCCTTGTTTCCTTTCTGTCGCTCGAAGCTTTCGCGCAAGCCCTCGGGGTCGAACAACAACCCCATCAGAGAATTGAACCGCTCTCGCAGTTGCTCGCGCGCCATCAGTGTGAAACGCTCAAGTTTGGTTGTCACGGACAGAATCCTCTCGGCGTAGGGCCGTGTGTCGCTTTCGCGTTGTCTCAAACCGCCACCCCTTTGCTCGACCCGCATTACCGGGCGTCATCGCTCGTATGGATGGCTCCGACTTCCACGCACCACCGTCCGTGTCCTCGCTTTCTACACTTGTTCACGGGTGCCCGCCTCCGGCGGACCGATACGTGGATCTCCCTGGTTACCACGTGTTCTCCATGTCAGGCTCGATACGGCCTCGGACCCTGGGAGTATCCGTACCGCTCGCCATCGCGCAGCACGGATTGTTGCCTGCCGGAGGGACAAACCCGTCGGCACTCCCGACTGTTCTTTACGGGGCTCAACACCTTCAAGGTCGGCTCCACCCGTTACCTTTGCACCTCGCCTGCTTTCGTGCCTACGCATCGACGTGTCCGTTGCCGTCCACGCCGCAAGGCTCGATACTGGGCTCGCGGCGCACGATTACCCAGGCGGGATTCCCACCCGCTAGAACACGCGGCCTTGCCAGGCCGCACTGCCCCCGGAACTCAAGATGCCTGGGAGACAAAAGGAAAGCCGCGGTCCTGACGCGCCGGGTCGAGGCCAAGAGTCAAGCATCGGAGCCGGCGCCATTCGAGGACGCCATGTGCGAGATTCCGGCATCAGGAAAGTCCTGTGGACCCATCGAATCTGGTTGAAGGAGCGCTGAGTCATCCCGACCTCGGAACGCCATGCGAGAATGTCGCACTCTAACGGGCTGCAGACACTGCATTTTGGTCCATTCTAACCAGCAGGTGATTCCTCTTGTCGATGAAACCCCTTGTGATCGAGAACGATGTTATCTCCGACCTCGCGTTGGACGTCACGCAGGCGGTGCTCGCCAGGAGCGAGGAAGCCCGGGCGATCATGGAAGACCAATCCGGCCCCATAGACCTCGCGCGGGCCTTGGCGGACTTCTTCCCGGTCGCCGGGGCCTTGGAAAGTGGAGGGGCGCACCTGGATCAGGAGCACCTGCAGGAATTCTGCGCCTACGGGCTGGATTTGCTTGACCGTCTCGCCTTCCTGGTACGGAAAGTCGAGATCATGGACAGGAGAGACACGATTGCGCGCATGTTTGCCTCGATGGGGGTTTGGGTGGCTCGCCGCGGCGCGACCATCGATAACTTGGAGGGCACCGCCGATGGCTTCGGCATGATCGTGAACGCCACGAGCGTGACCGATGACCTCCGATCCTTGTGCGGCCTCATGGAGGAGGTCATCGAGGCTGCATCGATGAGGTTGCAGCTGGACGAGGACCGTGGTGACGCCTGGCGTCCTTGGCGCGTCATCAATCTCAACGCCGGCATCGCCGCAACCCGATCGCTCGACCCGGAGCTCATGGAGCGAACGTTCGACAAAATGAGCCGCCGGCTGCCTTACGACATGCCGGGCTTCCTTGCCGACGGCATGCGGCAAGCGGCCTTCCAAAACGTACCGGATGCGGTCAAGGACGTGATGCGAAGGCACATGGAAAGGTGGCCGGCCAACGCGCTCCACTAGCACGAAGTTCCACCCTTCAAGGAACATACGGCATTTGATTTTCTGATTCGCGGCGCGCCGCATGGGCCCGGAGAGTCGGGCCATCGGGGTCGACATGCCCCCCATGATGCGCGAATGCGCACGGCTCGCCGGGCTCGTCGACCGGGTCGAGATCCGCCGGCGCCGCGTCCAGCGCACCAATAGCTCTGATTATCCGATGTGTTATCGGAGTTTTTTCCATCGCTTCTCTGCTCGTCGGCCGGCGCGCCCCGGCTATCATCGCGGGGAACCTACCGGCCGAGGGACTCGACGAGGTTCTTTTCGCGCCCGCCGGCACGAGTACGGCCCCCGGCCAGCGGCTGCGCGTTCAGCGGCACCTGCGACGCCCTCGAGCCCGTCCGTTGTGGCGCCGCCCGACCCTCCGTTTTGTTCCGACCCCCGTGACAGCCGCCGATCGGAGTCCTATCCACCATGACCACGCCCTCGCGTTCATTGCTTGATCTCGCCTTGCCGCCTGCTGCGGCGGAGCTGCTCGCTGCGGCGCCGCGCGTCACGGTGGCAGATACCACCGCCGAGCTCATGGCCCTCGCGGTGCGCGATGCGCCCGGTGACGGACGACATGGCCCTGTGCTACCCCTCCATCGAGAAGGAGAGAGCGCCCATTGGAACGATTCGAGCACCGATTCCACCACCCGCACCAGCGCTCCTTCGACCGGGCGCCGGCGGCCCTGCGCCGCCGCGTGTTCGGGGTCGACTATCTCCAGCTGAGGGGCAAGCAGTCCGGCGACCTCTTCGTCACCCGCCACGGTTAGCCGGTGCTCGAATCGATCCTGCCGTCACATTGGTTCGTCGGCGAGCCGCCGCCCGAAGCGCAGCCCCACCCATCCTCTACAGAGACCCTGTCCGACCCATGAGAGACGCGCGCACATTCAACCGCTGGCTGGTGGTCGCCGGGGCCCTGATTGTCCAGGTGAGCCTCGGCGCCGTGTACATCTGGAGCGTGTTCCAGACCCCCCTGCTGGGCGTCTTCCCCGGCTGGTCGGAGGCGCAGGTGACCCTGCCGGCCCAAATCGTCATCGCGACCTTCGCCCTGGCCGTGATCTTCGGCGGCCAGATACAGGACCGGCTCGGCCCGCGGGGCGTCGGTACCATCGGCGGCGTCGTGTTGGGAACGGGGCTGATCCTCGCGGGGCTGACGGGCAACTTCTCCGAGGAGGAGGCCCTCTTCTGGCTGGTGGGCACCTACGCGGTGCTCGGCGGCATCGGCATCGGCATGGCCTACGTGTGCCCCATCGCGACCTGCGTGAAGTGGTTCCCGGACCGGCGCGGCCTGATCACCGGCCTGGCGGTGGCGGGCTTCGGGGCCGGCGCCTTTTTCTTCGCGCCGCTGGCGCGGGCCCTGATCACGGGTGGTTCCTACCAGCTCTTCGGGATCGGACTCTTTCCGCTCCCCCGGGCCGGGATCTTCGGCACCTTCACCGTCCTCGGTTGCATCTTTCTGGTCACGGTGGTGCTCGGCGCGCAGCTGCTGCGCAACCCGCCGGCCGGATACTGTCCGCCCGGATGGACGCCCCCGGCGCCCGCAGCGGGCACGGTGCATGCCGAATTCACGCCGCGGCAGATGCTGCGCACCCCGGTGTTCTGGGTCTTGTGGGTCACCTACCTGGCCGGCAGCACGGCCGGGCTCATGATCATCATGAAGGCCGCACCCATCTGGCAGAGTTTCAGCCTGGCGACGGTGGCCGAGATCCCGGTGCCCCACGAGCACTTCGTCGCCGTTTCCTCGGCTGCGGCCATGGCGGTAGCGGTGTTGGCCATCTTCAACGCCGGCGGGCGCATCCTCTGGGGACGGGTGTCCGACACCTTCGGACGAGAGCGCACGCTGATGCTCATGTTCATCCTTTGCGGCCTGCTCCTGCTCGGACTTGACTGGATGCGGGCGTATCCCCTCTATCTTCTGGGCGTGTCGCTGATCGCCCTGTGCTTTGGCGGCTATCTCGCCCTCTATCCCGCGGTGGCCGCCGACTACTTCGGAACCCGCAACATCGGCGTCAATTACGGCCTGTTGTTCACCGCCTACGGCGCCGGCGGCCTGCTCGGACCCCACCTGGCCGCCTCCTTGATGCACGACGCGGGCGGCATCGACTATCAGGTGCTCGACGCGACCGACGCACTGGCGACCCGGTTGTTCCAGCTCGGCGAGTACCACACGGCCTTTATGGTCGGAGGCGTCATCTGTCTGGCCGCGGCCGCCCTGATGCTGGCCGTACGGGCGCCCCACGCCCCTCTCACGGATCCGGCGCGTTGCAGCGACATGCGACCGACAGGCATTCAGCCCGTTGGCCAAGGATCAGAACCTGCATGATGCACTCGCGGGTGATCATGCCCGGGCAATCGCTGACCACAAGCCCGGTGTCGAGCTTTGCTGGGCATCCGGCAACACTTCCGCGATGCGCAGGCACGAGGTCAGGCGAGGTGTGAGGGTAACGGTTGGAGCCGGCTTTGAAGGTGTTGAGCCCCGAAAAGTCGCGTACACCGGCCGTCACTTGCTTTGCGGTTCGGAGGCGTCCTCATAGCGCTCGAGCAAGACCTTCAGCGCATGCTCCTTGTTCGGGAAGAAGTGATCGCGTCCGAGCTCCTCGACGATTCCGGTTTTCTCGAGGACGGACATCACCTGATGCTTCAACCCGCTGAAATAGAGCCCGATGCCGGCGTCCCGCAGCTGTTTCGCAACTTCGTTGACCTTTTCCTCGCCTGATGCGTCGATCTCGTTGATTCCGCTACCGATGATCAGAATCACCCTGGTCTTCGGGAAATCGGCGATGGCCTCCAGCACGATGTCCTCGAAATACGCGACGGTCGAGAAGGTCAGCGAGCCGTCGAAGCGGACCGGCACGACCGTCTCGCTGACCGGCGCGAGATTGTGCGCCTTGATGCCGCCAAGCGTTCCGTCGGGTTTGCGCGCGACGATCTCGGCGCGCGGACGCATGCTCTTGATCAGATAGAGCAGCACCGTCAGGACGATGCCGAGGAGGATGCCGTTGGCGATTGCCGGGGCCATCGCGAGGGTCGCCAGGAAGGTCACGATGCCGACGATCGCGCCGCCGCGATCGACCTTCCAGGCGTGAACCAGCGGCGCGACCCGGATCAGCCCGAAGACGGCCATCATCACGATGACCGCCAGCACCGACTGCGGAAGACTGTAGAGGTAGGACGTAAAGAAGAGCAGGACGACCATCACCGCCAGCGCGCTGATGACGGCGAAGAGGCCGGTCTTGGCGCCCGTCTTGGCCGCAACGGCGGACCGCGAGAAGGATCCGCTCACCGTGTAGGAGCCGAAGAAGCTACCGACGATGTTCGCCAGACCTTGCCCGACGAGCTCTTTGCCGGCGTTGATCCGCTCGCCTGTCGTGGTGGCGATGGCCTTGGAGATCGAGGTCGCCTCCATGAAGCCGATCAGGGCCATCACGATCGCCGCCGGAAGCAGCGCCAGGATTAGATCCCAGTGCACCTCGGGCACGGCAAACTGCGGCAGCCCCGCGGGAATGTCCCCGACCACGGCCCCGCCCGAGGAGAGCGTCACCTTACCGTCGCGGGTCTCCACGAAATGCCAGATCCGACCGTCATGCGCCAGTCCCTCGGGGACTTGGTCTTTGGCGAAGAGGAGCATCGGCCCGTCCGGGATCGGCGAGCCTTCCAAGCGGATCGCGTGCAGGTCGATACGGCGCGCGTTGTTCTGCGAGCGCGACTGATCCAGCTCGTACTGGAAGAGACGGACCGACGCCGACAACTCCGCGGCGCGCTTGATGGCCTCCATCCCGCCGACTTGCTCGAGTCGGGCGACCTCGCGGCTGCGCTCCGCGATCAACGCGGTGAGGGCTTTAATGCGCATCTCGGTCTGGCTGTAAGCCTCGATGGTCTCCGCCGTCGGCACGTCCTGGATCTGCTCGACCCCGACGGTCGACTTGTGCTCGAAGCCGATCAGTGCCGACCAGACGGTCGTTGCGAGCACGGCGATCAAGACGCCGGGGAGGCGGGGAGAGACCCGTTTGAGCGCATCCATCAGCAGATAAGCTGCAAGCGCGAACACCAGCGTCGGCCAGTGCGTCTCGCCGATCTGCTGTACGACGCGCCAAAGATCCGCGAGATAAAAGTCCGAGCGCGGAAAAGGCACGCCGATGATCTTGCTGAGCTGCGACAGTCCGATGATCAGCGCCGCAGCATTGGTGAAGCCCACGACCACGGGGCTCGACAGCAGGTTGACGATGGCCCCGAGCTTGAACAGACCGAGTGCGAGACGCAGCACTCCGACCATCAAGGCCAGCATGATCGAGAGCTCGATGAAGCTCGCGCTTCCCGGCGACGCGAAGGGAATGATCGCCGCCGCGGACATTAGCGAGAGCATGGCTACCGGGCCGGTGTGCAGTTGGCTCGACGAGCCCCACATCGAGGCGATGATGACAGGGATAAAGGAGGCGTAAAGCCCGTACACGACAGGCAAGCCCGCCAACTGGGCGTAGGCCATGCCCTGCGGCAGCAACACCAACGCGACCGTGATTCCGGCAATGATGTCGTGGCGCAGGCCCTCCCGAGTCATGGGGAACCAGCGCAGGAAGGGCAAAACAGGATGCAGGCGTTCCATCATGACGGCGCGTCCGGCTGATAGACGACCGAGCACACTTACGATCGGTGTGCTCGCATGGTCAGCGATACATTAGGTTAACGCCGTGTTGGCGGTCGGGCAAATCAATGATAGGCGTCCTTAGCATCGCTGTTTGTCGATGGGTACCTCGGGGACAGGCCGGGGCGCCTCCTCTCCTCGGTCCTTTCGTTCCCGCGAGACAACGACAGATCGGTATGACGCCGCGCCGTGGACCAGGAGGACGTCAGGTCTGAGATTCGGGCAATCGGAGAGACCCCGCTCGGGATATCTCGGCACCTCGGGGAGTCTTGTCACGACGCGGGAAAGACCCGATTGCGCCCGGCGCCCTTGGCGTCGTATAGCGCCTGATCGGCGCGGTCCAGCCAAGCATCCGCGGTCTCGGGCGGGCGATAGTCCGCCACGCCGAAGCTCGAGGTGATGCACCCGACCCCGGAAAAGGTCTCGCCGGCGATCAGCAGGCGCAGCTTTTCAGCCAGTTGCCGCGCCTCGTTCAGCCCGCATTGAGGGATGAGGATGACGAATTCCTCCCCGCCCCAGCGGGCCAGCAGGTCGGACGCGCGCAGATGGTCGCCAACCAGGCGCGTCAGCTCGACCAAGACCTGGTCGCCGACCAGGTGACCATGGGTATCGTTGATCCTCTTGAAGTGATCGATGTCGAAGATCAACAGACTGACGGGTTCGTCGTAACGGGCGGCCCGGGCGATCTCGTTGGCGACGGTCTGCTCGAAGTAGCGACGATTCCGGATGCCGGTCAGCATATCCGTGGTGGCGAGCCGGTTCAGCTCCTTATTGGCTGTCTCTAAGTCCGCCATCGACTGCGCCAGTGCCGCCTCGGCTTGTCTGCGTTGGGTGATGTCCTGCACCTGCGAAATGAAATAGCGCGGCTGGCCCCGGGCATCCCGGACCAGCGACGAGGCCACTTGGCCGTAGATGACATGGCCTTGACGATGGCGGTAGCGTTTTTCGAAGGTGGCGCTGTCGCCGACGCCATGGACGGCCTGGTCCATGAACCTCGGGCTCGCCGTCCGGTCTTCCGGTAGTGTCAGATCGTTGACGCTCATGCCCTCCAGCTCCTCGCGACGATAGCCGAAGATGGCGCTCATCTTGGCGTTGGCCTGCAGCAGCCGGCCCTGGAGGTCGACCAGGCACATGCCGGTGTTGGCATTGTCGAAGGCCAGGCGGAAGCGTGCCTCGCTCTCGGCCAAACGGGCCTCGGCCTGCTTGCGCGTGGAGATATCAACGAAGGAGACCAACAAGAGATCATCGAGGACGGTGGCGCTGATGATCACGTCTCGGCGGGTGCCGTCCTTGTGTGCGATCCGGAACTCTCCGGACTCGACCTGCCCCCTGCCGGCAACCGCCGTCTCCACCGCAGCGTACCACCAGTCCAGCGAGGTTTGGCGATAGGCGGCATCGGGATAGGCACGCCGTGCCCAATCTTCGACGGTGGGAATCTCCTCCGAGGTATAACCGCAGGTGAGCACAAATTGAACATTGTTGTAGGTGATCCGGGCCGGGCGGCCCAGGGTGCTGACGGCGATGGCGATGGGCATGTTGTCGAGGATGCGGCGGAGCTGGCGTTCGCTCGCCAGCACCCGGGCCTCGGCGGCCTTGCGGGCGCTGATGTCCTCGACCAGGCAGAGATGAAGCGAGTGCTCATTGCCGACCACGGCCACCGACCCCACCGTCAGTTTGGCCGACAGCGGAGTGCCGTCCGGCCGCAGATAACGCTTCTCCAGCTCGAAGCCATCAATCTCGCCCGCATACAGCCGGGTGACGCATTCTTGTTCCCGCGGCAGATCGTCGGGATGGGTGATACCGGTCCATCCGATGCCGAGCAGCTCTTCGCGAGTGCGGCCGATGAGCTCGAGCAGACGGTCATTCACCTCCAGCATCCGGCCGACGGCCGGGTCGAACAGGGCGACGCCCAGTGGGGATTGCTCGAACATGCCACGGAATTTCGCCTCGGACTCGGTCCGCTGAGCCAATGCCTCCTCGAGCCGGGTCCGAGCCGCTTCCAACTCGGCGGTGCCGGCGGCGACCCGCTCCTCCAAGCGACGATTTTCCCCGGCCAGAGCCTGCTCGGCCGCGCGCAGGCTCTGGTTGCTGGCCTGCAAATTGGTGAAGGTGTCGCGCAGGCACAGGCTCGTGGCATTGAAGGTCTCGCCCAGCTCGCGCAACTCCCGGATGGGCGCGGCAGGCAGCGGCTGGCTGAAGTCGCCTTCGGCCAGCCGCAGGGTCGCCGCGTTCAATTCCCGGAGGGGCCGGCTGATCCATTCCGCCGCGACCAAGCCCAGCAGGATGGCGATCCCCAAGGTCAACAGCGTCAGCAAGAGTGGCTCGTGGACATGCGCCCCGATCAGGGCGGTCGAGTCCTGCAGCGGCGCCACGACCAGGATGAGCCAGTCCGGATGGGGCCATTCCGCGAACAGGGGGGCGACGTTGACCAGATAGCGCTGACCCTGGAAGGTCAAGGCAAAGCCCCGGGACTCATCCAAGCGGGCCAAGCCCGGCACCTCGACAAACAGCCGTCGGGCGGTCTCGGCGGTAACCGGATCGGCGCTGTCGATGGCCGCTAGACGGCGGTCCCCGACGGCGACGTTCAGGGCATGGTCGGGCAGGGGGCGTCCGTCGAAGGGGGTCTCGCCGCTGGAGGTGGCGATCAGCAACCCCTCGCGGTCGATGAGGAAGGCCTGACCCTTGGCGCTGATCTCGAGACCCCGCAGGAAGTCGCCGATCTCGCTCAGGGTCATGCCGGCGGTCAGCACACCCTGCAGGACCCCCGAATCGTCGTGGAATGGCAGTGAAAAATGGCTGACCAGCTCGGGCTGAGTCTGTCCCTTCCCCAGACTGACCGTCATGCCCCATCGACCCTGCACGCTGTCCCTGACCGCGGGGTACCAGGGATTATCCGGTGGATCGTCATGCGGATCGAAATTGTCGCGCGACTCGAGCAGCTCGCCGGCTTGGCCCTCCCGGTCGGCCCGGTAACGGTTGAGACGATCAGCGGTTGAATGGTCGTAACGGCGCAGAATCAGCGCCTCTGGTCCATGCCGCACCAGCATCCTGAATTCACGCTGCTCGGTCACCAGACCGAGATGACTAATTCCAAGGACAGTTTACCTAAACCGCGCCCAGTGCGGTATGCGATGTTTTTGGATGGGATCGGCCCCGGCGGATTTCAGAACCGCTGGAGCCGGCGCGGTTTAAAGTATTAAAAAATATCAAATTTTAAACCGCGTCTCACCGAGATCGAGGACATCTCCGAAGCTAAACGCAAAATGAAAATGACGCATGTCGCTCTGGACGCGGTTTAATCCCGTTCCAGCAGCTCCAAGAGGTCCCGGGTATGAGACTCCCGTCGCGCTGCCTTCGGCCCGGGCTTTTTCGCTTGAGCGGACGCCGGAGGCGTTGCTCCGGATCTTCGACAAAGGAATCCGGACCGAGCGGGCGGCCGGTGCCGGCATGCGCGTTTAGTACGTCGGCGATGTCCGGGGCGTCAGGCTCGCCGATGAAGCGATCCCAGTCTGAGATCAGCTCCAACAGCGGACGCACGCTGACGAGCTCATCGTCCGCTCCACCCTGATGGGCCCGGGCGCTCGACCACGGCCAGTCCTCCGGCCCTGCACAGAGCCGCGCACGGACGGGATTGCGCTCCACAGACCTGGCAGCGGCGATGAGGTGCCGCTCGCGGGGATTACCCGATCTACATCATTCACGTCCGCACCCTCCACGCAACCCCCCACCGACCTAAAGACCACACCGACCGGCACAGCACCCGCAACGGCTCAGCTCAAGTCACCCGACACACTTTGTCGCATCGTCTCAGCCTATCGGGCATACCTTAAGCGAGAACTGTGTAACCTACTGAAAAAATTTAGTAGCAGAGTCCGCGCCCGATAGCTAACGCCGATGAATTGACCGAGCCTAGGGAGCGTGTACAGCGGGCGGGTGCCTGCTGCGCCCAATCGGCGGCCGAGGGTCACTACCGGGTTCGGGATGACTCCTGATCGCCTCGCACATGAGGGGATCGTCGGCATCAAAGCCGCGCTGCTGCATCTGGGCCGTGGCCGATGCGGGCAACCGGGTCGAGAATCGCTGCCGGAGCGCCCAGCAGCCCTATAGCGCCGTCCGCGCGGTTCGGTCCTGCGACCTTACGGCCCAGAGCCCGAGCAACCGGCCGAGGATGCCTCTGCGAAAGCCGTGTGCGCCTTCTGCGGGCACTGGACTCCGAACCGGATCAATCAACGGGCGGGCTCGGGAGATGCCTTGCAGACGCGCCTCCAAGCCGCACGGCCGGGAGCCTCTGGCCTTCGCCGGATGCCGTAGGCGTCTGTGGTACGTTTCGGGAGGTGATCGGTGGCACAATGCACGTTTTCTGCGCTCTACGCAGGAGAACGGAATCGCCCATTCGGTGATGCAGTCATCAACGACGCATCCGGTGCTCACAACTGCTTTAAGTTTGCAACCAGGGCTGCAGGCTTATTCCGAAACGGTGTTCGGATGCTCTATGATCCGGAGCAGCTCGTTACTGCAGCCACGTTGGATGGTGTCGTCGAGGGCCTCTTGTTGTCGGCGGCAACGGGCCATGCGGGATGACTTACTTCGACCGACCGGGTCTATCTGGACTTTTCAGGGGGCTTAACAGAGTCGCGAGGTTCCGTCCGGCGACCGACGGAATCAGAAACCCGAGAAGTCCTGGTCAAGCACAATCAAGCCCAAATCGACAAGGTCTATGATCAGATCCGATGACGGAAAACCGCGTGGACCACACGACTCGCTAGATCGTTTCGGGTGCATCCACGCGACAGTCAGTAGGGTCGTCGAGATCTTTGGAGGCGGCCTACCTCAGCTTTATCGGTAGGTCAGTAGCGGGCCAGGGTCGGCTGCTGAGGAATGAATCCGTGGGGGTAAAGGATGGCATTGAACGAGGCGGACACCTGCCGGGTCTATGTGACCCCTAGACTCCGGGAGGCGGGATGGGAGCAAGATCCCCACTCAATAACCGAACAGCAGACCTTCACTTTCGGACGAGTCGAGATCCGGGGGGATGTGGCCCGTCGTTTGGATCGAAAGCGGGCGGACTATCTGCTCCGCTATACCCGTGACTTCCTGATCGCGGTGGTTGAGGCCAAACCGGAATCCGATCCGCCGGGCACCGGTTTGCAGCAAGCGAAGGACTATGCCGAAATCCTCGGCCTCAAGTTCGCGTATGCCACCAACGGCCACTGGATCATCGAATTCGATTTCTTGACCGGACGCGAGTCCGAGCTTTCGGCCTTCCCGACACCGGCCGAGTTGTTCGCCAGGTTGCAGGCTGGACTTGGGATCGAAGCGCGTCTCGCGGACAAGCTCTTGACTCCTTATCACCATGTCGCCGGCTACACCCCGCGCTACTACCAGGAGATCGCCATCAACCGGACCGTGCAGGCAATCCTGCAAGGCGTGCGGCGCATCCTGCTCACCATGGCGACGGGTACTGGTAAGACAGTGGTGTCCTTCCAAATCTGCTGGAAGCTCTGGAACGCGCGCTGGAATCGGGAGGGCGCGCATCGCAAGCCCCGCATTCTCTTTCTCGCCGATCGCAACGTTCTGATCGACGATCCCAAGGACAAGACCTTTGCCCCCTTCGGCGATGCCCGCCACAAGATCGAGGGCGAGGCGGTCAAGAGCCGCGAGATCTATTTCGCCATCTACCAGGCCATCGCCAGGGATACGCGCCGACCCGGTCTGTACCGCGACTATCCGCGGGATTTCTTCGACCTGGTTATCGTCGACGAGTGTCATCGGGGCAGCGCTCGCGACGACAGCAACTGGCGCGAGATCCTCGACTACTTCAAGCCTGCCTATCAACTCGGCATGACGGCCACCCCCCTGCGCGAGGACAATCGCGACACCTACGAGTATTTCGGCAATCCGCTCTACACCTACAGTCTGCGTCAGGGTATCCAGGATGGTTTCCTGGCCCCTTATCGGGTGCATCGGGTCGTAACCCAGGCGGATGCCACGGGTTGGCGCCCAAGCAAGGGCGACGTCGACCGTTACGGTCGCGCGATCCCCGACGAGGAATACCAGACCAAGGACTTCGAGCGGATCATCGCCCTGCGCGCGCGCACGGAGGCGATCGCCCGCCATCTCACCGACTTCATGCGGCGCACCGACCGCTTCGCCAAGACCATCGTCTTTTGCGTCGATCAGGAGCACGCCGACGCGATGCGCCGCGCCCTGAACAACCTCAACGCCGATCTGGCGCAGAGGTATCCGGATTATGTGGCCCGCGTCACCTCGGAGGAGGGCAAGATCGGCAAGGGCCACTTGAGCCGCTTTCAGGAGCTTGAAACCACCAGTCCGGTCATCCTGACCACCTCCCAGTTGCTGACCACGGGTGTGGATGTGCCCACCTGCAAGAACGTCGTCCTGGCCCGAGTGGTCAATTCCATGACCGAATTCAAACAGATCATCGGGCGCGGCACCCGGATGCGCGAGGACTACGGCAAGACCTGGTTCAACATCCTCGATTACACTGGCTCGGCGACCCGGAACTTCGCCGATCCCGACTTCGACGGCTTTCCCGATCTCGAAGAGGAGATCACCATCGATGGGAACGGGATCGAGATCGCGGAAGAGACGCTCATCGATGTGACGGGCGCCGACATGCAGGCCGAGGAGCCGGAAGATTACGAACCGGAGCCCCCGCCCCCTCCACCTCCACCTCCACCTCCACCTCCACCTCCGCCTCGGAAGTTCTACGTGGATGGCGGACAGATCGAGATCATCGCCCACATCGTTTATGAGCTGGATGCCGAGGGCAACCAACTGCGGGTGGTGCAGTTCACCGACTACACCGCCGACAAGGTACGCACCCTCTTCACCTCGGCCGATGAGTTGCAGGACCGCTGGGCCGATCCGGTGCAGCGGGAGGAAATCATCCTGGCGTTGGAAGAGCGCGGGATCACCTTCACGGAGTTGACGGCCGTCACGGGGCGGCCCGACGCCGACCCGCTCGACCTACTCTGTCATCTCGCCTTCGAGACGCCCTTGCGGACCCGCAAGGAGCGCGCCGACCACCTGCGCAAGGAACACCCGGACATCTTCGACCAGTACGGCCCCGGGGCGCGCCACATCCTCGCCGCCTTGCTCGACAAGTACAGCGATTTCGGCCCGAGCCAGTTCAACATCCCCGATGCCCTGGGAGTTCAGCCCATCTCCGCCTATGGCAACGCCATGGAGATCGCCGGCCTGTTCGGTGGCGCCCTCCAGATGAAACAGGCCGTCGATCGGATGCAAGCCTTGCTGTATCGGCATTGAGCATGCCGCGGACTGGCCAAAGAACCCGCGACGCCCATCTGGGATCAATATCTCTTATTCCCAATTTGGGAACCGTTAACCTACAATGATGGTCGTAGGCCGAGACAAGCTCGTCTCCTTCTGGGAGCGGCGCACCAACTCACAGGCGGCACTGGAGGCATGGTTCGACGAGGTCTCGCGCAGCACCTGGTCCACCCCGCAAGACATCCGGAACAGGCACCGCAGCGCGGACTTCCTGGCCGACAACCGGGTCATCTTCAACATCAAGGGCAATCACTATCGCCTCGTCGTGAAGGTGCGCTACCAGCAAGGCTTGGTGGTGATCGAGTGGGTCGGAACCCATGCCGAGTACGATAAGCAACGCTTCTGAGCGGGGACACACGATGAACCAGCCAAGAATCATCAAGACCGACCAGGCGCACCGCCAGGCGCTGGAGCGTCTGACCCATCTCATGGACCTGGACCCCACGCCCGATACCCCTGAAGCAGAAGAGATCGATCTGCTGGCCCTGCTCATCGAGCACTACGAGCAGGAGCGCTACCCCATCGCGCCACCCGACCCCATCGAGGCGATTCGTTTCCGCATGGACCAGATGGGGCTCCAAAACCAGGATCTCGTGCCCTACATCGGCTCCAAGTCCAAGGTATCCGAAATCCTCAACCGTAAACGGCCCCTCAGTCTCAACATGATCCGCCGGCTCAACGAGGGGCTCGGCATTTCGGCGGATGTTCTCATCCGCGAGCCCGCACAGCGTGCCGCCAATGACAGCGATCTCGACTGGCGGGCCTACCCACTGGCGGAGATGCGCAAGCGCGGATACTTCGAGGGATTCTCCGGCTCCTTGCAGGAACTCAAGGAGTACGCCACCGAACACTTGGCCCGCTTCTTCGACAGCGTGCCCGGTGACTACGCCACCCGCCCGGCGCTACTCAGAACCAGCGGCCATCTGCGTTCCAACGACAAGGCGCTCGATCCGCACGCTCTCAGTGTCTGGCAGGTCCGCATCCTCCAGAAGGCGCGGGTCAATCCGCTACCCGCCGCCTACAAAGCCGGAACGGTGGACGCCGCTTTCATGGCGCGGCTGGCGCAAGAGTCCTGGTCCGACCAAGGCCCGGCAATCGCCCGAGAATTCCTGAACCGCCATGGCATCCACCTGATCATCGAGCCCCACCTGCCGCACACCTACCTTGATGGGGCGGCCTGCAAGGATGGCGATGGCAACCCGGTGATCGCGCTCACCCTGCGCCACGACCGGCTCGACAACTTCTGGTTTACCCTGATGCATGAGCTGGCCCACGTCGCCCTCCATCTCGACGGGGACTGCACTTGGTTCATTGACGACCTGGACGCCGAAGACTCCGATCGCCGGGAATGCGCTGCCGACGCCATGGCCGGCGACGCCCTCATTCCGCCCGACGACTTGCCGTCGAAACCCGCCGACAGCCGGGCCGTGGAGGCGCTCGCCGAGCGCCTGCGCATCGCGCCAGACATCATCGCCGGGCGCCTGCGCCGCGAATCCAATAACCACCGCCTCTTCGGCAAACACTTCCGCGCCAAGATCCGGCACCACTTCGATCCCGCCGCACCCCGCGCCTGACCCAGACGAGCCCCCATGCCCAGACAGAACACCGCCAGCCAACCCATGACCACCGCCGCGCAACTCGGCGGCATCGTCAAATCCGCCCGTCAGATCATGCGCAAGGACAAGGGGCTCTCGGGTGAGCTGGACCGCCTGCCCATCCTCACCTGGATCATGTTCCTCAAGTTTCTCGACGACCTGGAGCAGCGGCGCGAGACCGACGCGGTCCTGCGGGGCAAGGTATTCCAGCCGGCCATCGTCCCGCCCTACCGCTGGCGCGACTGGGCAGCGGATGAAGGCGGCATCACCGGCGACGAGCTGATCGCCTTCATCAACCAGGAGCGCGCCGTCCTGCCGGACGGTCGCGAAGGGCCTGGCCTCTTCACCTATCTGCGCAACCTTCAGGGGGTGAACGGCGGTGACCGCCGCGACGTGATCGCCACCGTCTTCAAGGGCTTGCAGAACCGCATGCAGAACGGCTATCTGCTGCGCGATGTCATCAACAAGGTCAACGGCATCCACTTCAACGCCTCCGACGAGATGCACACCCTGAGCCGTCTCTACGAGACCATGCTGCGCGAGATGCGCGACGCGGCGGGCGACTCGGGCGAGTTCTACACCCCGCGACCGGTGGTGCGTTTCATGGTGGAGGTGACCGATCCCCGTCTGGGCGAGACCATCCTCGACCCGGCCTGCGGCACCGGCGGCTTTCTTGCCGAGGCCATGCGCCACCTGGAGCCGCAATGCCACAGCGTCGAGGATCGCGCCATCCTTCAGAACAGCGCGCTCCGGGGCGGCGAGGCCAAGCCCTTGCCCTATCTGCTGGTCCAGATGAACCTGCTGCTGCACGGGCTCGAATACCCCCGGATTGACCCCGGCAACGGCCTGGACGTGAAGCTGAACGAAATCGGCGACCGCGACCGCGTGGATGTCATCCTCACCAATCCGCCCTTCGGCGGCGAGGAAGAGAGGGGCATCCTCGGCGGCTTCCCGCAGGACATGCAAACCGCCGAAACCGCGCTGCTCTTCCTCCAACTCATCATGCGCAAACTGAGGCGGCCGGGACAGGGGGCGGAGAACGGTGGACGCGCCGCCGTGGTCGTCCCCAACGGCACCCTCTTCGCCGACGGCATCGCGGCGCGGATCAAGGAGGCGCTGGTCAAGGGCTTCAACCTGCACACCATCGTGCGACTGCCCGAGGGCGTCTTCTCGCCCTATACCGATATCCCCGCCAATCTGCTCTTCTTCGACCGCTCGGGACCGACCCGGGACATCTGGTTCTACCAGATCCCCCCGCCGGAGGGCCGCAAGAAGTACAGCAAGACCAAGCCCATGGACTATGCCGAGTTCGAGCCCTGTCTGGCCTGGTGGCCCCAGCGTGAAGAGAACACCCAGGCGTGGAAACTCCCATTCGGCGACAATCTGGCTTCGGCCCGTGAGCAGGCCCAGCCCCATTGGGACGCCGCCGAGCGGGCGCGGCAGGATGCGCTGGAGACCGAGCGGACACTGCGGGATCTGGAGAAGCGGCTCGCCATCGGGCGGGAGCGGCCCGAGCACGCGCGCGCGGAACAGGAGCGGACCGAGCGCGAGATCCGCGATTTGAAGCACCGGCTCCCGGTGCTGCGTGCCCGGCAGAAGGGGGAGCAGGGCATCGGTGACGGTCTCTACTGGCCCCTGTTCAACCTCGACATCAAGAATCCCCATAGCCTGGAGACGCTGGAGCATCGGTCGCCGGAGGCGTTGATTGCGGAGATTCTGGAGAAGGAGCGGCGGGTGATTGAGATCATGGAGTCGTTACAGGCAGAACTGTCAATCAAGGCAGAAGAAGAGAGCATCGCGCATGCCTAAGCAAGCGTCGATGGATTGGTCAACGCTGCGTCTCGGCGAGATTCTCAAGAAAGCGGATTCATGGATCGCGATTGACCCCGAAACGGAATACAAAGAGGTAACCGTAAGGCTTTGGGGCCAGGGCGTATCTCTAAGATGCGTCAAATTAGGCTCGGAAATCGGGGCGGATAAGCGACTTCAGGTTTCCACTGGTCAGTTTATCCTGTCGCGAATCGATGCAAGGCATGGGGCATTCGGTCTGATCCCCGCTGAACTGGATGGCGCTGTCGTATCCAGTGATTTTCCTGTTTTCAGCCCGGATTACAGCCGGTTGGACGTCAGTTTCTTATATTGGTTAAGCAAGACTCCGGGATTCGTCGATGCATGCGTGAAGGTCAGCGAAGGAACGACCAACCGGGTTCGTCTTAAGGAAGACCAGTTTGCCGACATCACGATCAGACTTCCTCACCTTGACGAACAACGCGATATCGTTACGAAGATCAAATCACTGGCATCCCGGATCGACGAGACCAAACAACTGCGGCAGTCAATCCAGGCCGACATGGATTCACTGCTCGTTGCGATGGCCCACCGCAACGACCTCAGCGATGACGAAAAGCAGGCGCAAGGCTGGAAGCGCACCGCCCTGGGCGATGTGCTCACCCAGGTTGTTGACCCCGTGAAGGTCGAGCCAGGACAGGAATACCCCCATTTCGGCATCTACAGCTTCGCCAAGGGACTCTTCAGTAAACCGCCGTTGATCGGCGGAGAGATCAAGGCATCGAATCTGTATCGCGTGCGTGAAGGGCAGTTCATTTACGGCCGGCTCAACGCTTACGAAGGGGCCTTTGCCATCATCGGCAGGCAGTACGATCAGCACTACGTCTCCAATGAGTTCCCGATCTTTTCTTGCGCACCGGATCGCGTCTTACCGGAATTTCTGTTGGCTTACTTCTCGACGCCAGCCGTTTGGGAGGCCCTGAAGCGAAAAGTGACCGGAATTGGCGGTGGCGCGGGCAACCGGCGCATCCGCTTGAAAGAGAGCCTCTTTCTGGCTGATGAAATCTGGTTGCCCCCGATGGCTTGGCAACAAAAGATCAAGCAAACGGGCAACTGGCTTGCCGGCATCAGGCAGACCTATGCCGATACTCAGCCGGAACTCGACGCTTTGCTCCCCTCCATTCTCGACCGCGCCTTCAAAGGCGAACTTTGATTGACCGCCGCTCAAGACCTCTCTCACCGACCGTATTTCTGTCAGCAAGGAGAATCCCATGGCATTCATCGTTCAGGACGCCCACCAGGAGCGCTTTGAGAACCTCGATGCGGTGATCGGCTTCGCCGGGGAGGAGCAGAAACACATCTACCGCCTGCCGCTCCGCGGTTATCTCGAACGGGGCGCCCGCTTCCAGGATGACGCCACCCTCGGTGACGGCGCCCATGGGCTCGGCTTCAACGAATACGGATTCGACGCACTGTGCCGCTTGGTCGGAACCAACTCCTACTTTCTCCAGCGTCTGAGCGAGCCGGAGCTGGCAAGCGCCATCCTCAACGACGTCCTGCTCACCGGCAACGCGACCAAGCCGCTCGATACCCTGGAGCTGGTCTGCGATGAAGCGTCCAACCAGGTCCTGGGCATCGTCTCGGAGCGCTTTGTCGGCTACAGCAACCAGCAGTTCATCGACGACGTGCTGAATTGCCTCTCGTCCGACCCCCAGCTTTCTTTGATCCCGGACACGGGCGCGTTCGAGTTCATGGAAGCCTACAGCATCAACACCCGGCTCTTCATGCGCATCAAATCCAGACACGTCGTGGGCACGGTGACGGGGCGAGGAGGGAAAGGCAAGGATGTCAGCGAGATCGGCGTCGAGTTCTCCAACAGCATGGCGGGCGGGCACGCCGTGCGTCTGGCCTACTTCATCCACCGCCTGATCTGCGCCAACGGCCTGATCGCTCAAGTGGCCGGAGGCCGCGGCCGGTTGGTGCATTCAGGTGACCCCGAGAAATTCCGCCAGCGCCTACATGAGAAGGCCAACGGCGTGCTGTCCGGCATCCAGACGGCGAAGACGATGATCGAGACCCTGGGTGAGATCACCTTCGACAGCCGGAAGCTCGCGGCGCACTGGGAACTGACGGATCTGTTGGCCATCATCCCGGACCCCGAGCGCCGTGAGCAGTGCCGGGCCAAGTTCCCGAGCGGTGACTACGCCTACATTCAAGACCCCGAGCAGCGCGCCATCCAGAAGAAAGCGGACAGCATCGAGAAAATTCCCCGCTGCCTGGGTGGACAGGAGGCCCTCGCCGTCTTCGATTCCCACTGGAGAAGCGACGCCTCCATGTATGACTTCATCAACGTGTTCACCGAATACGCCAAGACCCTGGACGCAGCCCGTCGCCTGCAAACGGAGGAAAAGGCCGGCGACCTCGCAAACTGGATGACATCGAACAAACGTCATTTTTCCTGATAGCGACCGCACTGACGGAAGCCCGCGCTAGTCGCGCCATAACCTGGGAAAAGCTCGGGAGGCACTGGCGCGGCCCGATTACGCCTTTGTGCGATCGCAGCGCACAGCCAAGGGAGATCGCGGTCGACGCTGAAAAGTCGCAGGGTGGGCGGTATCGCGGCTCGAACCGACCCGGGAAACTGATTGAATTCCGCAACGCCCGTCACTGAGCCATCCCGAGGCGAAATCTCATCAATTGATGAAGTTTCACGAGGGCCCCGCCGTGCTGGATCACCGCCGCACGGACTGGCGACTGTTCGTCGGCGAGCGCACCGGGCGTCGAGAAGGCTCACCGGATCGCGCGGCAAGCATGTAGAGGCCACGGTCCCGGTCGACCGCTATGAGCTAAGCATCGCGCGCGAGGGCTGCGGTCGCGGAGCAAGTCATCAATTGATGACTTTCCCCTACTCCCCGTCGAGGCCATGGAGGCGCACAATCACCCGACACGTCAGGCACACACTCAAGGAGCAAGGAGCATGAGCACGAGGTTCGCAAGCGCAGAGCGTTTCAACGACATCACCGAGGTGCGAGCGGCATACCCTGGAGCGGTCAAGATCCTGGAAGTCGAGGGCGGATGGATGGTGTTCGTTACCGAAGATGTTTTCAGCTAGTTGGAGCATCCGCGCGCGTCTCGGGCTGTCGGGGCAGGCTTTGGGAGGGGCTAACGACGTTAAGGGCGTCTCCGCCCCTTGGCACCAATCGAAGCCGACGATCTGTCGGCTTTTCGGGTTTGCCGCGGCGCATGGCAAACCTCCGCAGTGACGCACCGAGGTTATCGGGTCGAGGATGGGCCAAGAGATTCCGCCCAGGCCGACCGCGCGACCCCAAAACCGCGAAATCCATCCGCGCGGTGACTCTATGGTGACTCAAAGAAAAACGGCCTAAGCGTGAATCGCCTAAGCCGTTGTTTTATTTGGTCGGGGCGAGAGGATTTGAACCTCCGACCACCTGAACCCCATTCAGGTGCGCTACCAGGCTGCGCTACGCCCCGATAAGACGGGCAATAGTAGGTTGAAGCCCTTCTAGTGTCAACGTCGCAGCAGCTGAAGGACGTCTTCGAGCTCTGCACGCATCTGGCGCAGGATCTGGTGGGTCTGACTCAGGTCGTTCTTGGCGCCCTCGCCGCTGAGCTGCAGGCGCGCACCGCCGATCGTGAAGCCCTGCTCGTAGAGCAGGTTGCGGATCTGGCGCACCATCAGCACGTCGTGGCGCTGATAGTAACGACGGTTGCCGCGTCGCTTGACCGGTTTGAGCTGAGGGAATTCCTGCTCCCAATACCGCAACACGTGGGGCTTAACCCCGCAGAGCTCGCTCACCTCGCCGATGGTGAAGTATCGCTTTCCCGGGATCGGCGGAAGATCGCCGGGGCCGTTGTCCTCGCCCTTATCGGTCGGTTCCAGCATAGGCCTCCACTCGCTGTTTTAGCTTTTGCCCCGGACGAAAGGTCACCACGCGCCGCGCCGTGATCGGGATCTCTTCTCCCGTCTTGGGGTTACGGCCGGGACGTTCCTTCTTTTCGCGCAGATCGAAGTTGCCGAACCCGGAGAGCTTGACCTGCTCGCCGCGCTCCAACGCCGCGCGAATCTCCTCGAAGAACATCTCGACGATGTCTTTGGCCTCACGCTTGTTCAGGCCAAGCTCATCGAACAGGTGCTCGGCCATATCGGCCTTGGTCAATGCCATGGGGTCAATCCCTCAATCTTGCGCCAAAATCCGAAGCGAGGCGGGCTAGGATCCGCCTCACGGTGTCTTCGATGACACCATCTGTAAGTGTCTGAGAAGAAGCCTGTAAAATCAATCCAAGAGCGAGACTTTTTCTGCCCGATTCAATGTTTTTGCCGGTGTAGAGGTCGAACAGGACCAAATCGCGCAGCAGCTCGGTCTCCGTGGCGCGAATCGAGTCCGCAATCGACGCATACGTGACGGCCTCGTCGACGATGATCGCGATGTCGCGGCGAATGCTCGGAAAGCGCGAGATGGACGCATGCCCGGGCAGGGCACCCGCGCTCAGGGGTGCAATGTCCAGCTCGAACAGATAGGCATCGCCCGTGATGTCGAGCTGTGCGGCCAGGCTGGGATGCAGCATTCCGAGCAGACCGATGGATCGACCCTCACATTCCACGCTCGCGGTCTGGCCTGGGTGCAGCGCCGCATGCGCGCCGGGAACGAAGCTGAAGCGCCCCGGTGCGCCGGTCAGTGCCAGCAGTGCCTCGACATCGGCCTTGAGATCGAAGAAGTCCGCCGCGCGGCTCGTCAGGCCCCACTGCTCCGGATCCGGGCTCCCGACGATGAGGCCCGCGAGACCCTGCGTTTGGGTCAGACCGTCCGCGCCGAAGCGAAAGCGTAGACCGGACTCGAAGATCCGCACCCGCTCCTGTTGCCGGGCCTGGTTGTAGCGCGCGGTTTGGATCAAGCCGGGCCAGAGGCTCGTGCGCATGGTGGAGAGCTCGGCGCTCAGCGGATTCGCCAGGCGCAGCACCTCTTGATCGGGATCGACCAACGCCTGCATCTCGGGGCTGACGAAGCTGTAGGTGATGACCTCGTGGAAGCCGCGGTCGACCAGTGCCAGACGGGCGCGATCCAGGTCGAATTCCGCTTCCGGGGTCGATCGCGTGACCGATGCCGAGCTCGCGTGACTCACCGGGATTCGATCGTAACCGTAGATGCGACCGATATCGGCGATCAGGTCGACCTCTTGAACCAGGTCGAAGCGGGCACTCGGCGGCGTGACCAGCCATCCCTCGGCGGTCGGCTCGGTGTGCATGCCCAGACGCTTCAGGATGTCGAGGATGGTCTCCTCGGGCAGCGCGAGTCCGAGCACTTGAGCGACGCGCGCGGGGCGCAGCCTCAACGCCAGAGGCTTGGGTAGATCGGTCTCCGAGATCGCCTGGACCACCGGACCCGGCTCGCCCCCGACGATCGCGGTCAAGAGTCGGGTCGCACGCTCGATCGCGCGGATCTGGAGTTGGGGGTCGACACCGCGCTCGAATCGATGCGACGAATCCGTGTGCAGGCCGTAAGAACGCGCCTTGCCGCTGACGGCAAGCGGCGCGAAGAAGGCGCTTTCGAGCAGCACCTCGCGGGTCTCGGGACCGACGGCAGTCTCAGAACCACCCATGATCCCGGCCAACGCAACGGCGCGTCCGGCATCGGCAATCACCAGGGTGTCCGCACGCAAGGTTGCGTCCTCGCCGTTGAGCAGGGCGATACGCTCGCCCTCCACCGCCATGCGCACGCGGATCTCGCCGTCGAGCTTGGCGAGATCGAACCCGTGCATCGGCTGGCCCAGCTCGAGCAGGACATAGTTGGTCACGTCGACCACCGGGCTGATGGCGCGGATCCCGCCGCGGCGCAGGCGCTCCTGCATCCACCAAGGCGTGGTCGCACTCGGATCGATAGTGCGGATCACGCGGCACACATAGCGCGGGCAGGCGGCAGGCGCCTGGAGCTGTACCGGCAGGGACTGGTCGTGCAGGGGCGCGACCGGCTGGATCGCGGGCGTCGCGAGCGGCGCACGGTTGATCACGGCGACCTCCCGTGCGAGTCCCGCGATGCTGAGACAATCGCCGCGGTCCGGGGTCAGATCGACCTCGATGCAGTGGTCGTCGAGCGCCATCCAGGCACGGATGTCTTCGCCCACAGGTGCATCCGCCGGCAACGGCAGGATGCCCTCGGAGGACTCGGCAAGACCCAACTCTTTGGCCGAGCAGATCATGCCGAAGGACTCCACGCCTCGCAGCTTGGCCTTCTTGATCTTGAAGTCGCCGGGCAGCACGGCGCCGACCGTCGCGACCGGGACCTTCATGCCCTCGGTGACGTTGGCGGCCCCGCAGATGATCTGGAGAAGCGTGTCCTCGCCGAGATCGACCCGACAGATCCGCAGCTTTTCGGCATCCGGATGGGGTGCGACGGACTGCACCCAGCCGATCCGCACACCGCTGAAGGCCGGGGCCGCAGGCTCGACCGCGTCGACCTCGAGACCCGCCATGCTGAGCTGGTCGGCCAATTGCCGGGTGTCGACCGGTGGGTTCACCCACTCCCGCAACCACGCCTCGCTGAATCGCATCTGCTGCTGCCCTGTGTTCTCTAGTAGTTAGTGGTTAGTGGCTAGCCGTAGGTTGGGCAAAGCGCAGCATGCCCCACCCGCGCCGTCATCGCAGGGATCAGTTGGGCACGCTGCGCTTTGCCCAACCTACAGGTTCATGTTGGTTTTGAATCGTTCCTTAGTGGCTAAAACGACTATGGATTGAAAGAGGTTGACGCCGAATCTCATGAGAATTGGCGCAGGTATCTCAGATCGTTCTCGAAATTCAAGCGGATGTCGTCGATTCCGTAACGGAGCATCGCCAAGCGCTCCACCCCCATGCCGAAGGCGTAGCCCAGATAGCGATCGGGGTCGATGCCGACGTGCCGAAACACCTCCGGATAGACCATGCCGCAGCCGAGCACCTCGAGCCACCCGGTCTGCTTGCAGACCCGACAGCCGCTGCCGCCGCAGATGACACACTGGATGTCGACCTCGGCCGAAGGCTCTGTAAAGGGGAAATAAGAGGGCCGGAAACGCAGCTCCAGATCGCGCTCGAAGAAATTCCGCAGGAAGTCGTAGAGGACACCCTTGAGGTCGGCGAAGCTGACCTGCTCGTCGACCAGCAGACCCTCGACCTGGTGAAACATGGGCGTATGGGTCAAGTCCGAATCGCAGCGATAGACGCGACCCGGCGCGATGATCTTGAGCGGCGGCGCCTGCTCTTCCATCACCCGGATCTGGACCGGCGAGGTGTGGGTACGCAGCAGCAGCTCGGCATCGAAATAAAAGGTGTCGTGCATCGCCCGCGCCGGGTGGTGCTCCGGGATGTTGAGCGCCTCGAAGTTGTGATAGGCGTCCTCGACCTCCGGCCCTTCCGCGACGGCGAATCCGGCATTGGCGAACAGGCGCTCGATGCGCCGCATCGCACGGGTCACGGGATGCAGTCCGCCGGGCCGCCGGCCGCGTCCGGGGAGACTCACGTCGATCCGCTCGGCGGCGAGTCGCGCGGTGAGTGATGCCTCTTCCAAGACGACTTTGCGCTGGTCGATGGCAACCTGGACAGTAACCTTGGCCTGATTGATCTCTTGACCTGCGGCGGGTCGCTCGGCGGCCGGCAGCGTGCCGAGCTGCTTGAGCAGCGCGGTCAGCTCCCCGCTCTTGCCGAGATAGCGCACGCGCACTTGGTCGAGACTGGCAAGATCGGCCGCGGCCGCAATCGCTTCGAGCGCCGCGGTTTGCAGGGCCGCGAGACCGAGTCCGGTGTGTTCAGCCATAGTCGAGTCTTCCGGCTGGGTGTCTGGTCCGCCGCGAGGCCGTGAAACGAAAAAGGGAAAGACCGGGGCCTTTCCCTCTTGTATCGCCGTGAAACCCGGGCGAGAAGGGAAACGGCTTAGGCCAGTGCGGTCTTCGCTTGCTCGGCCAGCGCGGCAAAGGCGACGCTGTCGTGATAAGCGATGTCGGCGAGCACCTTGCGATCGACCTCGACCCCGACCTTCTTCAGCCCGTCGATGAACCGGCTGTAGGAGAGTCCGTTTTCGCGCGCGGCGGCGTTGATACGTGCAATCCAGAGCGCGCGGAATTGGCGCTTCTTCTGGCGGCGATCACGGTAGGCGTATTGGCCGGCCTTGATGACGGCCTGCTTGGCAACGCGATAGACCTTACTGCGGGCACCGTAGTAACCCTTGGCCTGATCAAGGACCTTTTTATGACGAGCGTGGGCGGTAACACCCCGTTTGACGCGTGGCATTCTTTGACTCCTGGGATTCGTTCAAGCGCAGTGCGATCAGTTGATCAGCAGTAGGGGATCATCCGCAGCGCGGCCCGCACGTCCGACTTATGAAGACGCTTCGGCGCACGCAGTTGGCGCTTCCGCTTGGTGCTCTTCTTGGTCAGGATATGACGCCGATGAGATGAGTTGCACTTGACCGAACCGGAGGCAGTGCGCTTGAAGCGCTTCGCCGCCCCGCGATTTGTTTTCAGCTTGGGCATGGGTTTTTGACTCCGCGATTTGCCGAATGATTATATTGCGACGCCTGTCGAGCCGAGGTTTTTTCAAGACGGCATCGGCCGTATCGACCGATGCCGTCTCCCCGAGACACTCAGTGTGATTCGCCCGTTGGCTCGACGATGCGCGTCGCTATTTCTTTTTGGGGCCCAGCACCATGACCATTTGGCGTCCTTCCATTTGGGGTTGTTGCTCCACGACGCTGAGGGCTGCAAGGTCGGTTTCGATCCGCTTCAAAAGCTCCAGACCGAGCTCACGATGCGCATGTTCGCGCCCGCGAAACCGCATAGTGACCTTGCCCTTATCCCCTTCGTTGAGGAAACGCATCAGGCTGCGTAGTTTGACCTGATAGTCTCCTTCGTCCGTTCCCGGACGAAACTTCACTTCCTTGATCTGAACCTGCTTCTGCTTTTTCTTGGCTTCGTTCTTCTTCTTCTTTTGGTCGAAGAGAAATCTGCCGAAGTCCATGAGACGACATACCGGAGGCTCCGACGTCGGAACGATCTCGACGAGATCGAGGCTCGCTTCCGTGGCCATCTCCAATGCCTCGCGCGTATTGACGACTCCGACCTGGTTTCCGTCCGCGCCGATCAGACGTACTTCCGGTACGTTGATCTCCTTGTTGACGCGGTTTCTCTTTGGTGCAGCGATAGCAGGTTCCTCCAAAAGCACTGATAGACACGACGCGCACGACGCGCTCGCGGCCCTTGATCGGGCCGGGCGTCAGTGGGTCCGGTTCGCGATCTCTTCGCTCAGACGGTCGATAAAGGCATCGAGCTGAAGGATTCCGAGGTCCTGGCCCGCACGGTCGCGGACGGCAACGGAGCGGGATTCGACCTCCCGATCACCGACGACGAGCAGGTAAGGTACTCGTTGCAGGGTGTGCTCGCGGATTTTAAAGCCGATCTTCTCGTTTCTCAAGTCCGTCTCGGCCCGGAAGCCCTTCCCGCGCAAGGTCTTAGAGACCTCCTTGACGTACTCCGCCTGCCGATCCGTGATATTCATCACGATCGCTTGGGTCGGCGACAACCAAACCGGCAATTGACCCGCATAGTGTTCGAGCAAAATACCGATAAACCGCTCCACCGAGCCCAGGATGGCGCGGTGGATCATCACCGGCACCTGCTTGCTGTTGTCCTCGGCGATGTAGTGCGCACCCAAGCGTCCGGGCATCGAGAAGTCCACCTGGATGGTGCCGCACTGCCAGGCGCGACCGATGCTGTCGTGCAGGGTGAATTCGATCTTGGGGCCATAAAAAGCACCCTCGCCCGGCTGCACCTTGAACGCGAGACCTTTGGCCTTGAGCGCCTGGTCGAGCGCCGCCTCGGCCTTGTCCCAGAGCGCGTCGTTGCCGACGCGTTTGTCCGGCCGCAGCGAGAGGGCGAGATCGATCTCGGTGAAGCCGAAGTCGCGATAGGTCTCGAACACCATATCGATCAGGGTCGCGACCTCGTCCTGAAGCTGCTCCTCGGTGCAGAAGACATGCGCGTCGTCTTGGGTGAAGCGGCGCGCCCGCATCAGTCCGTGCAAGGTGCCCGAAGGCTCGTTGCGATGCACCACGCCGAACTCGGCGATGCGCAGCGGCAGATCCCGATGGCTCTTGAGCCCCTGGTTGAAGAGCTGGATATGCCCGGGACAATTCATCGGCTTGATCGCATAGTCGCGATCGTCCAGATGGGTCGTGAACATACCGCCGGCGAACTTATCCCAGTGCCCGGAGCGCTCCCAGAGCGAACGGTCAAGCACCTGCGGGGTCTCGACCTCCTGATAGCCGTACTCGTCGAGCTTCTCGCGCATGTAGCCTTCGGCCAGACGGTAGATCACCCGCCCCTTGGCATGCCAGAAGGCCATACCCGGCGCCTCGTCCTGGAAGTGGAAGAGATCGAGCTGCTTACCGAGCTTGCGATGGTCGCGCTTCTCGGCCTCTTCCAGGCGATGCAGATAGGCCGCCAGCTCCTTCTTGTCGCGCCACGCGGTGCCGTAGATGCGCTGGAGCATGGGGTTCTTCGAATCGCCGCGCCAGTAGGCACCGGCCAGCTTCATCAGCTTGAATCCGTTGCCGAGCTTGCCGGTGCTCGGCAGATGGGGTCCGCGGCAGACGTCGAACCAATCGCCCTGGCGGTAGACGGAGACCACCTCGCCCTCGGGGATGATGTCCTCGATGATCTCGACCTTGTAGTGCTCGCCGAGATCGGCGAAGACCTGCTTGGCCTGCTCGCGATCCCAAACCTCGCGAACGATCGGAAGATCCCGCTTGACGATCTCGTGCATGCGCACCTCGATCGCCTCGAGATCCTCCGGCGTGAAGGGCTCGTCGCGCGCGAAGTCGTAGTAGAAGCCGTTCTCGATCGCGGGGCCGATGGTCACCTGCGTGCCGGGATAAAGCTCCTGCACCGCTTGGGCCATCACATGCGCGGCATCGTGTCGCAGCAGCTCGAGCGCGGCCTCCTCATCCTTGGCGGTGATGATGGCTAGCGAGGCATCTTGTTGGAGCATGAAGGAGGTATCGACCAGGACGCCGTCGACGCGACCGGCAAGCGCGGCCTTTGCCAGGCCGGCTCCGATGGAGGCGGCGACGTCCCGAACGGAAACATGGGCATCGAACTGACGCTTGGAACCATCCGGCAGGGTCACGACGGGCATAACGGAACCTTCAAGGTGCTCAGTGGTGATCGATACGAGGGATCACATGAAAAAACCGCCAGTTCCAGCACGGTGCCGCTCGACAGATGTCGAGCGACCAACGGCCGGAGCTGGCGGCTGATGTTTGGTAGGCGCGATTGGACTCGAACCAACGACCCCCACCATGTCAAGGTGGTGCTCTAACCAACTGAGCTACGCGCCTGTCGTTGCGAGCCCGGAATATTACAGTCCCTTAAGATCTTTGCCAAGTGCTTTTTGATCGCGGCGCTTCCAGCCCGAGGCGCGATCGAGTGGCTGGATCGGAGGATCGGAACCATCTTAAGGAGCAACGACGCCATGCGGAGCGCTTGCCGAGGCTGAACCCGTGTCGGAAACGGGCCGTCCGAGCAGGGAAGATGGGTTTCGCTGCGCTCTGCCCATCCGACGTCCACGTCTTCCCGAGCCGGCCGCGAGTGGCTTGTTATACTGCGTGGATGTCCGGAACGAGGCGCAGCAGACCCATGACCATCATCCGCGAAACCGACTTTGTCCAAAGCATCGCCGACGCGCTGCAATTCATCTCCTACTATCACCCACGCGACTACATCCAAGCCCTGACTGCGGCTTACGAGATCGAGGAATCGCCGGCCGCGAAGGATGCGATGGCCCAGATTCTGGTCAATTCCCGGATGTGTGCGGAGGGTCACCGCCCGATCTGTCAGGACACCGGCATGGTGGTGGTCTTTCTCAAGATCGGCATGGAGGTGCGCTGGGACGCGGTCATGGGGATTCAGGCGATGGTCGACGCGGGCGTACGCCGGGCTTACAGCCATCCCGACAATGTGCTGCGCGCATCCATGGTCTCGCCCCCCATCGGTGAGCGCAGGAACACGGGGGACAACACGCCGGCCGTCGTGCACGTCGAGCTGGTGCCCGGCGATCGGGTCGAGGTGCGTCTGGCGGCCAAGGGCGGCGGCTCCGAGAACAAGGCGAAGTTCGCGGTCTTGAACCCGAGCGAAAGCCTGGTCGACTGGGTGCTCAAGACGGTTCCGACCATGGGTGCCGGCTGGTGCCCGCCCGGGATGCTCGGGATCGGGATCGGCGGTTCCGCCGAAAAGGCGATGCTGCTCGCGAAGGAGTCGCTGATGGAGCACATCGACATCCACGAGATCAAGGCGCGCGGGCCTGCGAACCCCATCGAAGCACTGCGCCTGGAGCTGCACGAGAAGGTCAACGGGCTCGGCATCGGCGCACAGGGTCTCGGCGGGCTCACCACGGTGCTGGATGTGAAGATCCTGACCTATCCGACCCATGCCGCCTCGCTCCCGGTCGCCATGATCCCGAACTGCGCGGCGACGCGACATCTGGAATTCACGCTCGACGGCTCCGGTCCGGTTGCGCTCGTTCCGCCGAGCCTGGACGATTGGCCTCCGATCATCTGGGACGCGGCCGCCGGGGCGCGTCGCGTCCATCTCGACGGCCTGACCCGCGAGGAGATCGCAACCTGGCAACCGGGCGAGCGTCTCCTGCTCTCGGGCAAACTGCTGACCGGTCGGGACGCCGCACACAAACGCATCGCCGATCTCCTGGACCGGGGCGAGCGCCTGCCCGAGGGTGTGGATCTCACCAACCGTTTCATCTACTACGTCGGCCCCGTCGACCCGGTGCGCGACGAGGTCGTGGGTCCGGCCGGGCCGACCACGGCCACACGGATGGACAAGTTCACCGACCAACTGCTCGAGCGTACCGGACTGATCGGGATGATCGGCAAGGCCGAGCGCGGTCCCGCGGCGATCGACGCCATCAAGAAGCACGGCGCCGTCTATCTGATGGCCGTCGGCGGCGCGGCCTTCTTGGTCGCCAAAGCGATCAAGTCGTCTCGACTGATCGCCTTCGAGGAACTGGAAATGGAGGCGATCCGCGAATTCGAGGTCGAAGACATGCCGGTCACCGTGGCCGTCGACAGCCGCGGAGAATCCGTTCATCAAACAGGGCCGGCCAAGTGGCGCAGCACGATCGGCCTGATTCCAGTGGAGGTGATCTAGTGGAAACCTATCGCGCATTCCGGATCCATCAGGACGAACAGGGCCACCGCGCCGGTCTTGAGTCACTTCCGAAACAGGCGCCCGAGACGGGCGAGGTCCTGGTGCGGGTCACCCATTCGAGCGTCAATTACAAAGATGCACTCGCCGGCACGGGACGCGGCAAGATCCTGCGCACCTTCCCGCTGGTCGGCGGGGTCGATGCGGCCGGGATCGTGGAGCAATCCAATGACCCAGCCTACCGACCGGGGGATGCGGTCGTCGCGACGGGCTGGGGCCTGAGCTTCGACCACGACGGCGGCTATGCCGAGTATCTGCGCGTGCCTGCGACCTGGCTGACCCCGATTCCGGTCGGGTTGGACCCGCGCTCGACCATGATCCTGGGTACCGCCGGATTCACCGCGGCGCTCGCGGTGCACCGCATGCAGGTCAACGGTCAGCGACCCGAGATGGGTCCGATTCTGGTGACGGGCGCAAGCGGCGGGGTCGGTTCCATGGCGATCGCGATCCTCGCCCGACTCGGTTACGAGGCGGTCGCGCTCTCGGGCAAACCGGAGCTCGAGGACTGGCTGAAGGCGATCGGCGCTGCGCGGATCATCGGGCGCGATGCATTGGCCGAGGCAAAACGGCCGCTGGA
The DNA here is from genome assembly GCF_018399035.1 of Thiocapsa sp. Taxonomy (GTDB): domain Bacteria; phylum Pseudomonadota; class Gammaproteobacteria; order Chromatiales; family Chromatiaceae; genus Thiocapsa. The sequence goes on from NZ_CP073760.1 coordinate 1,844,360, forward strand.
GAAGGCCCTCTGGGGCGGTGCCATCGACAATGTCGGCGGCGACACCCTGGCACAGATCACGCGCACCACGGTCCCGAACGGGAACATCGCCGGCATCGGGCTGGCCGGCGGCCATCTGCTCGAGACCACCGTGATGCCCTTCATCCTGCGCGGCGTGAGTCTGCTCGGCTGCAACTCGGTGGATGTCCCGCAGGCGCTGCGCACCGAGCTGTGGGGCCATCTGGCGAGCGACTGGCGCCCGGCCGACCTGGAGTTGTTGCTTGGCGACAGGGTCGATCTCGACGGCCTACCCGGCGTCTTCGAAGACATCCTCGCAGGGAAGACGCACGGGCGGATCCTGGTAGAGGTCGCGCCAACGTCACAGCGAGCAACGTAAGAAACGTAGGATGGGTAGAGCGAAGCGAAACCCATCCTCCCCGCGCCAACGCCCGTGCGAGGCGCAACCCACCGTCGGCGGACGTTGTGCGTCCTATCGTCAGCACCACCTACGGCCTGAATGCGTGAACCGGCAATAAAAAGACACGAAGAAGGCAGAGTCGACGGCCCGAGCACACTCGGGCCGGCCTGCGCCCGATCAGGACGCCTTCTTGTAGTAGTGGTGAATCTCGTCGTCGCGATAATGGCTGTCGGTCCAGCAGCGCGGCAGCAACTCGTCCGAGATGAACATCAGCTCGGCCTTGTCGAACGTCTCCGGCTCCTGGGCCTCTTCACCATAGTGATAGCGCCCGACGATCTTCGGGTGCATCGGGTTGAACAGGTCCCGCTGACTCAGGACCTCGAGCATCTTGCCGGTAGTGCGATGTTTGAGAAACATGGCTTGACCTCCTGCGCAAGGGATTGATCCGTAGTCCATGCCGAGCGCGCGTGGGTTTTCGGAAAGCAGTGTGCGTCCCGCGCGCGTCGGGACAAGGCGCGCCGACGAGCCGTAGCGGCCTCTCCGGCGAGGAGGCGTAACGCCGGACCGGCGTGCGCGGGGCGTGCAATGCGGCGAAAAACCCACGTGCGCTCGGTATATTCAGTATGACACCGGTTCGGCCCTTGACAAGGTCCGGCAATGTCCTCCGACTCGCCTCAGCCGCCTTGCTCGGCCGATTGCGCCGGGGTCAAGGTCTTGATCGACAGGGCGTGCAGCTCGCCGCTTGCGATCTGCGGCTTGACGGTATCCATCACCAGGCGCTGCTTCTTGATCGGCGTCAGCCCTTCGAAGACCTCGCTGACGACGACGGCGTCGAAATGACTCCCGTCTCCGGAGACCTGGACCTCGGCGCCGGGGATGCCCTGGCGGATGAGTTGTGCAACTGCTTCGATTTCCAACGGTAGCTCCCGATAGCCTTGATTCCTGTTGACGATCCGGCGAGCAGGCGCGGTCGCGCGCTCGCCGCCAGCCCAATGAAATGGGGCTTTCCGCGTGAGGAGCAACCACGAAAAGCCGGCCAGGTGAGCAGGGCGACGCTCCGCAGAACCCGCAAACCGGCCTGGGCACACTACCCCAAACGGTGGACCCAAACCCGCTCTTCGCCCGGATCGAGCTGCCGGGCCTGCGCGATGTCGCGGCCGTGGTGCGTGAAGAGGATCACCTGCGTCTTGGCCGAGAAGTCGGCCAGGGTCGCGAGTGTGGCGAGCGCGCGCTCGTCGTCGAACTGGATGAGGATGTCGTCGACGACGAACGGCATCGGCTCGGCGGCTTGGAGATACTGCTCCAGGTTGGCAAGGCGCAGCGCCAGATAGAGCTGATCACGGGTGCCCGTGCTCATCGCCTCCACGCGCAGTCGCTCGCCGCTGTTGCGCAGACCGACCAGAACGGGCTGGTCGGCCTCGTCGAAATCGGTCTCGACCGCACTGAAGGCGCCGCAGGTCAGGCGCGCGAAATAGCGGCTGGTGCGCCCGAGGATCGGGTCGCTGTTTTGGCGGCGGAAGCGTTCGATCTCGTCGCGCAGGATGCGCGCCCCGAGCTTGAGTCGGACATACTGCTCGGCATGGGTGCGGATGCCGGCGAGAAGCTGTTGGGCCTCCTCGGCGAGCGCGGCGGCGGTGCCCTCCCCGCCCATCGCCTTGAGTGCGCGATCGGCGTCGGCCTTCTCTTCGATCAGTGCGCGGTGCGCCGGACGCAGCTCCTGCTCGAGGCGCGCGTCGATCTCGGAGAGCCGCACGGCGACCCGATCCTGATCGACGGCGGCCGCCTCGTGGGCGAGCGCATCGATCCCGAGGCCGTCACCGGCACGCATGAGTGCGCGCTCGACATCCGCAAGCTCGGCGGCCAGTCGCCGCCGGCCGTGGACGCGCTCCTCGATCAGCGGCAAATGCTCCGGCGCATCGCAGGCGGCCTGACGACACAGCTCGGCGAGGACACGATCGGCCGCCGCGATCGCCGTCTCCGAGTCGCGAATCTCCTCCTCGGTGCGACTCGCCTGGGCGCGCAACTCGTCGAGTCGCGTCCTGATGGCGCGTTGCTCGTCGAGCCGGGCATGCAGCATCAAGATCGACTCCTCCACCGGACGGTCCAGCAGATCGACCGCGAGCCGACCGAGACAGTCGCGGGTCTGCGCAACGAAGGCATCGGCATCCCGATCGATGCCGGCGATGCGTGTCCTCAAGAGCGCCCCGGCCTCGACCTTCGCCACCGCATCCGCGATCACCTGAAGATCGTCCGAGACCTCGCCGGGGCCGGCATCCGGCGCGAGTCCGAGCTCGGCCATGAGCGCCGTCCAGTCCGCCTGCCATGCGGCGTGCGCGGTCTCTGCATCCGACAGCTCGCGGCTCAGGTGTCGAGCACGCCCCTGCAGCTCCGCAACCTCATGCTCCAGCGCAAGACGCGCACGCTCATCCTCCTCCGCAGCGCGCAGTCGCCCCTCGGCCAACCCGATGAGGCCGCCGAGCTCGGGCCCGGCGAGTGCCGGGGACCCGGGTTCGACAGCCGCGTCCGGGATGCCGAGTGCGCTCAGGAGCGCCGCGCGATACGATGCCCGCAGTGCCTCGCGGGTCTCGATGCGTTCGCGCAGCACGTCGGCCTGGAGGATCCGCTCGCGAAGCCGCGTGGCGCGCGCTAGCCAGGGCAGCATCTCGGACGGCGGCAGCGGGGTCAGGCCGCAGGGCGACCAGAGCCCATGCCATGCCTCCTCGGAACGGGCGACAGACACCGCCAGCGCGCCCAGCGCGCGCTCGGTCTCGTCAAGCTCACGCTGCGCGGCCTCCAGTCGTGCGCGGGTCGTCGCCCGGTCATGAACGCGCCCGGCCTCGCGACGCAGCCGATCGGCGACCTCGTCGGCCCCGGTCAAGGCGCCCTCGAAGGCATCCGCAAGAGGTGCCTCGGTGTCGTACAGCCGTGCCTCGGCGCCGACATCCTCGCCGCCGAGCCATGCCCGCTTCACGATCGACCAGCCCCGATCGCGATGCGTACGGGACTGCGTCAGATCATCCTCGGACGGCACCGAGCCGCTCAGCTCCAGCACACGCAGGGCCTCCTCGCATCGCCGACACTCGGCGCCCACCTCCGAACGTTTCGACTCCAAGGCCTGCCGTTGTTCGTTCAGCGCGCGGGTGTCGTCCGCGAAGCGTCGCAGACTCTCCTCGTCCGGCAGGGGTGCGGCAAGCAGATCGGCCAACCCGCCCGACCAGAGACCGAGTGCGGACAGCCCCTGCTCGCACGTCTTCAGTTGAGCCGCCAGCGCGAGGCCGTCCTCGACGAGCGTCTGATCCAGGTCTCCGGCACGGCGCGCGGAATCGAGCGCGGTCTGTAGATCGATCGAAACCTCAGCCGTGGGCAGATCGGCCAGCGCCGCGGTGCGCAGCCCGAGGCGCTCTTGCGTCTCGGCGAGATCGGCACGGGTCTTGGCGAGCGCGTCGATCACGGCGGCCTTGCGGGCGCCGAGCTCGGTCGCGCGTCGTCTGCGCGCGAGCAGCGGCTTCAGTCGAGTCACATCGGCAGACGCCGGATCGCGCGCAAGGTCCGGCCGCACCTGTTGCAGCAGCGCGCTCGCCTCGGACTCTCGACGCGCCAGCTCGGCGACCAGCTCGGTGCGATCCTGCGCGGCCTTGCGATGGCTGCCGAGCCGCTCGCGCAGGTCGTCGATCGACTCGGACTCCCGGAGCAGATCATCCGACACGGCATCGCTCAGCTCGCGAACGAGCACGCGCAACCCGTCGAGCCGGTGCTGTGCATTGGCCCGGGCCTCGGCGGCACGGGCCAGTTTGGCAACCGCCTCCTCGCGGCGGGTCGCGAAATCCTCGGCAAGCACGGGCACGGCTCCGATCCCCTCCAACTGCTCCCGCAGCCGGGCCATGCGCACCAGATCCGGGAGGGTGCGCCGAATGCGTTCGAGCCGGCTGCGCTCGAGCGTCATCTGCGCGATCTCCGTGTCCATCGCCGCCAGCTCGCGAATCGCCCGATCGAGCGATGACTTGGCCTGCTCCCAGTCACGGACCGAAAGACTCGCATCGCGCACGCGGCGCTCGGTCTCGCCGAGCTCGCCGATCAAGGCGTTGATCCGCGGCTTGGAGGCGCGCGGCAGAAAGAGCCCGTTGGCCTCTTGATCGAGTCGATCCAGAACCCGGTGGATCGCGGTGGCGCCGAGCGCGGTCCCGAACAGCGCCTCGGCCTCCCTGCCGCGCTCTTCGAGCAGGGTTTGGCCGCCGCCGACCAGGCTCTCGTAATCGATCCCGAAGAGACGCTCGAACAGGCCGTCGTCCACCTCGCCCAGGAAGGGCAGCAGTGCATCCTCGCCGATCGCCTTTCCGTCCGGATCGAGCAGGGTGCTCTTGCGGCCCTTGCGTCGGACGAATTCAATCTCCTCGCCGTGGTGGTTGCGCAGACGCCCGCCGAGCCGCAGCTCCTGCTTGCCGTGTCGGAAGTCATCGCGGGTGCGCTCCTGGATCCCGAAGAGCAAGCCGCGCAGTGCACGCAGTGCCGAGCTTTTTCCGGCCTCGTTGGGACCAAACACCAGGTGCAGGCCCTCGCAGCCGCCGCTCAGATCGAGACGGCGGTCGGTGAAGGGACCGAATGCGCGCAGGTCCAGCTCCAGGATCTTCATTCTTCGCTCTCCGGGCCGGCGCCTTGCCCGCGCAGCCGCTCCACCAAGAGTGCCTTCACGTCCTCGAGGCAGCCGGACAGATACTCGGGGTCCGCTGGATCGAACGGATCATCGCCGCCGCGCAAGGCGGGCGGCAGCTTGAGGGCCAGCGCATCGACCTCCTCGCTCAGTGCGGAGAGACGCTCGCCGTCGACCTCCAAGGCGTGGATGGTGCGCAGCAGGCCGCCGAAGGCATCCTCGCGCGACAGCTCGGAGACCATCGCCGACGGATGCGTCTCCACGACCAGTTTCTCGATCCAGACGTCCGCCAGACCTGCGGAGGACACCATGGCCCGACACTCGTTGATCAGGCGCTCATGCTCGGCGTGCAGGCGCGAATGGATCGGACTGCGCCCGACGAGACGCAGACGTGTGGCGAGAAGACGGCCCTCGGCCGCGTCCGACGCCTCGGCAAGCGCGTGCTCGACCAGCGGGAGGATCTGGTCCAGGCTGCGCACGTCGCTCACAGTCACCGGGCAGATCGCCCAACGCACGACATCGAGCGCCCGCGGCTCGATGTCCACGACCTGGCCCTCCTCGACCCGCACCAGGGTGCAGCCTTTCGGCCCCGTCTCGCGGATATGGCGGCCCTGGATGTTGCCCGGGAAGAGGATATAGGGGTCATCCGCGATCAACTCGCGCTGGTGGACATGGCCGAGCGCCCAATACTGGTACCCTTTTGCTCTCAGGCCGTCCGCAGTGCAGGGCGCGTAGGGCTCATGGCCGGGTCGCCCGTCGAGCGAGGTGTGGAGCAACCCGATGTTGAAGAGTGCGGGATCGCCTTGCGGATAGGCCCGGCTCAGGTCGTCCGTCACCGCGCGGCTCGGAAACCCTTGAGCGTGGATGGCCACGCCGAGGTGCTCGAGGACCCAGGTCTCGGGTGCGCGCGTGGCGAAGACCGAGAGATTCGGCGGCGGGCGCAGCGCCTTGGTGATTTGACTCGCGGCATCGTGGTTGCCGGCGATCAGGAAGACCGGGATCCCATGATCGTTGAGACGACCCATCTGGCCGGAGAAGAAGAGTCCGGTGTTGTAGTCGCGCCAGTCCCCGTCGTAGATGTCGCCGGCCAGCAGGACGAAGTCGACCGACTCCTCGATCGCGAGTGCGACCAGATTCTCGAAGGCCCGGCGGGTCGCCCCGCGGATCTCCTCGACCGGTGCGCCCTCGTAGCGTTCGAGTCCGCGCAGCGGGCTGTCGAGATGCACATCGGCGGCATGCAGGAATCTCAAGGCGATCTCCTCGTTCCGTGTATTTTGGTCCCTCTCGCCGAGGGTGCGTCGGCGGCGAAGACCGATGCGCTCGGCTCGATTTCCAGGTGCGCAGCGCCATATCCGCGGGGTGCGCTTGCCGTTCAACCGCGTGTTCCGGGATCAACTCAACCAGAAGAGGCCGCCGATGATCCGCTCCAAGAGCACTCAGTGCGAGCGATCCGACCCGCCGCCGCGTCGGCACGACACCGACGCCGCTCGCGCCTGGTCGCTGATTCTGAGTGCCGCACGACTGGCGCGCAATGCCGCCTGGTCGCTGGATCATCCGCTGGCCTTGCGTGCCGACCCCGACGGACGGGTGTCGCCCGTCGACCCGGCACATCGCTCGCAAGCGGATCTGCTCTGGCTCCCGCGGGCGGGCTGGCGCGCCGGAGATCGGGCAGCGGATCGCACCGAGGATTGCCATGACGAGGATCCGGCGCTCGCACTCTTCGATCTCTATCTTCCCTTGTGCCGCCCGCATCCGGGTCCGGTCGAGGTCATCGCCCATCTCGGTCAGAGCATCGATGGCTACATCGCCACGGCCGACGGGGATGCCCGCTTCGTCACCGGCGAGGCCAACATTCGCCACCTGCACCGCATGCGTGCGCTCAGCGATGCCGTGCTGGTCGGCGCCGAGACCGTCGCCGCGGACGATCCGCGCCTGACCACGCGGATGGTCCCCGGACCGAATGCGGTACGGGTGGTCTTGGACCCGCGACGACGTCTGTCCTGCGAGCGTTATCTCTTCAACGACGGCGAGGCCGAGACACTGCTGTGTTGCGATCGCGCCCGCATCCGGCCCGGCGAGAAACACCACCGGCAGGCCGAGCTGATCGGGGTGCCGGCCGAGTCCGACGGGCTCGATCTGGGTGCGCTCCTGCGCGCCCTTGCCGAGCGGGGTCTGCGCAGGATCTTCATCGAAGGCGGCGGCGCCACGGTCTCGCGATTCCTGCAGGCCGGGCGGCTGTCGCGCCTGCAGATTGCGGTCGCCCCGCTCGTGATCGGCAGTGGTCGGCCGGGTGTGCGACTGCCGCCGACCGAACGCTTGGCGGATGCCTTGCGCCCGGCGACGCGTATCTTTCGTATGGGCGAGGACGTGCTGTATGACTTCGATCTGAGCGCGGAAGCGCCTGATCATTCCCCCGATGCGCCCCCCCAAATTACGATCAACGACGTTGCAATCAGCCGAGCGGAGCTCTCCCGCATCCGCTAAACCGCGTCCAGAGCGCGATGCTCGTTTTCGAGTGAGCTCGACGTTTGGTGAATCCACGACCCTTAGCGGGGGACGCGGTTTAAAATTTTATATTTTTAAACACCTTAAACCGCGCCGGCTCCAGCGGTCGTCAAGTCCGCCGAGGCCGATCCCATCCAAGAACATCGCATACCACTCCGGGCGCGGTTTAAGCCCGCCGCGGGATGGCGAGAAGATCGCGATGACCGACGTTGATTCGGGAGCAACCGCGCTCGACGGCGGCGAGCCGAACCGCCTCCCAGTGCGCGATCCCCGCCTGATCCGATGCGGGCGCCTCTTCGCGGGCTGCCCGGGACCAGCCGCGGATCAGGGCCGCCTGCAGCTCCCGTTCCGAGCGTCGAATCCGCCAGTCGCTCGTCCGCACCTCGACCCAATAACCCCGCGCGGCCGCCAAGATCGCCAACCGACCGTTCGCGCTCGGTCCCAGGGCCGGGCCGAATCCCTTGTCGCGACCCTGATGGCGATTCACCGCCTCGATCACCTCGCGATCGAGGCTCAAGGCGGGCTCGAAGGCCACGCGGCCGTCGTAGGTCAAGGCCGTCAGGATCGGCACGCGGACCTTCGCGCACTGCGAGACCAACCCGGCGAGCCAGGTCTCCGACACCAGATCGAGCAGCGCAGAGGCGGTGACCAACCCGATGCCTTCGATCGGAAGCGCGTCCAAATCGCGCGCGAGGTCGAAGCGACGGGGCGCCAGCGTGCAGGTCAGGTCAGGCTCGGCCCCCGTGACCCGTCGATCGGTCGCGTCCCAATCAAAACCCGATGCCTGCGCCCACGCTTGGGTTTCCTCGGCCAAACGATCCAAAAGGTCGGCATCCGCATCCAGACAGAGCCATGCCTGCGCACCGCCCAAGACCGGCGCCAGGGCATGCAGGTTGGAGCCGGTCCCGCACCCCAGGTCCAGGATATGAAGCATCTGCCCTTTCGGAAGCTGCGGACGCAACAAGAGCGGCAGATCGGCGGCTCGGGCACGGCGATCCGCGGGCGCGCGCAGTCGCAACCAGTCGGCGTCGAAATCACCCATCGTGCACACCTTCCAAGACGCAGCCGAGCTCGGCGCTTGCAGCATCCCAACCGCCCAGGCGAGCGCGCGCAGACCGAGCGCCCGCAGCCAGACTGCGGCGCAGCCCCGCATCGTCCAGCACCCGGGCCAAGGCGACCTCGAGCGCCGCGGGATCGTCGGGCTCCACCAAGAGCCCCGCATCCGCAGGCACCAGGTTCGGGATCGGCCCGATCCCGGTGCTGACGATCGGCAGACCGCGCGCCAGCGCCTCGGTCAGGACCATGCCGTAGCCCTCGAAGCGGGTCGGCAGGACGAACAGGTCCGCCCGATGATAAAAGACGTCGAGCCGAGGCTCGTCGACCGCGCCCGCAAAGTTCACGCGATCGGACAGACCCAAGCGCTCGGAGAGACAGCGCAAGGCGATGCTGGTCCGCGTGCAGCGGGTCAGGCTGCCGACACAGTCCAACCGCCAGGGCCGATCGACCAGAGGCGCGAGTGCGCGCAAAAGGATGTCATGACCCTTGCGCGGTGTCGTGGCGGCCACGCAGAGCAGGTTCAGGACGGATTCGTCCGAGCCTGCCGCGAGCGGCGCCGGATCGGTGCCGGGCTCGACGACGCGAATCCGCTCCTTCGGGACCCCGTAGTCGCGGATCAGGATGTCCGCGGTCGCGGCGCTGGTGACCACCACTCGGCGGGCGACCGCCAAGGCCCGTGATTCGCTCATGCGCAATGCTTCGGCCCGCGCGGCAAAGATACCCGTCTCCAAAGCGAGGGGGTGATGCACCAGCGCGATCAAGCGCAAACGTCGTGCGTGGAGGGCGGCAACATCCCCGAGCAGTCCGAAGGCCAACCCGTCGATGATCACCAGGTCGCCGTCCGGGATGATTGCGAGGCGGCGGTCGGCATCCGCCAAAGCATCCGCGGTCGGCTCGGGAAAGCTGTCGTCGAGACGCTCGGTCCGGACGTGCCGACCCAGGCGACGCAAGCCGTCGATGATCCGCCGATCGTAGCGATAGCCGCCGGTCGGCGTGGCCAGGTCACCGGGGATCAGGAACCAGATGGGGCCTGCCTGTTTCATGCATGCGGCTGTTGGGGCAGATCGGAGGCGTAGGCCGCCCAGGCGACGTGTGACTCGCTGAGCTGCACGCGCAGGGCCGTGATCGCATGGGCACCCTCGCCGAGCGCGCCTGCACTCAATTGCGCGGCCATGCGATCGAAGATGACACGCGCGAGAAATTCGGTCGAGGTATTGCGGCCCTGGAAGTCCGGCTCCTCGTCCAGATTCCGATAGTCCAGATCGGCCAAAAGCGCACGCAGTGTCTGGCTGGCGAGCCCGATGTCGAGCACCAGCCCGTCGGCGTCCAACTCGGGACGGCGGAACTCCACATCCACCACGTAGGTGGCCCCGTGCAGCCGCTGTGCCGGTCCGAAGACATCCCCTCGAAAGCTATGCGCGATCATGATGTGGTCGCGAACACAGACGCTGTACATGCGTGTCTCCTGCCCCGGTTGTTGTACACGCAGAAAGGATAACCGAAACGGCATCCGTCGGCGTACTGATCCGCAGACGAGATCCGCCGGGGATCCGTTGGGTTATCATCGGAACCATCTCGACAGAGTCCCGACCGGAGGACGGCCATGCCGCGCAAGACCTTGCCCATCGGTATCCAGACCTTCCGCGAGATCCGCGAGGAGGACTATTACTATGTCGACAAGACCGGGTTTGCGCTGAGACTCATCGAAACCGGCAAGTATTACTTCCTCGCGCGCCCGCGCCGATTCGGCAGCTCAAGAACCGCGGCTATGCCGAGAAATACCGCGCCTCGGGTCAACCGATCCATCTCGTGGGCGTGGAGCTCAGCCGGGAAAAACGTACCGTGGTCGGATTCGAGGTCGAAACCCTGAGCGCTTGATCATGGATACCGGATGCGCTGCATCAGGGCATCGCCCGGATCCGTTGCCAAACGAACCTGCACGGCCGGCAGATCATCGAACGCATCCTCGCCGCTGACCAGGGCATCGAGCGCCGGATCGGCGAGCAGTGACAGCGCAAGACCGAGGCGCCGACGATCGTCCCAACGTGCACGCTGCGCCGTCGCAACCTGGCCGACTTGGGAGGAGCGCAAGGTCAGGCGGCGCCGGTGGAAGGCCGCGCCGAGCGGCAGGGTGACGTGCCTGGTGCCGTACCAGCTCAGCTCCAGGACGGTCGCCTCGAAGCCGGCCAGCGCGAGCGCCTGCTCCAAGCCTGCCGATGAACCGCTGGCGTGGATGACGAGATCGGCATCGCCGCGCGCATCCGCCGGCAAGGCGAAGTCGACCCCGAGTCTCTCGGCGATCTTACGGCGACGCGGATTGATGTCGATCAACTCGACCCGGCACCCCGGGATACGCGCAGCCAGCCAAGCACAGAGCACGCCGACCGACCCGGCACCGACGACGGCGATATGGTCGCCGATCCGCGGCGCGGCGTCCCAGAGGCCGTTGACGGCGGTCTCGAGGTTCGCCGCCAAGACGGCGCGCGCCGGCGGGACCGCGTCTGGAATCCGATGCATGGCCTCGATCGGAACGCAATAGGCGCTCTGGTGCGGATAGAGACAGAAGACCGTCTTCCCGATCCAATCCGGCGGACCGGCCTCGACGCGGCCGACGTTGCAGTAGCCGTACTTGACCGGCCAGGGAAAATCGCCGGCCTGAAAGGGTGCGCGCATCCCGGCGTATTCGCTCGGCGGCACATCGCCGCGCAATACCAGCGCCTCGGTCCCGCGGCTGATGCCCGTGTAGAGGGTCCGCACCAGTGCCTCGCCGGGGCCGGGCGGTGCAAGCGGCTCCTCGCGCAGCTCACCTTGCAGGGGACCGGTCACCCAGTAGGCACGGGCGCACGACGAGACCCCTCGCTCCGACACCGCCGGGGGCGAGTCGCTTGCGTTCCTAATCGACTCGCCGGGCATAGATGTCTCCCGAGTTGGCGGCGTGCGGCAAGGCATCGAGCCAGCGGCCGATCGCGGCGGCGTCGACCCAGACGTCATGGACAAAGACATAGGACTCCCCGAGCACGGCGTTGAATCGTGAATAGCCCAATCTCGAACATTCCTCCAAAGCACGACGCCCGACGTCCTTCTGGATCGTCGTGAATTCGAACGACAAGCCATCGACCGGCCGGGTCAATCCGCCGAGCACCTCGGCCTCGTAACCCTCCACATCAATCTTCACGAAACGCGGCATGCCGTGACGCTCGATCAGGTCGTCCAACCGGGTGCAGGCGACCTCGATCGCGCCGTCCCAATGCTGCGACTCCCATCCCTGCGCATCACGCGCCGCCGAGATAAAGCCTGTCGAGAGTGTGCTGACCGTCGGATTGGCACGGTTCAGGCGCAGCTGCGCCCGACCGGACTCGCGCCCGACCGCGGTGGCCTCGATCCGCACCGCCGGGTCGCGTCCGTAGAGCCAGCGCAGCGTTCGCACCAACAGCGGCTGCGGCTCGACCGCCAGCACGCGGGCGCCGATCCGCCGAAAGCAGCCGATGCGATCCCCGACATGACTGCCGATGTCGAAGGCCAGATCGTCCGGGGCGAGAAAGGCACGATAGAAGGCGTCCATGCGGGCACGACGCCGATGTAGATAGTAGATCCCGAGCGAACGCACCACGCCGAGGGCGGTCCGCAGACCACCCCGCCCGGCGCCATTGCCATCAGTCACCACCGATGGCATCCGCGGCCACCTGATCCGTGGCCGGAACATACCCGCGCTGCCGGCCGATCGCGGGCAGCCCGAGCGAGCGGATCAAGGCCGGCGGATCGACCTCCTCCGGGATCCGCCAGACACCGATCCGCGCCAGCCAGGCGCCGAAGACCGGCCAGGCGGTCAGCACCGCGATGGGCACGGCAAGCAGGGCCCCGACGATGAAGGGCGACAGAAAGATTGCCCCGGCGGCGTCGGTCGAGATCAACCAGAACAGCGCCGCAAGACCGAACAGCGTCTGCGGCCAAAGCCGACGCAAGGCTTGCGACACCTTCAGGCGATGGGTGTCGCGACGCTGCGGTGACCAAACGATCGCCTTGCCGAACAGAAGCCCGCCCATGAAGAGCGTGTGCGCCAATGCCATCACGGGTGCGAGCAGGGTCGAGAAGAGGATCTCGCCGAAGGCGCCTGCCAGCAGACGAGGACCGCCGCCGAAGGCGGCGCGACCTCCCCGGGAGAGCATCAGGCTTCCCAGTGTCGCGAGCTTGGGCGCGAAGACCATCGTCATGACGAGCCCGAATAGCGACCAGCCGAGGATTGGATCGAACATGGGGCCGGATTCCGGCACGCGCCCGATCTGCAGGGCCGCAAGCGTCATGAAGAGGACCCATGCCGGCGAGCCGATGAACATGAGGATCGCCAGCACCAGCTGGACCCGCCCGATCGGGTGCAGCCCCGGCGTCCCGAGCAGGCGCAGGTATTGGAGATTACCCTGACACCAGCGCAGGTCGCGTCTGATGAACTCGACCAAGGTCGGCGGATTCTCCTCCCAGCTTCCGCGCTCGAGGGGCAGCACCCGCACCGCGTACCCGGCGCGGCGCATCAGCACCGCCTCGACCTGATCGTGACTCAAGATCCAGCCGCCGAGCGGCGGCCGACCCGGCAACGGGTCGAGCCGGCAGTGCGCGCGAAAGGCGTCGACGCGCAGGAGCGCGTTATGTCCCCAGTAAGGCCCGCTATCGCCCTGCCACCAGGCACTGCCGAGCGAATAAGAGCGCATTCCGAGGCGCATCCCGAACTGAAAGATGCGTGCAAACGCACTCGTGGAAGGCAACCCGACAATCAGACTCTGCAGAATACCCAGACGCGGGTTGCGCTGCATCATGCCGACCATGCGCAGGATGGTTTCCGGGGCCATGAGGCTATCGGCATCCAACACCAGAGCGAAATCGAACCCATCGCCCCAACGCGCCATGAAATCCCGGATGTTTCCCGCTTTAAAACCGGGGTTGTCCGGACGGCGCCGATAACGGATGCTCATCTGCGGCGACCAGCGCTCGCGCAAGCGCCGAATGCCCGCCTCTTCGGCCTCGATGCATTCGGGCCACGTGGAGTCGCTGAGAACGAAGACCTCGAATGCCTGTCCAGTCTCCGACTGAAGGAGCCCCTGGATCATCCGATCCAGGTGATCGACGACCCGATCCGCATCCTCGTTGCGGATGCAGCTCAGGATGGCGGTCTTGGAGGTGACGGCGTTCGGCGGGTCGCCTTCGAGCGGACAGACGACGGCGGCCGGGTCGCGATGGCGACGCATCAAAGCAAAGCCGATGACGGCATTCCAGAAGCCGATGACGGTCCAAGGCAAGGTCAGCCCGAAGCACAGGGTCAAAACCGCATCGAGGAGATCGAATCCGCCGCTCGACAGGGTGGCCACCATGAGGGCGATCGCGAATGCGATCGTGGCGACGACCAGAAAGAAGAATAGGGCGCGGCGGCGCGCCATCGCCGACGCATCGGCGTCGACGCCATCGGGTTCGGTGTCGTGCGCAGGGGTCGAGGCGCGATCCATCAGCATCGAGTACTCCGTACAATTGACCGCGACATCGGCGGGCCAGGGCATCTAAACGATCGGTCTTACGGAATTCGCACCGCGACCGCATGTCGGCTCGGAGCGCAAACCTCCTCGCCTGCGGGCTAGGTCGGTGCGAAGACGAGGAAGTCAAGAAACGACCGATCGGCGTGCCCTTCGACCGTCATCGCGCTATCCTTGACCCGAATTGACCCATCGCAATGTCCCGGGCTTGGCCGGGACCCCGGCAAAGAACACGACGCTATGAGCCAGATGCAACGACGGGGCTTGCCCCACAGCTTATCCACTTCCATCAAGGCCCTGGGTGCCTGCGCGATGCTTCTGACCCTGACGGGTTGTACGGAGCTGGCGCGCTTCATCGGCAAGGCCGACCCGCAGCCCGAGGAAACGGTCGTCGCCGAGGAAACCACGACCCCGCCGGTCGAAGACCGGGTCGAAGGGCCCGTCGAGAAGCCGAAACCCTCCAAGCTTTACGAGTGGAACGGCGACGGACGCAAGGTCTCGCGCATCGTCATCGATACGGACAAACAGCGGGCCAGCTTCTTCGTCGGCGAAGACGAGATCGGCTGGAGCACCGTCGCCAGCGGTCTGCCCAAGCACCCGACACCGACCGGCCAATTCGCCGTCATGGAGAAGGTCGAGAACAAGCGCTCGAACCTTTACGGCAAGGTCGTGAAAAACGGCAAGGTCGTCCGTGCGAACGCCAAAGCGGGCCGCGATCCGATCCCGGCAGGCGCGCGCTTCGAAGGCGCGCACATGCCCTATTTCATGCGCCTGACCTACGACGGGATCGGCCTGCATGCCGGACCCATACCGCGTCCCGGTCAACCCGCTTCGCACGGCTGCATCCGTCTGCCGAGCACGCTCGCCCCGGTTCTGTTCAAGCACGTCTCGCATGGTACGGAGGTCACCATCGTCGGGTCCGGACCGAGCTATGGCAATTATATGGAGAAGCAGCGTGTTGCCGCCGCGCGCGCCAAGCGCGAGGCCGAGCAGCGGCGTATCGCCCAGGCCAAAGCAGCAGAGGCGGCACCGACCCTAGCAGAGGCCACGCCGAGCGCTGCGAGCGCCGCGCCCGCAACGTCGCGACCGCGAGCCGATTCACGCCCGGCGCAACAAGCGGCGGCGACGCCAGCCGCCGCCGCACCGTCGCAGGCATCCGATGCGGGTGCTCCGGCCGCCGATCCAGCCGCCGCGCCGCCGGCATCTGCACCTGCATCCGCATCCGCATCCGCGCCCGAGACATCGACCGCGTCTGCCGCAGCTCGCGACCCGAGCCCGACATCCGATGCGACGGCGGCCGAGACCCCGCCGGCAACATCGGTCACGACTGCGCCGGCCACGGCGGCCGAATCGCCCGCGAACGCGTCGCGAGCCGTCGCGGAGCCGGCCGCCGCGCCCGCACCTGAGCAGGCACGAACGGAACCCGGCCCGGCTGCTCCGCCCGAGCCGAAGCCGACAACCACGGCGGAGACGACACCGGCAGCCGACGTCGCAAGCCCGCCGGCACCGTCGTCGCCACCGGCCGCAGCACCGACACAGCAGGCACAGACGCCGGCAGCCCCCGCGGCACCGCCGGTGTCGGCTCCCGCGGCTGCGCCGACCCCGACCCCGACCCCGGCTCCCGCACCGGCACCCGCGGCCGAGGCACCGCAGAGTCCGCCCCCCGGCGGCAGCGCGGCGTCGCCGGCTCCTGCACCCGCTGCACCGCCTGCCGCACCCGCTGCGCCGCCGCCCCAAGCGCAGCAGGCGCCGGCTACCGCGGCACCGGGGAGCGACGGTTGAGTCTCGCTCCGGAAGAATTCGATCTCGACCCGACCCTCTGCCACCTGAATCACGCGGCCGTCGGACCTTGGCCGCGGCGAGCGTCGGAGGCCGTCGCGCGGTTCGCCGAGGAGAACAGGCGGCTCGGGTCGCTGCAGTATCCGCAGTGGCTGGCGACCGAGCATCGCCTGCGCGAGCGCCTGGCGAGTCTCATCGGAGCCGAGTCGCCGGCTGACATCGCCTTGGCGAAGAACACCTCCGAGGCACTCTCGATCATCGCCTACGGTTTGACGTGGCAACCCGGCGACGAGATCGTCGGGGTCGCGCAGGAGTTCCCGTCCAACCGGATCGTCTGGGAATCGCTCGCACCGCAAGGAGTGGTCTGGAACGCGCTCGACCTGGATGAATCTACCGATCCCGAGGCCGACCTCTTCGCGCTCTGCACACCGCGTACCCGAATGATCGCCGTCAGTTGGGTGCAATATGCGCGAGGCTTACGGCTGGACCTGGAGCGAATCGGCACCTTTTGCCGCGCCAACGACATCCTCTTCTGTGTCGACGCCATCCAGGGCCTCGGTGCCCTGCCCTTCGACCTCTCGCGCACCCGGGCGGACTTCGTCGTCGCCGACGGACACAAATGGATGCTGGGTCCGGAGGGCGTCGCCCTGCTCTATGTTCGCCCCGCGCTGCGGCACACGCTGACCCTGCACCAGTTCGGATGGCACATGCTCGAGCACTCGGGAGATTTCGACCGGCAGGACTGGCAGCCCGCCGAGGACGCGCGGCGCTTCGAGTGCGGCAGTCCGAACCTCCTCGGCATCCACGCGCTCGAGGCCAGTCTCTCGCTCATCGAGGAGGTCGGCATCGAGCAGGTCTGGCGTGAGCTGCAGAGTCGCACTGCCCATCTCGTCGACGGGATCGATCGACATGGCCTGGAGCTGGTGTCGCCGCGGGAGCCCGAACGACGCTCGGGCATTGTCACCTTTCGCGTCCCCGGGACACCGTCGGCGGAGCTGTATGCCGGGCTGATGCAACGCAGGGTTCTCTGCGCCCGACGCGGCGGTGGAATTCGCTTCTCACCTCACTTCTACACCCCTGTCGAGGTCATCGACCGCGGCCTCGACGCGGTGCTCGCGATCGCGGCGGGTTAGGCCGCGGCTGCCTTCGGCTTGGTTTCCGCCGGCGGCAGGAACACCGTGCCCTTGCCGAAGCGGTTGACCGCCACATCGCGGACCCACTCCGGGGCATCGGCGTAAAATCTGATGTAGGTGAAACCGCAGTCCCCGCGAGACACGGAGGCAACCCAACCTTCGAATTCGTCTTCTCTGCTCATCTCCTGCCCTCCAAACCCAATCGCCCCGCAAGGGACTTACCTCGGCAACCCCATTGGACAAGATCGCCACTTCTTCCGTTTCACCGCGTCGCCGTCAGCGACGTTGCATGAACAACATATAGTTCACACCCATCCAGCGCGTATAGCTGAAGACGCGATTGAAGGGATTCACCCGAACCCCCGTGCGGTCCTTGACATCGAAGTCCTTGCCCAGCAACGCCTCCACCTCCCGAGGCGGGACCAGCTTGCGGTAGTGATGCGTACCTTTGGGGAGCCAGCGCAGCACATACTCGGCACCGACGATGGCCACGATGAAGGCCGCGATCGTTCGATTGATCGAGGCTATGAACATCACCCCACCCGGCCGAACCAAACGGCCGCAGTCGGCGAGAAAATCGGGGAGATGCTCGACATGTTCGATCACCTCCATGTTCAACACCGCATCGAACTGCTCGCCGCCGCGCACCAGATCCTCGGCCGTGCCCAAGCGATAATCGATCTCCAGACCGCTCCACTCGGCGTGGAGCTGCGCCACGCGCACGTTCTTCTCGGTGATCTCCACGCCCGTCACCGAGGCACCGAGCCGGGCCATGGACTCGCTGAGGATGCCCCCGCCGCATCCGATATCCAGCAGCTTCAGCCCTTCGAACGGACGCTCGGCCTGCGGATCCCGTCCGAACGACGCGGCGAGATGCCGGCGAATGTAATCGACGCGAAAGGCGTTGAGACGGTGCAAGGGCCAGAACGGACCCTCCGCATCCCACCAACGGTGTGCGAGTCGTTCGAAATAGGCGACCTCGTCCGGATCGATCGTGGGTGCGCTCAGATGCACGACGCTCATGTTCCCGCTCCTTGTGATATTTGCTTCGGGGGTGAGATCGTGGTGACGGCGCGGGATTCCAACGGGAAGGGAGCGGCGGAGGCTTCGGAATGCCCGTTCTAAACCGCGTCCTGAGCGAGATGCTTATTTTCGCGTGAGTTCGGCGTTTGGTGCATCCACGGCCCTTCGCGGGGACGCGGTTTAAAATCATGTCTTTTTTTATCTCTTAAACCGCGCCGGCTCCGGCGGTCGTCAACTCTGCCGGGGCCGATCCCATCCAAAAACATCGCATACCGCGTGGGGCGCGGTTTAAACGCGGGTGAGTGACTCGGAGGGCGCGGCGAGATAGGTCTCGGACTGCATCTCGATGAGCCGGCTCAGCAGCCGTTCGTGGGCGAAATCGATCAGACCGCCTGCGTAGAGTCGCTCGATGGGGGCGGCTGTGGAGAGGATGAGCTTGACGCGTTGGTCGTAAAACTCGTCCACCAGATGCAGGAACCGCCGCGCCGCGGCCTCGTGTCTCGGCCCCAGGATCGGAACCCCGGAGAGCAGCACGGTATGAAACTCACGGGCGATCTCGATGTAGTCCGCCGCGGACCGGGCGCCGCCGCAGAGTGCGTCGAAATCGAACCAGATGACATCCGCACTCTGACGACGCACCGGAAAGGTCCGGCCGTTGACCGAGAAGGCGTCGGATCCACCTTGATGCCCGCCGGTCAGACAATCGAAATAGTCCGCCAGACGGCGCTCGATCTCCTCCGGTCCGGCCTCTTCGACGACGAACAAGACGCCGCTGCGCGTCAAGGCACGCAAGCGATAGTCGTTGCCGCCGTCGAGCTCGAAGACGCGGGTGTGACGTTTCAGCAGCTCGATGGCGGGAAGGAAGTTTCCGCGCTGCAGGCCATTGCGATAGAGATCGTCGGGGCGGGTGTTGGCGGTGGTGATCAGCGTGAGACCGCGGGCGAAGAGCGCGTTCAGGAGTCCGTGCAGCAGCATGGCGTCCGTAATGTCGGTCACCAGAAACTCGTCCAGACAAAGGACGCGGACCTCCTCGCATAATCCCTGGGCAATGACCTCGAGCGGATCGGGCTGCTTGGGCAGACGCGACATCCGATCATGCACGTCGCGCATGAAGTGATGAAAATGGATGCGACGCTTGCCCGGCAGATCGAGATCCTCGACGAACCAATCCATCAGGTAGGTCTTGCCGCGACCGACCCCGCCCCAGAGGTAGAGGCCGGGGACCGGCGTCGCCGGGCCGCCGCGCCGACCGGCCAGACGCCCGATCAGACCCCGCCCGAGAAAGCCCCGATCGGCTTGACGCGGCGGCGTGCGCAGAAGCCTTTCATGCAGCGCGAGGAGCAGCTCCCCGGCCTCGCGTTGGGTGGCGTCCAGCGGTTGGAAAGCGGACATGCGTCAGACCCCCGCCAGCCAGTCGCGGATGCGCCGAACCCCTTCATCGAGATCAGCGATCTCGCGCGTGTAGGCGAAGCGAACATGGCGCTGCGCATCGTGACGGCCGAAATCGTGACCGGGCGTCAGGGCGACGCCGGCCTCTTCCAGCATCCGGCCGGTGAAGGTCATGGAATCGATCTCCAAGCCGTCGGGCAAGCGGGCGTACAGGTAGAAGGCACCGCTCGGCTGCACCGGGATCCCGAACCCGAGATCGCGCAGCGCCGGCAGCAGACGGTCGCGGCGCATCTGAAACGCCAGACGGCGCGACTCCAGGATCTCGATGGTCGTCGGATCGAAGGCCGCCAGAGCGGCGTACTGTGCGGGTGTGTTGGCGGCGATGAAGAGGTTCTGCGCCATCCGCTCCATGACCTCGACCGCGTCCCGGGGACCGGCGAGCCAGCCGAGGCGCCAACCCGTCATGCCGAAGTATTTCGAGAAGCTGTTGATCACGTAGAGATCTTCCGAGCCCAACGAGAGCGCGGTGCGATCCGGGACAGCGTAGGTCAGACCCTGGTAGATCTCGTCGACGACCAGCGCCGCGCCGCGCTCTCGACAAACGGCATGCAGCTCGCTCAGCACCTCCGGCGCAATCGATGAGCCGGTCGGATTCGACGGCGAGGCGACGACGACCGCGCGCACGCTCGGCGTCCAAGCGGACTCGGCCAGCGCCGCCGTCATCTGATAATCGGTCTGCGGACCGACGGGGACGGCGATCGGCTCGGCCCCCATGAGCTGCAAGACCTGTCGGTAGCACGGATAGGACGGGTCGCAGATGAGCACCCGGTCACCCGGGTCGAGTAGGGCCAGAAAGACGAGCTGAAGCGCACCCGATGCCCCGGGCGTGATCAGGATCCGCTCGGGGCCGACCGGGGTGTCGTATCGCTCGGCGTAGTGGTCGGCGATCGCCCGGCGGAGCGCCGGAAGCCCTCCGGCCGAGGTGTAGCGGGTACGGCCGTCGGCCAAGGCGCGTTGACCCGCCTCCAGGATCGGGCCGGGTGTCGGGAAATCCGGCTCGCCGACCTCCATGTGGACGATGGAGCGGCCGAGCGCCTCGAGCGCACCGGCACGGGCGAGCAGGCGCATGACATGAAAGGGTTCGACCCGACGGGCCTGCCCGGACAAGCGGCTGACGGCAGTGGTCGGTGTCATGCGGCTGGACTCAGGCCCCACCGAACGCGGCGCGATGCAGCCGATCGAGCGTCTCGAGGTCCACCATCCGGCGCTCGCCCAAGTCACCGATCAAGGCGTGTGCCGGCCGATCCGGCTCCCCGAGGTGATCCACCACCAGAGGTGCGTCGCTCAGATCCTGCCCCGCGGTGTAGTCGTTCACCGTCACCAAAAGGGCACGCAAACCGGCGCCCAACGCGGAGCGAACCCCGTTGTCCGAGTCCTCCACCGCCACACAATCGACCGCGTCGAGCCCGAGCTCGGAGAGCGCCAGCAGAAAGATGTCGGGCGCAGGCTTCTTCGCGGGCACGACATCGCCGGCAGCAATGACCTCGAACCAATCACGCAACCCGGGCTCCCCGGCGTTGTCGAGCAGCACGCTGACGTTCTCGGGTGTGGTCGTGGTCGCGATCGCCAGACGCACGCCGGCATCGCGCGCCTCGCGCAACAGACGCAGCACGCCCGGTCGCAGCGGGATGGCGCCGCCTTCGAGCAGCGCGACATAGTGGCGGGTCTTGGCACGATGCAGACCGGCAATCATGTCCGCCGCGTCGCGCGACGGATCGAGACTGATCCCCTCCTCTGCGATGTAGGTCGCAATCCGCTCCTTGCCGCCGGTGACCCGCAGCAGCTCGCCGTAGCGCTCCGCGTCCCAGACCCAATCCAGACCGGCCTCGGCAAAGGCGGCATTGAAGGCCGGGCGATGTCCGTCTCGCTCGGTATCGGCGAGCGTTCCGTCGACATCGAAGATCAGTGCCTTGAATCCAAGCATCGTTAGCCCTCCACGGGCATCATGAAAAAGGCCGCCAACGCGGCGGCCTTGTCGCGAATCCACGTGGATCGCGGATCAATCCTTCATACGGTATTCATCGTGGCACGCCTTGCAGGTTTCCCCGAGTTTGCCGAAGGCGTTGGAGACTTCGACCTGTTCTCCGGAGGCGGCAACCTTGGAAAGATTGTCGGCCGCCGCGATGAAGTTCTTGGCGATGGTGCCGACGTTTTCCATATTGTCGAAGAACTCCGGCTTGACCCGAGTCTTGACGTTGCCGATATCCTTATCGGTTCCCGGGCCGAAGAGGGCGCCCATCCCGGAATTCGCGATAGCGGCGATCGCGTTCGCGGCCGCGGCGACCTGCGCCGCGTCGTAGTCGCCTTCCAGGTTCGACTTGATCTTGCCCATGTTCCAGCTCATGAAGCTGTAACCGGCCTGACGGTACTGGATCTGCTCCTCGGGCTTGAGGTCGGCGAGTGCCGCGCTGGCGACGCCCAAGGCGGCAATTCCGAGGACGGTGCTGGCTAGGATTCGGTTCATTCAGCTGTCTCCATTATGGTTTAATTTCCGCGCCGGGCGTAAGGTTGGGGAGACCGGCGGCAAATTCCAGTGGCCCGACCGCGGACCGACGCCGAGGTCCGAGCATGAAAGGCGACTGGATGATAACCCATGCTCGCCGGCTTGCCACCCTGCGTTCGACGGCAGGGACGACGTGTCGGTTGCAGGGGCGAAATCTGTCGTCGGACCCTCTCATTTCTCCTGGCCAGGATCTCCGATCGGTCGCACCGCACCGCTGTTTTCCAAGTAGATCAGGGCGTCATAGCGTTCCGCCATCCGGGTCGGCACATAGTTGCGCGTCCGTTCGTGCTCGGGCCGGAACACCACGCCGATGGCACGATGCGGGATCGGCGCCGCGAGCAGCTCCGAGTCCGCAAGCGCGTCGAGCAGAAGAAGCGCGGAGGCCCGACCGGTCTCGTGCATCAGGGCCTCGAAGCTCCCCGCGGCCGCAGGCGGCACCGCCATGATCTCGCCGGGCAGACCCCAGGCACGCCCCGCCATGACCGCACCGCGATACGTGGAAAAGCCCAAGGCGAAGACGGCGTCCGCTCCGAAACCCTCGCGGGCAAGCTGACCGATATTGCGCTGCCCCTGTTGGGCCATCACGGTCGCGCGCGCGTCTCCGATGTGGGTGTTGTGGGCCCAGACGATCCCCTTGGAGTCCGAGCCGAAATAGGCATGGAGGCGCCCGAGCGTGTCGAAGAAGTGATCCACGCGCAGGTTCCAGGACTCAGGGCCGGCCAGAGCCATGGACCGGAAGTGCCGCTCGGCGCCCCGGACCGCGCGCGCACTCTGCTCGAGGTGGAAATAGAGTCCGGGATCGACCGACTCCAAGGCACCGCGACGCGCCTCGATCATCTCGACAGCCTCCTCGACCGCGGACTCGCAACTGGCACCGCCTTCACCGACCGCGCGGGCATAGTCCGTCAGGTCATCCCCGAATCGATCCAGGCAGGCGTAGCGTTCGGCAACGGCGCTCCCCAGGTCCGGCTCCATGACGGCCAACAGGGCCAGAACCTTACGGCGTGCATCCGCCTCACCGTAGACGTCGATGCCGTAGAGTCCGACGCGTTCAGCCCGAGGGCGACCGGCGTTGAAGTCACGCAGCCACTCGACGAACTCCAGCATCTCCGCGTTGGCCCACATCCAGGTCGGCCAACGCGAGAAGGTCTGCATCACCGCCGCCGCACTCTCGCCGGAACCGCCCAACCCCTTGACGTAGCGGTTCAGGCGATAGATCGGCACCCAGTCCCCTTCAACGGCCACGAATCGGAAGTCGCCCTCTTGGATCAGCCGGCGGGTCAAGGCAGCACGCCAGCTGTAGAACTCCGCGGTCCCGTGCGACGCCTCGCCGAGCATCACCAAACGTCTGTCCTTGGCACGCTCGACGACCGGATCCAGGTCGGAGGATGTCTCCAAGGGCGATGCCGCTTCGCGCAGGAGCGCGACCGCATCGCCCCATCCGTCGACCGGCTCGGACCCCGAATCGGAGATCGGCTCGGCCACGCACGCGAGCGCCCAAAGCGGCAGGAGGGCGCAGAGCACGAGGCACCACGCATGCCGCGCGCGGGTTTGCAAGATGGCTCGGTCAGCAAGCGCAAGCCTCATCGGATCATCCCCCCTCGTGTCGCGTCGCTTCGTCGGGATCCGGCCGGCCTTGCCCGCAAGCCCGACGATGCCATCCTCTGGAGAGGCGTCCGTTAGGCTGCTCCGCGTCAAATGGATTCATTGCGATTCGGCAATCCGCCAACTCCCGAGCATCGGATGACCTTGAACCACGCAGCCGAGCTGCGTCAACCAGTTCGCCACCATGTGGTTGGAGTTGTTGTCGATGCGGTAGGGCGCCGGGTGAGGCACGAAGACAAAACCGAAGGCAGGGTTCTCGAGCCAGCCTTGTTGTAGGCCGGACGCGAACAGCGCCTCCTGACGCGCCTGAAGCCGGTCGATGCGCGCGGCGTCGGCATGGATGACGAACACTCGATCGGTCACGACGGGCACGGCAGCGCGGATCGCCTCCGGATCATGCGCGGTGTGCAGAGACTGTCGCCCGAGCGCCGCCGGGGTCCGAAGCAAGAGCACCGGAAAGGCGCGAAGCGGGCGCTGGTCGCCCTCGGCGTACCAACCCCAGTCTCCGTAAGCCCAGCGCACCAAGCCTTGGTCCGCCGTGCCGAGGACCAGACTGGTGTGGCGGCCGTGATCCAGGATGTACACCGGTCGCGAGTGATCGGTTTTCGGCGGCGGGAACACCGTCGCGACACAACCGTACAAGAAGAGTGTGCACAGGAGCACGCCGGAACGCATCATTGATATCGATCCTCCAAACCGATCTGACGCAGCTCGATCGACCGGAACGGCGCTGAAATCGTGCCCGTCCGGATTCTACACGCTGGTGATCGCGCGCGGGATGCAACCCGATTCGATCGGTGGCAAGATCCCCATCCCCATCCCCATCCGCGTTCGACCGTCTCGGACCGCGATTCGATACTCTTCAAAAACAGGGTTCCATGAGCGCACAACTCACCCAATCTCTGGCGACACTTCTCGGCGAGGTCGAACGACCCGGTAACTTCCACGCGACCGGTACCCTCGACATGCATCCGCCGCGCATCCAAGTCGAGGGCGTCGGCACCCTGTCGCTTCCGCTCCTGACCACACAGGCGGAAGCCATTGTCGCCCATGCGGAGCAGGCCCCTTACGGGCGCGGCACCGAGACCCTGGTGGACACCGGCGTGCGCCGGACCTGGCAGATCGACGGCGCGCGCGTGACCATCTCGGGCAAGGCGTGGGCGCAGGATCTGGAGACCATGGTCGCCCGCGCAAAGACCGGGCTCGGCGTGAGCGGAACGGTCTCGGCCGAGCTCTACAAGCTCCTGGTCTACGACACCGGCAGCTTCTTCATCAGTCACCGCGACAGCGAGAAGGCGCCCGGCATGTTCGCCACTCTGGTGGTCGTCCTGCCTTCGGAGCACCGCGGCGGGGAGCTGCTGGTGCGTCATCGGGGTCGCGAGGTGCGCCTGGATCTGCGTCGGGACGAGCCCTCCGAGGTCGCCTTCGCGGCCTTCTATGCGGACTGTCTCCACGAGGTCCTGCCCGTCGTCTCGGGGTATCGACTGGCGCTCATCTACAACCTCATCCGCACCGGGGAGAATCAACCGCTCGGACCGCCGGACTATGATCGCGAGCATCTATGGGCGGTGAAGCTGCTGCAGGCCTGGGGGACGCCCGCGGCCGGCGAATCGGGCGAGTCGGCCGAGCCGACCCTCACGAAACTCATCTATCCGCTGGAGCACGCCTACACCCCCGCCGAGATCGGGTTCGACCGGCTCAAAGGCGCCGATGCCGCCGCCGCGGGTCTCCTGGTCGGCGCGGCGCGGGAGGCCGATTGCGACCTCTATCTCGCACTGGTCTCGATCGAGGAATCCGGCTGGGCGGAGCACACCGGCGGCGGTTACTGGGGACATCACGACGAGGAGGATTTCGAGGTCGGCGAGGTCAACGAGAGCCAGCAGATCGTCGACACTTGGCGTCATCCGGACGGCAGCCATCCGGACCTGGGTCCGCTGCCCTTCGAGCTGGAGGAACTCTCCCCGCCCGGCGCCTTCGACGACCTGGAGCCCGAGGAGCTCGAGTTTCAGGAAGCCACCGGCAACGCTGGGGCCAGCTTCGACCGACTCTACCAACGCGCCGCCCTCGTCGTCTGGCCACGCACCCATCGCGCCGCCGTCCTCAGCCAAGGCGGATTGGAGGTCAGCGTCCCCTTCCTCGGCGAGCTGGTCCGGCAGTGGCAAGCGGCCGGTGCCGATCCGCAGGCGCCGCTCCGGGAGGAGGCGCACTCGCTCGCTGAACGGATTCGTATCGATTGGCCCGACGCGGACTGGGCCCGACGCAAGGCCAGTGCGGACGGCGCCGCTGCGGCCTACTTGCAGCACCTCACGACCTTGGGCGACCTCGCCGAGATCGACGCCTTTGCGGTTGGACCGATCGCGGCCGGCGCCTTCGGGCAAACCGACAATCCCGCACTCGTCGAGGCGCTGGCCGCCCTTACGCCCGAGCGTGCGCAGCGGCTGATCCACGACATCATCGCCGGGAACGCGAAGGCCCATCCGGTCGCCTGCGCCGATCTGCTCGCGCGCGCCGCGAACCGGATCATCGAGACCGGGACCGGGTCGGCCAAAACCTTGCGCCGGGCCGCCGACGCACTCGTGCACGCCCTCCCCGGCCGACGCGCCACGCAATCCCCTGTCGATGCCTACCGGTATCTCGACGCATCGACGGGGACCGAGCCAACCGATGCCATGGTGGCGAATCTCCTGAGCGGTCTCGAGCACATCGCCCCCGATCTGGCGCGACGGGCCTTCGAGCATCTCTTGAAGCATCCCGAGCGCTACGATATCGACCGGGTCCTCTTGCCCGCAGCCCTCACCCTGCACACCGACGAGACCACCCGCGCGCGCCCCTCCGCACAAGCCTTGCGTGGGCTGGCGCTCGCACACCTGCGCCGACGCATCGCCGAACCCTTGGAACCCCCGTCCGACTGGCAACGGGCCAGCCAAGTGACCTGCACCTGCGCCAACTGCCAAGAGCTCAGCCGCTTCCTCGCCGATCCGACCCGACCGGAATGGGCCTTCCGAGCCGCTCAACGTCATCGCGATCATGTCGCGGCCTCGGTGCGAACCGATGACTGCGATCTGGACCTGGTCACCGAGCGACGCGGCAATCCGCACACCCTGCGCTGCACGAAGAACCAAGCCAGCTATCTGCGCCGGGTCGTGCAGAGAGAGGGTGACTTGGCCCACTTGGCGCAACTCGGCGGAGTCCCCGAGCCCTGACGACGCGTTCGGCTAGTTGGCTCCCCGCGACGGGGCATCGTCCGCCATCAAATCGATACGCCCGTCGCGTTCAACCTCAACCGGGCGCCTGATGCAGGGTGATCTGGGTGAAGGGGATCTCCCAGCCGTTGTCGTTGCAGGCATCGACCAGGATCCGCTGGATGGCGTGGCGGATCAGCGGCGTTTGGCGTGCGGCCTCGCCCGCCACATCGACATGGATTTCGTAGTCGAGCGATGAGGCTGCGGCCGACTGAAAATAGACCGCAACCGCCTTGATGTGCTCGCGCGGAATCAGATCGGGCAGACCCTGCTCGAGCTTCTCGCGCATCCGTTCGGGTACCTCGGTCGTGGCGATCGCCTGATGCCGATAATCGATCCCGAAGGTCGAGACGATGCGGAAACCCTCGGACAACCGGCGCGGGTTTAGACCCACGAAGACATCGGTCGGATAGACGATGTCCTCGCCGCCGAGCTCGCTGAGATGCACGGCGCTCGGGCTCTGTCGCGACACCTGCCCCATGCGCCCGTCCGCCAGCTCGACCCAGTCACCGGTTCGGGTCGGAAACCACTCCTCGTCTGCTCCGGCGGGCCGGGAATAGTGTCCGACCAACGCATTCACCGGGATCTCTTGGAGACCCCCGTCGAGCCGCGGATTGACCAACCGCGCCCTGAAGCCGAGCACCTCGACCTTGAAGGGAAGTGCGTTGAACAGGATACGCTCGCCCTCTCTGACCGCGCCGATGTTCAGGACCAACCGCACGGTTTCGACCTGGCTCGGAAGCGTCTTGATGCTGGCCCAGGCCACCCCGATCAGGAAGATGATGATGATGCCGAGCATGAACCAGTCGCCCGCCATGTTGAACACCAGCATCATCGCGATCAAGCCGCCCAGGACGCTGAAGACATGCAAAATCAATGCAGCCAGACGACTGCTGAACTTCGTTCGCGCCGTTCCCGCGGTCACTTTCGATGCTTGGAGCCGACCCACCAACGACGACAGATATCTGACCCCGAAGAACACCGCACAGAAGGCACCGACGGCCAGGAGAAGATTGAGTCCGCGGGTCTGGAAGAAGCGCTTGGCGTAACCGGTTGTTTCGTCGAAAACGGACTGGCGCTGCGCGAGCCGATTCTCGAGCTGGATATCGAGCGCCGTGTAGCGGTTGGCGGTGTCGTCGGCGATGCGTTGCCAGTGGGTGAGCCGCTCTTCCAGCCGTGTCCGCAGGTCAACGGATGGCCCCTCGCCGAGGAGACGCTCCAAGCGCGCGACCGCTTTCTCGGCAAGCCCCTTACGCTCTTCCACCTGATTGAGCTCGGCTCGCAGATCGCCGATGACGCGGGACTCGGCGGTCGCACTTTCCAACTCGGCAAGGATCGGCTTGAGCAGCTTGCTGAGCTCTTCCTGCCAATCAAAGGGTTGATCGACCTCGTCGATAAAGGGCCGAAGATCGATCTCCAAGGCGAAGCGCTCAAACTGCAGGCGCTGCTCCTTGAGCTGTTCTCGGAGCTCGCGAAGATCGTCGCCGAGCGCCTGTCTGGTCACATCGTCCTCGGCCGCAATCAGCCGGCGTTGCGTCTCCGCCACCTGTTGTTCTTGGCTCGACAATGCCTTGTGCAGTGCTTCGAGCGATTGGAGCGAGGTGGTGTCCTGAGTCTCCAACAGCGTCGCGAAGGGGGATGACTCGGGTCGAGAGACGTCCGAGAGAGCATCGGGTGTCGGGTCTTGGGCAGGCGACGGCAACGGCAGGACAAGAAGAAGTAGGATGGCCGCAGCCGCAAAGATTCGGAGTGTCGTTGTGTATCGGTGCATGGTACCTCGCTGGTTGAGCCTAAGTGGCAATGCGCGACGCCGCTCGGTCGTCGGCGAGCACGTCGTCGAGCCAGTCGAGCATCCGTTGATGAAAGAGCGATCGTCCCAGCATCGCGCAATCATCGTCGGCACACTCGGCCGCGAGAAAGCGCGCGCGAGTCTTCGGGATTCGATTTGACGAAGCTCTCCTTTTCGTCTTTCGTCAAGAGCTTCTTCCACAAAGAAATCTAGGTTACCGTTCGCTGCATCCGTTTCGCGATGCGGTGCGCTCCTCGCGCAGCAAGGTGGTGACCTGTTTGGGGCTGGAGTGGATCTGCATGGCGTTGTTGGTACCCGTACCCTGGAGCGAGCGTTCTTGGGCGCTGCCCTTTCTCACCCGCTTGGCGCCGTCGAAACGGGCCGACGAGGCGGCCGGGCAGCGCCATCGCACGGTCGTGGAGCTGACCATCGGGATGGTCTGGCTGGTCTCGCGCTGGCTGGAGCAACGACGCTGGATCCTGCTCGGCGACGGCAGCTACTCCTGCATCCAACTGGGGTGGGAAGTGCTGGCTGCGCAAGCAACCCTGGTCACGCGCCTGCGCCTGGATGCACGCCTGTTCGCCTTTCCCGAGCCGGTGCCCGCCGGGCGGCGCGGTCCCAAGCCGAAGAAAGGCGGCGTGCCGGCCAAGCTCGCCACGCGCGAGGAAGAGACGCGCAGCCGGGGCGAGGAGGTCGCGATTCAATGGTACGGGCAGCCCAAGACGCTGCGCCTGCTCGGCGAGGTGTGTCCGTGGCACGCCCCGGCGGCGACCGCCTAGATTCGCCAAAGTCGAGTTGAACTCATTTTACCTGCTGCACCTAAACCGCGCCCGGTGCGGTATGCGTCATGTGTTGGAGTGGATCGGCCGCGCCAGCTCCGACGACTGTCGGAGCTGGCGCGGTTTAGAGTATTCAAAAATATTAAATTTTAAACCGCGTCTCCAAAAAGGTCGGAAAAATCCTTGAGCCCGACACAACATGAAAATAACGCATGTCGCTCTGGACGCGGTTTAACGTTGCAAATCAGCCGCCTGAGGTACGAGCGTCGCCTGAATTTGCCCTGTTAGCTGTGGTATCGTAGAGGCTGCCGGACGCGTATCTGTGAAGGATACTGGCAACAAAAATCTGGTAAGGAATACCAGCCTCAAGAGCCCTTCTCTGAAGCACAGACAAGTCACGCTCCGACATCCTTATCTTGATCTCCTTCTCACGCTCGACTGTCGTGGCGGCCGCTTGTTCCAGAAATTTCTTCCGTGCAGGGGACATCTCTGAGCCAAATTCTCCGGCGTCATACGCGTCCAATAGTTCCTGCTCTTCTTCGTTGAGATGGTCACTGGTCATTTCTTATCTCCGAGATAGTGTTTAGTCGCTTTTCGGCTTGGTATCACGGTTTTAAGGAAGATTTCTTGATCGTTCTCTACGTAAGGGACCAAATATGCATAACCTTCGACTGCGACAACCAAAACCCGTTGGTGTGAATATTTCACTGTGTTCGGATGTGCCATGTCATCCAACAATCCACCCGAACGCAAGCAAAACACAATATCCTCGAACGAAATGCCTCGGTTCTCGATGATTTCGCGATTCTTCTCTGGGTTCCAGCTAATAGGCTTCATGCTTGGAGTCGTGGCGCTTACTTTAGCGGGAAAAAGGGGGCCGGATGACCGCGGGTGATTGCTCACCGGCCATCCTGCCGCACTTCGTTGCCTTCGCTTGGCAGTACCTGACGCTGTGCTCTCTTCGCTCCCACCAGCCAGACGCCGCGCCGGTGAGCCTGGACCTTTTCTTACGCGACGCCCGCGCCGCGTCCCTCGCCAGGAGCCGATGAGCCCTCCCAGGTTCCCGGGCAACCCTTGCGTACATGCCCTGCTCTTCACCCCCGGCGGATCACCCGCATCAAGCGATACGATGCAACTGATGTTGCCTTCCGCGATCCGTAAGACGTCGGCTCCGCATCTGAATCTTTCGAGGCTCAATCACCCGGCCTGCAAGCCCCCTGTGTACGCTCCGAAGCTGGGATCGGGCCTTGCTCGTAACTCCGGCCATCGTGGCACGTGGCGCAGAGCGCCACGGGGCATGCGTGACACCGCAGAGCGGATGTCACGAGCGCCTGTTGTTTTGGGTGGCCGGTCTTACGAGCGAGGCCCCGCCCAGGCTCGCCATGAGAACGGCGCGCCGTCGAACTGGAACCGTTAGCGTGGCCGGATCAAGCATCAATAGCCTCCACAACCCGCAGGCGCCTTCCCTTCCGTCCTGCTCTCAACCGATTCAGTCAAAGCGGTTCTCTCACGGCTCGATCCCCAGCGCCGCCCGTAAGCTCGCAGCATCACCGATGAATTGCACGCTCGTGATACTGCCCCCTTCGGACGCGATCAGGGTCGCCTTTCCGGCCTCGCGCGGCAGCATGGCGGTCTCCTCGGCTTCGCGTCCCAGCAGCATGGGATAGGGCCGCTTGCGCATCTTGGGCAGGGCGATCATCGAGGTGACCATGCCGGGCATGGCGCTGATGTCGGAGATGTATTGGATGCCGGCCGCGGAGAGCGAATCGGCGGTTTGGTCCGCCAGCGCGGTCTCGACGAGGGCGGAGACCTCGCGCTCTGCGCTGAAGATCAGCAGAGAGGTGTTCGCGTCGACGGTCCGGGTTGTGTCGTGTTGGTCCTGCAGGGTCAGGACGGGCATGGGTGCGCCGGTCTCGAACGAGGCAGCGGACACGAAGGCGGGAAACAGGATCGGGATCAGGAACACGCGTAACGGCATCTGGCAAGACCTCGTTAAATCAAGTGTACGAAGACGGGTGTTGATCGGGTCGACGCGGATCCGCGACGCCGGTGCCTCTCGGGTGCGAGCGACAGGTCGGGATCGGCGACTTGCAGTCTGCATCCTACGTGGGCATAAAATCCAGCAGGTCGACGCTGTCTCGACGACCCGCGATTCTGCGCTCGGTCTGCGCTTGTCTGCATTCCCTTTCCGAACACCTCTCAGGAGTCTCCATGGATCAGCGGGCCTTCCAGTTCTCTCCGGTTCAGCGTTATCTCGACCGTATCCATGAAGAGTTGCTCGACCTGAGCGAGGGCGCCGTCGCCGATTACATCCCGGAGCTGACCCGCGCCGATCCATCCTGGCTCGGGATCGCGATGGTCACGGTCGACGGGCATGTCTACCAGGTCGGCGACTCGCGTCGGAGCTTTACCATTCAATCGATCTCCAAGGCGGTGACCTACGGTCTGGCGCTGGAAGATCGCGGGCTCAACCAGGTTCTGAGCAAGGTCGGCGTCGAGCCCTCGGGCGAGGCGTTCAACTCGATCAGCTTGGAGCCCGGCACCGGGCGTCCCATGAACCCGATGATCAATGCGGGCGCCATCGCGACCACGGGCCTGATCGCGAGCACACCCGATGCCCCGCCGATGCAGCGGATTCTCGACGCCTTCGGGCGTTACACCGGCCGGCCGATGGAGATCGACGAGACGGTGTACCGCTCCGAAAGCGACACCGGTCACCGCAACCGGGCGATCGCGCACCTCTTGCTCGGTTACGGGATCCTCGATCGTACGCCCGAGGAGGTGGTCGATCTGTATTTTCGGCAGTGCTCCATCCTGGTGACCGCCCGGGATCTGGCGATGATCGGCGCCTGTCTGGCCAACAACGGGGTGAATCCGGTGACCGGCGTCGTCGCGCTGCAGTCGCGGTATGTCGAGAAGGTGCTGAGCGTCATGAGCACCTGCGGCATGTACGACTTTTCGGGCGCTTGGATCTTCAACGTGGGCATGCCGGCGAAGAGCGGCGTGGGCGGCGGGATCACGGCGGTGCTGCCCGGACAGTTCGGTCTCGGGGTCTTCTCGCCGCGTCTGGACGCCAAGGGCAACAGTGTGCGCGGCATCGAGGCGTGCAAGCGGCTGTCCAAGGATTTCAGTCTGCACCTCTTCCATGTCGCACGCTCGACCTCCGCCACCGTCATGCGTCAGGTCTACGACTGCGCCAAGCGCACCTCGCGCCGCCGTCGCAACGCGGCGGAGCTTGCCGTACTCGCGGAGCAAGGGCATCGCATCCGCGTCTACGAGCTGCAGGGAGAGCTGTTGTTCGGCAGTGCCGAATCGGTCGGCGTGGAGATCCTCTCCGAGCTCGCCGGCATCGACTATCTGGTTATCGATCTCAAGCGCGTCATCGGGACCGACCGCGCGTCAATCCTGGTCCTGGGCGAGCTTGCGGGGCGGATCGCAACCGAGGGCAAGCATCTCTTCTTCACGGATTGCAAGAACCTCTATCGCTTTCGCAAACATCTGCTCGGCGAATCGGCCGGCACGCAGGAGCCCAGACAGGAGCCAGGCCCGCTGCATTTCGAGGATGCCGATCACGCGGTGGAGTGGTGCGAAAATCAACTGATCGCCGAGGCCGAGACCACCGGGACCGCCGCCTCGGTCCAGGATCTCGGCGCGCAGTATCTCTGCTCGGGCATGACGAGCGCCGAGCTCGAGGAGCTTCGCGCCTCGGGCGAAGAGCGCACGTTCGCGGCCGGCAATGGCATCTTCAGGGCCGGGGATGCGGCCGAGTCCATGTATTTTATCTTCAGCGGCGAGGTGGAGGTCTGGATCGACTCGGGTTCGGGCCACCACCTGAGACTCTCGACGCTGGGACCGGGCATGGTCTTCGGCGAGGTCGCCTTCATGAATCAGAAACGCCGAACCGCCAACGTATCCGCCGCAATCGAGACGCAGTGTCTGGAGCTGCGTTTCGAGTCCATCCGGGAGGCGCTGCGGATCAAGATGCTCATGAACATGGCGAGCCACTTCGCGAACAAGATCGAGCGCGACACCCAATTGATCCAACAGCTCGGTTGACGGCACTCGAGCGCATCGGCAAGGGCGCGTCAGGCAGATGTTGTGCGCCCGATCGTCGGCACAACCTCGGCGCTTCTTGATTTCCCGGTCCGGCGGTGTCAGGGCGTTCGCGCCACCGCCCACACCTGGATCCGTCGAACCCCGGCCCTGCGCAACACCCGGCTGAGCTCGGCGACGGTGCTGCCCGTCGTCACGACGTCGTCGAGGATGGCGACGTGGCTCCAAGGCAACAAGCCCGGGACCAGGAACGCGCCGCGAATATTGCGATGGCGTGCGCGCTCGTCGAGGCCGGCCTGCGGCGGGGTCGCAGCGCTGCGGATGCAGGAGGCGTGATCGATCGGCAGGGCCAGATCCCGGCCGACGACGCGGGCGATCTCCAGCGCCTGGTTATAGCCGCGGGTGCGCAACCGGGACGCATGCAGCGGGACCGGCAACAGCACCTGCGGTCGGGGCGGATCGACCTCTCGGACCCGATCGGCAAGACATTGCCCGAGCAACCGCACCAGATTGAGCCGTCCCCGAAACTTCGCGCCTCCGACCAGCGTCGGGATCGCCTCCTCGTAGCGAAAGGCCGCAAGGCTGGTCTCGTACGGCGGCGGGTGCCGCTGACAGGCGCCGCATCGCGTCCCCGCAGGCATCGGGCTGTCGAAGGGCACGGCGCATTGGAAGCAGCAGTCGCGGTTGTGCGGCAACTCGGCCGCGCAGCCTGGACAGAGATCGCGCCCTCCTCCGCTCACGAGGCCGGGCGCACCGCACAGGACGCAGGTCGGCGGGAACAACACCGACACGAGCCGGGAAATGACGCCGCTCGTCTCGACCGGATCACCGAACATTGGTTGACAACCGACCGAAGCCCACTAGCATAAGTGGTTTTTCCACACCCGGAAATCGGCCCATCACGCCCATGTCACCCAAGCCTTCCCCGCTGCATGTTTCCATCCTGCGCCACGATTGGTCGGTCGAGGAGATCCAAGACATCCTCGACCGCCCCTTCACCGATGTGATGTTTCGCGCCCAGACGGCGCATCGACTCTACTTCGATCCCAACCGCGTGCAGGTCAGCACACTCCTGAGCATCAAGACCGGCGCCTGCCCGGAGGATTGCGGCTATTGCGCCCAGAGCGCCCGCCACGAGACCGGGCTCGAGCGCGAGTCCTTGATGCCCATCGACGAGGTTCTCGACGCCGCGCGGATCGCCCGCGAGCAGGGTGCGACCCGCTTCTGCATGGGCGCGGCCTGGCGCAATCCGACGGACAAAAACCTCGAGCAGGTCATTGCCATGGTCGAGGGCGTTCACGCACTCGGACTGGAGACCTGCGTGACCCTGGGGATGCTCACCGGGGCGCAAGCGCGCCGTCTCAAGGATGCCGGGCTCGACTATTACAACCACAACCTCGACACCTCGCCGGAATTCTACGGCCAGGTCATCACGACACGCACCTTCCAGGACCGACTCGACACCCTCGAGCATATCCGCGACGTGGGCCTGAAGACCTGCAGCGGCGGGATCCTCGGCATGGGCGAGTCGCGGCGCGACCGTGCCTCCATGTTGCGTCAGCTCGCCAACCTGCCGGCCCATCCGGAGTCCGTCCCGATCAACCTGCTGGTCCGGGTCGAGGGTACACCGCTTCAGGCGAGCGAGGCACTGGATCCGTTCGAGCTCGTCCGCGTGGTCGCAGTCGCGCGCATCCTGATGCCGGCCTCCTATGTGCGCCTCTCCGCCGGACGCAGCGAGATGAGCGACGAGCTGCAGGCGCTCTGCTTTCTCGCGGGCGCCAACTCCATCTTCTACGGCGAGCGCTTGCTGACCACGCCGAATGCCGAGTCCGACCGGGATCGCGCCTTGTTCGCGCGCTTGGGTCTGGCCTTCGAAGAGATGGACCCCGAACGCACCGAGCCCGGCGCCTGCCACAAGGCCAAACAGGCATTGGATGCAATCGTCGAGCATTGAGCGGCCCCGCACGTCGGGCGCCGCGTCTCGATATCACGCAAACGGAGAAACAGATGCACGCAACGCTCACGGGTACCCTGGCCTTGGCGGCCGGCCTTGCCCTGACGCTCAACACCGCCTCCGCCGACGAGGTGACGGATCAACTCGACGCTGCCAAGCAGGCATACGAGGCCGGCGAGCTCAGAACAGCCGCGGAGACCCTGAACGGCGCCGTCGAGGCGATTCACGCACAGATCACGGCTGGGCTTCTGACGCTGTTTCCGCCGCCTCTGGACGGATGGGTCGCGGACGAGGCGCAGGCCCAGTCGGCGGGCGGTCTGGCGTCCATGTTGACCGGGACTCACCTCAGTCGGCGCTACGTCCGGGAAGACAACGCCGAGGTGACCCTCACCCTGATGGCCGACTCGCCGATGATGCCGATGCTGACCATGGCCATCTCGATGCCGTTCATGATGCAAGCCAACGAGGATCTGAAGACCTACTCGCTCAAGGGCGAGCGCGGCATGATGGAGCATTCCCCCGGCAGCCAGACCTACAAGGTCACCCTCATGGTCGGGAACCGACTCCTGGTGCAGGGCGAAGGCTCCGGTCTAACGGAAGCGGCGCCGCTGGAGCAGTATCTTCAGGCGCTGGACCTGGAGGCCATCCAGAGCGCCTTGACCGACTGAACCGCGTCAGGAGCGACATGCAGCGTTGCGGTGTGACGCTGAGCTCGCCTCGACAAATGATCTCGGCAGGACGCGGTTCAGGAGATGTAGGGTCGACGAGCCCTCGTAGGGTAATGGACGAGCGAGAACGAAGTCCACCGAACGCCTCGCCGACGCTGGCGGACTGCGCTGCGCTTGTCCCTACAGACTACAGGCGGGAGGTTGTGCCGAGCTTGGGAGGCTCGACCAAACGCCGGCGTCAGTATGTTAGTGACGATTCAGAAACAAGGTGAACGCCTTGATGAACACGTAGGATGGGTAGAGCGTCAGCGAAACCCATCCTCCAAACCGCCGCGTTGCCGGGTGTCGGTCTGATGCGCTTGGCGCGGGCTGGATGGGTTTCGCTTCGCTCTACCCATCCTACGTGTTTCGATTGTTTTTGAATCGTTCCTTAGGCATTCAATCTCTGAAACCGCGTCAGCGCCAAAGCCCGCAGACACCATCCAAGATCAACCCCGAACGATGATCGCGCAAAGAGCAGAGTGACGCGGTTTCACTTCACGCCCGCTCGATGGGGAAGGCCAGAACCTGATCGATGTGCGTAGCCCCGACGGCGATCATCAACAAACGGTCGAGCCCGAGCGCGACCCCGCTCGATGCCGGCATCCCTGCCTGAAGTGCCGCAAGCAGACGCGTGTCGTGGGGGATTTCGGTCAAGCCGAGACGGCGACGCTCGGTGCGATCGTGCGCAAAACGCGCGCCCTGCTCCACGGCATCGGTCAGCTCGTGAAAGCCGTTCGCCAGCTCGACGCCGTCGATGTAAAGCTCGAAGCGCTCGGCAACCGCCTGATCATCGGGCGGCGCGCCGCCGGGCCGAATCCGCGCCAAGGCGGCCTGGCTCGGCGGATAGTCGCAGAGAAAACTCATGCCTGAACGCCCGAGTCGCGGCTCGAGACACTGGGTGAGCAGGAGGTCGAGCCAGGCGTCGCGCTCGAGATCCAACCGATCGGCGTCGGGGATGCCGGCCGTGATCGCGGCCTCGCGCAAGGTCTGCACGGGTGCCGTGAAGGGATCCAGGTCCAACACCTCGCGAAACAGGTCACGATAGCGGATGCGCTGCATCGGCAGCATCGGGCGTTGCAGCACGGCGCGGACCAGCTCGGCGACCTCGTCGATCAGCTGTCCATCGTCCAGACCCGGTCGGTACCATTCCAGCAAGCTGAACTCG
Source organism: Thiocapsa sp. (assembly GCF_018399035.1). GTDB lineage: Bacteria > Pseudomonadota > Gammaproteobacteria > Chromatiales > Chromatiaceae > Thiocapsa. The sequence goes on from NZ_CP073760.1 coordinate 1,881,666, forward strand.
GGGTGGTGCCGTCGCCCGCGCTCCTCGCCACGAAAAACCTTGCAGATCTGATAGATGGGACCGCTCCCGGAGGCGAGCAGGCGCTTCATCGGAAACTCGGGCGAGGTCTGCAGAAAGAGCGTCCGATCGGCGCCGGACCCAACACCCGACCGGCCACCCGAAAGCGAGAGACTTGCGAGCGCCGGGTCCGTCGCACCGGCGTGCGAGAGGATCGGGGTCTCGACCTCCATCACGCCGGCAGCGGCAAAAAAGGCGCGAATCCGCGCCAGCATCTCGGCGCGGGCCTGTAGAACGGCGGTCGTTGCGCACGCCGACCAGTCTTCGCAAGCAGGCATCAGGACAGGCACATCGACGGCAGGGACGAACGGACAGCGCCGGTTGCGCCGGCATCGCTCGACCGCGCGGTGTCGTCAGGCCTCTTTGGCACGCGAGACATACTCGCCGGTGCGGGTGTCGACCTTCACGAGCTCGCCGGACTGAACGAACAAGGGCACACGGACCACCGCACCCGTCTCCAGGGTCGCCGGCTTGCCGCCGCCGCCCGAGGTGTCGCCCTTCAGCCCCGGGTCGGTCTCGGTGATCGCCAGGACGACGAAGTTGGGCGCGTCCACGCTCAGAGGGACCCCGTTCCAGAGCGTCACCCGGCAGATGTCTTCTTCCTTGATCCACTTTGCCGCGTCACCCAAGGCGTTGGCGTCGGCAGTCATCTGCTCGAAACTGGCCGGATCCATGAAGTGCCACTCTTCGCCGTCGTTGTAGAGATACTGCATGTCGGTATCATGGACATCGGCCGCCTCCACCGTGTCGCCCGACTTGAAGGTCTTCTCGACGGTTCGTCCGGTCCTGAGATTGCGCACCCGCACCCGACTGAAGGCCTGGCCCTTGCCGGGCTTGACGAACTCGTTCTCGACGATGTTGTAAGGATCGCCGTCCAACATGATCTTGAGTCCGCCCTTGAACTCGCTGGTACTGTAAAAGGCCATATCGTCCTCGTTGACTGTGGAGCTAAACCGCGCAATGGTACCGCGAAGCATCGCCGCTTGTCAGACCGCGACCCCGACGCCGTTCCGGAGACCCGAGCCGGAGCCGGCCTGGAAACACGACCTCGCCGAGGCTTACCGACACGCCGACGACCTCCTCGCCGCACTCGGTCTCAGTCCGGAGGCGATCCCGGATCTCGACCCCGCTGCACCTGGATTCCGGATGCTGGTCCCGCGCGCCTTTGCCGCCTTGATGACACCGGGCGACGCTGGCGACCCCTTGCTGAGACAGGTCCTGCCGCTCGGCGCGGAACGCTTGCCGGTCGCCGGATTCACCCGCGATCCGGTCGGAGATGCGTCCGCGGATCTCGGGTCCGGGCTGCTTCGCAAATATGCGGGCCGTGCCCTCCTGATCGTCACGGGCGGGTGCGCCGTGCACTGCCGCTATTGTTTTCGAAGACATTTTCCATACGCGGATCTTGGCAAAACGCCGGATCGCACGGCCGTCGCCCTGGCCTCGATCGCCGCGGATCCGGGGATTTGCGAGGTGATCCTCAGCGGCGGGGATCCCTTGATGATGGACGACGATCGCCTCGGTGCACTGCTTGAGCGCCTGCACGGGATTCCGCACCTGAAGCGCCTGCGGATCCATACACGCCTCCCCGTCGTCCTGCCGTCTCGGGTCACCGACGCACTCTGTCGATGCTTGTCGAGCTCCCGTCTCGCCACGATCCTCGTCGTCCATGCCAATCATCCGAACGAGCTCGGCGCGCAGGCCGAGGACGCCTTGCAACGCTTGCGCCGTGCCGATCTGACCTTGCTCAACCAAAGTGTCTTGCTGCGCGGGGTCAACGACGCGGCCCCGACACTCGGTGCCCTCAGCGAGCGGCTTTTCGAGTGCGGCGTCCTTCCCTACTACCTCCACCAGCTCGACCCGGTGGAGGGTGCTGCACATTTCGCGGTCTCCGACACACAGGCGCTGCGGCTCGGCGAGGCATTGCGCCATCGGCTACCCGGCTACCTGGTCCCGCGTCTGGTCCGCGAGGTTCCGGGCGTCGGATCCAAGACCCCCTTGACCGACGCCGCTCCCATCGGAGCGTCGTTCTTGTGAACCCGTTCGTTTCCCAAACGGGCCGCGAAGCCCGATAATCGCCGGTACGGCAATGTCCCGAAACCTCGAGGAGCCCGTACCAGGTCGCATCATGTCCGCGCAACCCCCACTGCTCGCCTTGCTCTTGCTCACCACCGACACCGTCGCCGCGGAGCGCTTGGTGGAGCGCCTGCGTGCAGCCGGGCTCGCAGCCCGTGCGCTCGTGACCGCGCGGGCGGATCGATTGAACGATCTGCTCGCGCGTCGCGCCTTCGACATGATCCTTTGGTGGCGACACGACGACGACCTGGACTTGGCGGATGCGATTCGACGTCGCGGCGAGCACGCTGCCGAGATCCCGCTCATCGTGATCGCCGCCGACAAGCCGAGCCCGGAGGATATGCTCGAGGCGCAGCGCTTCGGCGCACGCGGTCTGCTGACCCTCGGCGACGAGGAGCAGCTTCTCTGGACCATCCGACGCGAAGCAAGCGATCTGCGTCAACGTCGCCGCGCCCGTGAGTTGGCGCTTCGGCTCAAGCAGTGCGAAAGACGCTCCCGTGAGCTCATCGACCATACCGGCGCCGCGATCGCCTTCGTGCAACAGGGTCTCCACTTCTACGCCAACAGCACCTATCTAGCCCTTCTCGGCTATCCCAGCCTGGATGAGATCCAGGCGATCGCCCTCCTGGACCTTGTCGATCCGGACCAGCGCGACGGTGTGCGCGATCTGCTGCAGAGCGCCGAGCGCACGGCTCAGACCGAGCCGGTCGAGATCACGACACGCCTGCGCTCGAGCCGGGGCAAAAGGTTCGAGGCACGCCTGTCCGCGGCGCATGCTGTCCTCGACGACGAGCCGTGTCTCCGGTTGATCCTGGATCCCGTGCAACAGTCCGGTGAGCATGTGAAGGGCGGCGACTTGGCCTCCGATATCGCCGCCGCCCGGACGGTCTTCTTCGAGGAGATCGAAACGCGACTCGGTCCGGATCGATCGGTTTCGCTGCCCTTTGCGGTCTTCTTCATCCGCTTGAGACGCCATTCGGAGCTTCTGCGCGATCTGGGTCTCACCCACGGGCTGGACATCGTCGACGGCTTCGGTCCGGTCTTGGCCTCGGTTGCCGTCCAAGCCCATGCCCTTACGCGGATCAGCGACGACGGCTTCGCGATGATCATCGACGGCTTGGACGAAAAAGAAGCCGAGGCACTCGCCGAGCACATCCGCGAGCACGCCCGCCTACCGCAGCGCCTTGCAACCACGGGACTCATCGCGCCGGACTGCGATATCGGATACTACCTGGTGAAGGGACGTGCAGCCGCCGCGCAAGACATCCTCAACGCCGCGCACAGACTCTGTGTCTACAGCGCGGCATCGCCCGGGGACTGTGCCGGCGGGATGCAGACCCCGACATCGCTGGCAGCGCGAACCAAACAAACCGCGGTAGACGGCGACACCGAAGTCGCGGACAAGATCGCGACGGCGCTCGGCAACGAGCGGTTCAAGCTCGTCTATCAACCCATCATCAGCCTCATGGGCGACAACCAGGAGAACTACAGCGTCCTGGTACGCCTGCTCGACGAGAACGGCGAGTTGCTGGAGGCCAAGGACTTCATCGGCGCGGCGATCCGACGCGGGCTGATCGAGGAGATCGACAAATGGGCGATCCGCGATGCGATCCGCGTGCTCGCCGAGCAGCGCAAAGCAGGCCATCACCTGCGATTCTTCATCAACCTGGCGGAAGACACCTTCCGCAACCCGAGCATCATCCTCCATATCTGCGACTGTCTGCGTGAGCTCGACGTGCGCGGCAACTGGCTCGCCTTCCAGTTTCAGGAAGAGCTGGTTGCGGAGAATCTGGCCAGTCTCGGCAAGTTGGTCGATGCCTTGAAGCAGATCAAGTGCCGGGTCGCGATCAATCGTTTCGGCGCCACCAATCGCTCCGAGATGATCCTGCAGGCGCTTCCGGTCGATTTTGTGGTGCTCATGCCGGATTTTGCCCGTGCACTGGCCGAGGAGCCGGTCAAGCAACAGCGCCTCATGAGCATCGCGAATCTCGCACGCGAGTTCAACGTGAAGAGCGTCGTCACGGGGGTAGAGGACGCGCGCGCCCTCACCGTTCTCTGGACGGCGGGGGTCGATTATGTCCAGGGCAATTTCCTGCAGCGTCCTTCGCCGACGCTCGACATTCAGCCCTAAACTGCGCCCGGCAGGATATGCGATGTTCGTAAGATTGGATCAGCCTCCGAGCGATCGGCAACTGTGGGAGTCGGCGCAGTTTAGAAGATTGGAAAAAGATGAAATTCCAAACCGCGTCACCACCGGAGAGCGGGGGGCGCACCAACCCTTGGACTCACTCGAAACTGAACATCTCGCTCTGGACGCGGTTTAGCCGGGGTTGTCTGCGGACTCGGCCGTTCGGATCGGCGGGTCACCCTCCAGATTGGCGACACCGTGCGGAACATGGCCGGTTGCGACATGACGGCTCGCCGCGTCGCAATGGACACGCTGATCGTCGAAAAAGATATCCGCGTCGAAGGCCGCGAGAAAACGCCCCTTGTCGAGCCCGCCGAGAAAAAGTGCCTCGTCGATGCGGATATCCCAAGCACGCAAGGTGCGGATCACCCGCTCATGGGAGGGCGTGCCGCGCGAGGTCACGAGCGCGGTGCGCAACGGCGATGCCTCGGGCGGAAAGAGTGCCTGAAGTTGATGGATCGCGACCAGCAAGCCTTTGAAGGGTCCGCCGGGTAGCGGCTCATGCGCGGAGGCCAGCTCGGTCGCGTTGAAGATCTCGAGCCCCTCGCGACGGAAGAGTCTTTCGGCGTCGTCCGAAAACAACACCGCATCGCCGTCGAACGCGATGCGAACCTGTTCATCCTCCTCCGGATCCGCCGGAAAGGCCGCCGGCAGGACGGTCGCCGCGGCACACCCTGCATTCAAGGCCGAGCGAACGTCTCTCGGATCCGCGGACAAGAACAGATGCGCACCGAAGGCGGACACATAGCGGTAGGGACTTGCCCCGCCCGTAAAGGCGGCGCGGGCGATATCCAGTCCGTGGTGATGTGCGGACGTCAGAACACGCAGCCCGGTATCCGAGCTGTTGCGCGAAATCAGGATGACCTCGACGCGACCCCGATCACCGAGGGCCGTATTGAGGCTCATGAGCTTTTTGGCGAGCGCGAAGGCGACACCGGGCTCGAGGATGTCGTTCTCGTGCGCGACCTGATAGTCGCGATAGGCATCGACACCCTGCGTCTCGAACACCCGGTGAGACTCGCTGAGGTCGAAGAGTGCGCGCGAGGAGATCGCGACGATCAGTCGCACGGATTCGGGGAGACCCGCGTGCACGGTCACTTCCAAGCCGCTGGGGCCCTAAACACCCTTGCAGGGATCGCGATCCATCACCAAGGCATGAACCAATTCATGAACTGCAACGGGCGGCCGATGTTTTGATTCATGCCCGCCATGTCGTTGCGCATGGACGAGGTCGACATGGTCATCGCCTGCATCGAACGATCCATGGTCTGGATGCTCGTCAGCATGGGCTCGAGCGTGTTTACGTCCCGTGCCATCGAATCCACACTCACCGCCATGGTGCGGACATTTGCACTCATCTGCCCCATGTTGTCGGAGATCGACTGCATGTTGCTGGCCAGCACCGTCATGTTGGTATCCACACTGATGGCCAGATAGTGGACGTCCTTGGCAAGACTGAAGACCAGGTAGAACCCGTAGGCGGCGAGGATGATGAAGGCGAACAGGCTGGGATAGACGATCAGCTCCCAGCGCTTTGCGCTGGTTTCGAACGCCTGGGACAGGCGATCGATCGCAAAGGCATGAATCTGCGTCTCGGTAACGCCTGCGGCGCGCGCATCGGCCTCCGCTTGCTCGTTCGATACCGCGCCGTCCGGGTAGGCGTCGGTCCTCGGGATCTCGTTCTGCGCCATGATTCGGGCCGGCTCTTGATCAGTTGATAAAAAAAGCAAACATGGTCGGCGAGTTACCGCCAGGCATCACATGCACTCTTTTCGTGAAAATAGCCTTCCGTAAGGCGAAAGGCGCTGTAACCAACGGGTCTCGAATGAGAGTCGAGGTTGGGACGTCAACCAAGCGATTTAAACCGCGTTAAAAACAAGGCTATCAGCACGGCCATTGCTGTGGTCAGACGATTAATGATCCGTCTCCGCTCCCGTTGCCTCAAGAGCTTAACAGAATTGTAGCGTGCGACAAGGCGCACCGATGACCGCGGACGAATCGGTCCCGCAACGTGACCGACAGCCAAGCCGGCAGGCATGAAGCGACGGGGCCTCTCGTCGGCGGATCAACTGACGAGGTGCGGATAGAGCGTCGCGGCCAGCCCGAGAAACTCCCGCGCCGCCTTGCCGCGGGACTCCAGCTCGAACACCGCCAAGCCCTCGCTGAACGAGCGCCGAAAAACGGTGCGTTGCGAGAGCCTCGGCTTGATGAAGCGGATACCGGGGAGCGAGACCAACGCGGCGGCAGCCTCGTTGGTCTCGCGAACCCCGTGGTGGGTGTCGCCCCGATTGATGAACCCGATGATGTCGGGAGGCGTCTCCCGTTCGACCGAGGCAATCAACTGGATGAAACGCTGGGTCGACCAGATATCGGCCTGCGACGGCGGGACCGGCACGACGACGCGGTCGCACCGCGCAAGCGCCGTGCGCAGGCTCTCCATGTCCGAGGTCCCGACGTCGATGAGGGTCTCGTCGGCGGCCTTCAATTGCTCCACCCTCAGGGCCCGCTTGTCCGACGCCTTCAGAACGGGATCGAACCCCTCTTCCCGACGCACGTCGATGACGTCGGTGAGGGTCGCCTGAGGATCCGCATCGATCAGCTGAGCCTTCACCCCCGCCATCGAGAGCCACACCCCCAGATTGAAGGTCAAGGTGCTCTTGCCCGAACCGCCCTTAAGACTTCCGACGATCGTGATCATGCCGTGCTTCCGCGTCCGCGTTCATCCGCGATGCCGCCCCGAGCGACTATTGTCCGGGCTGGGGCATCTCCATGCGCGTGTACCCGGCGGGCACCGCAAACAGATGGTCCGGCTGAGCGCCGATCCGGATCGACTTGAGCTCGCGCACGCCACCGCCCGGAAACTCCTCGCGCACCGACAGCTTCAGCTCCGGATCGTACCATTGCAGAACCCGGGTCGGCGGCTGATCGGGCGCGGTCGTGGTCATCTCCCATCTCTCGACTTGGCGGCCTTCCATGGTTTCGGTGCCGACCATCACGAGCTCCATCTTCTCGCCGTTGGACATCTCGTGTTTCAGCGGAATCGCGCGCTCGGCGTCGATCCAGAGGGTTCCGTTCATGGACTGGCCTTCGTGGGTCATGACCATGTCCCATTTCACCGCGGCCCGCCCTCCGACCGCCTCCTCGCCGGCACGTCGACACGTCAGACCGGGCATACCGGCGCAGGGATCGGTCTCCGCGGTCGGGGGCGGCGCCGGCGCGGGTGCGCCTTCGCCCGGCGCACCTCCTTGCTCCATATAGGTCTGTCGATCGGGGAAGAGGACCCACATCATCCCGCGATTCTGATCGATGATCTGAATCACCTCTTGACCCTGCTGCGTCATCTCCTTGCGCATCCGGCCGTCGCCCACGAACATCTTGACGGTTTCGGCCTGCCCGTCCGAGCCTTGACTGATCATGTCGGCGGAGAACTGGACACCCGAGATCTCCGCGTGCGCCGTGGCCGCCAAGGCGGATGCGAGCGCGATACCCAACACAGCCTGCGTTTGCGTTCTCATCTTGTCTTCTCCTCCCATCGATCGGTGATCAGTCACGACAACACCCCGCGCCTCGATCGGGGTCATTTGCGGCGCCCGCCGCATCGCACCCGCCCCGCTGTCGATCGCCATGGCCGCAATCCGGTCGCGAGCGGCCCGATCGGCAGTCGGGGTCCGGGCGAGCCGGCGCCGGATCAAGGCCGAGGCGTCGGCTCGAAGCCGAACGTCCGAGGCGGCGGCGTCAGCGCGTCCATCAGTCCCGCGGGGGCCCGGGTCCGCCCGCCGCGATCGTCTCGGCCCGGCTCCAGCGGACGCCAGCCCGGCGTTTGCGCGCGCTGCTCCGCCTCCCGACCCGTCAGCGGTCGGAACCTATATTCCGGCGTCTCCTCCTGCCCGCTCCAGCGACCCGACCACGGCTGCGGGTCACCGCGAAACCGATATTCCGGCTGCGGGGAGGCCGATCCGGCACCCTCGCCCCACGGCGACGGGCCCGGTGAGGATTCACGCCAACCCCCGTACACTGCCCGATCGTCGGGCGCGACCCAAGGCTCGGGGGTCGAGGTCGCATCCGGATATCCACCGGAATAAACCGGTGCATCGCCCCATGTCGGTTGTCGAGCCTGGCCCCATGACTCCGCCGCGCCGGCCCCCTGACTCGCCGTTGCGGAGGCCAGGCCGAGCAGCAGCCCGGAGAGGAGCAGGAAAGGTGTCATCGCGCGACCTTAACGATCACCCGTGTCGTTCTCGTCGTCGATCTTCAATCGAATGCCGCGCCGAGGCGCCTTCTTCTGAACCGCCTGACTCGTAGTGTCAGTCGTTGCGGCCTTCTTCGCCGCCGTCTTACGCGTCGTCGGTTTTGCATTCGACGCCGTTGTCGCGCGCTTTTTGGTCACGGTCCGGGCAGGCTCCGATGCGGCGCTCTCGCCTTTGGCGGAGGGTACATCCTTCTCCACGGGCGTATCGGCGCCGGCTGTCGTCGTCGCGGAGCGTGCGGCCGGCTGGCGAGCGGGCTTGGTCTTGAACGCGTTCTTCGCCGCTTCGAAGAGCAGCAGGAAGATCCCGCGCAACGCATAGAGCGCAAGAATGAAGAACTCCACGACCTTCCCGAAGAATCGGCTGACACCGCCGCCGGAGCTCGTGCGCGGTGCCTGCCGCGGCTCGGCATCCGTCATGCACGGAAGACTCGTTCCGGGCGGGGCCGTCGCAAGAGCGACCCGACACATGTCGTCGCCCGCAGCAACGCAGCCGAGCGGGATGACGATCAGCGTCAGGACGGTCGAGACCAGCACCCCGGACAGCAGCGAGATCGCCATGCCTTGGAAGATCGGGTCGGTGATGATGACGCTCGAGCCCGCGACCAAGGCCAAAGCCGTGATCACGATCGGGCGCGTGCGGATCTTGCAGGAGCGGATCATGGCCTCGGCGACCGGCACGCCTTTCTGGATCTCGTGGATCGCGAAATCCACGAGCAGAATCGAGTTTCGGACGATGATGCCGGCCAGCGCGATCCAACCGATCATCGAGGTCGCGGTGAACTCCCCGCCGAGTCCGAGGCTGAACATGAGCGCGTGCGCCGGGATGATGCCGAGCAGGGTGAGCGGAATCGGCGCCATGATGACAAGCGGGATGCGGAAGTTGCCGAACTCCCAGACCACCAGGATATAGATCAGGATCAGCGCAACACCGAAGGCGGCGCCCATATCGCGGAAGGTCTCGTAGGTGACTGTCCACTCGCCCGCCCAGGTCCAGGCAAGGCGACTGCTGTCGGGGGGCGGACCCAGCCAGAACATGGCGTCGTCCATCTCCTCGCTGCCTTGCGGCTTGGTTCCGTCCGGTGCCGTGTAGTCCTGCTCGTTGAGAATACGCTCGACCTGGAACATCGCGTATACGGGTGCCGCAAGCCGCCCGCCGACATCGGCCACCACATACTCGACCGGCCGTAAGTCCTTGTGGTAAATGATGTCCTCTTCCGGCGTCAACTGGAACTCGCCGAGCTCGCGCAGCGGGACCGTGTATCCCTGATTGGATTGGATCGGAAGATCGCCGAGGCGATCGACCTGGGAACGTTCGGCCAGAGGCACCTGCAGCACGATCTGCACGGGCTCGTGGCCCATCTGGCGCCCCGCCTGCGGCTTGATGTCGCCGATCGGCGAGCCGCCGAGGGCCATCGCGAGATTGCGGTTGATGGTGTCGACCGAGATCCCGCGACGCACCGCCTTTTCGGTGTCTACGTTGAAGCGCCAGTAGTCGAAGGCACCTCTCAGATAGTTGTCGACATCGCGGGTGCTCTCGGCCTTGCCGAACATGTCGGTGAGGTCGCGTGCGAACTGACGTCGCAGCTCGGGCGTCGGTCCGTAGACCTCCGCGACGACCGATTGCAGTACCGGCGGACCCGGCGGCATCTCCACCACCGCAAGCGCTGCGCCCGTGCCCTCGACCATCTTTCCGAGCAGCTCGCGCGCCTCGACCGCGATCTCGTGACTGGTGCGATCCCGGTCGTGCTTGTCCGTCAACTGGACCTGAAGCTCGCTGTGCCAGGGATCCGAGCGCAGATAGTAATGACGCACCATGCCGTTGAAGTCGAAGGGTCGCGCAGTCCCCGCATAGAGCTGGATGGCGGTCACCTCGGGCATGCTGCGCAGCTTGTCGGCCATGCGATGCGCGAGGTTCGCCGTCACCGGCAGCGCCGTTCCCTCCGGCATGTCGAGCACGACCGAGAATTCGGGCTTGTTGTCCAGCGGCAGCATCTTGACCGCCACCAGGTTGAAATAGAAGAACGACAGGGTGACGAGGAAGGTGCCCCAGAGGACCAGCTTGAAGATCAGGCGCTTGCTACGGTGCTCGATCAGGGGTGTCAGGATTCGTCGATAGAGCTTTTCGAGACCCTCGGCCTCCTTGTGCTCGCGCTTCTCCGCGGCCTCGAGATATTTCATCGAGGGTCGCAGCCACTTGGAGATCGCCAGATAGGGCGTGAAGACGAAGGCCGCGAACAGCGAGATGAACATCGCCACCGAGCCCAACACCGGGATCGGCGCCATGTAGGGGCCCATCATGCCGCTCACGAACCCCATCGGCAGTAAAGCCGCGATGACGGTGAAGGTGGCGAGGATGGTCGGGTTGCCGACCTCGCGCACGGCGTCGATGGCCGTGTCCTCGTCGGTGCGTCCCTCTTCGAGCCAGCGCCGATAGATGTTCTCGACCACCACGATGGCGTCGTCGACCAGGATACCGATCGAGAAGATCAGCGCGAACAGACTCACCCGGTCGATCGTGTAGTTGGTCACCCAGGCCACGAAGACCGTCATGAAGAGCACGACCGGGATGACCAGCATCACGACGATGGCCGGACGCACCGCACGGAAGGCCAGCAGCACCAGGATGACCACGAACAGGGTTGCCTTGATCAGCTTGCCGATCAGCTCCGAGACCTTTTGGTCGGCGGACTGCCCGTAGTTGCGCGTGACGCTGACCTCGACGTTGGCCGGGATTCGCGAGCCCTTGAGCTCCTCGACGCGCTCCATGATGGCGTTCGCCACCGTCACGCCGTTGGTCAGCTCCTTCTTGGCGACAGCGATCGTCACGGCCGGACGACCGTCCGCGGCGTCCTCGATCTCGGATGCCGGCCCGGTGTAGAAGGCGACCAGCTCGGAGGCATCCTCGGGACCCTGGGTCACGCGCGCCACATCGTGGATATAGATCGGCAGGTTATTGAAGGTTCCGACCACCAAACGGTTGATGTCCTCCACACCCGTCAAGAAGGCGCCGGTCGTGACCGAGAAGCGTGCACCGCTCGCCTCGAGACCACCTGCGACCTGCTCGGCGTTGGCGCTGACGAGGGTTTGCGCGACTTGATCCAGACTGATTTGATACCCGGAAAGGCGCTCGGGGAGGACATCGACGGTCACGACCTCGCGGCGTCCGCCGACAATGAAGGCGTTGCCCGTATCCCTGACCTGCTTGACCGCCTGCAGCACATCCTGGGCAAGCAGGCGTAACTGACCGTCGTCGACATCGGGTATTCCGTCCCCGTCCAGGTCCCTGGACCAAAGCGTGAGCGTGACGATAGGAACGTCGTCGATCCCCTTGGTCTTGATCAGCGGCGGCAGGACCCCGGGCGGGATCCTATCCATGTTCGAGGCGACCTTGTCGTTCACCTTGAGCAAGGAGGGGCCCATTTTCTCCCCGACCACGAACTCGACGGTCACGATCCCCTGGCCGCGTTGAGACGCGGAGTACACGTGTTTGACCCCGGGAATCTCGCTCATCATCCGCTCGAGCGGTTGCATCGCCATATTGGCGACCTGCTGGGCCGATGCACCCGGATACTGCACCATGATGTCGATCATGGGCACCGAGATCTGCGGGTCTTCCTGACGCGGCGTCATGATGAGACCGAGCAGGCCCATCATCAGCATGGCGACGTAGAAGAGGGGCGAGAGCGGAGAGCGGATGAAGAATCGGGCTGTGCGCCCGGCGATTCCGAGGCTGTCCTCGTCGTACGCGGGATCCTTGCGATCCTGCGGAGGGGATGTGACGTCTTGGCTCATGTCGAATCCAGATTAACCGGGCCTGCGCCGCATCGCTGCGACATGGATTGCGCGGGCGATCGCGGTGCGATCGCCGGGGCTGAAGGGAGCGGTTGTCAGCGATCCGCGGGTGATCCGCTTGCCCAACCGGCCGTGACGCGGGGACCGGGATTTGTGATGACCCTCTCGCCGGCACGAAGCCCGCTCAGAACGGTGACCATTCCGCCGGGGAGCTCCTCGCCGACGCGGATCAGGCGCAGCTGAGGCTCACCCCGCTCGCTCAGAACATAGACCCGGGCAAGCTGCCGTTGTAGCGCACCGCGCTGCTCGGGATGACCGGATTGGCACGCGCCGGCGCGTTGAGGTCCGGCACCAGCACCTTGGCGTACATCCCGGGCTCGGACACGCCCTGCGGGAGATCGAACTTGATCTTGACGGTGTGACGTTGCGGATCGGCCATCGGGAAGATCTGAGCCACCCGGACGGGCACGCGACGATTGTCCGGATCGAGCTCGGCTTGGACCATCATCCCGTCGCGCAGGCCCGGACGCAGCCGCGCCGGGACATCGACCTCGATCTGAAGGTACTCCACGTCGGCGTAGTTGAGCATGGGCTGCCCGGGCTGGATGGTATCCCCGACCTCGATGAGCTTGCGCACGATCACCCCGTCGAAGGGCGCGATGCTGCGGGCATCGCGGATCTTGGAGTCGAGCGCCTGAAGCTCCGCCTGGAGGCGCAGCATGGCGTTTTGCGCCTCCTGGATCTGGATCCCGGAGGCGAAGAGATCGGCCGAGCGCTCGGCGGTGCGGTCGCGCTCCCCGATGAAGCTCTCGGCCGGTCCCGTGAACATTTGATCGAACAGATTCGGCAGCCCCATCCCGCCCATCGCGGAACGCGATTGCGGCGAGTAGATCTCTCTCGAGTACTGAACCCCCGCATTGCGCAGTTGGGCATCGGCGCTCGCCATCTGAGCGAGCAGCGCGCGTCGATTCGCGAGCAGCTCCTCGTCGCCGATCGCCACGAGCAGATCCTTCTCCTTGAAGGTATCGCCCTCGCGGCCGGCGATGAAGGTGATGCGACCGGGCAGCTGTGCGGCAAGCGTCACCTCTTTATAGGGGACGACACTGCCGCCCAAGGAGACGGTGGGTGCACCTTGCGCCTGCTGAACGACGAAGGTCTCGCCGATATCGGCCTGCATCTGGGCCTGGACCAGGCCCGACGAGACAGCCGCGGCAACGGCGAGCGTGCACGCAAAACGGGCGGTTCGAAACTGTATTGACATCGGATCGCACACCAAACGCTGGGTTTTTTGTCGCACGTCCGATCGGCGCTATGGCGTTCGGACCTGCCGTGGACACCGGACAGCCTCGCGCGTCCGGCGCTCATCCGTTGCTGATCCGCAGCATCCGAGCCCGGCACCTGTGGCCTGCTCAGTGCCGCGTTGTCTTTTCATTCTCCGGACGGCGCAGTATCCCAGTATGCCTTCGACGCCGCTCGACATTCAAGCCGACAAACGCCGGCTCGACGCGACGGTCACGGCAACGAGGAGCTCGACACCGACAAAACACGCCACCGTCGCCGTGCCCGCAAGCCGAGCCCGATCCGAGTACCCCTAGTCCGTGACCGGCTATCCATCCCGCCGAACTTCAGTGTAACATCGTGCGCGATTGCGGTCGGGGCCGGATCGGCTTGGCCGCCGCGACGAATGTAGCCTGCCGGCAATGACGCCGAGCGCCTCGGACGCCGCTGTTCCCATTACCTTAACGCCTTGCCTTGCCTTGCCTTGCCCCTTAAAGCGAAGCGTTGTATCCAGATCGAGGAGCTGACCCTATGCCGTCTACCGCCGAGGCCGTTCAACAGCGCATGCAGGAGCTGGAGTCTCATCTGGAGCAAGAGAACCCGGTCCTGCTCAGTGCCGTGCAGAGCTTTCGGGCGATCGACCGCGTTGCGTACGGGACGGGCCTGCTCGAACCCAACCAGTCGTTCGCGACCCAGATCCCCTGGTGGCCGCTGATCTCGATCCTGGGCACCTTCTCGGCGGGCAAGTCGACCTTCATCAATTACTTTCTCGGACAAAAGCTGCAACGCACCGGCAATCAAGCCGTCGACGATCGCTTCACCGTCATTGTCTACAGTCCGGAGAAGGTCAGTCATTCGCTTCCGGGCGTCTCGCTCGACTCGGATCCGCGCTTCCCCTTCTACCAGATGTCGCACGACATCGAGCAGGTCGCCGGCGGGGAAGGCAAACGCATCGATGCCTATCTGCAGCTCAAGACCAGCTGCAGCGAACGTCTGCGCGGCAAGATCATAATCGACTCGCCCGGCTTCGACGCCGACGCGCAGCGCACGGGGATCCTGCGCATCAGCGACCATATGATCGGCCTGTCCGATCTGGTCTTGGTGTTCTTCGACGCGCGCCACCCGGAGCCGGGTGCGATGCGCGACACACTCAAGCATCTGGTGAAGGACACCATCCACCGTGCCGATTCGGGCAAGTTCCTGTACATCCTCAATCAGCTCGATACCGCAGCCAACGAGGACAACCCGGAGGACGTGGTCGCGGCCTGGCTGCGCGCGATCGGCGAAGCGGGCTTGACCGCGGGCCGCTTCTATACCATCTACAATCCGGAAGTCGCGATTCCCATCCCGGACGAGCACAAGCGCAAGCGCTTCGAGAAAAAGCGCGACGAAGACCTCGGCGAGGTCTTCCTGCGCATGGAGCGCGTGGAGATCGAGCGCGCGTACCGAATCATCGCAGCCTTGCGCGAGACCGCCAACGCCTTCGGCCACGAGGCCGTGCCCCTGCTGCAGAGCGCCGTACGGCGCTGGCGCACCCGCACCCTGGTCGCCGACGCGGCACTCATCGCGCTTGTCGGTGCCTTTTTCGTCTATTGGAGTATCAATGCAGGGCACTGGGTCGGGCTCGCCTATGAACCCGCTTGGCTGGAGGTGCTGACGAGCCATTACACATGGGGCCACGATGCCTTGATCGGGACGCTGATCGCACTGGCCATCGGCACCCATTTCACGGTTCGCAAACTGGCCGCGATGAGCGTCGAGCCCTGGCTGAAAAAGCAGGTCGCACGCAAGAACCCGCCGGGGAATCTGATGTCTGCCTTCAAAAAGAACACCCGCTTCTATCGCCCGGTCATCATCGGCCGGATGATCGGCTGGAGCAGCAAGACCCGTGCGCAGATCAACGAGGTCCTTCAGAACTGCGAGAATTTCGTGCAGACGCTCAACGAACGCTATACGAATCCGAAGGGTCTGAAGGAGTCGTCGCACAAGGCGCACCCCGCGCAACTCCCCGACGATCCTGCCGCCGTCCTCGGCAAGAAGAAGCGCTCCGCGGCTTGACCGAACCGCAATCACCGGTGACACGATGAGCATCCCAGCACCCGAGCAGGCGTCGCGACCGGCCATTGCGGTGCCGCCGCATCCGCAATGGCCGACGCTGAGCACACTCGAAAAAGCGCAGCTCACGGATCGGATCAAGGCGCTGCTCAAGGCGCAGGATGCGGTCCTGGTCGCTCATTACTACACGGATGCCGACCTGCAGGCGCTCGCCGAGGAGACCGGCGGCTGTGTTTCCGACTCGTTGGAAATGGCGCGCTTCGGCACCGCCAGCAGTGCACGGACGCTGGTCGTCTGCGGTGTTCGCTTCATGGGCGAGACGGCGAAGATCCTCAATCCCGAGAAGCGGATCCTGATGCCGGATCTTCGCGCCACCTGCTCGCTCGACGAAGGCTGTCCGGCCGACGCCTTCGGCGCCTTCTGCGATGCCCACCCGGACCGCACCGTCGTGGTCTATGCCAACACAAGTGCCGAGGTGAAGGCCAGGTCCGACTGGGTCGTCACCTCCAGCATCGCCCTGCCCGTCGTCGCCTATCTCGCCGAGCAGGGCCATAAGGTCCTCTGGGCGCCCGACAAGCATCTAGGACACTATGTCCAGCGCATGACCGGAGCGGATATGCTGCTCTGGGACGGCGCCTGCGTGGTTCACGAAGAGTTCAAGTCCTGCGCGCTGGAGCGCGTACGCAAGCTCCATCCCGAGGCGGCTGTGCTCGTGCACCCGGAATCCCCGGACGAGGTCGTCGATCAGGCCGACGTGGTCGGCTCGACCACCCAGCTCATCAAAGCCGTGGTCGAGATGCCGAACCGCGAGTTCATCGTCGCGACAGACGCCGGGATCTTCTGGAAGATGCACCAGCTCGCGCCCGGCAAGACCCTGATCCCGGCCCCGACGGCCGGTGAAGGCGCGACCTGCGAGAGCTGCGCACACTGCCCGTGGATGGCCATGAATGCATTGCAGAACCTGGAGCAGGTCCTGCTCGAGGGTGACCAGGAGATCCTGATCGATCCGGCCCTCGGCAGACGCGCGCTGGTGCCGATTCGCCGCATGCTCGAGTTCGCGCGCGAGCGCGGGATCGGCGCACGACGCGACGCGGACTGAAACCCGCTCGATCCGCTTGGCCCAGCCCCACGCCCGCCGCTCGACCTCGACCCGATAACCGATAACCGATAACCGAACGCTTGCCCACCTTGGCAAGCATGGCACGGATGCCGTAACATCGATTGCGAATAGTCAAAGAATTAACGCCCGTACGGCGTCGACAACAATAAGAGCCGTGACGGCCAACGACGTCCCCCAGTCGTCGCCGTAAAGAGGATGTCTATGTCTGAAGAACGCAAATCCACGCGCAGGACATCGCTTGTCGTCTTGGCAATTGTGTTTGTGGCGGGGATCGGATTTGCCGCCGCAATGTCCGGCGGTCTTGCCTATTCAAACCGCATGGATCTCTGTGTCTCCTGCCACAGTCTTCAGGTGCCCTACGAAGAGTACCGGGAGACGACCCACTACAAGAACGCGTCCGGCGTGCAGGCGACCTGCTCGGATTGTCATGTCCCGCGGGAGTTCTTCCCGAAGCTCCACGCCAAAATCATGGCCGTCAAAGACGTCTATCATGAGCTCAGAGGGACGATCGATACGCCGGAGAAGTTCGAAGAGCATCGCTGGGCGATGGCCAATCGAGTCTGGGACAGGATGAAGGCCACGGACTCCAACACCTGCAGGACCTGTCACGACTTTTCCAACATGGATTTATCGGCTCAGAGTCGCTCGGCCCGAAGTCGACACGGCGCGGCCGAGGATCGCGGCCAGACCTGTATCGACTGCCACAAGGGAATCGCCCATGATCTCCCCGACGAGCCGCCGAACGCCGAGCCCCCAAAGGCGTCCGCAACAACGACGGAAGCGGCCCCGGGGACGGCCGGCGCAACACAGCCCGCCGACCCGGACGCCGCCTGAGCGAGCCATGCAGCGAACACGTCGAGGTCCGTCATGAGTGTCATCCAAGTTTCCAAGCAAGGTCGACGGGTGATGGCCACGCGCCTCCTGCTGCTTGTGGGCACGCTGCTGCTCGGGCATGTGCATGCGGCCGATCCGGCAAGCCCGGACCTCGCCAAGGAGCTGCGCCTCGCAGCAATGATCGGCGATACCGAGACCGTCGCCGGCTTGCTCGACCAAGGGGTTCCGGTCGATTCCCCCAACGAATTCGGCAAGACGGCCCTGATGATCGCCGTGGAATCGGACGACCTCGAGACGGTTGCCCTGCTGCTCACCAGAGGCGCCAACGTCAATGCCCGCACCGTCGCAAGCTGCACACCGCTCACCTTCGCCGCCGAGCACGGCAACATCGGCATCACGGCCGTCCTGATCGAGCGTGGCGCGAATGTCCACGATCGGACCCGCGTCGGCTGGGATCCGCTGATGATCGCCTCGCGCTACGGCATCTCCGACATGGTCGAGCAGCTGCTCTTCCGGGGCGCGGATCCCAAGGCTTCGGATCGGGACGGGCGAACCGCGCTCATGCTCGCCGCGGCGTACGGACAGGTCGAGGTCGTCGACATCTTGATCGGGTCCGGTGCGGAGCTCGAGTCCAGGGACAAGGAAGGCGAGACAGCGCTGCTGCTCGCGGCCGACGCCGGCCACTGGCATGTGGTGAAGGCGTTGCTGGACGAGGGTGCCGACGTGAATGCGCGCGACGGGCTCGGAGCAACGCCCCTGATCCTGGCGATCAGCCAAGGACATCCGGACGCCGCCCTGCTCCTGCTCGAGCGCGGGGCGAATCCCGACCTTCAGGACGAGGACGGCACCTCCGCGTTGATGGAAGCGGTTGTCACGGACCACGCAGCGTTGATTCAAATCCTGTTGACCTATCGCGCCAACCCCGCGCTGACCAACCGCGATGGGCGCACCGCCACGGATCTGGCGGAGCAACGAGGCAATCAAGAGGCCGCCGCGCTCCTGGCGCAGCGACCAAGCCCTTGAGGCCGACGCGACCGACGCGGCCCGGGGCGACACCGAATGCAACGAGGGACGCAACAAGGACGCCCCTTCTGCATCGCGGCATCGAGCGCCGCGCGTTACCGACAACACCTAACGACCACTTGGAGGAAGCATGGCCACGATATCACCAAGATTGGCCCTACTTGCCGGCGCACTTGCGCTCGGCGTGTCCTCGGGAGCCAATGCCGACGCCACCGCATCGATGCTCGGAAACACTTGTGCCGGTTGTCACGGCGTCTACGGGGCAAGCGAGGGACCCGCCTCGCCCATCATCATCGGAATCCACCCCCAAGTCTTTATTGACATGATGGAGGGTTACAAGAGCGGCGACATCTACTCGACGATCATGGGCCGGATCGCCAAGGGATATACGACGGAAGAGTTCGAGAAGATGGCCCAGTTCTTCAACAGTCAGCGGTTCAGGCCGGCTCAGCAGGAATACAATACTGCACTCGTCGATACCGGCGCCAAGCTGCATGATAAGTATTGCGAGAATTGTCACGCCGAGGGCGGCACGCCCCTGATCGACGAGGAAACCGGGGAGCCTGCGGAGGATTTTTACCTGACTGCCGGTCAATGGACGCCGTACCTTCAGTACACGATGGAGGATTTCCGGGCAGACCGTCGCGAGATGCCGAAGAAGATGAGAAGCAAGCTGGACGACATGCTCGAGAAGGAGGGAGAAGGCGGTATTGCCGCACTCTTCGCCTTCTACGCGAGCCAGCAGTAAAGCCACCGGAGGAAAACGGAATGAAAATCAACAGACGTGATTTCGTAAAGGTTGCCGGTGCCGCGACCGCAGTTGGACTGGTCGGTGCTCCTCACCTCGCCCTCGGCGCGACTCAGAAGGTCGTGATCGTCGGCGGCGGCACCGGTGGTGCGACTGCCGCGAAGTACATCAAGATGGCCGATTCGAGCATCGACGTCACGGTCATCGAGCCCAACGAGGAATACATCACCTGCTATCTGAGCAACGAAGTGCTCGGCGGCGACCGCGCCTTCGATACGCTCAAGGTCGGCTACGACGGACTCAAGGCGCACGGGATCAACGTGGTGCACGACACTGCGGCAGGTATCGATGCCGACAAGAAGGTCGTCAAGACCGCAGGTGGCACCGAGTTCGGCTACGACCGCTGTATCGTCGCGCCGGGGATCCAGATCCTGTTCGACAAGGTCGAAGGCTACAGCGAAGAGGCCGCTCAGAAGTTGCCGCACGCTTGGAAGGCCGGCGAGCAGACCCTGATCCTGCGCAAGCAGCTCGAAGACATGGCCGACGGCGGCGTCGTCCTCATCTCGGCACCGGCCAACCCCTTCCGTTGTCCGCCCGGGCCCTACGAGCGCGCCAGTCAGATCGCCCATTACTTCAAGGCCAACAAGCCCAAGTCGAAGGTCATCATCCTCGACTCCAAGCAGGCGTTTTCCAAACAGGGGCTCTTTACCCAAGCCTGGGAGCGACTTTACGGCTACGGGACCGACAATGCATTGATCGAGTGGCGTCCGGGTCCGGACGCGGCGGTCAGCCTGGTCAAGGTCGACGAGATGACGGTCGAGACCGGATTCGGCGACGAGATCAAGGCGGACATCATCAACATCATCCCGCCGCAGCGGGCCGGCGAGATCGCCCAGAGCGCAGGCCTTGCGGACGACGGCGGTTGGTGTCCGGTCGACTTCCGGTCCTTCGAGTCCAAGCTCCAACCCGGCATCCACGTCATCGGCGACGCCTGTATCGCCGGCGCCATGCCGAAGTCCGGCTATGCGGCCAACAGCCAGGCCAAGGTCGCTGCGGCTGCGGTCGTCGCCATGCTCAAGGGCGATGAGCCCGGGACACCCTCGTACGTCAACACCTGCTACTCGATTGTCGGCACGGACTACGGCATCTCCGTCGCCGGCGTCTATCGGATGGCCGAAGACGGCAGCACGATCGCGGACGTCGAGGGTTCGGGCGGCGTCACGCCGATGGATGCACCCGATTGGGCCTTGGCTCGCGAGGTGCAGTATGGCTATAGCTGGTACGAGAACATCGTCAAGGACTCATTCGGCTGAGGATGCCGGAGACGAGCAACGGATCAAGCCCAATCTCGGGTTGATCGCGCCGTCATGATGTTGAAAGGGGCCGAAAGGCCCCTTTTTTTGCTGTCCTTACCTGAATCGCGTCGGCTCCTACGCCGCTTGATTCACGCGACGCCGAGCCGACGCAACAACAGTGCCTCTTAGTGCGGGACGCGGTTCAGCCCTGCTGCATCAGGATCCGCAGATCGAGCACTGCAGCATTGGCGCGCGAGATGTAGGACGCCATCACGAGCGAGTGATTGGCCAATAAGCCGTAGCCGTGCCCGTTGAGCACGATCGGGCTGGCCATCGTCTTGCTCGCACCCTCGAGGTCTCGAATGATCTGCTGGATCGAGACATCCGCATTCTTGGACGCCAGAATGTCCGCGAAATCGATGGAGACGGCCCGCATCATATGCAACAAGGCCCAGGTATAGCCGCGGGCCTCGTAGAAGATGTCATCGACCAGGTACCACGGCGTCGAGGTTCCGCCGCCGTCGATCGTCACTGACTCCAACTCGCCATTACCGTCGCCGACGCTCAGAACCAATGCGGCGGCCAGCTCGTGATCGCCCACGCTCGCACTCAAACGCAAGGCAAGGCTGCCGAGCCGTTTCTCGACGACCGACAAATAGGAGGCGAGGTTGTCCGCACGGGCGTAGAAGCGCGCGCTTTGGTCCTTTCCGGTGGAGAGATCGCGCAAGAAGAGGCGCAACGCATCGAGCGCTTGACGATACTCGTCTTCGGCCGAGGGCAGCATCCACGAGGAGACATCGATCGCGAGCTTCGTGTCTGCGCGCTTCGCATGCTCGTTCTCGAGTGACTGGGTCTGAGAGCGACTGAAGTCGTTGCGAAGCGCTCGCACGGAATCACGGAGCTCCTTGAGCGCGCCATACTCCCAGTTCGGCATGTTGTCCAGATAGATCCCCGGCGGGCTCAGGTCGTTGTAGATGAGCCCACCCGGCTTATTCAACAGCGTCTCCCCGACGCCGATCGCCGCGGCCACGACCGCCGTCCCCGGCACCGCCCTGCCTCCGGAGGCCGCAAGCTCCTCTGCCTGGAGGGCTGCAACGTCGAAGCTGGGTGGCTGGCGCGACCAGACGACGCCGAGTGCGAGTACGACGGCAACGTAGAGCACAAGCCCGATTCCCAAAACACGCAGCGGCGAAGGGCGCGAGCCCGTTTGCGCGCTCGAACCTGCGCCCGACGGGTCGCGCTGATCGGCCTTGCTTGCATCGTGGGCTTGATTGCCGAGGGGACCCCGGCGTTCATCGGGGCCCGGCGGCACCATTGCCGGCTTTTCGTTCATGCTTTAACTCCTTTAGGTTGCGAAGAATTCAGCGATTTGCCGCGCGCGCGCCGGGCGGGCACACAACGCCCTCGACCGTGAATGCGGCGGTTGTCGCCGGACCCGGCTGCCCGCATCGGGGCACAACAGGGCGGGTGAATCGTATGGTATCAGGTGCCGTCGTGCCGCCCGAAACGACAAAGGTCATGGCCTCGTCGACCGACCAATCCTGAGGGATGATTCGATCCAAAGGCACGATCTCGAGATAGCCGCTGGTCGGGTTCGGTGCGGTCGGGACATAGACCGCCGCCAGCTCGATGCCGCTCTCCCGGTCGATCATGGTGTGCGTGTGAAATCCGACCGCCTTCATCTCGGTGTGAGGGAATTCGACCAACACGACCTTTCGCGATTTCTCGATCCCGTTGGTCTGAAATGCCTCGACGAGCCTCTTCGTCGCTCCGTAGACCGTCGTCACGAACGGGATACGCTTGAGCCAGTCCTCGAGATTCGACAGGATTCTGCGCCCGATCAGATGCGTCACGGCCCATCCCAGCAGATAGAGCATCAAAAGGGTAAGCGTGATCGCGAGTGCCGAGGACAGCCACGGCACCTCCAGGATCCAGCGGGCCATGTCCGACGACAGCGGTCGCACGGCGTTGGCGAGGATGATCACCTTGGGTCGCCCGATCCCCGAGAGCAGGTCGAGAAAGAACATGAAGACAAAGGATGTCACCATGAGCGGGATCACGGTCACCACCCCGGTGAGTAGATTTCTCCGGAAATGCGTCATCGATATCCTATGCTTTCGCTGCCGAACGGTTGCGCTGGATTTGACTGGCCGAACCCCTTGAAGATCCGATTGAGCCGGAATTTCCGGGATTTTTCGTTTAGGCCGCCCATCAATCATCGACATCCGATGATCGAAACGATCCCCCTCGCGAATCGCAGAGCAAGGGCTCCAGGAACGTGAGACATCCCGCACGGCCCCGGTCGCTGCGTTGCGGTAACAATCGTGCGCCGGATGCACATCCCGTATAGTCTAAATGGTTTGCGCTCGAACAGCCACCGACAACCTGTAGATATCATGCATATACTTATTAAGGCGAATTACGGGGAAAGTTATACCATTGTGTGCGATAGTGGCGACTGGCTCTGAATCAACGCGCGGATTGTCATGATCTCTCATTCGAATCCAACCGCCCCGGATGCGGGGCATCGCGAGGATCTCAAACTCGCCGCCTCGAAAATGCTCGGAGCGGAGCGACGGGCGTTCCAAGCGGCGATGGCCGTGAAATATTGCGCCGGGAGCGCCCGGCAGGCCGAAGCCGTCTTCGGGTGGAGCCGCCAAGCGGTGGAGCTGGGTCTGCATGAGCGGCGCACCGGGGTGGTCTGCTTGAGCGCACAGTCGGCGTTTGGCGGCGACAAACTTTGGGAAGAGAAACATCCCGCGGCGGCAGCCGTGCTGTGGGAACTGGCGGATGCGCACTCGCAACAAGACCCGACTTTCCGGACGACGCAGTCGTTCACCCGTTTGACCGCGGCGGAAGCCCTGAGGCAATTGCGCGCACGCGGCATCGCCGAGGCCGAGTTGCCGTCGCCGAGCACGATGGCCGAGATACTGAACCGCAACGGCTACCGGCTGCGGCCGGTGCTCAAGGCCAAACCCCAAAAAAAGTCCCGCAAACCGATGCTATTTTCGACAATATCCGGGCCAAAGACCAACGCGACGCGGGCGGACGCGTCGCGCGACTGAGCATCGACTGCAAGGCCACGGTGATGATCGGCGAGTACTCGCGAGGCGGCTGTAGCCGCGGCGAGACCAAGGCCGCCGACCATGACATGGGCTGTCACGAGAAATACACCCCGTTCGGTCTGGTCAACGAGGACACCGGCGCGCTGCACCTGACCTTCGGAAGTTCCGCCAAGACCAGCGACTTCATCGTCGACTGCCTGTATGACTGGTGGGAACGGCAATCGCCCGAGCAGCGCGAGCGCATCACCCTGGTTCAGATCAAGGCCGACAACGGCCCGGAAAGCAACGGGCGACGCACCCAATTTCTCAACCGCATGGTCGCGTTCGCCGATCATATCGGCAAACCCGTTCAGCTGTTGTACTTCCCGCCCTATCACAGCAAATACAATCCGGTGGAACGCTGCTGGGGGATCCTGGAACAGCATTGGAACGGTACGCTCCTAGTGGACGCCCGGACCATGCTCGAGTGGGCCAAGAGCATGACCTGGAAGGGACTGAATCCGGTCGTGGAGATGAGTCGTCAGGTCTACGACAAAGGGATCTCACTGTCCAAGGCAGCCATGAAGAACATCGAGGCGCGCTTGCAGCGAAACCCGGAACTTCCGAAATGGGACATCCTGATCCAACCGGCAGTCTCGGTATGAAAGTTCACGGAAATCGCCTAACAACTCGTCTTTTCGAGAATCTACCTTCGCTTTATCCGTCTCCGTGTGGAATTCCAATCAATCCCCATTGGAGTGATGCCGTCGACGCCCCACACTTCGCCTTGCATCGACGTATACCGAGCGCCCGCGTATTTTTCGGAACAGAGAGTGCGTCCCCACGCACGTCGGGGCAAGGCGCGCCGACGAGGCGAGCGGCCCCTACGGCGAGGGCCGCAACGCCGGCCCGGCGTGTGCGGCGCACGCAATGCAGCGAAGAACCCGCGTGCGCTCAGTGTAGACACGCCTCATGACGATCATCCGGCCCGGTTGGGGATCTTCGACATCCGCCTGCCGGTCGCGAGCCGCGCACCGGCATCCCGACACAGAGTCTCAAAGCTTCGACCCATGCACCGACACCCCGTCTTCGCGCATCCTCCGGCAGTCCTGTCACGAGCGATCGGCTTCGCCCTGATCTGGTTGATTTTGGTCGGTCCCGACAGCGCGTCCTGGATCGTCGGGGGACCTTTCATCATCGCGGCGACACTGGCCAGTCTAACGCTGTCCGAGCCGCGGGACCGCAGCCTGTCGCTTTCGAGCTTGGCCGGCTTCGTGCCGTACTTTCTGCGTGAGTCTCTGCGCGGCGGTCTGGACGTCGCCGCGCGCGTCATGCTCCCGCGGCTGCGGGTTCGGCCCGGACACCAAAGGTACCGGGTACGTTTGCAAAGCCCGCAGGCACGGTTGGTCTTCATCGACACTATCAGCCTCTTGCCCGGCACGCTCAGCGCCGATTTGCGCGGGGATCTCGCGACGGTGCACGCGCTCGACATCGAGACGGACGTCGTGGAGGATCTGACGGCGCTCGAGCAGCGCGTCGCCGACCTGTTCGGCGAAACACTCGCACCCGTTTCGGATCGAACAACGGCGCAGCGATCCCCGGCGGACGGGGCGCCGACGCGCGAGCCACCGGGACTTCCGGAGGACCGCCCATGAACGCGTTTCTCTTGGCGGTCGCACTGGTCCTGATGGCCGGGATTGCCGCCGGACTGATCCGCGTCGCCATCGGTCCGACCCCGTCGGATCGCATGATGGCCGCGCAGTTGATGGGAACCTCGGGGATCGGCGTCATCCTGCTGCTCGCCCCGGTGCTCGCCGTCCCGGCGCTGATCGATGTGGCGCTGATCTTCTCGCTGCTCGCCGCCGTCGCCGTCACGGCCTTCACCCGGCGGCGTGTCACGAACCACGGAGACTGATGCGATGGACCCGGTGCAGCTCCTCTCGGGTGCCTTTTTGCTGGTGGGCGCCTTCTTTTTCATCGCCGGAACAGTCGGCCTGATCCGTCTACCCGACCGCTTCAGTCGGCTCCACGCCTTGACCAAGGCCGACAATGTCGGCCTCGGCTTCATCGTGCTCGGGCTGATGCCGCTGACGCCCGACCTCTTCTACGGCCTGAAGCTCGTCCTGGTCTGGCTGCTCGTGGTGATCGCCGGCGCGACGGGCGCCCACCTCATCGCCAAGCGCGCATTGCGCGGCGACGGCGAGGACGTCTTATGACCGTCCTTCTCACCCTCTTCGATCTGCTGCTGACCTTGACCCTGCTCGGCCTTGCCGTCGTCACCCTGACGAGCCACGAGCCGCGGCGGGCCGTCATCCTCTTCATCGCGTTCGGGCTCCTGCTCGCGCTGGTGTGGGCGCGGCTGCGGGCGCCCGATCTGGCCCTCGCGGAGGCCGCGATCGGGGCCGGTCTCAGCGGCGCCTTGATGCTCGCCGCGGCCCGACGGGCCTCGGGCCGCAAGACCTCTGCGGCGCAGAGCAGGGACGCGGAGGACGCGCCGTGATTCGGCCTCTGGAACACATCGTCATCCCGATCGGGCTGATCGTCGTCGGTGGCCTCCTCGGCTGGTCCTTCTTCCTTGCGGTGACAGGCGAGGCGGGGGATCGGCTCGCGTCCGTCGCACTGGCGCGCGTGCCCGACAGCGGCGTGTCCAACCCGGTGACCTCGGTCCTTCTCAACTTTCGCGCCTACGACACCCTGTTGGAGCTCGCGGTGCTCTTGAGCGCGCTGCTCGGCATCTGGTCTCTGGGGGCGGCCGGCCCCGGCTTTCAGCCGGCCGCGAGCATCCTCGACGGCATGGTCGCCGGGTTCGTCCCTCTGCTGATCCTCTCGGCCGGGTACATGCTATGGGTCGGCGCCTATGCACCGGGCGGCGCCTTTCAGGCCGGGGCGCTCTTGGGCGCGGCCGGCGTGATGCTCGCGCTTGCCGGACATCGCAACGCCGGGCTGCCGTGCGAAAGCCGACTGCGCCTGCTCGTTGCGCTCGGCGTCTTCGTCTTCGCAATGACGGGTCTGCTGCTCATGGTCCTCGGCGACGGCTTTCTGACCTACCCACCGGGCCTCGCGAAATGGCTCATCCTGATCATCGAGACGGCCGCCACCCTGGCCATCGGCGCGACCCTGGCAGCCGCCTACTTGGGCGGCCGACCCGCCGCACACCCGACGAGCGGAGAGACGGCGTGACCGATCAGCTTCTTTACGCCCAGCTCCTCTACGGCGGATCCGGGATCATCTTGGTGCTCCTCGGTCTCTGGTCATTTCTCGTACATGCGCCGCTGCTGCGCAAGCTGATCGCGATCAACGTGATGGGGGCCGGTGTCTTCCTCATCCTGGTCGCCATCGCCTACCGGGGGATCGACACCCCGCCGGATCCCATCCCGCACGCCCTGGTGCTGACCGGGATCGTGGTTGCCGTGAGCGCTACCGCACTGGCCTTGGCGTTCGGCAAACGGCTGGATCAGGACGCTGAGCCGGAATGATCGACGCCCTACCCCTGTCGGTCACACTGCCGCTGCTCGGCGCACTCGCGGTCACCGTATCCCCGGCGCATGCGCGCGGCCTGGGCCTCTTGGCCGCCGTGCTCACCGCCGCGAGCGGTGTGGCGGTCACGGCCGCGGTTTGGAGCGACGGCGTCCTGAGGGCCGATCTCGGCGGCTGGGGCGTCCCGCTCGGCATCGCGCTGGAGGCCGACGGGCTCTCGGCGGCCTTCCTGGCGATGGCCAATGTGGTCGCCCTCGCCATCAGCGTCTATGCCGGCGGCTACTTCAAGCAGGAGACCGCGCAGCACTTCTGGCCGCTCTGGTTGCTGCTGTGGAGCGCATTGAACGGACTCTTCCTCGCGACCGATCTGTTCAACCTCTACGTGACGCTGGAGCTTCTCGGCCTCTCCGCCGCGGCTTTGGGCGCGCTCACCGGTACGCGCGAGGCGGTCGCCGCGAATCTGCGTTATCTGTTGGTGGGTCTACTCGGCTCCATGAGCTATCTGCTCGGCGTCGCGCTCGTCTACGCCGCCTACGGGGTGCTGGATATCGGCCTGGTCGCCGAGGCCATCGCGCCCGGACCGGTCGCCTGGACCGCCATGGCCCTGATGATCGGCGGACTGATCCTGAAGGCCGCCCTCTTCCCGATGCACTTCTGGCTCCCGCCCGCCCATGCCAACGCCCCGGCGCCGGTCAGTGCCGCCTTATCGGCCCTGGTCTGCAAGGCCGCCTTCTATCTGGTCTTGCGCCTCTGGCTCGACGTCTTCGCGCCTGTGCTCAACGAGGCCGCTGCGAATCTGCTCGGGATGCTCGGGGCCGCAGCAGTCGTGTGGGGGTCTTGGCGGGCACTGCGCGCCGAACGACTCAAGCTCCTTGCGGCCTATTCCACCGTCGCCCAGGTCGGCTATCTCTTCATCGCCTTCCCCTTGCTGGCCGCGACCCCGCCCGGCCTCGCCCGGGACAACCTTCTGGCCGCCGTCGTCTTGCTCGCCTTGACCCACGGCTTCGCCAAGGCCGGGTTCTTCCTCGCCGCCGGGATGGTGCAGAAAACCGCGGGGCACGACCGAATCGACGACCTCGGCGGTGCCGCGCAGGCGCTGCCCGCGGCCACCTTTGCGATCGGACTGGCCGGTGTCGCCCTCATCGGCCTGCCGCCGAGCGGGACCTTTCTCGCCAAATGGATGATGCTCGAGCAGGCGATGATCCTGGGGCACTGGTGGTGGCTGGTGGTGATGATGATCGGCACCCTGCTCGCGGCTGCTTACATCTTTCGGGTGCTCAGCCGGGCCTTCAATCGCGAGCCCGCACCTTATCGCTTCGTCAACGATGCGCGCACCGAGCTCCCGGCGCTCCTGCTCGGGCTGATCGCGACCTTCGGGCTCGGGATCGCCGCACAACCGCTGTGGGTCTTGCTCGAGCAGGGGGGGTTCGGATGAGCTTCGACGCCTGGCTGCCGGCCGCGATCCTCCTGAGCTCGATGGTCCCGGGCATGCTGATCTTTCTCTTGCGGGAAGAAAGTCATCGCCTGCGCACCCTGTTGAACATGACCGGCGCGCTGGTCAAACTGGGGCTGGTGATCTGGATGATCGGGGGCGTTTACGACGGACAGCATTTCGAGACCCGTTGGACGCTCGCACCCGGCCTGGACCTGGTGCTCAGCGCCGACGCCTTGTCGGTGCTCTTCGTCGCCTTGTCCACGCTCCTGTGGTTGGTGACGACGATCTACGCGATCGGTTATCTGGAGCATTCGCCGAACCGCAGCCGATTCTTCGGCTTCTTCAGCATCTGTGTCTCCGCGACGGTCGGCATCGCCCTGTCCGGGAACCTCCTGACCTTCGTGATCTTTTACGAGATCCTGACCTTGGCGACCTACCCCTTGGTCGCGCACCGAGGCACCCCCGATGCCGCGCACGGGGCGAAGGTCTACCTCGCCTACACGGTCGGCGGCGGGGCCTTGCTCCTGGTCGGGGCGATCTGGCTGCAGGCGCTCGTCGGCCCGGTGGAATTCACGCCGGGCGGTATCCTGGGGGTGTCGCCGGAAGAGATCCGCATGGAGCTGATCCTGATCTTCTTCGTGCTGTTGGCCGGGCTGGGCGTGAAGGCGGCCTTGGTGCCGCTGCACGGTTGGTTGCCGCAGGCGATGGTCGCCCCAGCGCCGGTCAGTGCATTGCTGCACGCGGTCGCGGTGGTGAAGGCCGGGGCCTTCGGGATCCTGCGTGTGGTCTACGATGTCTATGGCGTGGAGTTCGCCTATGCCAACGGTCTGCTCCTGGCGCTCGGCATCCTGGCGTCCGTCACCGTCATTTACGGGTCGATGATGGCCCTGACGCAGGACAATTTAAAGAAACGGTTGGCCTATTCGACCGTCAGTCAGGTGTCCTATATCGCGCTCGGCGCCTCGATCTTCGGGCCTATCGCAACCATCGGCGGCATGGTTCACCTCGTCCACCAAGGACTCATGAAGATCACGCTTTTCTTTTGCGCCGGGAACTATGCTGAGACACTGGGTGTTCACAAGGTCAGCGAGATGGACGGCGTCGGGCGGCGCATGCCCTGGACCAGTCTCGCCTTCACCGTCGGTGCGCTCGGCATGATCGGGGTCCCGCCGATCGCGGGCTTCGTGAGCAAATGGTATCTCGGGCTCGGCGCTGCGGACGCCGGCTCGAACTGGGTCCTGGCGGTCCTGGTCGCCAGCAGCCTGCTGAATGCCGCCTACTTTCTGCCCATCCTGCACCGTGCCTGGTTCAGGCCCGCGCCGAAGCAGTGGCCGCAGGAGCACCGCCATACCGGGCGAATGGAGATCGCGGGTGCCTTGCTTTGGCCGCCGGTGATCACGGCGGTGCTGGCGCTGAGCGCCGGACTCTTCGCGGCCGCACCCTTCACACCGCTCGAGTGGGCGACCCTGATCGCCGAGCGGGAGTACGGCCGATGACCTGGCTCCTACCGCTCGTCGCCGCAATTCCGATTCTGGCGGCGGCCTTCGCCATGCATCGGCTGTCCTGGTGGACCCCTGCAGTCGCCGCCGTGCCGGCGCTCGTCGCGGCGCTCCTGGTGCCGATCGGGGAGTCGCTCGACCTGCCCTGGCTTCTGCTCGGCGCGCATTTCGGTCTCGACGAGATCGGACGAATCTTTCTGATCTTCACCTCGATCCTCTGGATCGCCGCCGGAATCCACGCTGTGGCAAGCATGCGCGGCACGCCGCACGTCGAGCGCTTCAACACCTTCTTCCTTCTGGCGATGGCCGGCAACCTCTGGCTGATCGTCGGGCAGGATCTGGTCAGCTTCTATGTCGGTTTCGCGATCATGGGGATCTCCTCCTACGGCCTGGTGATCCACGAGGGCGACCGCAACGCCTTGAAGGCCGGCAAGGTCTATCTCGTCTTGACCCTGGGAGCGGAGCTTGCCCTGTTCGTCGCGCTGGTCATGATCGCCTCCACCACCGGATCGATCCTGCCGACACCGGAGGATCTGGTCGAGCTCGACGATCTCGCGATCGGACTCCTCATACTCGGTCTCGCGGTGAAGGCCGGGCTGATCCCGCTGCACGTCTGGCTTCCGCTCGCCCATCCGGCCGCGCCCATCCCGGCCAGCGCAGTGCTCAGCGGCGCCATGATCAAGGTCGCTCTGCTCGGCTGGCTGAGATTCCTGCCGGTCGGCGAGATCGCTTTGCCGGGCTGGGGGCTGCTGTTCGTCTTTGCCGGCCTGGCGACGGCCTTGTATGCCGCCCCCATCGGTATCCTGCAGTCCAACCCCAAGGTTCTGCTGGCCTACTCGAGCGTCGGCAAGATGGGACTCATGGTGGTGACCTTGGGACTCATGCTCATCGAGCCCGCGATGGCTCCCGTCGCAGCCATCGGCCTGGCGCTCTACGCCGGACATCATGCGCTGACGAAAGGCGGCCTCTTTCTCGGCGTGGGGCTTCGCAAGTCCGCCGGCGCACAGCGGCTGGTCTTCGGCGGGGTGGTGTTGCTGGCCTTGGCGATGGCCGCCGTGCCGCTCACCAGCGGTGCCGTGGCGAAATACGGAATCAAGCCGATCTTCGTCGATTCCGATTGGGTGTGGCTGCAGGTCGCCGTCGCCCTGACCACCGTCGCCACCGCCTGGATGATGGTGCGGTTCGTGTGGTTGATGTGGGGTTTGAAGCGCGGTCATGAAGCGGGTCACAACGTGCTCACGGAGCGCGATCCAGGCGGAAACAACGAGGCTCGAGCGGAACGCGCTTCAAAGCGTTTTTTTGATCGAGACCGCGTGGCGCGATCGTTTGGGTTTGGCGCGCGGCTCGAGACTCCCGGGGAGGGTGCGGATCACTCCCGGCGCGGTTCGGCCTCGACCTCGATTCCTCCTGTCACTTGGGCACTCGTGGGTTGGGTTCCGCTGCTCGGCGTGGTGATCCTCTATCCCTTGGTTCTGGGATCACCGACGGCCTGGCTGACCGATGTCGGGCTGATCGCCCTGGCGGGCCTGCTCGCCATCCCCGTTATCGTCCTCGCCGTGCGGCGGCCCGCGGCGCTGGCGACCCTGGTCGACAGCGTCAAACCCGGCGATCTGCTCGGACTGGTCCGTCCGCTCCTGATGAGTGCGCGTTGGACCCTGCGCTGGTCGATCCGCGGCTATCGGAATGCCTATGCTCGCGTGGCCGCTCCGCTTCGGGAACGCCTGACCGAGCTCGCTCGGCGTCCAGCCTCCGATCTGGATCGCCGGCTCACCGCCTGGCCACTCGCGGGCGGACTCTGGCTCGGCATCATGACGCTTTTGATCGTCCTGGCCTTGGTCGTGCCGACACAGAGACCGACCTTTCCCCGCATCGACCAGGACGACGCGAGGCCGGTCATGGCGCCGCCGACGCCTTCCCCGGCCGCGCCCGATGCCGTCACGATTGCGCCCGATCCACGGCCCGACGTCACGGATCCCGACCCGAGCGCCGAGGCCGACGCTCCCGTGCTCGATGTGCCGAGTCGGCCACTTGAACCGGAGGAATCGCAGCTCGCACCGTCGGAGTCGCTCGTGCTCGAGCCCCAACCCGCCGAGCCGGTGTGCGATCCCGACGAGCCCTATGTCTTCCGACACGCCGCAAGCGATCGCGAGGTCGTCTTGGATCGATGCGTCTCCGTGGACGGCACGCCGCAACGTCTCGATGCGCCGCCTCTATCGAACGCACTGGTCCTCCTGATCCAGACCCATCTCGACGCGCGCGGCTTCGATCCCGGCCCGACCGACGGACTGATCGGCCCCCGCACCCGCGACGCGATCAGACGCTTTCAGACCGATCGCGGTATCGCACCCACGGGCGCCATCACCTTCGATCTACTCGATCGGCTCCGGGGACCCGATTAAACCGCGTCCCCGCTAAGGGTTGTGGATGCACCAAACGTCGAGCGCACTCGAAAATGACGCATGTCGCTCTGGACGCGGTTTAGCCGATCAATCAGCCGTCGTGCGGCGGCCTCCACCCGGGCGCAGGCGGAAAGTCCAACAGTGTCCGCCACAGCGCCACACGAGCGGCAAAACCAGGCTCCCCGGATCTCGGCTCGATGGGGGTGACAGTCATCCAGGTGAGGAAACGCAACCTCCCGTTGGAACATTCCGTCATCCGGACCGATCTGCCAGCCTGCCGCTCTCATATGGTCCACGACGAGTCCGAAACGGTTGGGCTCAATCTAAACCGGGGATTTCGACATCGGTATCCGGGGAGAGTCAATGCCCGCCCAACACCAGCGTCTGGATCGGCAACAGCAGCGCCTGGATGCGCAGAAGCATCGCGTGCACCAGACCGACGGTGTCGATGGCGTGCAGCCCGAGTCTGCTCAGAGCGCCGATGTCCGGATCCTGCAACGCCGCGTGGTTGCTGGTATAGGTGTTGGCGATGCAGTTGCCGCCCTGAGGAAGGTCGTCGAGCTGGCCGGCGTAGAGCGGTTCCATCATGACGGTCAGGGTGCCCGGTTTGGCGAACTGCCGGACATCGACCAGCGTGTCGGTCGGACGCACCTGACCCGTAGCGATCACGTGTTGAACCTCGGTCACGACCATCGGGATGATCGTCCAGGGCTTGGCGATGCAGGTCACCTCGCCGATCATGCCCACCTTCAACACCTGCGACTCGATCTGCCCGAAACCGGCCATCAGGCCGTCCACCTTGCGCTCCGGCACCAGGATACCGGCGGGTCTGAGCATGGGGTTGACGATATCGCCCGGCTGGAGCGCGAACGGTTGCACGATCCCGTCGGTTCCGGCCACGACAAGGGTCTTTTTAAGCTCGACCTCGGCCTCGTGGAGCGCTGCTTCGGCGCTCGCCTTTTCGGCCGGAAGCTGAAACTGCATCTGCGAGACGATGGCCTCGCGGCTCGCCAGGGCCGCGTCGAGCGCCCCCTGCTGGGTATCGACCTGCACGCGGATGCGTGCGACATCGCGCTCCGCCACCGAACCGGGACTGCGGCGCTGCACTTCCGCCCTGGCAGCGAGCTCGTCGACGGCTTGCCGGAGCGCGCCGCGCGCCTGAACGATGCGACCGTCCGCTTCGGCAAGCTGGGACTTGGCGACGACCATCGAGGCATCGACCTCCGCGATGCGCCGACGGGCCGATTCGACGTTTGGTCAAGCGGTTGCGGTAACTCGGGGCCGGAGTTCGCGGCGATTCGCTCGAGCGAGCGGGCGATCGACGACAGCGGCGTTCCAAAATCGGGCAAGGGAACGAGTGCAAGCAGCAGCCCGGCGACCCAAAAGGCGTGGTTGTGGGTGAAGAGCGCGAGGAGCCCCAACACCGCGACGATCTGGAACTGCATCTTCTGACCGCGATGCGCCAGTTGCTCGGGCAACGAATGGAGCTTGAGATAAAAGACGCCGACACCGATCACGGCGATCAGCACGAAGATGGCCATCGCCACGAACAGCACATCGGTTTCCCCCGGCGCGGTGACGAAGGATGGCAAGTGGTGGATTGCGGCCGGGTGTGGCAGGTCCGCCATACGAAAATGTCCTGGGTGCGTGTTGAAGGGGTTATTGATTGGTCTGAGAGACACGCTCGACGGCCGTCTGCAATTCACTCATGACGCTCCCCGGCCGCGTCGGCAAGGTCCGCCGGGAGCGCGAAGGGCGCAGTGAAGCCCAGCGGCGGCATGAACAGCGCGCCGCCGCCGGAGCGATCGATCGATCCGAACCTTCGCATGGATCGGGCGCATGGATCGGGCGCATGGATCGGGTCGAAGGGCATTCGATCAGTCGACGTACACCACCGCGTAACGTCCGCCGTAGGGCTGATAGTAGGTCCCTCCGCAGGAGTGCAGGGATGTGCCGTCGATGACGACCGTGCGGCAGCCCGCGGGCAGCGCGGACACATAGACCGCCGAGCGGTGAATCGTCCGGCGCGTGGTGCGACGGGCGACGCCGGCAACGCTCCCGGCCGTCATCGGACGACCCACGACCGCGTGCGCATCCTTGATCGCGATGCCGATCGGCAGCCAGCCATCGACGATGAGCGCGGCGGCGATGAGTCCGATCCCCATCGCGATTGAGTTGATTGGACGGCGTCTCTTCATCACGGAGCCTCCTCGATCATGAGCGCACCCAGGTCGTCGACCGAGAGCGTTTCCAGTTGGCGGGCACCCGCGGGGGCGACAAAGGCGAAGCGATCGGCCGCGATCGTCGGCGCCGTATCCCAGTCGCGGAACCGAACGGTGTATTGCGGGGCACCGGTCACCCATTTGCTGGTGATGACATATTTCAGCGGCAGCGGCTGATCGCCGGAACGGACCCAGATCTGCCAGTCGACCTTGGCGGCCCGGAAGGCCAGATGATGGGCCTCGGTCCCGTCGACGTAAGAAATGCCGAGATAGGCGCCCGTGGTCACGTCGGTCATCAAACCCGGATAGGGGTCGGCGTAGAAGAGATCGCCCGCCGGGGCGTCGAAACCCGTCGCGGCACGCAGCTCGGTCACCGCTTGGTCGATGGTGCCGGGGGCTTCGATCTGCGCGTAGATCTGGAGGCGTTTGCCATGCAGCGTCAGGGTCCGACCGTCGAAGACGACCTCCAGATCGGCCAGCGGTCCCTGCCGATGGGCATGAAAGTGATTGGGCCGCTCGACCAGGAGGCTTGCCGAGCTGCTCAGCTGCAGCTTCTGGCCGGCGCAATCGATGACCTCGTCATCCACATCCGCCTGCACGCTGAAGGCGGCCAGACCGCCCGGATAGCTCGACATGGCGCGCAGGACGATGATCGCCTGCACCGCGGTCCAGGTCAGCCAATGCAGGGCGCAGCGTTTCCACCGCAGGGTGGCTGCAAGCAGCAGCCCGAGCCAGAACACCGGCGAGCCCGCTCCCCGGCGCGCTATCTCTGGTCGCGACCTCCGTCAGCCCCGCCGCTGCATGTTGACGGCACATCCCGCCCGCGCTAGCCTCCTGGCTCTGGCCAGTCTAGACGCCCAAGGTGGCCTGGATGTCCTACCCGTGGAGTTGACCGTGATTCTTCATCGGGCAAGAAGCCTCGTTCATGCGATGGGGCTGCTCTTGTTGGTTTCTCTCACCGGCTTTTCACAGGCGGGGGATACAGGCGCCGGTCGGGCCACCAATGGAACCACGGTATCATCCAAGACCTCCGCAACGACTGTTTCCCCCGCCCCAGAGCAATCTGAGTACAGCATCGACTCGATCCTCTCCGGGGCGTATGTAGCCGAAACCGCGGTATCTCGCGATGGGTCTCTTGTCGCCTACACGGTCATGCGGGGCAAGGTGGAAGCCGACCGTAACGCGAGGACCTCCGAGATATGTGTGGCGAACCCGGACGGCACGGTCAAATGTGCGGTCGGGGCGGACAAGGGTGTGGTCTCATCGCCTCGCTTCTCGCCCGATGGGTCTCGTATGGCCTTTCTCGCCCCGGCGGAGGCAGGAGACCTGGAGGGGACCATGCAGGTGTACGTCTCAAGGGTCTCCGAAGAGCATACGGAGCAGATCACGCAGCTTCCAAATGGCGTTGTCGCTCTTGAATGGTCGCCCGCAGACGACCGGCTCGCGCTCGTGCTGGTCGACGTACCCCAGAGTGTCCCCGGGCCGGAAGGTGCGGCGGACGACGCGATCGTCGCCGCAGAGCAGGTGGTGCGGATGAACCTCTGGGTATTGGACGCACGCGCGGAAGCCGAGCCTGTCCGTCTTACCGACGGAGACTATCGAATCGAAGGATTGAGCTGGTCACCGGATGGACAGTCGATCGCTTTCACGCACGCGCAGGCCTCCCAGCCCGAGGGGTGGCACGTGGACGTCAGCATCGTGGATGTCGAGGGCAAGGCGGTAGTGCCGGTAGCTGCAACACCGGCCGCCGAGATGCAGCCGGTGTTCTCCCCTGATGGCCTGACCATCGCCTTCATCCGCGGCGAAGAGCCCACGGCCGACTTCAGCGCCTGGCGGATGGAGCTGGTTCCGACCCCCGGTAGAACTGGTGGTATCAAGAGGACTCTCGGTGCGACTTGGAATGAGATGCCCATGCCACTGGGCTGGTCTGCGGACGGAGAAGCCGTCTTCTTCGAAGAGGCGGTGGGTACGGCTCACGTAATCGCCGCCTTGCCCGTCTCCGGAGAACCTCCCATGATGCTCACCCCTGACGACGCGGTGTGTGGTGCGGTCTCCTTGAGCGCCGATGGGAGCACGCTCGTATTTGCCATGCAGGACTTTCGCACGGCCCAGGAGGCTTACACGGCTCCTGCGACGACGAAAGAGGCCCTCATCCCCAGGCGATTATCGGGGGTGAACCAGGATGTGGTCGGGCGTGCAGTGCCGAAGGTGGAGGTCGTGAGCTGGACGTCACCCGACGGCATGGACGTGGAGGGCATTCTCACCTATCCGCTCGGCTATGAAGAGGGTGAGAGCTATCCCCTCGTTCTTTCCATTCACGGCGGTCCGGCTGAGAGCTTCTCGCAGAGCTACTTCGGCCAGCCCGACGTGTACCCTTACGCCACCTGGGCGGCCAAGGGCTATGCGGTGCTGCGCCCCAATCCGCGCGGCTCGACCGGTTACGGAGCAGACTTTCGGAAGGCGAACATTGCCGACTGGGGTGGCGGCCCCTACACGGATCTCATGGCCGGCGTGGACAAGGTGATCGACATGGGACTCGCCGATCCCAACCGTCTGGCGGTGGTTGGCTGGAGTTACGGCGGGTACATGACGGCCAACATCACAACGCGAACCGACCGGTTCAAGGTCGCCGTGGTCGGGGCGGGACCCGTCGATCTTGTCTCGCAGATGGGCACCACTGACCTGCCCGATATGGTCCCGGCTTACATGGGTGGACACCCGTGGGAGATTCCTGACCGATATCAGAGTCAGTCACCCCTCTTTGGCGTCGGCAGGGTGCGCACACCCACCCTCATCCTGCACGGTACAGACGATACCCGCGTGCCCTATAGCCAAGCGCAACAATGGCACGCTGCTCTTCGAGTCACGGGCGTGGCGTGTGCGTTCGTCAGCTACCCGCGTTCGGGCCATGTCGTGCAGGAACCGCAGCTCATGAAGGACCTGCAAATCAGGGTTCTCGAATGGGTAGACGAGCGCTTGGAGTCGACACCGGGATAGGGAGCGTGCCGGGAAGAGAAAACGCCGATTGGGTTGCTCTTGAGTCCGCTGACGTTGACCGTTTCCATGCCTAAACCGCGCCGGCTCCAGCGGTTCTGAAATCCGCCGGGGCCGATCCCATCCAAAAACATCGCATACCGCACTGGGCGCGGTTTAGCTCCCATGGGAATAAAGATAGCGCTCTGCCGCGGCCACGAAGTCCTCGCGCGGTGGAATCTCGCCGGGCGTGATGATCAGCGGCAGCATCACAAGCCGCCGCCCGCGCGCGTTGTGCAACTCCTTCAGGACGATGCGGCGGGCCGACGGATCCCCTGCATCGCGCCGGATATTCATCGCATCGAGCGAGAGGGCGAGCTCTTCCGCCCAGAACTGGCGTTCGGACTCGGCGAGCGCGTCGGCGAGGATGCCGAGATGCGCCCGCAGGACGCCCTCGTCCGTGCCCAAGACCGCAAGCTGAGCCGTGATCGCATCGAGCTCGGCCATGAGGGCGGCGGGGTCGGGAGGCGCGCCTTGTGCTTCCTCGAAGGTCCAGCCCCCACGCTCCAACGCCGCGTGCTTGCGGCGCAGCAGGTCGCGCTGGCGGATCAGGTCCTCACGCTCCACCCGGACCTCGGCGATCCGGTTCAATGCCAAGGCGAGCAGATGGTCGAAGGCACGCCGTTGCAGGGCACGGCGCATCTCGGCATCATCGACGCGTGGATCCACCAAGCGATGACCGGTGAAGCTGACGGCGACTTGCGGCACATCGCGCCGCACCTGGTCGCCGACCAGATCCATGCCGAGGATGTTTCGCTCCACACGCTCGGCGAGAAGCACGCAGGTCACCCGCTCGGCGGCAACACGCTCCTGCGTGGTCAGAAAGGCCGTCAGCGCGGGATCCCGTCCGAAGATCCGGAGCATGTCCGCGGCGGATGAGAAGACCGCGGACAGGCGAGGATCTTCGCCATGCTCGCGACGCCCCGCCACCAGCGGTGCCGGGATGGCGTCCACCAGGGCGACGACCTGATCGATCGCGTGGATGACCGGCACCCGCAGACGCTTGCGGTAACCCGGCAGCAACCGCAGCCGCGCGTCCGTGCCGTCCACGGCGCGCTCGATGGCCGCATCGATCAGCGATTCGGGATAGCGTCCGCGTGACTCCCCACCGCGGAAGATGGATTGGAACAGGTTCACGCCGCTGGTATCCCCGTCTGAACCGACTGATCAGGTAACGTGTCGGAAAAAGCCAAGCACCACATCGAATCGTTGTCGTTGTCGTTGTCGTTGGTCGATTACGACAACGACAACGACAACGACAACGACAACGGTGGAAAAGGGATTCTCTCGTCAAGTTGTTCTTCTTAATTCCGAACCCTTCCCACGGCGTGTCTTGCAACAGTTTCGATCTCGCAGAGTCAAGCGTATTCTCTTGCTCTCGGCTCGTCACGCGCCGATCGGCGCGGACACGGCATCAACCCAATCGCCCGGGAGAGCACCATGACCGCTACCTCGCACCAAGACGGTGTCATCGTTGCCATTCTCGAACGCTTCGAGAAGTTTCGACTGCCGCGCGCGCTCGACATCAAGGCGAAGGTCGACCGCGGCGAGAGACTCGACGACACCGACCTCGCCCATCTTCACGCGGTCTTCGAGGATGCGGAGGGTATGAAACGCTTCGTGGACCAGCGTCCGGACGTGCAGGGGATCTACACGCGCGCGATCGCCCTATACCAGGAGATCACCAAGAAGGCATTGGAGAACGAGCAATCGGCTTAAACCGCGTCCACACCTCAGCTGCTGCCGCCCTCCAGCGCACAGGACTCGCCCGTGCCGATCCAGAAATCCAGGCTCTTGTGCAGGAAATCGTCCCACGGCATGTAGTGCGAGCCGTCGCACGAGAAGTTCAGCCCGACGATGCCGTTGTAGATGTTGAGCGATCCCGAGCGCAGATAGATGTTCTCGTCCATAAAGCGCAGTGCCCGGAAGGTTTGGAAGACCTCGGCGACGCGTTCCAACGGAATGGCGGCATCCGCCGGATAGGGGCGCTGCGGATAGGCGAGACAGGTGCCCGGATCGGCGAGGTCCTCGTAGTCGAGGATGCGGAACCGAAAGGGGTCGTCGACAAGCCAGAGGGTGGCGCGCGAGCTGGAGAAATGCAGCTTGCCGTGGAAGACGCCGTGCGCGGCGATCAGCTCGACGAGGAGAGCGAGGATCTCGTCGATATGCCCGTCCATCAGGCTCTCGACGCGCTGTTGATCGAACAGACCGCCGCGGATCGCCGGATCGCCTTTGAGCTGGAGCCATTGCTCCGGCTGCTGGTAGAGCTCGCGAGTGAGCGGAAGCTCGCGCAGATCGAAGTCGGCACCCAGATAGCCCAGCCGTGCGCCCTCCTCGTCCTCGATCCGCTGAATGGCGGTGAGCGAGGGACGCCGGGCGTTGCGGCTGATATAGGCGGGCGACAGGGAGAAGCGCTCGCCGGCGAGCGCGTCGATCATGTAGGGACGCTCGCACCGATCCCGGCCCCAATGCTCCGGCAGCAGTCCCTGCGGGGAGACGTTCGCCGTCAATTGGCGGGCATCATGGTCGAGCACGTAAAGATACTTGCAGGACGCAAGCGTCGGCAATGCCGCGAGCAGGATTTGCTCCAAGGCGGTGCGATCCGGCCAAGCCGCGCGACACGGCTCGACCAGCCGCGCGAGCGATGCCGCCAGGCGACCCTGCAAAAGGATGCGTTGACGTGCGACGACCGTTTTGAGCGCTTGGCTCATCGCAAGGGCCTCCCGATTCGAGTGAAGGTCGGATTCTATCCGGAATCGACCGGACGGGCCGATCGCACTGAAGTCCCCGGTCGGGCACATCGAGAAATCCGAACAAAAAACCGACTAAATCGGAAGGATTAGACGTTTTGATTCGCCTCTGAATCAACGACATTTCGAATACAACAAAAACCTTAGGAGGAGACTCAAGATGCGTATTCCGACAGTAACCGATCTTTCGAATGCCATCGATGCGGCGATGCGTGTCCGCGATCGACTCGCATCGATGGATGCAGGGAAGGTCGCCACGCGCACCGTCGGCGGTGCCGTGGTGCTGACCGCGGCCTTCTTGGTCGTCGTCAACCCTCACGCTACGTCGACCCCGGATCCGAGTGTGGTCGTCTCGGCACGCATCGCACCCGTGGGCACCGTGCAGCTCGGCGCACCGATCATCCGCTCGGCGGTGGAATGAGATCGAAATTCCGCGACTGAACGCCCGGCTGATCATCCCGGGACAAGTCACTCGAAAGGCGCGAAGGGTCGTCACTCCTTCGCGCCTTTTTCGTTCGATCACTGCCCGAGCGCTATAGGATTTCCCCCTGCAGCACCCGCTCGAAGCTGAGCTGGCCGTTCTCCAGACCCACCTCGATCAAATCGCCGGGAGCGAACTTCCCGGACAGGATCTCTTGGGCGAGCGAATTTTCGAGCTGCGCCCGGATCGCACGCTTGAGCGGACGCGCGCCGTAGACCGGATCGAAGCCGGCCTCGCCGAGATGATCCAGAGCGGCATCGCTGACCTCCAGCGCCATGTCCCGATCGGCCAGGCGTTTGCGCAGATAGTCGATCTGGATCCGCGCGATCGCCCGAATCTGTGCCGGCTGCAAGGGATGGAAGACCACGATCTCGTCGAGCCGGTTGATGAACTCGGGCCGGAAGGCCACGCGCACGATCTCCATCACGGCGTCCTTCATCTCGGCATAGTTGGCCTCGCCGGCGACCTGCTGGATCACGTCCGAGCCCAGGTTCGAGGTCATGACGATCACGCTGTTACGAAAATCCACCGTGCGTCCCTGCCCGTCCGTCAGTCGCCCGTCGTCCAGCACCTGAAGCAGCACATTGAAGACATCCGGGTGCGCCTTCTCGACCTCGTCGAGCAGGATCAGGCTGTAGGGACGGCGCCGAATCGCCTCGGTCAGATAGCCGCCCTCCTCGTAGCCGACGTAGCCGGGCGGCGCGCCGATGAGACGCGCGACCGAGTGTTTCTCCATGAACTCGGACATGTCGATGCGGACCATCGCCTCGTCGGTGTCGAAGAGGAAGGACGCGAGCGCCTTGCACAGCTCGGTCTTGCCCACACCGGTCGGCCCGAGAAAGAGGAATGAGCCGATGGGGCGACCCGGATCCGACAGTCCCGCACGCGAGCGGCGGATGGCGTCGCTCACCGCGCGTACCGCCTCGGCCTGGCCGACGACGCGCTTCTCGATCTCCTGCTCCATGCGCAGCAGCTTGTCGCGCTCGCCTTCGAGCATGCGCGAGACCGGGATGCCGGTCCACTTGGAGACGATCTCGGCGATCTCCTCCTCCGTCACTTTGTTGCGCAGGAGTCGGTTCTCGCCCTGGTCGGTATCCGCGGCAGAGGCGAGCTGTTTTTCCAGCTCGGGGATGCGCCCGTACTGCAGCTCGGACATGCGCCCCAGGTCTCCCGCACGCCGCGCGGTTTCCATTTCCACACGCGCGCGGTCGAGCGCCTCCTTGATGTGCGCCGTCCCCTGCACCGCCGCCTTCTCGGACTTCCAGATCTCGTCGAGATCGGAGAACTCGCGCTCGGCACGCTCGATCTGACTCTCCAGATCGGTCAGGCGTTTCTTGGACGCATCGTCCGACTCCTTCTTGAGCGCGACCTGCTCGATCTTCAGTTGGATCAGACGCCGATTGAGCCGGTCCATCTCCTCGGGCATGGAGTCGATCTCCATGCGGATCTGGGAGGCGGCCTCGTCGATCAGATCGATCGCCTTATCGGGCAGCTGGCGATCGGAGATATAGCGATGCGAAAGCACCGCCGCGGCGACGATGGCCGGGTCGGTGATCTCCACCGCATGATGGACCTCGTAGCGCTCCTTGAGTCCGCGCAGGATGGCGATGGTGTCCTCGACATTCGGCTCTTCGACCAGAACCTTTTGAAAGCGCCGCTCCAGGGCCGCGTCCTTCTCGACATATTTGCGGTATTCGTCCAGCGTCGTCGCACCCACGCAATGCAACTCGCCGCGCGCCAGCGCCGGCTTGAGCATGTTGCCCGCGTCCATCGAACCCTCGGCCTTGCCGGCGCCGACCATGGTGTGCAGCTCGTCGATGAAGAGGATGATGTTGCCTTCCTGCCGACCGATGTCGTTCAGGACCGCCTTGAGGCGCTCCTCGAACTCGCCGCGAAACTTGGCCCCGGCGATCAAGGCGGCCATGTCGAGCGAAAGCAGGCGCCGACCCTTGAGCCCTTCGGGGACTTCGCCGTTGACGATGCGCTGTGCCAGACCCTCGACGATGGCGGTCTTGCCCACGCCAGGCTCGCCGATCAGCACCGGGTTGTTCTTGGTGCGGCGTTGCAGGACCTGGATGGTGCGCCGGATCTCGTCATCGCGCCCGATGACCGGATCGAGCTTGCCCTGCTCGGCGCGCTCGGTCATGTCGATGGTGAACTTTTCGAGCGCCTGACGCTGCTCCTCGGCGTTGGGGTCGTTCACGCTCTGCCCGCCGCGCACCCCCTCGATCGCTTTTTCGATCGCCCCCTTGCTGGCGCCCGCCTCGCGCATCGCGGAACCCAGAGCCCCGCGATCCTCCAGCGCGGCCAACACGAAAAGCTCGGAAGAGATGTACTGATCGCTGCGCTGCTGCGCCAGCTTGTCGGTCTGATTCAGGAGTCTGTTCAGATCGTTGCCGACATGGACATCGCCCCCCGCCCCCTCCACGGTCGGCAGTCGGTCGAGCTGCTCACCCAGCGCCGAGCGCAACCGGTTCACGTTGACGTCGGCGCGCGTCAGCAAATGACGCACCGATCCGCCCTCCTGATCCAGCAGTGCAATCATCAGGTGAAGCGGCTCGATGAACTGGTGATCCCGTCCCACGGCCAGGCTCTGCGCATCCGCCAAGGCCATCTGAAACTTCGCGGTCAGCTTGTCCATTCTCACGGTGAATGACTCCTGAGTTTTTATAAGGTCATTGCGGAGGTGGGGAATCGGCCGGAGGCAATCAAGCGGGGGGTGCCTCCTGGGTTCGGGGTTCGGGGTTCGGGGTTCGGGGTTCGGGGTTCGGGGTTCGGGGTTCGGGGTTCGGTCTAAACCGCGCCCAGTGCGGTATGTGATGTTTTTGGATGGGATCGGCCCCGGCGGATTTCAGGCCGTAGGTTGTGCCGAGCCGTGCGAGGCACAACCAACCATCGGAGCGAGTTGTGCTTCTTACCGTCAGCACAACCTACGGCTCTGCCGTGCTCCGGTAGGGGCGACTGAAGTCGCCCCTACCGCTGGAGGCCGGACTCCCGCCGCTGTATCATCGCTGCGTGAACCTCCGAGACCTCAA
Organism: Thiocapsa sp.; assembly: GCF_018399035.1. Lineage (GTDB taxonomy): Bacteria > Pseudomonadota > Gammaproteobacteria > Chromatiales > Chromatiaceae > Thiocapsa. The sequence continues at coordinate 1,925,753 of NZ_CP073760.1, forward strand.
GTACATCCTCGCCGTCGCCGAGACGCGCCACTTCGGGCGTGCCGCGGAGCGCTGCTTCGTGAGTCAGCCGACCTTGAGCGGGCAGATCAAGAAGCTCGAGAAGGAGCTCGACGTGGTCATCTTCGAGCGGACGAACCGCTCGGTGGAGATCACACCGGTCGGCGAGGCCATCCTCGGGCATGCCCGGCTCGCCTTGGAGCAGGCCCAGGCCATCGAGCAGGTCGCGCGCGCCCATCAGGATCCGCTCGCGGGTCCGCTGCGTATCGGGGCCATCCCGACACTGAGCCCCTATTTGATCCCGCAGATCCTGGTGCCGCTGAAGCGTACCTACCCGAATCTGAAGTTGATCCTATCGGAGGAGATCACCGACCTGCTCCTCGGTCGCCTCGTGCGGCATGAGATCGACGCCGCGCTCCTCGCCACGCCGGTCGAGGACACGGATCTGGATAGGATGCCGCTGTTCGACGAGCCCTTTTGGCTCGCCCATCCGCGCAACGACCCCTTGTACGAGAAGGACGAGATCACGGCGAAGGACCTGGAAGAGGTCGATCTTCTGCTGCTCGCCGACGGTCATTGCCTCACCCACCAGGTCATGGAGGTCTGCCGTCTCGCCGAGCGACCCACGAAGGGCGAGATGGCGGACTTGCGCGCCGCGAGCCTGGAGACGCTGCTGCAGCTCGTCGGTGCGGGCTTCGGCTGCACCCTGGTCCCGGCACTGGCGATCCGCGGGGCCTGGATGACCGACAGCGGCATCATCGCCCGCCCGCTGAGTAGCCTTCCGGATGCGTTCCGTCGCATCTCGTTGGTCTACCGGCGCAGCTTCCCGAGACGTGCGGCACTGCAGGCCTTCGCCGAGGTGATCCGGCAGCACCTCCCGAACACGGTGAGACGTCTGAGCTGATCCCGATCAGGGAATCGTCCATTTCTTGCCGCTCGACACGCACATGCAGGTCACCGAGATTCGAACCGAATGCGTCCCCGTTCGGCACCTTTTGTCTTGCAAAGCCCGACGCTGCACGCATTTTTATCAATCTATAGATCCGCATCAATCCGTTGCGGAAAAGAATCATGAGTGTTGCGATGCCGACAAAAACGCCTCGATACGCTAGACTGCATGTGGGGTCAACGACAAATCGCTTGCGTTTGTTTGTTGCGAAACGGCTACAGATGCTGAGTAGCCAAGGGTCTCGACGAGATGGCAAGACTTGTGCGTTCGTCAATGCAAGTCGTCATCGTCCGTCTTTGGATCCATCGTCAGGGGATACGCGTCATGAGCACACAACGATCACTCGCCTTTTGGGAACTTTGCCGTCAAGGGCTTCCGCTGCTCGCGGATGCGGCCGACGACTGCTGGGAGCGCGGCAAACGGTTCGAGCTGCGCAGCGACATCGCGGTCACGCGATCGCTGAAGGTCCTCATCGATCGGTGCAACTGGGAGATCGAGCGCAAGACCCGCGCGGCCTGAAGCGCATCCATCGGGCGTACGCCGGAATCCAACCGGGCTCTCGGCGTGCGGATGTGCCTGTCGGGCACGCGCTGCCGCGATGAGTGATCTCGAAGGTTACCTGATCGTCGAAACACGTGAAGACCGGCCCGGTCTCGTGCGCGTCTTCAGTTCACCGCAGAACCCGACGCCCTCGGACGTCGCGGCAACGGATCCCTCAGCGCCACGTCTGCGCTACGCCGCCTTTTTCCCCGCACTCCACGTCGCCCGGATGCACGCAGCAACGGCACTTCGGCACAGCATGGTCGATGCGGAAGCCGGCCTCTATCGGACCGACCCGGTGACCGCGGCCGCCGCCGTCGATGCGATCGATTTGAGCCATCGACGCGTCTATCTGGCGCCCGAGATCGAATCCGACCCGGGCTTCTCCGCCGGGCGCGAGCAACGGCGCGGGCGTCAACGCTTGGCAAACCGCATCTGGATAACTGTCGGGGTCTTGGCGCTCATTCTGCTCGCCCTGTTCGCCCGGATCCCGGTCTTCTGAGCGCAAACCCATGCGCATCGTCGAGGTCATCGCAGATCAAAAACACGCCAAAACGCTCGCCGGGATGGCGAAGTTCTACGGCGCCGAGGATTTCTGGTGGGGCGGCGACGGAGGCGACGGGCGCTGCAGCATCCGCATGCTGGTCCCCGACGATTCTCGGCAAGCACTGATCGACTCGCTGCAGGATCTGTTGAAGGCCAACGACCGTGCACGCATCGTCGTCCAGTCCATCGACGCCGTCTTGACCCACGAAGGCCAGGACGACAAGCACCTCGAGAAGGATCAGGCCAAGGCCGTCGCAGCCACACGCGAGGAGCTCTACAGCCAGATCGCCAAGGGCGCCCAGCTCGACAGCAATTTTCTGGTGTTGACGGTCCTCTCGACCCTGGTGGCCGCGATCGGTCTGATCGAGAACAATGTCGCGGTCGTCATCGGCGCGATGGTGATCGCACCCCTGCTCGGACCCAACATCGCGCTCGCCTTCGCCACCTCGCTCGGCGACAAGGAGCTGACCTGGCTTGCCTTCAAGACCGACTGCGCCGGGATCGGCCTCTCCCTCCTGATCGCCGTCGTGATCGCGCTGGTCCTGCCGATCGGACTCGACAGCCCCGAGATCCTGTCCCGCACGGATGTCGATCTCGGCGGCGTCGTCTTGGGACTGGCCTCGGGTGCCGCGGCGGTTCTCTCGCTGACGACCGGCTTGTCCTCCACGCTGGTCGGCGTCATGGTCGCCGTCGCCCTGCTGCCGCCTACGGCCACGTTGGGGATGATGTTGGGCGTCGGACGGTGGGAAGAGGCGCTCGGCGCCTTTCTGCTGCTGATCGTCAATATCGTCTGCGTGCTGTTGTCGGCAAAGGTCGTCTTCCTGCTCAAAGGGGTACGACCGCGCTCCTGGACCGATCGCAACCGGGCCAAACAATCCAACGCGATCTATCTCTCGCTCTGGGCCGTGCTTCTGATGCTGCTGATCGCCGTGATCCTGATCAGGACGGCCGGGTGGCATGCCGCCTGGTAAGGGTAAGGCCGCCGAGGCGGTTGTCGTCGGTTCGGACGCAGTCGGCCCGGTCCGGGTTCAGTCGTCGACCAAGGGTGCGAACAAGAGATCCAGGTCATCCGGACTCAAGGTGCCTGATGCGGCACCGCCGCCTGCGAGCATCGCGTCGGCGAGGGCCTGTTTTCGCGCCTGCAGATCGGCGACGCGTTGCTCGACAGTGCCCTCGGTCAAGAGCTTGTAGACAAACACCGGCTTGTCTTGGCCGATGCGGTGAGCCCGGTCGGTCGCTTGGCGCTCGGCCGCGGGGTTCCACCAAGGGTCATAGTGGATCACGGTGTCCGCCGCGGTGAGGTTCAGCCCGGTGCCGCCGGCCTTGAGGCTGATCAGGAACAGGGGCACCTCCTCGTCCTGGAAGCGATCGACCGGACGGTCGCGATTGCGGGTGCGCCCGGTGAGTTTCACGAAGTCCTGATCCTCGCGCAGTCCGCGCTTGATCAGCTCCTCCTCGATCAAGGCCAGCATGCTCGTAAACTGCGAGAAGAGCAGCACGCGCCGCCCCTCCTCGAGCAGATCGGGCAACAGGGTCATCAAGAGCTCCAGCTTGGCGGAGCCTTTGACCCGGCGCGCGCTCTCGAGCGACACCAGACGCGGATCACAGCACACCTGGCGCAGCTTCAGCAGGGCGTCCAGGATAATGATTCCGCTGCGCGCAAGGCCCTTGCGCGCCACCTCCTCGCGCACCTTCTCGTGCAATGCCAAGCGCAGGGTCTCGTAGAGATCGCGCTGATCGTCGGCAAGGGGGACCTCGCGGATGATCTCGCTCTTGGGCGGCAGCTCGGCGGCGACGGTTTCCTTGGTGCGACGCAACAGGAACGGGGCGACCCGCCGACGCAGCTCGTCCTGACGCACGTCGTCGCCATGGCGCTCGATCGGGACTCTGAACAGCCGCCGGAAACGGCGCTCGTCGCCGAGCAGCTCGGGCATCAGGAAATCGAGCAGCGACCACAGCTCGCCGAGATGATTCTCCATCGGGGTGCCGGTCAGGCAGATCCGATGGCGGGCGTTCAACCCGCGGGCCGCTTGTGCGGCCTTGCTGCGCGGATTCTTGATGTTCTGGGCCTCGTCCAGGATCAGCAGGTGGAACTCCTGCTCCGCGAGTGCCTCCAGATCACGCGGCAGCAGCGGGTAGCTCGTCAGCACCAGGTCGTGATCCGGGATGGACGCGAACCGCGTGTGTCGCGTCGAGCCGTGCAGCGAGAGGACCCGCAACGCCGGGGCGAACCGCTCGGCCTCGCGGCGCCAGTTGAAGAGGAGACTCGTCGGCGCGACCACCAGGCTCGGGCGATCGGCCCGCCCGCTCTCCTTCTCGACCAAGAGATGGGCCAGGGTCTGCACCGTCTTGCCGAGACCCATGTCGTCGGCAAGGACACCGCCGAGCCCGTATTCGCGTAGAAACTGCAGCCAATCGAGCCCTTGGCGCTGATAGGGCCGAAGCTCGACGGTCAGCCCGACGGGCGGCACGATCCCCTCCAACCCCTGGAAGTCACGCAGCTTCCGGCCCCATTCGCGCACCGACTCCCCGCCGCGCCAGCGCAGCGCCGGGGCCGCCGCCTCCAGCTCCGCGAGCTGTGCGGCATGGACACGCGACAGACGCAAGCGGCCCTTGCTCCCCTGTGATCCCAGCGGACCCTCGGGGTCGTACAGCTCGATCAAGGTCGAGAGGATGGGCCGCAAACGCTCCACCGGCATCAGGATCAGCCGCCCGTCGGGCAGCCGCATCTGCAGGCGCGTTTCGGCGTCCATCGCCGCGAGCGTCCGCGTGGAGAGGTCCACCTGATAGCGACCGATCAGCTCCACCAGCAGCGGAAGCAGGTCGACCCGCTGTCCGTCGACCTCCACGCCCAACCCCAGGTCGAGCCAGTTCCCGCCCTCGCCCTCCGCGATGTCCATCTCCCAATCGCCGATCTCGGCGATCCGAAAATGAAAGCCCTCCTCGACCTCGATCCGCCAACCCTGCGCCGCGAGATCGGGCAGCCCATCCTGCATGAAATCGATCCAGGTTTCGGGATCGGCACGCTCGAGCCAGAGACCATCGGCGTCGGACGCCTCCGTGGTGCGATGGAAACCCGACGCCTCGAGCATGCCGATCGCCGCCTGTTCGGCGGCGGGTTGACGCTCCACCTCCACAAGCACGCCCTGCTCGACGCGACGCAGCACCGGCGCGCGGTCGCGCGGATCGACCGAGGTAGCGCCATAGGCGAACTCGAGCACGGCATGATGTGCCCACTCGGGCTGACGCTGGATACCCCAGTAGCGTCCCACGCTGCTTGCCGCCCGATCGACGCTGCGCAGACGCAGCCGTGGAACGGGTATCTCCGAGTGGCTGCGACGTCGCTCGGGGCTCTTGGGCAGGTGAACCGAGCGCCCCTTGAAACGCTCCCGCGCGGCCTGCTCCAGTGCCTCCACCGACTCGGGCGCCACCACCGGGGCTGCGGCCAAGACGCCGGCCTCGCGGTCATCCAAGCCGGTCTCGAGCGGACCACAGTCGCCGGTCTCCGGATCCAGATACCAGGGCGGCGACATCGGCAGCAACAAGAGCCCCGGGCGGTCGGCCTCGAGGATCACGTGCAGCCGGGCATCCTCTGCGAGACGCCACTCCAACCGAGCCGCGAGCGGACCCGCATCGCGCAGGACCGGGCCATCGATCGTGCGCAGATGACCACGTCCGGTCCGCGCGATGGTCTGCATGACATCCGCGCCGGTCAGCGTGTCCAGATAGACCGCGCTCGGGTCGGCGCCGCCCCGCGCGATCGCGAGCAACCCCATGATGCGTTGATCCGCCGGACCGACGAAACTCGCTCGGGAGGAACCGAGGATGTTGAAATCCTGTGGTTTACCGTAGCCGCCGGCGAGCAACTGCCGCACCTTCGCAGCACGCACCCGCGTGCGCCTGATCCCGAGGTACTCCTCCGGATCGATGAGATAGAGGATGCGATGGGGTTCCTCCTCGGGAACGCCCGACGCACGCTCGATCTGATCGAGCCAGCTCTTCAACTGAAACGGCAGCGCGCGCGCCGCGGCCGGCAAGGTTGCGCGCGTCGCTCGCCGACCCAACGACAACAATACGGCCGCCACGTGCTTGCAGTTGTACCCCACCGGACAGGAGCATTGTCCGACCACCGTCAGGGCGCCGTCGGCCCGCTCGCCGAGTTGCACGATGCACTGATAGATCCGCCCGCCCGAGCCCCGTACACGCCCCGTCACGATCCCGCGCTCGGCATCGTGATCCGCGCTCAGCACGCGCTGCTCTTGGAGATAACGCCTGCCCCGTTCCAGGTAGGTCGGCGGGATCGCATGTTTCAGGGTTTCGGGGTCGAGCAGCAGTGGAGCGGAAGGCATCGCGTGTCTTGAGGGTTACGGCAGGAAAGCAGCGAGACTACAACCTCGAGAAGGGGAGTGGAAGGCGTGGCGTACAGTCGGGGCAGACAGGCCCGGACGCCGACCGCGTATCGCAGTGCCCCGTCGTGCCGTGCCTGGACGTCGCTCTCGCTCCTCCACCCTGCCGGGCCTCGCCGCGATTCAACACCGTAGCTTGTGCCGAGCCGTGCGAGGCACAACCAACCGCCGGCGGACGTTGTGCTGCCTATCGTCAGTACAACCTACGCCGCCCGAGCCTGCCGGACCTCGCCACGATTGAGCGCGGACAAAACGGCACCCAGCGAGGCGGCCACCGTGTCGCGATCGATGGCCGCACCGGCGATCCGCTGCGATCCGAGCTCCAGCTGAACATAGGCGATCGCCTCGGCATCCGTCCCCTCGCCGATCGCATGCTCCTGATAATCCAGGATGCGCACCGGTTGACCGGTCCAGCGCGACCAGGCATCGATGAAGGCGGCCATCGCGCCATCCCCTTCACCGCGCAGCCGATGCTCGCCGTCCGGTCGCGCGATGCGGGCCTCGATCACATCGTGCCCGTTGCGCTCCAGCCGATAACCGAGCAGCCGGACCGGGGTTCGATCGACGACGAAATGGTCCATAAAGATGCGGTGAATGCTCTCGGCATCCATCTCCCCGCCACGCCGTTCGCTCTGCGCCTGGACCAGTCGGGCCAGCTCGACCTGCATCCAGCGCGGCAGGTTCAGCCCGAAATCGCGCTCCATGACAAAGGCGACACCGCCCTTCCCGGACTGGCTGTTGACCCGGATGACCGCCTGATAGCTGCGGCCTAGATCACGCGGGTCGATCGGCAGATAGGCGACCTGCCAGGGCTCCTCCGGGCTCTGACGCATCAGGCTCTTGCGGATCGCATCCTGGTGACTGCCCGAGAAGGCGGTATAGACCAGCTCGCCCACCCAAGGGTGGCGCGGATGCAGCGCCGTCCCGGTGCACTCCTCCACCACCCGGACGATCTCGTCAGGATCGCTCAGATCCAGACCCGGATCGATGCCTTGGCTGTAGAGGTTCATCGCCAGGGTCACGATGTCCAGGTTGCCGGTGCGCTCGCCGTTGCCGAGCAGGGTCCCCTCGACCCGATCCGCACCCGCCAAAAGGGCCAGCTCCGCCGCAGCCGCCGCGCCCCCGCGATCGTTGTGGGTATGCACCGACAGGACGATCGCCTCGCGCCGCGAGATGTGCGTCGCGAAATACTCGACCTGATCGGCGAAGACATTCGGGCTCGCGACCTCGACCGTCGCCGGCAGATTGACGATGCACGGCCGTTGCGGGGTCGGCTGCCAAACGTCCAGAACCGCCTCGCAGACCTCGACGGCATAGTCCGGCTCGGTGGCCGTGAAGCTCTCGGGCGAGTACTGGAAGGTCCAGCGTGTCGCGGACCGGCGTTGCGCCTCGCGCAGGACCCACTCGGCACCCTGACGGGCGATCGCCGTCACGCCCGCCCGATCCTGCCCGAACACCCATTCACGCTGAACCGGCGAGGTCGAGTTGTAGAGATGGACGATCGCGCGCGGGGCACCCTCCAAGGCATCGAAGGTGCGCCGGATCAGATCCTCGCGCGCCTGCACCAAGACCTGCACGGTCACGTCCTCGGGGATCTTGTCTTCCTCGATCAACCAGCGCACGAAGTCGAAGTCGGGCTGGCTCGCGGCCGGGAAACCGATCTCGATCTCCTTGAAGCCGAGCTTGACCAGAAGCGCCCAAAGACGACGCTTCTGGGCGACCCCCATCGGCTCCAACAGCGCCTGGTTGCCGTCGCGCAGATCCACGCTCGCCCAGATCGGAGCCTGCTCGACGACACGGCTCGGCCAGCGGCGGTTCGGCAGATCCACCACCGGACCGCGACGATACTTTCGGGGGTCAAAACGGGTCATGCTGTTTCTCCGGTCGGGGGCTTGGCCGCTCGCGTCCCGGTAAGGACTGTGAGCCTGGTGGGCAGGTGCCTCGCGAGCCCTTGCCCGGTTCGCGGCTGGTTGGCCGACGGGGATAGAATAGGCTCGACAGGCACGCAGATGATTGCAAAGATGCCTTTCCAACGGATCATTTGCGCAAGGATCTGCCACTCTTTGCGACCTATTCGGCAGATCAGCAATCGCCATCCCGGACGAGCCACCGGACGGAGCAACCCCGATGAAGCTGGACCGTTACGACCGCCGGATCCTCGAGGAGCTGCAACGCGACGGCCGCATCAGCAATCAGGAGCTGGCCGACCGCATCGGCCTGTCGCCCTCGCCCTGTCTGCGACGCGTACGGGCACTCGAGGAGTCCGGCATCATCCGCGGCTATGCGGCCCTGCTCGATGCCAAGACGCTCGGGCTCAACCTCATGGCGCTCCTGAGCATCTCGATGGACAAACACACCCCGGAGCGCTTCGAGCGCTTCGACGTCGCCGTCGCGGCCATCCCGGAGGTGCAGGAATGTCTCTTGATCACGGGACGCGACGCCGACTACCAGCTCAAGGTCGTGGTGCGCGACATGGATGCTTACCAGGATCTGCTGCTCAACAAGATCACCCGCATCGAAGGGGTGACCGGCGTACACTCGAGCTTCGTCCTGCGGCGTGTGGTCGAGCGTGCCAGTATCCCGCTGGATTGAGTCCGATGAACGGTACGGCGAAGACCAAGACGCAGAGCGATTTGAGCCATGTCGCAGAGCGATTGGAAATTCTGCCCATGGAGCTGATCGCATGAGGAAATCGGGAAACGTCAGATCTCTCAGCGCCAGAGCTTTTCGGGCCTTGATCATCGTTTCGCCCATAACCCTAGTCAAGCGTAGGGCATCACAACGTATGGTTTTGCAAATCCGAATGTTACGGCTACGTTACTTTACATTTCTTTACTTGAAACCGAAATCATAAATGAATTAGTTTGTGTACGAGCATAACGCTCGGATATCTGAACGGCACACGAAGCAAACGATTCGCCCCCTAAACATAAAGAAAAGGATCAATTAAATGAATAGGGTACAACTTGTCACGGTGATCATCTTGGGGGCAGTTACCCTGTCATCAAAGGTATCCTCTGCTCCTCCTGAAGGCACGGTTTCAATGCCGGTGGATCTGATTGCAGCGCAATCTCTGAGTACTGAGACTTACTGGTCCTCGGAGCGAATGGAGAAGGCGCTCCCGGTCGTGCTTCAAAGACGACCCGACACCGACAGCCAATCAATGCAGTCGACCGAGGTCTTTGAAACGCATTCCGATCCACCGATCCTCATCCCGGGCCGCCCCCCCATTTCCGAGGATTCGGATTTCGAGACGTTTGATACCTCGGCCATCGCACTCGACAGCGCGATGCCGAACCAAATTCCGTCAACCTTCGGCTCCCCACCAGCGAATCCTCAGGATGGGCCTTACCCCCCTTTTCAGCGCTGGAGCATGCAGGGTTCCTATAAGGTGTGGCCTAGATCCATTCACGGAAAGCTCTTTCTGACGCTGGACGGAAAAGATCGCGTCTGCTCCGCAACCGTGATCGGACGCAGTGTAATCGCAACGGCTGCTCATTGCGTGAGCAATGGGCGGGGGACTTGGGGAACAAACTTCCTTTTCTGTCCGGGCTACAACCAAAGCGGACCTCTAAATGGAACAGGCTGCTGGGCGACGAGGGGTGTCTATGCGGCCAACGCTTATCATTTCAGGGGCGACTACGATTATGACTACGCCTGCCTGATCACCAACCCGACCGGAGTCGAGCGCTTCAGCGCAATCGGGGATATCACCGGTTATTCCGGACTGACCTACAACTGGCCGTCATCCCAATTGACGATCGCCTTCGGTTACCCTGTAGCGGCTCCTTTCAATGGCGATGCCATCCAGCAGATTGCCTCGGTCGAGTGGTACGAGACCGATACGACGCCGGGCGATCAGGCGTCGAAATATATCGGAGGCGATCTTACCGCCGGTGCCGACGGAGGCGGATGGTTCCTGAGCTGGAGGCATCCTACGGCCGAGTTTCCGGATACCGACAACAATCGATTCACCGACCCTGCCGGGGCGATGAATGGCCCCTTCCTGAATGGCCTCACCAGTCACCGGCGGTGCCGTATGAACTGCAGCAATCCTCCATCCGCCGGGGCGGGTGAATTCTGGCAAGAGATGGGTTCGCCGGTTTTCCGCAGCACCGAGTCCGATAACCAAGATGCATCCGACATCTTCAACGCATGCCTGAGAAACCAGTAACACAGAGTCCCCTGTTCGCGTCATTTCAAGGATGAAGATGCTTGGCCCCAGCAAAGGACTCGCGCGTGGAGCGCTCCCGGACCGCGGCGGCCGGGAGCACTCGATTCAGGGTGCGGGTAACCGCAGAGGTGTCGGGGTCCTCGGCAGCAGCAGTGGACCTTCGACGCGAAACCTGCGAAGGGCGGAATCGAGTCGTCGCGAGCGGTTTAGGCGAATCTTATGATTTCGAACGTGCAAATCGAGACTCCGGTGGCCATCGGAGGTGTCGGCGGGAGCGGAACGCGCCTTATCGCCGAGATGTTGATGCGGCTTGGGTTCTTCCTCGGCAGCGACCTCAACGAATCTCTGGACAATCTTTGGTTCACGCTTGCATTTAAGCGCCTCGAGATCCTGAGATGCCCGGACTCCGAGTTCCAAACCTGTGTGGATCTGTTCGTAAGACGCATGCAGGGCTGCACGGATTTCGCCGTGGACGACCAAGCGTTCCTGAAGCAACTCGCCCGGGCGGATCGACTGCAGCACGACTCGCCGTGGCTTGAAGAGCGTGTTGCGTCCTTCTGCAGCCCGGCGGCCACTCCCGCTCCAGGTGGCGGCAAATGGGGCTGGAAAGAGCCCAACACGCAGGTCATCGCGGAGCGCCTCATGCGCTCGATGACGGGACTCAAATACATCCATGTCGTTCGCAACGGCCTGGACATGGCCTACAGCCAGAATCAGAACCAGCTGCGTCTCTGGGGCCCATGGGTCTTGGGAATGGACCGGATTGCGACTGACCCGCGACACGCACTGAAATACTGGTGCCGGGTCCATGAGCACCTTATCGGCGTCTTCGATCGGTTTCCCGGTCGTTGCCTCTGGGTTGATTTCGACACACTCTGCATGGATCCGCACCCGACGCTCGAGGGGATGTTTGATTTCCTCGATGTCAATCCGAGCCCCCGTCGCATCGACGAGTTGGCCTTGCTGATTCGACCTCCGCACTCGATCGGCCGTTATCGAGGCTTCGATAGCTCGCGACTGGATCCGCAGGACATTGCATCCGTGGCCAAGCTGGGGTTTCCGACCGAGAACGACACCTCGACATCGGATGTTGCCGATGTGCAAAAAAAGGAGTCCAGAACCGCGCCCGGGCCCCAAAGAACAGCCCTTGTCGTATTGGGCATGCATCGCAGCGGCACTTCGGCCTTTACGCGGGTTGCGGGATTGCTCGGAGGAGCCGTACCTCGAGATCTCATGCAGCCTGTCGCGGACAATAACGAAGCCGGGTTTTGGGAGTCGATGGGGATCTATCGGCTGAACGACACCCTGCTGCGCTGTGCAGGCTCGCGCTGGGACGACTGGCGCGACCTCCCATTCGACTGGGACAACCATCAAGTCTCCGATGCATTCATGCGAAGAGCGACGGCCGCTGTTCACCATGCATTCGGGTCCAAAGACCTCATCGTCATCAAAGACCCAAGAATTTGTCGGATTTTCCCGTTCTGGCACGATGCGCTCCAAGAGATGGGGATGGATGTCCTGTGCCTGCTCCCGGTGCGAAATCCAATGGAGGTGGCTGCGTCGCTGAGAAGGCGAGATGGTTTCGATCCGGCGAAGTCGTACCTTTTGTGGTTGAGGCACACGCTTGATGCCGAGGCGGCGACACGCGGTTTGCGAAGATCCATCGTCACCTTCGACCACCTCATGTCGGATTGGCGAGACTGCGCCATGCGAATCCAACAGCATCTGGGGATGACCTGGCCACGCGCATTCGTGATGGACGCGGCCGGGGATATCGATCGGTTCCTGCAGGAGCGTCTCAGACACAACCGCGCATCCGCGCAAGATCTCGACAACGACACGAGTGCGCCCCAATGGGTCAAGCAAACCTTTTCATCGTTTCTCAAGCTCGTCGATCAACCCGACTCTTCTGACGCACTATCTACGCTTGACCACGTCAGAGAAGAACTGCGGCAGGCTGACCGAGCGATCGGACCTGTCTTTCAACTTGAGGCAATTGCCGGGAAACGGCTGACTCGCACTGTCGGCACCATCACAGCGAGCCTTGCTAGGCATAAGGTGCTTGTTCAGGAGCTGGAGTGCATATTGTCTCGATATCGGTCGGAGACGAATGAGCTCCGCTCGGAAATTCTCGTTCTCGAGAATCGAGTCGCTGCGCTTGAAGCGAAGCTCGCTCGATGCCGCTGCCGCGCCAATTGCAACAGCCCCCCGTCGGCAACTGCGGGTGCATTCCGGCAAGAGGAGGGGTCTCCGCAACTCCTGCGCTCGGCATCGGATAACCAAGACGCATCGGATGTTTTACAGTACTGCTTCGATAATCAATGAAAAATGAAAGCGGCTCCCCACCCTTCGGGAGCAGCGTTTCGGTCGCACGCTGGGCCGATCGGCTGCGAGGGCATCCTCGCCTTGTCCCTTTTTAGCCTAAGGGTTGATGCGACGTGTCCAGATCGACGAAACGAACCCGAATACAGATCAGGAAGATCGTCACCGTATTCGGAGGGCGCCGAGCACGCTGGTTGCTGTGGTGCGAGCGCTGGGGCGACCGGAGCCTAGTCTCCCTTGAGTACCGTGGGCGCAAGCATCACCTTCGACTCAACAGCACCGACCCTTTGGTGTGGTTCAGCGTCTTCATACAAGAAGATTACGGGGCAAATTTACCCTTCGAGCCTCGCGTCATCGTCGACGCCGGTGCCTACACCGGGCTGTCTGCCATCTACTTCGCCAATCGATATCCCGGAGCCAAGATCATCGCCCTAGAGCCGGATCCGGAGAATTTTCGCCTCTTGACGCGGAATGTCGGAGCGTACGATCGAATCCGCCCCGTCCATGCTGCGCTTTGGTTCGAGGACACCGAGTTGGCCCTATACCGCCGTCCGGAAGGTCATTGGGCCTCGACCATACATGCCGCGAGTCTCGCGTCCGGCTACGCAAAGGCCGATCGGCCGATCCCGGCGATGCGAATCGAGACGCTCATGTCGCGATTCGCCGTCCCGGAGATCGACGTGCTCAAGGTCGATATCGAAGGAGCGGAGAAAGAGGTCTTCGAGCACAGCTCCGCTTGGATCGACCGCGTCGGAGCCATCTTCATCGAGACACACGACCGCTTGAGGGCCGGCTGCTCGGACGCGGTTGTTGCGGCGACACCAGGCTTCGCTCGCGCCCAGACCTCGCCGATGACCGAGCTTTTGATCAATCCGGCGCACTAGGCTGTCAAGGTGATCGTTCAATAAATCAGCCATCGGGGGCGCCGACCTTGCTCCGAAGTCTGAAGACCGGGTGGCTCGTCAGCGGCTCGGACGCATCCAACTCAGCATCCGAGCGATAGAGCCGCAGCTCGCGGCAGCTTTGTAGGTTGATGTCCGCGGCTTGCAACTGCGCCCTCGAGCGATGCCACCCGCGTGCGAGCTCCTCGGGGTCGTAGATACGATCGACCCATTTGGCTTTCGCGTGCGCGGCGCTCAGAAACAGGTAATGTCGCATCGGAAAATCGGTCGGCCAGACGCGGATTCCTTCGAACTCAACCCGATGACCGCCCGATCCGGCGAGATCGACCGGCACATGGCCGCGCTTCCACAGATTCAGGCGATAATGCGCACACGGGCGCAGCGGATAGTACCAACGCATGGTCGACTGAAAGTGAGGATGCTCGTGATCCGGCTCTTCGCGTGTCGGCACGAAGCATAGCTCCATGAAGTTGACCGCGTTGTAGCCCTGCGAGTCGATCTTGGCGATGGCCTCGCGAATGGTCCTGAACTGCGCGGGAGGGAGCCGAATCTCGTCGGCATCGACATGCATAAACCAATCGTGACCGGATGTCTGCGCGATCTCGACCTTGCGCTGAAGGATCCGTTCCCAACGATAGCATCCGTCCCGTGGCAACGACTCGATTGCGATCAGTCCACGGCCAAGATACTGCCGTGCAATCTCGACGGTCCGGTCCGTGGATTCGTTGTCGAGGAGGTATGTCTCGAACCCTTGTCGAATCAGGTTCTCGATGCAGGCGCATACGAAGCGTTGCTCGTTGTAGGTTGCGAGGATGGCAAGGGCGGAGAGCTTAGCCACGATGATTCCTTCCGCGATGTCGGCGCAGCATGCCGCGCGTAAATGTGAGCGCCGATTCCGAGTCGCCGCTCCGACGGGGCAATCGATCTCGAATCCCGGCTTCGTTTTGTTAAATCTTGACCCAGATCCGAACTTGTGCAAGCTCATCTGGGGCGGGCGATTTAGGGCCGACCACCTCCTAACACGCGGCAAGTACTATGATTCAGATCCCGGCGTACAAAGAGGCTGCGGCGATCGAGCGTAGAGTGTCCGAAGCACGTGATCGCTGCGATCGTCCGGTCGCTAAGATAAGCGAGGAGGAAAGCCCAAGTTTTTGAAAAAGCTGGGGAGAAGGGCTGCCAAGGTGATAGGCTGGACTCGCCGCCTCGGACGGCAGCCCCATGCATCCTAACCAGCCCGCCGCGCAACGGCAACGCGTCCTTGCCCATATCGCCGACACCGATGTCGGCGAGCGGATCCGCGCGCGCGATCACCTGATCGTACTGACCAAGCCGAAGAAGCGGCCGGACTGGATGACCCGCACGAATACGCGCGAACCCCGGCGAACCTGAGGGTGCGCGAGTTTCAGACCGGCGGCAAGATCATGGTCACTTTTTTCTTAAACCGCGTCCAGAGCGAGATGCCCACTTTCGAGTGAGTTCGAAGTTTGGTGAATCCACGACCCTTAGCGGGGGACGCGGTTTAAAATTTAATTTTTTTTAATACTCTAAACCGCGCCAGCTCCGACAGTCGTCGGAGCTGGCGCGACCGATCCACTCCAACAAATGACGCATACCGCACCGGGCGCGGTTTAGCGCTACTCTGGTATTTCACTGGCATTTCCGCGACAACGCGCACAAGGCGCTTCATGCCGCGATTGTGACGGCCTACGGTTGGTCGGACTACGCACCGGACATGCCCGACGATGAGATCCTCGCGCGGTTGCTGGCGCTGAATCTGAAACGATCGGCGGATCTGGAAATCCATCGCGATCGAACACCGCCGGAACCGGCCGTACTCGCATAAATCCCGCGCCCGGCACGCCGAATGCTTGAATCTCCAGCGAAAGCCTCCTCTATCGGAGGCGAGGAGAAACCCATGAACGATCTACACCTCCAAACCCAGACGCAGACCGGGACGACACAGGATCAGGAGCGCGTAAGCCGGCTCCGCGGTGCCTTGACGCAAGCGTCACTTCGAAACGAAAACGTCCTATACGCGCGTACCAAAGGCGTCAGCCAGAACAACGGATCGTTCGGATTTCGACCCGGTTATCGCGACGGTGCGAGCGGCGAGGCGGTACTGTCGCGCTTTGCAAACGGGAACCCGGCGCCTGTGCATCTGCTCGATGGCCTGCCCGAGTCCTGGGTCCTCGAACGCGATCATGAAGGTCATGTCACTGCGACCCGCCGGGATATCGTCGCCGGATTCATCCTCGACGGTCGGTTCTACACGCGCGAAGAGGCCATCCGGGCAACCACGCACTGAGCCCCACACCGCCCCGCCATCCGTTCTCCGCCGCTGCAGGGACGCACCACCGCCCCCATCGCCGAGAGTCGGATCCGCTCGTCGGGTCCTGTGCCGCAGACGCGATGTCGGAGATCCTCCGGCGCGGGGTCAGCGCCCCGCCATCGCCTCCTCCGCGAGCCGGTGACCGAGCTCGATCAGCTCGCGAGCGCGGTGAAACTCGTGCGCGGCGCAGGCATCGCGCGGGACCTCGATCACCACGTCCGGGCGATAGGCGGCGAGCTTGACCGCCGCAATCGCGTTCTGCATGGTCTCGAAGGAGCGCAGCGTGAGATCGAACACACCGAGCTGCTCATCGTCGCGCCTTCCCAATGTCTCGCCGATCGCATCGAAGAACTGTCGGATCCGTTCCTGATAGCCCGGATCCACCGGGGTCTCCTCGTGCGTCTTGGCCGCCGCGGCGGAATCCCGCATCCGTTCGACAGCCGTCGCCGACGAGGTCTCGGCATTGAGGTTGACCGCCACGGTCAAGTCCGTAAAGTCCCGAAAGGTCGGGGCGATCGGCACCGGGTTGAGCAGTCCGCCGTCGACCAGCGTCAGGCCGCGATAGGCGTAAGGCGTGAAGATGCCGGGCACGGCGATCGAGGCACGGATGGCGTCGAAGAGCGGACCCGTCGAGATCCAAACCTCGCGTTGTCGGTCGATGTCGGTTGCGACGGCGGTGTAGCTGATCGGCAGGTTTTCGATCGCATGATCGCCGACCATCGCGCGCAAGGTCTCGATGATGCGATCGCCCTTGAGCAAACCGGCCCCGCTGAAGGCAAAATCGACGAACCTCAGGACATCGCCCAGGTTCAGGGCGCAGACCCAACGCTTGTAGGCGTCGAGCTCGCCCGCCGCATAGATGCCGCCGACCAAGGCACCCATGGAAGCGCCGCTGATGGAGGTGATGCGATAGCCCCGCGCGGTCAGGGACTCGATGATGCCGATATGGGCGAGTCCGCGGGCTCCTCCGCTGCCGAGTGCCAAGGAAATGGTTTCGCGTTCCTGCTGTTTCGTCGTCAACCGCTGCGTCCTCCATCGAATCGAATCTGCCCGGTCGGCAAGCGTATCGCAAAGCACAACACGGGATCGTCATGCCGTGAGCGTATCCTGGCGCGACCGGACGGGGCATGAGAATCGGGCGCCGTCCACGACCCCGACCGAGACACCTCGGGAACCCGCGTGCCCGTGCGCGAGACATGTCGTCCCGAGCCAGTGTCCCCTCGCCTCGCAGGAGGGTCAGGGGGGCAGGAACGATTACCGACCCGACGACAGCGAGGGCGTCAGAACCACCATGTCGAGCATCGATCAGCGCTATTCATGTCCAGCCGAGGCCCACGAGGCGTCGGACGATCGCCCCCTCAACCCAAGCGCCGCGGCCACGCTCGGCGACATCATCCAGGCCCGCTTCAGCCGGCGCGACCTGTTGCGCGGCGCCCTCGCCGCGAGCACGCTCGGCGGTCTCGCGGCCGGCCCCCTGGCGCTCCTCGCCGACACCCTCACGGCGCCGGAAGGCGAGCGCGAGGCCACAACGACCCGTTTCGATTTCGAGGAGATCGCCCACGGTGTCGACGAGACCCATCATGTGGCACCCGGCTATCGCGCCGAGATCCTGATCCGCTGGGGTGATCCGCTCCTGCCGGGCGCACCGACCTTCGACCCCGAGCGTCAAAGCGCTGCCGCGCAGACCCGGCAGTTCGGCTACAACAACGACTATGTCGGCTATGTGCCCTTGCCGCTCGGATCGAAGGGCTCCGAGCACGGCCTGCTGTGCGTCAATCACGAGTACACCAACGCCGAGGTGATGTTCCCGAGTGCAAGCGAGCCGACCCGGGAGCGCGTCGAGATCGAGATGGCCTGCAACGGCGGATCCATCCTCGAGATCCGCAAGGACGCCGGGCGCTGGTCGGTCGTCCCGGACAGCGCTTACGCCCGCCGGATCACCGCGCTCGACACCGAGATCGGCGTCGCCGGGCCGGCCGCCGGGCATGACCGCATGAAGACCGCCGCCGATCCGAGCGGAACCCGGGTGATCGGCACGCTCAACAACTGCGCCGGGGGCATCACCCCTTGGGGCACCTACTTGATGGCCGAGGAGAATTTCCACGGCTATTTCTCGGGCAATCTCGATCGGCATCCGGACGCGACCGTCGCGGACGGCTTCGCAGAGCATCCGGAGCAACGCAACTACGGACGCTACGGCGTGCCTGCCGGCCACTTCGCGTGGGGCCGGTTCCACAAGCGTTTCGACGTCAACGCGGAGCCGAACGAGGCAAACCGCTTCGGCTGGATCGTCGAGGTCGACCCGCTCGACCCGGCCTCCATGCCGATCAAGCGCACCGCGCTCGGGCGGTTCAAGCATGAGGGCGCCGAGTCCATCGTCAACGCCGATGGCCGTCTCGTACTCTACTCGGGCGACGATCAGCGCTTCGAGTATCTCTATCGTTTCGTCACCGCCGGCAAGGTCGACCCGAGCCATCGCGCGGCGAACCGCGATCTGTTGGACGCGGGTACGCTCTCGGTTGCGCGCTTCGAGGCGGACGGCACGCTCGTCTGGCTCCCGCTCATCTTCGGCCGACCCGGTCTGACCCCGGAGAACGGCTTCCACTCGCAAGCCGACGTCCTGATCGAGACCCGTCGCGCCGCGGACCTGCTCGGGGCGACGCCGATGGACCGACCCGAGGACGTGGAGCCGAATCCGCACAACGGCCGCGTTTATGTGATGCTCACCAACAACAAGGAGCGTACCGCCGAGCAGATCGACCCGGCGAATCCGCGCGCCGCCAACCTGTGGGGTCATCTCCTGGAGCTGATCCCGCCCGCCGGCGATCATGCGGCGGAGCGTTTCGGCTGGGAGGTTCTGGTGAAGGCCGGCAATCCGCGCGACCCGGCAACCGCTGCACTCTGGAACCCGGCGACCGGCGAGAACGGCTGGTTTGCCTGCCCCGACAACTGTGCAGTGGACCATCAGGGCCGACTCTGGGTCGCGACCGATCAGGGTAAGGCCTGGCACGGCGCATCCGGCAGCGCCGACGGGCTTTGGGCGCTGGAAACCGAGGGCAGCGGACGCGGCACCGGGCGCATGTTCTTCCGGGTACCGGTCGGTGCCGAGCTCTGCGGACCCTGCTTCACCCCGGACGGACACACGCTCTTTCTGGCCGTGCAGCACCCGGCCACCGACGGCACGCTCGACTATCCGGGCTTCGAGCGCCCCTCGACCTTCGAAGACCCCGCCACCCGTTGGCCGGACTTCGATCCCAAGCTGCCGCCCCGCCCTTCGGTCGTGGTCGTCACCAAGGAGGACGGCGGACCGATCGGAGGCTGAGTCGATCGGTATAGCCGGGCGGACGGGCTTGCCGCCGACCAGTCGACGTCGGCACCCTGGCTCCAGCGCGAGTCGTTGTCGTTGTCGAACTCGAAACTCGATTACGACAACGACAACGACAACGAAAGTGTTCTCGTCGAATTGCTTCACTTCATTTTTGAACCGTCCCTCATCAGAGCAGGAGCCGCGCTTCGACGGACATAATGCATGACGGCACAGGCCGCCACGCCGCGCTTGAGAAAGAGGTTCACCGAGTCGTACTGCGGGATGCTGATGGGCTCGATGTCATGCGCGGCGAAGAAGGCATCGAAGTCGAAGCGGATCCGCGGCGATGGATCACGCTGCGTCGACAGCGCCCGCGACCCGTGCGTGCGCGACCGCGGCTGCCCGGTCGGCGAGTCGGCCTTCATCATGAGACCCGATCATTGCGGTCCGACGGATCGGGGGACGGGTCGGGCGGCCCGTCGGGCGAGTCGGGTTCGGGGCGCGCCTTCGGTGCCTCGGCGACGGGGCCGAGATCCGCCAGAACCACATCGACATCCGGCAGAAAATCGGCAAACTCGACCCCGTACACCTCCCAGATCGAGATGAAGAGCGAGGCGATCAGCGGCCCGATGAAGAGCCCGTTGAAGCCGAACATCACGATGCCGCCGAGCGTGCTCAGAAAGATCATGAGCTCGTGCATCTTGGTGTCGCGTCCCACCAGGATGGGTCGTAGAACGTTGTCGAGGCTGCCGACGACCAGGGCACAGAAGACGGCCAAGCCGATCGCGCTTCCCGTCTGGCCCTGCACGGCGAGGATGATGCACGCCGGCACCCAGACGAGCGCCGAACCGACCGCCGGGATGATGGACAAGACCACCATGACGGTGCCCCAGAACACCGCGTTCTCGATCCCGGCAATGGCGAAGGCGATGCCGGCGAGTCCGCCCTGCAGGATCCCGATCAGGAGGGTTCCCTTCAGCGTGGCACGGGTCACGGAGGTGAACTTCTGCAGCAGGACCCGCTCGTCGGCGCTCTTCATCGGCAAGTAGTAGAGGATCTTGTTGACCAGCTTGTGGCCGTCGATCTGCAGGAAATACATGCTGTAGAGCATCACGAAGGCCATGAAGAAGAAGTTCAGCGTGCCCACCGTGAGCGACGAGAGCCCCCCGACGACGAACTTGCTGGCGAAGGTTGCGGCCTCGCCGGCACGCTCGATCAGGAGCGAGCGCAGCGGCAGCAGATCCTCGTAGAAGGGCAAGCGACGCATGCCTTCCAGGAAGGCATCCGGATCGGCGAGGCGCTCCTTGAGCCAGGGCACGAAGGTCTGGGTGACATCGAGCGCCTGCCCCACCACGACCGCGACCAGCAACGCAAGCGGGATCAGGACGACCACAGCCACCGCCAGGAGTGTGGCGAGCGATGCCAGGCTCTCACTGCCCCGCAGACGCGGCTGCAGCCACAGGAACAGGGGGCGCGCCATCGCACTGAAGAGCCCGGCGAGAAAGAGCGCCATCAGGAACTGCTGGATCATCGCGAGGAAGAGCGCGGAGATCCCGAGCGCCATCAGGATGACGATCCACTTATTCACAACATCTTGATTCATAAAACTCACGTTAAACCGCGCCCAGCGCGGTATGCGATGTTTTTGGATGGGATCGGCCCCGGCGGATTTCAGAACCGCTGGAGCCGGCGCGGTTTAAAGTATTAAAAAATATAAAATTTTAAACCGCGTCCCCCGCTAAAGGTCGTGGATTCACGAAACTTCGAACTCACTCGAAAGTTAGCATCTCGCTCTGGACGCGGTTTAGGTCGATCGGGAAGAGGTTCGGGACGGACGACGCGACTATCGTAGCGTGAGTCGATGATCGTTTGGCGGACCAAGCGAAGGATAGAGGTCAGGCCAGGGCGGTGGCAGCATCGGCGGTGTCGACCCCCATTGCGGCGGCGGCTCGAAGAGCCGGGGATCGGTCAAACCGCGCGGTCCCCGAGGGTCACGCGGCGGGCGCCGGGTATCGGGTGCGCTCCTCGACGGCTCGGTCGGACGGAATCGATAGGGTGTTTCCCCCCACTCCGAGGTAAAGCCCTGCGGGAGTCGGTCGTCGCGACGGAAGACCGGGTCGCCGAGACCGCGATCCCGTTCGCCGAACCCATCCGCCGATCGGTCCTCGGGGGTTGCGGCCCAGCCGCCGAAACGGCTCGCCTCGCGCTCTTCGAGCGGGCGAAAGCGATAGCCGTCGATCGCCGATCCTCCTTCGCGCAGCGACCCGTACCGAAACGATCGCTCGTCCCGCCACACCGGCGGCGAAGTCGGCGTATCCGGTACAGTGAAGATTCGCGGACGATCCGGCGGGCGTGTCGTCGGAGGGGGCGAATCGACAACAGGTTCCCCATAACGGCCCGGAACGCCCAAGACAAGGAGGATCGCCGTGGTCGCGAGGAAGATCGCAAGGAAGATCGCTGCCACGATGACGACGAGATCGAATCGTTGATTCATCACTGAACACCTGCCTCCCGATCAGCACGAAGGCCGAGGCCGCGCGATGCCGGATCGCGCGGCCTTCCTAAAGAGCGACGTCCCGACCTTTGCGAAAAACCCACGTGCGCTCGGTATAGGCCGTCGCTGCGGAATACGCAAGCACTCGCGATGTTTGATTCGGCGCATAATAGCGGGTCCGCACTGAAGCCATCGACCGGAGTCCGCATGCCCCTATTGAAGCTCGGCATCCCGAAGGGAAGCTTGGAAGAAGCCACCATCGAGCTGTTCGCCCAAGCCGGCTGGAACATCACGGCGCACGCGCGCAATTACTACCCCGACATCGACGACCCGGATATCCGCTGCGCCCTGATCCGCGCCCAGGAGATGGCCCCCTACGTCGAGCGCGGCGCGCTGGATCTCGGGCTGACCGGCCTGGATTGGATCCTGGAATCGCAAGCCGAGGTCGAGCAGATCTGCACCCTCACCTACTCCAAGGCATCCAATCGCCCGAGTCGCTGGGTCCTGGTGGTGCCTCAGGACTCGCCGATCCAGCGGGTCGAGGACCTGGCCGGGAAGAAGATCGCCACCGAACTGGTCGGCTTCACCACGCGCTATCTCGCCGAGCGCGGGATCGAAGCCGCCGTCGAGTTCTCCTGGGGCGCCACCGAGGCCAAGGTGGTCGAGGGGCTGGTCGACGCCGTGGTGGAGATCACCGAGACGGGCAGTACCATTCGCGCCCACGGGTTGCGCATCGTCGAGGATCTGCTGATCACCGAGACGCACCTCATCGCCAACCCCCAAGCCATGCAGGATCCCGCACGGCGGGCCAAGATCGAGCAGATCGCCTTGATGCTCCAAGCGGCCCTGCGGGCTCGCCACAAGGTCGCGCTCAAGTGCAACGTGCCGGCCGAGTGCCTGGACGCCGTGGTCGCACTGCTGCCGAGTCTGCACGCCCCGACGGTCAGCCATCTTTACGACCGTCAATGGCTGGCGCTCGAGACCATCGTCGATGCCGCCTCGGTGCGGGACCTCGTCCCGAAGCTCAGCGCGGCAGGTGCACAGGGGATCCTCGAATACAGGCTGAACAAGATGGTCTGAGGCATTGGTCGGGCAGCACTGAACCTGCCGGGGCCGGGGTCACGCATCCAGCCGCGTTGCCGAGGTCGCCGCCGGACCCGGCCGGCCGAACAGATAGCCCTGAAAGGCATGGCAGCCGTGCCCGGCCAGCCAGTCGCGCTGGGCCTCGGTCTCGACCCCCTCGGCGATGACATCGAGGTGGAGCGTGTCGCCCAAGGCGATGATGGTGCGCGCGATCGCCGCATCCCGCTCGTTGGTCACGAGATCCTGTACGAAGGAGCGATCGATCTTGAGCTCCTTGAACGGCAACCGTCCGAGATCCGCCAGCGAGGAGTAGCCGGTTCCGAAGTCATCGAGTGCAAAGGCGATGCCCCGCTCCTTGAGCACCGACATCTTCGCGATCGTGCCTTCGCGGTCGTCGCGCAGGAGGTTCTCGGTGATCTCGAGTTTCAGGCGATTCGGATCGCAGCCGTGCCGCTCGATCGCAGCGAAGACCTGAGCGACGAAATCCGGGTGGTGAAACTGCACCGCACTGATGTTGATCGCGAGCGTCAGGCCGGCCGTTTCGGTGCGCTCGGACCAGCTTGTCAATTGGGCGCAGGCCATCTCGACAACCCATCGACCCAACGGCAGGATCGTCGCGGTCTCCTCGGCCAGGCGGATGAAGGCAGCAGGCTCGAGCAGTCCTCGTTGCGGGTGTTGCCAGCGCAGGAGCCCCTCGGCACCGGTCACCTGTCCCGCTCCGTCGACCTGGCTCTGGTAGTGGAGAAGGAACTCGCCGTGATCCAATCCCAGGCGCAGGCGCGAGGCGAGTGCCGCACGCGCGGACGCCTCGACATGCATCCGGGGGTCGAAGAAACGCACTGTGTCGCGTCCCGCGGCCTTGGCCCGATACATGGCCAGATCGGCCTGCTTCATCAACTCCTCGACGCGCACGGGCCGCCGCCCGAACAGGGTCACACCCATGCTGGCCGAGCAGCGATACTCATGATTTTCCAGTGCACAAGGCTCGCGCAGTGCTGCAAGCAGCTTGTTGGCGATGACCTCCGCCTGCGTCGCGGCCTCCTCCGCTCGACCGCTCAGACGCTCCAACATCACCACGAACTCGTCGCCGCCGAGACGGGCGAGCGTGTCGGTCTCGCGAATACAGGACGAGAGACGCTTGGCGACCTGGCGCAATAACCGGTCGCCCTGATCATGCCCAAGGGTGTCGTTGAGCGTCTTGAAATCGTCCAAATCGATGAAGATCAGTGCGCCCGTGAGCTGGCTGCGCCGACTCGCCGACACCGCGCGAGCGAGCCGATCCATCAAAAGACGGCGGTTGGACAGGCCCGTGAGCGGATCGAAGAACGCAAGATGCTTGATCGCCTCCTCGGCACGCTGGCGCTCGGTCGTATCCGTGGTCAAGGCGACGAAACGTGGCTCCTTGCCTAGGAGTTGCAGACGAATCTCCGCGGGATAGCAGGTACCGTCCTTGCGCCGATGCCGGGTCTGCAACACAACCTGGCTCTTGCTTCCTTGACGGAGCGGCTCGAGCAAACGGATAAACGTCGGCGTATCGTAATCGGGCATCAAATCCAACGGGGTCATCGCGGCGAGCTCGTCCATGCCGAAGCCCAGGTTGGATCGACCGCCCTGATTCACCTGCTCGAAACACAGGTGCTCGGGGTCAAAGACATACACCTCGGTCTGCGCCGTCTCGACGATCTCTCCAAGGCGGCTGAGCGAATTGTTCGCCGCGTGTCGGGCCGTAATGTCGTGCACGCAGACCACGACCCCGTCGACCTCCCCGAGCTCGTCGAGCCACGGCGCATAGCTCACCTCACCCCAGCCGGTCCGCACGCCTCGCCTCGGGAGCTGGGCCTCGTACACGACCCTTTCTCCGGCGAGACATGCCTCCAAGCGTGGCTTGACCTCCTTCGCATAGAAATCCCGATCCATGATCTCGTCCACGCGACGGCCGATGACCTGCCCGGAGGTCAAGTCCCAGGAGCTCAGGTAAGTGGCGTTGGCGGCGCGATACGTGAGATCGCGATCGAGGTAGGCAAAACCGTCGGCGCTCGCCGCGACCATACGTCGGAAAAACTCAGGCTCGCCGCCGCTCGCCGACGTTGGTCGGTTGCGCACCCCCGAAAAGCGTTCGTTCAATGATCTCCCTCCCGGTCGGACCACATCACGACCCCCCTGAATTCTGGACTCGGCGCACCAACGCTCGAACACCTCTGGCTTGAAGATCCGCCCCGAAACCCCGAGTCGCTTTCTCGGCTATGCTCGCCGATGACCCGAATCGACGCAAGAGCGTGTATCGAATCCGACGTCGGTTTGCAAATGTATTGCAGCGCCGTGCCGTTGTTGTCGTTGTCGTTGTCGTTGTCGTTGTCGTTGTCGTTGTCGTTGTCGTTGTCGTTGTCGTTGTCGTTGTCGTTGTCGTTGTCGATCGTTGTCGATTACGACAACGACAACGATTGGAACGGGTGCTCAACGTTTTCTGACACGTTGCTTTGTGTACGCGACGGGAATGATGCCGCCTTACCCCGCGGCACCGGGTACGACACGGTTCCGGCCGGCGGCCTTCGCGCGGTAGAGCTGCTCGTCGGCCAGCTCGAGCAGTCGTTCGGGAAGCGTTCGATCATCGGGCACGAGCACCGCCGCCCCGATACTGACCGTGACGTGAGCGTTCACCGGAGAATCCAGGTGCGGGATGCCCAGATCCTCGACGGCGACGCGCAGACATTCCGCCCGCCGTATGGCTGCCGTCATGTCGCAACCGGCCAGCAGACAAACAAATTCCTCTCCGCCGTAGCGCGCAATCAGATCGTGTCCGCGACAGGGAACCCCGATCAGTGCCTCGGCAATCGCCCGCAGACAGGCGTCGCCCTCTTGATGGCCATGACGATCGTTGTAGCGTTTGAAGTGGTCGACATCCAGGATCAAGGCCGCAAGCGGGTTGCCGTCGCGTTGCGCCCGACGCCACTCCGTGCGCAGGCGCTCGTCGAAGGCGCGCCGGTTGGCGATGCCGGTCAGCCCGTCCAGATAGGCCATGTCGCGCATCAGGTCGGCTTGCGCCTTCAGGGTCAGATGGGTTCGAACCCGAGCCCGGACCACGGCCGGATTGACCGGCTTGCTGATGAAATCCACACCGCCGGCCTCGAGCGCCTGGGTTTGATCCAATGCCTCGGTCTGCGCCGTGACGAAGAGGACGGGAACGTCCGCGGTTGCGCCCTGCTGTTTGAGCGCGCGACAGACCGCCAATCCGTCCATCCCGGGCATGATGACGTCGAGCAGGATCAGATCGGGGGGGGTGCGCCGACAGTGTGCGAGCGCCTGCTCGCCGTCGGTCGCCATGAAGACCTCGCAATCATCCTGGAAGACCCGATACATCGCCTGGATCTGGATGGGTTGGTCGTCCACGATCAACAGACTCGGACGCCGTGCATGAGGCCAAATCGGCACAGCCCTCCTCGCAGCGGGGCTTGCCTCGTCGGCGACGACATCGGTGGCACGTCGCCGCTCTCGCGTCCCGTCTCCGGGAGACGCCTTCGATGGCGGCTGCAGACCATCCAATCGCGCCCGGGCCTGCATCAATGCCTCGTCGAGCTCCCCGAGCATCTCTGCCGTCACGCAAGCCCCGTTCCTCAGGGCACTCTCGAGACGCATCGCGATTGCGCTTAGACGCACGGCACCGACGGTTGCAGCGAGCCCCTTGAGGGTGTGTACCATCCGAGCCGAGGTCCCCGCGTCCTTGCCGGTCCCGAGCCGCTCGGCGAGATCCGCAAGCTCTTTGCCCAGCTCGTCGCGGAAGCCCCACAAGAGGGTGTGATAGAAGACCGCATCGCCGCCGGCGCACTGTAGACCCTGCTCCAGATCGAACCCCTCGAGGGTCCTCGGAAGACTCGGGGCGGGCTCGTCCGGGCCGGGTCGAGCTCCCGGGCGATCCGGCTCCGAGACCTCGGGCAAGGCGCTTGCTCGGGTCTCGGCGGTACCCGGCGCCAACCAGATGGACAGGGTCCGGTAGAGCGCCTGGCTGTCGATCGGTTTGGCCAGATGGGCATCGACACCGGCGGCGCGCGCCCGCTCCCGGTCATCGTCCATCACGGCGGCCGAAAGCGCGATCACCGGCAGATCCGGTGCCTGGCCACGAATCAAACGCGTCGCCTCGAAGCCGTCCATCACCGGCATCTGCAGATCCATCAACACCAGATCGAAGGGCTGCCTCGCGACGATGGCCACGGCCGCGGCCCCGTCGTCCACCAAGGTGACACGTGCCCCGGTCTTCTCGAGCAGGCGTTTCGCGACCACCTGGTTCAGAGGCTTGTCCTCCGCGACCAGGATCGAAGCGCCGTCGAAACGCGGCGCCGGATTGGGAGTCATCGGGCCGGCATCGCCCGCACACGCCGACGGCGGCTCGGGACCCGCGACGCGCCGCAGCAGATCCGTATCGCAGGGATCCACCGGTCGGGTCAGCCCTGCGGCCCCGGGAACCCGGCGCAGACGGACACTGAAGCGGAAGGTCGAGCCCTGCCCTTCCCGGCTCTCGACACCGAGCTCCCCGCCCATGAGCTCGACGAGCTGTTTGGAGATCGCCAGGCCCAGCCCCGTGCCGTCGTAGCGACGCGTGATCCCGGACTCCACTTGACTGAAGCTGTCGAACAACATCCCGAGCATGTCCGCCGGGATCCCGATGCCGGTGTCGCGGACAGCGAAACCGAGACGGATCTCGTCCGAGGGCGACATCGTCTCACCCTCGCCCTCGCCTTGGCCGTCATCCGGCGACATCATCTCGACCCGGACCCCGATCTCTCCGCTCGGAGTGAACTTGATCGCGTTGCCCACCAAGTTGACGAGGATCTGGCGCAAGCGCCCGGCGTCTCCGCGCAGGAGCACCGGAACCTCCGCGGGCACCTCGCAGACCAATCGCAGTCCATTGGCACGCGCGCGATGAGCGACGATCGTCGCAATCTCTTTGAGCTTGGCGCGCAGATCGAAGTCCGACGTCTCCAGGGCTACCTTGCCCGCCTCGATCTTGGAGAGATCCAGGATGTCGTTGATCAGACCCAGCAGGGATTCGGCGCTGATGCGCGCACACTCGGCATACTCGCGCTGCCGCTCGGTCAGCTCGGTGTCCAGCAACAGCTCGACCATCCCGATGACGCCGTTCATGGGCGTGCGGATCTCGTGACTCATGTTGGACAGAAAGACGCTTTTCGCACGATTCGCGTCCTCGGCCCGCGATGCCAGAACCTCCGCCCGGGCCGAGGTCTCGGCCAGCCGCCGATTCAGATCCAGGAGGTCGCGCTCGGTCTCTTTGCGCGCGGTCAGATCGATGACCATGGCGAGGAGCCGACACTCGCGCGTATCGTCCATCTCCGCGGGCAGCGCCGCCAACGCGAGCTCGCCGACAAAGCCGACCCCGGCACCGCTCGAGAACGTCAGCTCGGCGACGCTCGCCCGGCCGCTCGCGCAGGCCTGGCGCAACGCCTCGTAGAGCATCGCCTCGCCCCCGCGATCCGTGAATCGGGTTAGAAAGTGGTGACGTAGATGCCGCGTACTCAGTCCGAAGAGATCGCCCGCGACACGGTTGACCTCGAGGATCCGGCCGATACGATCGATCACCAGGCCGGCAATCGGCATGTCGGAGAAAAGGCGTAAATAGCGCTGCACGGCGCGTTCCGTGTCGAGCTGTGCGGCGCGCAGCTCCTCGTTCTGGATCTCGAGCTCGGCCTGATAGATGCGCAGGTTCTCGATCAGCTTCAGCGGCTCGATGTCGGCCTGCGCGAGATCGCGCGTCGCCCATGCGAGATCCCCCTGCTCAAGCGCCGCGCGGGCTTGTCCCTTCAGCGACGACGCCGGTTCGTGAGCCTCCCGGACCGGACCGCCGGCTGGGCCTGCCGGCTTCGGGCTACCGGAGCCCGTGGCCGAAGCCTGCTCGATCGCCCGATCGGATTCGGGCCGCAAAGCCTTGTCGCTGGTCATGGGTCGATCATCCGAGGGTCTTCAAGCGGACGGCCCCGACCGTCGGCCGTCGTCAAACGCGTAAGCAGCGCGGATACCGAGGCCCTTGCCTCGACAAAATCAAGACGGTCGAGCGCATCGTCCAGAGCGCGTGACTCGCTGCCCGGCATCCGCGCGATCTGCTCGCGGACCTGCGCAAATCCCTCGAGCGCACGCATGTTGCCCGTGTCCAGAAGCGTCCAAATCTCGCGCAGCCGCGCAACGAGCAGGGGCGCGCCCGCATCGTCCAGGCCAGTCACGCCCCCATCCGGCTCGGGCTCGCCCGCAGCCACGGCCGTCGTTTGCGCAGCAACCGGCGGCTCGGGCGTCGCCTTGCCCCCAGCCTTCTCGGGATCTCGCGCCAACCAGCGGGCCAAGGTCTCGAACAACAGGCGGCTGTCGATCGGCTTTGCCAAATGACCTTGGACACCCGCCACCCGCGCACGCTCTCGGTCGGCCTCCATCACCGCGGCCGACAGTGCGATCACGGGCAGCTCCGGAAAGGACGCGCGGATACGTCGCGTCGCCTCGAAACCGTCCATCACCGGCATCTGCAGATCCATCAGCACCAGATCGAAGCGCCGCGCCTGCACCAGATCCACCGCCTCCGCACCATGGCTGGCAAGGGTGACCTGCGCGCCGGTCTTCTCCAGGATGCGCTTGGCCACCTCTTGATTCAGGAGATTGTCCTCCACCACGAGGACCGAGGCACCGGAAAAATCGGGGACGGGTGACTTGCGCGACCCGACACGTCGGTCAGACGACGGGTCACCCGACTCGGTCACAGCCCCGGCGCCCGGATCGCCGAGAGGCGCCGGACCATGCGTCTCGACATCCGCAGGATCGGCCAAAGGCAAGGCCAGCTCGACCGCAAAGGTACTGCCCTCGCCCGCCGTCGATTCGACTCCGAAGGTCCCGTTCATGCGCTCGACCAACAGACGACTGATCACCAACCCCAGCCCCCTGCCGCCATAGGGCCGGGTGCTCGAGGTATCGGCCTGAAAGAAGGGCTCGAAGAGCCGGCCGACCGTCTCCTCGCTCATGCCGACCCCGGTGTCTCGAACCTCCAGACGCAGGCGCACCCGATCGGCGTCGCGCCCGAGATGCAGGATCCTCAGCACGACCTCGCCCTGCTCGGTGAACTTGACTGCGTTGCCGATCAAGTTGGAGAGGATCTGCTCGAGACGCGACACATCCCCGAGCAGCGCGGGAGGGATCTCGGGATCGACTCGAACGCGCAGCTTGAGTCCCTTCGCCGCAATCGCCGGCCCGAACAAGCTCTGCATCTGCGAGGCGAGCGCCGCCGGACGGAAGGCTCGCGGATCCAGCATGAGCCGTCCGGCCTCGACCGCCGAGTAGTCCAAGATGTCGGCGATGATCCCCGAGAGCATGCGCGAGGCACTGCGGATCTTGCCGAGCGAATCGCGCTGCTCATCGCTCAAGGGCGTCCGCAGCAGGACATCGCTCAGCCCGATCACCGCATTCATCGGGGTGCGGATCTCGTGACTCATGTTGGCGAGAAACTCGCTTTTTGCACGACCGGCACGCTCTGCCTCGGACAGGGCCTCGTCCAAAGCGGCATTCTGAGCAGTCATCGCCTCCGTCTTGGCGTGGAGCTCGCGATTCAAGCCACGGGTGCGCGCGTTCAGCCCTTCCACCTGCGCAGCCTGGCGCCACAAGAGCCAACCGACGCCCCAGATCAGCACCAGAACCGTTGCGAGAAAGCCGAGATGACCGATGCGCAGCTGCATGACGCCGGCGCCGATGGCCGTTCGAAAGGGCTCGTACGGCAGCGACACGCGGATCCCGCCGCGCACGCTCCCGATCCTGTAACCGTCTCTCTCGTGACAGGCTAGACAGGGCTCCTCCGTGATCAATGCACCCATGTACCGAAAGCTCTCGTGTCCGCCCTCCTGCGTCAGACCGATGTACTCGCGTACACCCGCATCGAAGGCCATCAGGGCATCGCGCTCCCAGTCATCCGGGGCATTCAGTGGGTTCAGTGGCTTGAGGCTGGTGATCTTGAAGCGAACACCCTCCTGATCGGCCGCCAGCTCGGAGAGCAGCCGGGTCATGTACGCCGGGTTGATCTTGGTCAGCTCCACTCCGTCGCGGGTCACGACATCGCGTGCCGGATCCTCCAGATACGGGTTGGGGGCGATCAGGTCGGTCACGGGAACATAGACGCCGTTGTGCAGCGCATTCCAACGGCGCGTCAGCACCAACTGCTTGAAGAAGGTCACGCCCATCTCGTGTGCGAGATGCCGATGATGGCCCTCGACCCGACCGGCACTGAGCGCGAAGGACAGCAGGGTCGCCCCGATCAGCAGGGCCGACAGGAACCCGAGGAAGATCACGATCTGTCGTTTGAGGCTCACGTCGAGGTCCGTCAAGGCCGAGCGTGGAGCGTCCCCCGCCCCGGGAGCAGGCCCGACCGCGCACCGCGCGGCCGAGCGCAGCCTGCATCTGACGACACCTTAGACCGGCCCGACCTCCCGGCCAAGCCCTACCGGGCAAAAACAAGGTGACTTCATTATGCCGCCACCCGCGTGATCCGTCTCCCTGGATACCGCAAGCTGAAGATGCCGCAGATCCCGCCCCGCCGAGGTCAGGCGCGAATCACGTGAATGGAGCGCCCCCGGGGGCTGGGCAGGGTGGTGCTGTCGGTGCGTTCGGCGATCGGCGGCTGTCCGGCACGGCGGTCGAAGATCACCAGCCAGCCGCTGTCCAGCCCCAAGCCGGCGAGATAGTCGTCGAGCTGGATCAGCCCCTCGGCAAGCGGATCGGGGCGGCCATCGCGCCAGACCTTGAGCTCCATCCCCAGCGTCACCGCCCCATAGCGCAGACACAAATCCATGCGCCCCATGCCGATGGCGTATTCGCGCTCCAGGGTACCGCCGCCGTTGATCACCCGATGTAGAAAGGCCATGAGCACCAGGTGGGGGGCGATTTCGTGATATGGGGCGCTTTTGAGCAGCGGCTCGCCGTGTTGGCGCCAGAAGGCGAGGAAGGCGTCGAGCAGCGCGGCCGGATCCAGGGTGCCGTCGGCCTTGAGCCAGCTCGGCGCGATGCGGGGCAGCGAATCCCGGGGACCGCTGGTCAGAACGCGTGGCAGCACCTCGCGATAGATGGGGTTGGCGACGATCAGGCCACCGGCGCCGTCGCGCCTGAGCAGCCCGAGATCGACCAGATAGTCGCGGTCGTCCTCGGCGACCGTCTCCGGCGTCAGCCCGGCCAGCATCGGCTCGATGACGCGGCGCACGCGCGGTTCCTGGAGCTTGTGGGCGAGCTGATCCAGATGGGTCACGCGCTCGACGATCATCGCCTCCTTGGCCTGATCGATCAGGTCTAAGGTAATCGGCCGGGACCGGTCGCGTCCGGCGGGCAGTTTGAAACAGGCGCGGTAGGCCAGGGCGTTGACCAGCCAGGGCTGCCCCCGGGTCAGCTCCCAGACGCGCTCCAGCGCCTCCGGGGTGAAGACCTGCCCGGTCTCTTGGGTATGCTCCAGCAGCAGGGTGCGGGTCTCCGCGGCGCTGAAATCGCCCAGCCGCAGCGATTCGGCCTTGATGTTGAAGGCGCTGCCGCCGGTGATGGGTTCAGATTCGGATGATGCATGAATGCGGTAGTCGCGCAGATCGCGCACGCCGCACAGGATGACGGTCTGGGGAAAGGCGGTCGGACGTTGCGGATAGCCGGCCCGCAGTTGGCGCAACAGCGACAGCAGGGTATCCCCGACCAGGGCATCGACCTCGTCGAGCAGCAGCACCAGAGGCCGGGGCGATCGCGCACACCATTCGGCGAGAAAGCTCTGTACCGCGAGATGTCGCCCGGGACTCTCCAGAACCTCCGCCGCCACGGCTTCGGCCTGGTCGTCACCCAGCCACCAGCGCGCGCCGTGTGCGATGGCCTGAGTCACCGTGGCCATGGCGGCATCCACCTGCTCGCGATACGCCTGCGCCGGTTCCAAATTGGCATAGACCGCCCGATAGCGCCCCTCCCGATTCAGATGCGCCATGAGCGCCAGCAGGCAGGAGGTCTTGCCGGTCTGGCGCGGGGCGTGGAGCAGGAAGTATTTTTCCTGGTCGATCAGATTCAGGACTTCGGCCAGATCCCAGCGCGACAGCGGCGGCAGGCTGTAGTGACGGTCTGGCCGAACCGGGCCTTCGGTGGTGAAGAAGCGCATGGCGTCTCTCGTGGATCGTGGATCGCGGGGAGCATAGCATCGTCGCCGTCATACCGGGTCTGGCTGCTGGGC
This sequence comes from Thiocapsa sp., assembly GCF_018399035.1. Taxonomy (GTDB): domain Bacteria; phylum Pseudomonadota; class Gammaproteobacteria; order Chromatiales; family Chromatiaceae; genus Thiocapsa. Next base: position 1,959,024 of record NZ_CP073760.1, read on the forward strand.
GATCCCGGTTGCTGACGGCTGTGCAGCATGGTGTTGCCCCCGGGCGGCGAGGGATAGGAAATTCAACCGCACGGGCGGCTGAAGCGGGGATGCGGCGCGAAAGCGAGCTCGCCGGGGCATCGAGCTGCTGGCCTTCGCCATCGCGGAGCTGGCAAGCGTCGGGCTCCTGCCGAAGGATCTCGACGGCCTCTTGTGGCGCGGTGGCTTTCCTGCACTCGACGACCGCCCGCTCGGGCCGGACTACCGTGGTCTGCCCCAGGTTTCCTCGGGCGGTCGACGATCGGCGCGTCTTTCGGCCGACAGGACGCGCAGATCAGCCGGATCGTGCGGCGCGAGGGTGATGCAAAACACAAGACCTGACCCTGCCCTGCTCGCCGACTGAAGTCGGCGGTCCGGGGGGATGTCGATTTCGACAGCGTCCTGGCCTTGCCGACGACCCTCCCTGTCGCTAGGGTCCGACCGGCTGGACCGCCCGCCAGACCACCCGCTCCAGCCCGACGCCGACCACTGCAAACAGGCGCAGATCGGTCAGGCCGTAGCGGGTCCGTAAGGCGGCGCCGTAGCGTTGCGCCTGATCCGCCGCCTCCGTCAGTTTCGCCTGGATGGATGGCAGCGCCTCCAATTGCGCCGCGGTGGATTCACGCACCTGCTCCCCGGTCAGGCCCAGATCCTTCAGGCTCAGGTATTTGAATTCCAGCAACAGGTCCAGGGCCTGAAACTGCCGCATATCGGATCGGACAATCAGGCTCAGATCGCTATAGCCGTGGTCCACCTCGGTTTCCGAGACCATCATGTACAGCCGGTCATCGAACAGCAGTGTGAGAAAGGCGATCTTCACCAGCAATTCATTGGTCCAACGATAATCCCGATTCGAGAGCACCGGGAGATAACGCTGTTCGATAAAGGCGACCAACGGGGCCAAATCGCCCTTGAGATACACGGTTTCCGCCAGACGCGGGATGGTCTGGCGATCGTCGTAGGTGGGCAGCCAGAGCTCCCGCAACCGTTCGACATAGAGCGAGCGGGCCACCAGATTGGGGATGTTCAGGATCGCCTTGCCCAGCACGCCGCGCCCGGCAAAGGTCAGGACCCCGAAGTAGTACAGCAGCGAGGCCATGAACGGCTGATCCTTGACCGCGGTCAAGACGTCCGCGACGCCAAAGCGCCGGGCCAGGCGCGGAATGATCACCCCCTCCGCACCATTGAGCGCCTGAATCAACACCGCTTCGCCATGCGGAAGCTGGGCGATGTAGGCCAGTTTGCCGCGATCCATCGCCAGATTTTCGTCCAGCATTTCCTTTGGATAGCCGCCATCGGTCTGCAAGGCTTTGAGAAAATAGAGGCTCAGGGTCGGGTTGTAGAGCCGCTCGCCGCCGGTTTCGCTGAAGCAGTAACCGTTGTAGAAGGTGCGCATGGTCTCCAGGACCTCCGCCGCCGACCAGGACCCGCCCTCCACGGCCATGCGCGCCAGCACGGCGGCGATCTCCGCCTCGGTGAAACCGCACAGATCGTTGAACGTCGCTTTGAGATAGATATTCTCCCCGACGTTGTAGCCGCTGGTCATGTCGCTGAGGACGACCGGCGACACCCCGGTGATGAACACCCGATCCAGCCCTAAACCACCCGCCGCCGCTTTTACCGCCTTGAACACGGTTTTCAGTAAGCCCTCGCCATACAAGAGGGCTTCGTAATAGGCCTGTTTACGGCCGGCCATCAGTACGTCGTTGGCGAAATTGTCGTATTCGTCAATCAGCAGATAGAGTTTGCGGCCCGCCGCCCGCGTCGCGCTCAGTAGCGATTCCAGCGACGAAATGGCGTTATCCGGGCGCAGCGTCACGGGCTGGGTGAGATGCGTTGCGTAATCGGCGGCAAATTGAGCCATGCGATCATTGAGATGCTGATGCAACGCCGCTTCGATGTCTTTGACTTCTCCCTGTGCTTTCACCAGCGAGAAATCCCATTTCATCACGAAATACTGGTTATGCCGTGGCGTGGGATTGCGGCCGATCGCCAAATGACCAAACAGCGCCTCGAATTGCGCCGCCCGGTTCACATCGTAGTAGTTCTCCAGCATCGACAGCAGCAGGCTTTTGCCAAAGCGGCGGGGCCGGATGAAGATCAGTTGATCCCCTGCGGCTTCGAGGAGAGGAATCCGGTCGGTGCGGTCCTGGTAGAAGTATCCGTTCTGGATGAGCTTGCTGAAATCGCTTAAGCCGTAAGGAAACTGCATGACTGTATCCCTCGCATCAGGGCTGGTTAGGCGCCGATCATACCGGAAGCGCCGGTTTTGCGAAGTCAGCCATCTGCGCTCCGTCCGGAAGCGAGCATGCCGCCGGGTTGGGGCTCTCGACTGCAGCGTGCGCGGCGACATCCGGGCACCTGAGCAATGAGCTTAAGCCACGCGCCGAATCCACGATTCGGGCGGAGGGCCGCACGTATCGAGCAACCAAAACCATTGAGGGCGAGCCTAGCGAGCCGCGTTGCGGCAGTGTGTGTCGAGCGCCAACGGCGCGACCGATGTCAGCCCGGGGCTGCGCCCCGGGTTGCAATCAACCAAAATCCTTGAGCCCTGAAAGGGCGGTCTAGAGAGGTCAGGCGCGAATCACCTGAATGGAGCGCCCCCGGGGACTGATCCGGGTGGCGCTGTCGGTGCGTTCGGCGATCGGCGACTGTCCGGCACGGCGGTCGAAGATCACCAGCCAGCCGCTGTCCAGTCCCAAGCCGGCGAGATAGTCGTCGAGCTGGATCAGCCCCTCGGCGAGCGGATCGGGTCGGCCGTCGCGCCAGACCTTGAGCTCCATCCCCAGCATCACCGCCCCATAGCGCAGACACAGATCCATGCGCCCGGAGCCGATGGCGTATTCGCGCTCCAGGGTACCGCCGCCGTTGATCACCCGATGTAGAAAGGCCATGAGCACCAGATGCGGGGCGATTTCGTGATACGGGGCGCTTTTGAGCAGCGGCTCGCCGTGTTGGCGCCAGAAGGCGAGGAAGGCGTCGAGCAGCGCGGCCGGATCCAGGGTGCCGCCGGCCTTGAGCCAGGTCGGGCTGATCTGCGGCAGGGATGCCTGCGGGGTGAAGGCGAGCATGCGCGGCAGCACCTCGCGATAGATGGGATTGGCGACGGTCAGGCCACCGCCGTCGGTTTGCCGCAGCAGACCCAGATCGAGCAGATACTGGATATCGTCGTCGGGCACGTTGCCGAGCGTCAGCCCGGCCAGCATCGGCTCGATGACGCGCCGCACCCGCGGTTCCTGGAGCTTGTGGGCGAGCTGATCGAGATGGGTCACGCGCTCGACGATCATCGCCTCCTTGGCCTGATCGATGAGGTCTAAGGTAATCGGCCGGGACCGGTCGCGTCCGGCGCGTAGCTCGAAGCAGGCGCGGTAGGCCAGCGCGTTGACCAGCCAGGGCTGACCCTGCGTCAGCTCCCAAACGCGCTCCAGCGCCTCCGGGGTGAAGACCTGCCCGGTCTCTTGGGTATGCTCCAGCAGCAGGGTGCGGGTCTCCGCAGCGCTGAAGTCGCCCAGTCGCAGCGACTTGGCCTTGATGTTGAAGGCGCTGCCGCCGGTGATGACCTCGCGTTCGGAGCTGGCATGGATGCGGTAGTCGCGCAGATCGCGCACGCCGCACAGGACGATGGTCTGGGGAAAGGCGGTCGGACGTTGCGGATAGCCGGCGCGCAGTTGGCGCAGCAGGGAGAGCAAGGTGTCGCCGACCAGGGCATCGACCTCGTCGAGCAGCAGCACCGCCGGGCGCGGATCGGCGCTGGCCCAGTATTCCAGCAGTGCCGTCAGCCGATCCCCGGCAGCAATCTGCGTTCCCTGATCGCGCTGCCACTCCAGCAGGCGGGTATCGCCGAGAGACGTGCGTGCGGCCCGGCCAAGCACGCTGCAGATCGTCGTCATGGCCGGCTCGATCTGCTCGCGCCAGGGCTGCGCGGCCTCGATATTGGCATAGACCGTCCGATAGCGCCCCTCCCGATTCAGATGCGCCATGAGCGCCAGCAGGCAGGAGGTCTTGCCGGTCTGGCGCGGGGCATGGAGCAGGAAGTATTTCTTTTGGTCGATCAGATTCAGGACTTCGTCCAGATCCCAGCGCGACAGCGGCGGCAGGGTGTAGTGGTCGTCGGGGCGGACCGGGCCTTCCGTCGTGAAGAAGCGCATGGCGTACCTCGCGGGTCGTGAATCGTGGGGAGCATAGCATCGTCGCCTGTCACACCGCGTCTGGCTCCGATTCCGTCTCGTCGTCCATGACCCGCAGCCCGCGCCGAAGACTGCCCGGCGGATCGCCGAGTTGGGCGCCGATCATACCGGCAGCGCCGGTTTTCCGAAGTCGGCCATTCTGCGCCCCGCCCGGAAGCGAACAGGCCGCCGGGTTTGGAATCTCGACTGCAGCGTGCGCGGCGACATCCGGGCATGCTGCCACCCTTCCGAGAGGTCGGGGACGGACTTCGGTCGGCGCCCATGAAACGCACATAGGTGCACTTTTGGTTGCGAAATCTCAGGGTAAAGCAGTCGGCAAAGCGCCGATACTCTGCACTCGGGCTGCGCGCGAGTCGCTGCCTTGGAGCCCTGCCGCCCTGGCTGGTGCCGGGGGCACGGGTGATGACTCTTTCAGGCGGACGTGCGGCGCCGAGCCGAGGCCACCGAGCCGGGAGTCGGCCCACAGGTCCGCTATCGACGAGGAACAACACATGCCGATGCAAGACGGAACGGGTCGACGTGGATCCGGACGCGGTCGTGGTCAGGGACAGGGACAGGGGCGTGGACGTGGCTCCTGCGGTGGGAGACGGATGCGGGCGGGACGCGGCGGTGGCCGACGCGGAGTGCTCGAGGCCGGTGAAACCCCGATCGGACACCCGGAGCCGCGTGGGCCCGCAACACCGCCTCTAAGCAAGCAGATCGCTCAGTTGAGGGTGAGGCTCGAGCAGTTGGAGACCGGAGCGACGTCGGACACCGTTTGACGACATTGCCCCCCAGCCGCAATCCGAATGCCCGGGACCGACGGCGCGAGCGGCTCGAACCCCGACGCCGGACACGATCCGGATCCATCGCGAGGCTGTGCAGGCCACGAGCCAAGGATCTTCCCTTCGCACCTCGCGTGATCGTTATTAGAAATCGATTGATATAAATCAATCGTCCTTGACGATGGCTACCATCGCAACAAACGACTTCTTAGGTTCATCACCGATCGCTAATCTAGCGTCAACCTCAAACGAGGGATGACGCAACAACCACTGAACACCTGGAGATCGACCCATGACCAACGAGACCACGACCGCCCCCGCCATGCCGCGTCTGAACGAGCCGGCCCCGGCCTTCGATGCCCCGACCACCCATGGCCGCAAGACCCTGGAAGACTACCGCGGCAAGTGGCTGGTGCTCTTCTCGCATCCGGCCGACTTCACGCCGGTGTGTACCACCGAGTTCATGGGCTTCGCCCGCCGCCATGCCGATTTCCAGGCACTCGACTGCGATCTGCTCGGCCTCTCCATCGACAGCCACTACAGCCACGTCGCCTGGGTGCGCAACATCAAGGAGAAGTTCGACGTGGAGATCGGTTTTCCGATCATCGCCGACCTCTCGATGCAGGTCGCCAAGGCCTACGGCATGATTCAGCCCGGCGCGAGCGATACCTCGGCGGTGCGGGCCACCTTCGTGATCGATCCGCAAGGCGTGCTGCGGGCCATGCTCTACTATCCGATGAGCAACGGCCGCTCGATCGACGAGATCCTGCGTCTGGTGAAGGCCATGCAGACCTCCGACGCCTACAAGGTCGCCACACCCGAGAACTGGCAGCCGGGCGAGCAGGTCATCGTCCCGCCGCCGGGCAGCGTGGACGAGGCGAACGCACGGGTGGCGAGCGGCGAGTACGACTGCGTGGACTGGTACTTCTGCAAGAAATCGCTCTGAGCCTGAAAAATCCTGATTGATCGACACGCACAGCCCCGGCCGACAGGTCGGGGCTGTTTTCGTTCGGGCGGCCTTGTTCACGCCTCAACCATCCAACACGTACAATTCCATCAGTCGAAGTTTGATGGAAAGCCGATCATGATCTGTCGTCCGAGGCTCACGTTGAGGTCCGTCAAGGCCGAGCGTGGAGCGTTCCCCGCCCCGGGAGCAGACTCGACAGCGCACCGCGCAGCCAAGCGCAGCCTGCATCTGCCGACACCTTAGGCCGGCCCGACCTCCCGGCCAAGCCTGGACGTGGCGCAGAGCGCCACGGGGCATGCGTGACACCGCGGAGCGGTGTCACGAGTGTGGTGGAGCGGTGTCACGAGTCCCTCAAGGTCTGGGTGGCCGGTCAAACGAGTGAGACCGGCGACTACAGCCAATTATGCAGCGCGGAATCCCTCAGTACTCCGTCGGGATCCGCATCTTTCGAGCGTGCGCTTCGTGCATGATCGGCAATCTGCCGAAAGGCCGGATGGGAGGTCGCGACATAGTTCACGGAGAACGCAGGTGCCGGAGTCGGCAAGATCTCGCGTCCGCCTGAATCAACGATCTTCTGCTTGATGCCCTCGAATGGCGAGCCGCCGAGATATTTGTCGGAGTTAATCTGAAGAACACCCGCAGTCCTGTGCCTTGCGATGGAGGAGAATGTCCGGCTGACATAGAAGAGCCCCTGCGATGAAAAATAGAGCTCGTCGCGAAGTCGATAATCCTCGAGCCGATAGCGGTAGACGAGGATGGCCTCCGTCACAGGATTGGGCGAATGGATGGAATGTCCCGGTCGACCGAGCCAGGCGATGGCCGATTTTCGGGTGGTACCGAAATCCAATTTGCGATGAATCAAGATGGTGCGGCTAGAGATCAAGGGCGAATAACTCGAGGACAATACCAGGACCGGCGAGTACGCCGACACACAGTCATATTGCTCTCGCATCTTGTCTTCATAACGGATTCGAGCACGGCTTCGTCGAACGAACGGCAAGAAATCAAACATAGTTCAACCGATATTGAGAAACAGATGCGACAGGAACGTTGCTCGATTCACCGATTATTCAAGCGGACCGAGCAAGGGATGACAAGGGGAGCACGACCTCGGCCGGGCGGCCGAGCATTTGTATGAGTAAACGTGCGCGATCAACGCCGTCGTAGGCATCAAAGATCGCATCCAACCCATTAAAGACACCCGCGTTGACGCGAAGGACTTGCCCGTCGGGTAGCAGGGTGACCTTACGGTCACCCTGCCCCCTAAGGCAGGGTCGGGAACTGGCGCGCCGATGGTAGGGTCCGGCGGGACCTCCAGCACTTTCGCGCTGGCCCTCAGTCCGGCTCCCATGATCACGTTTCCAACTCCCGCCACGTCAAACCCGGCGTGCCGTTTTCCGGCACCGGGATTTCCTGTTGCCTTCACACCACGGGTTATGAGACCTCTTGCGCTGGGAGTGCTTTCGGTTTCCGTGGCGCCACCCGATACCCGTTGAAGAGTCCGAGTGCTTCGTACAGCCACGTCCTACTCCACCTCGTCCAGCCAAAACCCTGACGCTGATGCGCGCGCATTAAATGGCGCCGAATCTTCTTCTCCACCCAATCTTGGACATACCCGAAACAGCGACTGGAGTGCCCCACCCGAAAGTAGCCTACCCACCCCCTGAGGATCGGATTGATCAGGGCGATCACCCGATCGATCGGCTGGGAGCGGTAGCGGTGGAACACCTCCTTGAGGCGTTGCAGGATCGCGGTGCGCGCCTTCATCCGTGGCGTGTAACGCGCGCCCCAGACCCCACGCCGAGTCTTGGCCCGGCGGAAGTCAAAGCCCGGGAAGCTGAATGCCCCTCCCTGACTCAGGTCCAGTCGTCGTGTCTTGTCGTGATTGAGTTGCACATCAAGCTTGGCCAATTCCTCGACCAAGCGTCGCCAAGCCGCGTCCTCGAGCCAGTTCCACCGGCGATACCCATCGACCAAAATCACCAGGTCATCGGCGTAACGGGCATACTCGATAGAGGTATAGCGTCCGTTGCGGGTGACCTCCTTGGCCCGCTCCAGCATCCGGTCGACCTCGTTGAGGTAGAGGTTACTGAGCAACGGTGAGAGTACGCCGCTTACAATCTTGCATACTTGAAGTTCCGTTTGATTTGCCAGGCGCATTCTCGCCGCTGCCATTGCCGATGTCCGGATCGGGGTCGACCCGAAAGACCACCACAATCTCCTGGTGATGAATCTCGATGCGTTTGACCAGTGCACGGATGATTTCACGCTTGGTGTTATAGTGCTTTTCAAGAGTACCTGTAGGTAACAATCGAAGGAACAAATTGCTCGATCGGCGTTGTTCATAGTCCCGTCCAAGTCCGAGTTCATGGCTTGGTGATGGGCATGCGGGGATTTGGCAGGACCCTCGAAATTTCATACCCTTGGAAGTGCAAACTCACCGAGGGTTCGAAAAGATGTTCGAAGATCCTGCCGAGAGTGACTTTAGACCAAGCGCGGGTGCTGCGCTACCCGGACGTTCGAGACCGGGCCGGAGCATCGGCTCATGACGCGACGCACACGCTTGGAGCAAGCCGAGCACATCGCGGCGGCCGAAGCACGGCTGGCGGCGGGGGAGACGCAACGCGCCGTGGCCACCGAGATGGGTATTGCGCGCAGCACCTTGCGCGACTGGTGCGGGGAGGTTCCGCGCGGGGATCCGCCGACGGGCTTGACGGCCTTCGCACGCACCCCGGAGGGGATCGATTGGCTGCATCGGCTGGTGTTGGCGGCGCATTTCAGCATCACCTTGCGGGCGGCGGGCGGCACCCGGCTGGTGAGTGAATTCCTGGAGCTGAGCGGGCTGTCGGCCTTCGTCGGGGTCAGCGACGGCGCGCAGCACGCGCTCAATGTCGACTTGGAAACGGCCGTGGTCGCGGTGGCCGCGGAGCAGCGTACGGCGCTCGCCGAGGGCATGCCGGTGCGTCAGGTGACGGTGTGCGAGGACGAAACCTTTCATCCGGGGATCTGCCTGGTGGCCATCGAGCCGGAGTCGAACCTCATTGTGCTGGAGCAATACGCCGCGGATCGCACCGCGGCGACCTGGACCGCCGCGCTTCAGGACGCCTGCACGGGGCTCGCCGTGGAGGTGATCCAGAGCACCGCCGACGAGGCCAAGGCGCTGCGTCGCCATGCCGAGACGGACCTCCGTGCGCAGCATTCCCCGGACCTCTTTCACGGCCAACACGAGGTCTCCAAAGCCACGTCCTTGGCGCTGGCGCGCGACGTGCGCCGCGCTGAAGCCGGCGTGGCGGCCGCGCAGAAGCACTGGGAGGCCGAGCGCGCGGCGCAGCAGGCGTTCGAGGCGCGCGTGCCGCGCCCGCTCGGGCGTCCACCGGCCTTCGAGACCCGCATTGGCGCCGCCCTGAGCGCGCTGGTCGCCGTCGAAGCCGAACGCGACCGCGCACGGGAGCGGCAGAGCGAGGCGCGCGCATTGATCCGCGAGCTCGGCGTGCTGTATCACCCGTATGATCCGGTGGATGGACAGACGCAGCCGGTGGAGCGCGTGGCGGCGCGCTTCACCGACGTCTGGACGCGCCTGAAGGGATTGGCCGAGGCCGCCGAGCTGCCCGAGCGCGCTCGCGAACGCCTCGCCAAGGCCGAGCGCCTGACCGTGCAGTGGCTCGCCACGCTCGCGTTCTTCTTCGCCACCGTGACCGCCAGGGTCGAGGCCCTCGCACTATCCCCGGAGCTGGAAGCGGCGGTCCTCGAGCAGCTCATCCCCGGCATCTACCTCGAGCGCGTCGCCGCCCGCAGCACCGCGGCCGAGACCCGACACCGCGTGCAGGCGGCGAGTACCGCGTTGCTCGACGTCCTGCGGCGCGCCGATCATCCGCTGCAGCGTCTCGCGCCCGAGGACAGCGCTCGGGTCGAACAGGTCGCCGGCGCTTGCGCCGATCTGTTCCAACGCAGCAGCTCCTGTGTGGAAGGACGCAACGGCCAACTGTCGCTGCATCATCACGGGCGTCATCGCTTGAGCGACCGCAGGCTCGCCGCGCTCACCGCCGTGCACAACTTCCACATCCGCCGTCCCGACGGCACGACCGCCGCCGAGCGCTTCTTCGGGCGGACACATCCCGCACTGTTCGAGGAGCTTCTCCTGCGTGTGCCCTTGCCGCCGCGACCCCGACGCCGACGGCCACGCCCGCCGAAACTACCCTATCTGATGCCGGTCGCGGCCTGAGGGCGGTGGCCGGGATAATGAACAAGGCCGCTCGATCCAATGTTTCGCGAATGAATGACGAATGGCCAATTCATCCCAAGACCTTGTAATGCATTGCTTGAGGTCGCCAAGCGAGGGAATGCTGTTGAGCGAGATGACGCGCTTGATGCTTTTCCAGATGAATTCAATGGGATTGAGGTCCGGCGAGTATGGCGGAAGATACACCAGAGCGATATCCAACCCATCCGCAACCTCTTTCAATGAGGCCGCACGATGACTGCTGAAGTTGTCGAGAACAACGACGATCGCACGGAAATCCGGATGAGCGGTCCGGATGTCCCGCAGAAACTCCGCAATGGCGTCATGTGTCGAATGCTCCAGGAATCCTTGCACACTGTGGCCCACAATCGCGTAAAAGCCGATGGCATTCGCTTTGAGCTTGGCGGTGTTCTTATGGATAACCGCTTTCTCGAAATGCCAGACTCGGGCCGTGTTGGCCGTCAGTTGCGGGCTCGCCTCATCGAGAAATCCAAGGGCGATCTCCGACTCGGCGATACCGCGATCCATCAAGGTGTTGAAGGCGTCGATCAGACGATCTTCCAGCTGCTCTTCGGCATCGGCCGGGCGACGAAGATCGTGCGGGTAAGGCTTCGAATACAGCATCTTCAGCCGGTGGCGGAGGATGCGCCAGACTTGAGACAACGACAAGGTGATGCCCCAGTGCTCGACGATGAGATCGCGCACCGCCTTGGTCTCCCAGTGATCGCGTGTTTCCAGCAGGCTCTTCAATTCCGCAAGATCGGCATCGCCGAGCGCCGGCGGCGGCCGGGCGGCTTTCCCGTCGGCTCCTGAAGATGCACGATCCCGTGATAGCCCCGCGTGCGCCATGCGCGAATCCAAACGTAGGCCGTCGACATCGGAACCTGCAAGCATCGGCAGATGGTCTCCAACGTGATCTGCGGAGGAAGCTCGACGATCAAGTTCAGCAGGATCAACCGCAGGCGTATCTCCGGATCCCGTTCCTCGGTCAGATGGATTTGGAGCATTGCTGCATTCGGAACATCAACGCGACGACCGGTGCTCATGGGCTCACCTCATGTCATCTTCTTCTGTCGCGAGATCATCGAGCACCTGAAATCGACCCGGTTGGGCTGGACCTGGCATTCGCGCGACGAACTGGGCCTCTACCGCCCGGATCCGCGCGAGGTGTTGGTGCTGCCCCTGTTGCGGGAGAAGCTCCAGCAGCTCAATCCGACCATCCTGACCGACGACACACGCGTCGAGGCCATCATCACCAAGCTCCGGGGCTGTCGCGACAACCGGCAATGGCTGGCCTGGCTGAAGAACGGCGTGAACTACCGGTTCGATGCCGGGGAGACCTCCCGGGACGTGCGGCTGATCGACTTCGAAGACCCGGACGCCAACGCCTGGTGGGTAACCAATCAGTTTCCGGTCGAAGGCCGCTCGCCGCGCCGGCCCGACATCGTGCTGCTGATCAACGGCATCCCCGTCGTCGTGATCGAGGCCAAGACCGCGAGCCGAGCCGCACCGGATTGGCGCGAGGGCGCCAAGCAACTGGGCCTCTATTCCCAAGAGATCGACCAGCTCTTCTACACCAACGCCTACGGTGTGGGCGTGAACGAGACCCGCATGATGTACGGCGTACCGGGCCGGCGCCTGCAATTCCGGCTGCAATGGCGCGATCCCTGGCCGCACGAGATCGACGAGTACGACGAGATGAAGGTCTCGCTGTACGGACTTTTCGACCGCGGCAATCTGCTGGATTTCATCCGACACTTCATCATCTTCGTCACCAAGGACGGCAAGACCGAGAAGGTGGTGGTGCGCTACCAGCAGTTCCTGGCGGTGCAGGACATCCTGAACCGGGCAACCGACCTGACGCGGCCATCCGAGAAACGGCGTGGTCTGATCTGGCACACCCAGGGCTCGGGCAAGACGCTGACCATGATCTACGCCGCCCGCAGCCTCCGGGAAGACCCGCGTCTGCAGCAGCCGACCGTCATCCTGCTGGTCGATCGCGAGCAACTGGGCGACCAGATGGATCGCGAGCTTCAGTCCAGCGGCACCGATAATGTCCACGTGGCCGCCAGCCGGCGCGATCTGGAGGAAAAGCTCACCGGCGACTATCGCGGGGTCATCCTCACGACCGTGCATCTGTTCGAGGGCATGCCCAAGGAGGTGACCAAGCGACGTGCCAACGTCATCGTGATGGCCGACGAGGCGCACCGCTCGCAGGAGCGAGACTTGGGTACCTACATGCGCTCGGCGGTCGAGGGTGCGGCGATGTTCGGGTTTACCGGCACACCGATCGAGAACGACGACCTCAACACACCGCGGGCCTGGGGGTTCGTCAAGGACGACGGCAAGATCGAGCGTTACATGGGCCGCCCCTACACGGTGACCGACGCGCTGCGCGACGGCGTGGTGAAGCCCATCCATTGGCAACCGCGCGTCACCGACTGGCAACTGCACGGCACCAAGCTCGATCTCGCCTTCAAACGGGAGTTCGGACACCTGCCCGAAGCAGAGCGGAACAGACTGGCCACCGACGCCGCGCGGCTCGACGCCCTGCTCTTCCATCCGACGCGGATCACCCAGATCGCCGACGACCTGGTCGCGCATTTCGTCGAGCACGTCCGGCCCAACGGCTTCAAGGGCATGCTGGTGTGCAAGAACAAAGAGGCCGTCAGGGTCTACGCGACCGCGCTGCGCGAGCGCTTAGGCGACGAGGCGGTGATGGCCGTGATCTCCGAGGCACCCCAGAAGGACCCCGAGGCGATCCAAACCCTCTATCTGGGCGATGCCAAGCGAAAGAAGCTGCTGAACGAGTTTCTGATCCCGGCGCGCTCGGAGCAGGACGAGCACCACGACAAGACCTATCGCACCGTGGAGCTTCTGGTGGTGTGCGACATGCTCCTGACCGGCTTCGACGCCCCCATCCTCCAAGCGCTCTATTTGGACAAGAAGCTGCTGAACCACTCGCTGCTGCAGACCATCGCACGGGTGAATCGACCCTACAACGCACTGAAGGGCCACGGTCTGGTGCTGGACTACTACGGCATCTTCGATCACCTGAACGAGGCGTTGAATTACAAACCCGACGAGCTGGGCGACGTCGCCTTCCCGTTCGACACCATTCGCGAGCACTTCCTGACCAAGCTGAAGGACAAGAAGCCGGACGCCAAGGCGCTCGATATCGAGGCCATGCTGTCCGCCGAGCTGCGCATCCGACTGGATCAGGACGAGTCGTTCCGTCCCTTGTCCGAGAAGCTCCAGCGCCTGATCGACGAAAAGCGCGCCGGCACCTTGGCCGGCATCGCCTTGATCGAAGAATTCGAGAGGCTCACCGAGGCTGTCCGTGCCGCCGTCGACGAGGCCAAACGCCCGATAGCCCAACAGTTGGCCCTCAAGATCAAGACGCGCAACGCCGCGATTCGCCACACCTTGGCCGCCGCAATCGCCGCAGCGATCCTCGGCGAAGCCGACAAACACTGCTTCACGGGCTGGTGGACCAACAGCGCGGCGGACCCCGCACTCTCGAGCGGCCTCTTGTTCATGATCGCGACGCACTTTCCATCGGCCGGCCTGCTCTCGGACGATGCGATGGTCTTCATCGGAACCCTGGTGGACGCCCTCAAGCGCCGGCACTACATGCCTCGCGTGTCGGAGACAGCGAGCGGCGGCGACTCGAATGCTTGAGGCCGCCACAAAGGCAAAGGTCACTCTGACTGACGGACGGCTCGTCGAATTCGAGATTCGCCCGTCAGCGAAGACCCGCTCGCTTCGCCTCAAGATCAGTGCCCGCGCGGGGCTGGTGGTCACTGCACCGGTCGGGTTGGAGCCCGCGCGGGTGATGAAGCTGGTGGCCGACAAGGCGGATTGGATTGCGGGTCGCCTGACCGAATTCGACGCCGTACGAGACCTCGTCCATCAGACGGCACCGGCGCGACCGCAGGCATTCGATCTTCCCGCACTCGCGGAGTCTTGGCGGGTCGAATACAAGGCGACGCGTGCTCTGACGGTGGGAGCGCGGACCGACCGGCCGGGACGCATCCTGGTCTCGGGCGCAATCGATGACGCCGAAGCCTGCAGAGCCGCCCTGCGCCGCTGGCTGGCGCGCCATGCCAAGACAGCGCTATCGCCATGGCTATCGAGCCTGGCGCAGCAGCACGGACTAGACTACATGGATCTCGCGATCAAGAACCAACGAACCCGCACCGAAGGGCGGTTTCGGAAACCTGATCGCCTTGCCGCTGCAAAAAAAGCCCCGGGAGAGTGGCTACAGCCTCTTTGTCGATGCCGATCTGCGCCCCTACGGCGACCAGTGGGCATACCTGGAATCCATCCTGCCGATGTCGCCGCAAGACATCGAGCCCTTGATTCTCCGAGCCACGGGCGGAGTCCATCCGTTGGATGTAAGTTTCATCGACGATGAAGACCTGGCGACACCTTGGAAACGCGCTTCTCCCTTGACGGAGACCCTGTCTGGATCGATGCCGAAGGCGCTGAACGTCACCCTGGCGAATCTGATCTACTAGTCGTTCCGCATCTGATGTCCTCAAATATCGACCTACCGCCGGATGCGGGCATTCAAGAGGTCTTTCAGCATCTCGTCCAAGACCAAGCCCGAACGGATGCCATCGCATTCGCCGTGAAGCGCGCGTTCGACCGAGGACGCAAAGTCTTGGTGTTGACCCAACGCACGGCGAATCTCGACGCGATCTTGGCCGCCCTGCACGACAAGGGCTCGGAGCCGATCGTCCTGCACGGCCGAATGTCGAGAAAGCAACGCGGCGCTCAGATCGCCGAGCTCGATTCGCTGCCGCCGGATGCCCCGCGCATCCTTTTGGCGACGGGAAAGTTGGTCGGGGAAGGCTTTGACCATCCGCCGTTGGATACGCTGGTTTTGGCGATGCCGATCTCTTGGAAAGGCCTGTTGCAGCAATACGCCGGGAGACTGCATCGCGAGCATGCCTCGAAGACCGACGTGCGGATCATCGATGTTGTCGACACCGGACACCCGGTCCTGCTGCGCATGTGGGATCGGCGACAGCAAGGCTATCGGGCGATGGGTTATCGGATCGCGGAAGACAGTCTTATGGTTTGATCGCGCTCCGTGCCTCGGATGCCGGATTTAGGCGATTTCCGGGAATGATCATCCCGGCCGTGCGTGTTGCCAATGCTTACCGGGCGACTAAAGTCGCCCCATGTTGGTCGATGCTTTCCCGGAAATCACCTTAAACCGCGTCTCACCGAGAGCGAGGAGATCCCCTAAGCCAAACGCAACGTGAAAATCATGCATTTCGCTCTGGACGCGGTTTAGTGGAGCAGTGCAGAGATTCCGAGACCGTCCGAGATCAATTTCGTTGTCGTCATCGGCCATCGATGCGGCCACGATGACGACAACGATGACGAACGGTGTCGACACAGCTGCCGTGCTGCATGAGGACGATCTACCGAAGCGGCACCGTCTTGCCGTTGATGGTCAAGAGCCCGTCGCCCAGACGTAAAGCCGAGGAGATCCGGGTATCGCGCCGGGTGACCCAGCCCTCGCGGATCCATCCTTCGAGCAGGGTCTGCGCCTCTTGCCGCGCGGCTTGTTCGGCCGTCGGCTCCGAGTTCGGCAGCAACTCGTCCTCGAATCCGGGTTCGAGCGAGCGGGCGATCCAGTCCAGTGCGACCGCCTCGGGAAGCTCAAGATCGCCGTCGGCCCGCAGCAGGATCACCCAATCGACGACACCCGAGGTCAGCCGGCTCGTTGCAGCGGTGCCCGGGTCCAAACGCAGATCGAGCCGCCCCAATGCAAGGCCGTCGGGGGTCTCGATCCGAATCGGCTCGACGCCGATCCGTGTCGCGCTCTCGATGAAACGCGGGGCCAGACTCGCGATCAGGCCGGCCGTGACCAGGCCCCGCATCTCCTGCGCGACCTGGTCGGTGGCCAGCAGGCGGATGCCCTCGCCCAGATCGGCGAGCGCCTCGGCGTCCAGACGCTCGCCCGAGAGTCCGAGCTCCGATCGACCGTAGGTCATGGAAGCCGTGGCGAGCTGCTTCGCGGCGAGTCCGAGACGCAGATCCAAGAGACCCTCGCGAAGCGTTCGCGACAGGGTCGCCGAGAGACCCTCGATCCGCAGCGACGGCGGTGCGGTTCCCGCCGAGCCAGTCGTGCCGACGGCGCCATCGACCTCGACCAAGGCCACCTGCAAGCGACCCGTGCCGGAAGACTCATCGGGCCGATCGACCTCGAATCGAAGATCGGACAGGCGGGCGAGCGGTCCCGTCGGTGTCGTCACCACACCTTCCGGGAGCGTCAGCCGAACCTCGACGGCCTCCTGCCCCGAGGACACGACCAGATCGCCGTCAAGCGGCCCGTGTCGCAGCCCCATCACCTGTGCCGTCGGCAGGGTCTCGCCCGGCGGCACCCGCAGCTGCATCCGGCCGGAGCCGTCTGCATACAGCTCGATGCTCATCGGCAGCACCGGCAGTGCAACGGGTAACCCTTGGACCTCGAGCCGCGTGTGGATACGGCCGAGGACGGGCGGAAGGCGCGTCGTGAGCCAGATCCACGGTCCTTGTGCGATGCGACTGTCCAGTCGAATCCGGATGGGACGCGCTGGCGCTTGCGCGGCCGAATCGGGGTGGATCAGCACCTCGAATGCGGCGCTGGAGGCGAACCAGCCTCGGTTGTAGCTGTTCTCCAGGATCTCCCGGTCCGGCAGATCCTCGATCAGACCGGCCAGGAGATCCTCGTAGCCGGCCTTGGCCAGGTATCCGAGTGCGAGCGGTCCGGCCGCGAGGACTAGGCCGAGGAGGATCGCAACCGTCAGAACCGCCCCGCCGAGAAATCGCCTCATGCGGCGCCGGCGCCCTGGTGTCTGACCCGGGTACCGTCCGGGGACCCGGTGTCCGTGACCGCCGACAGATCACGATCGGGAAACCGAAGCCCGTAGGCGTCGCGCACGGAGGCGAGGATGCCGTCGGCATTCAAACCACAGGCGGCGAGCTGTTGGGCATGCTCGGCATGATCGATATAGCGATCCGGAAGCCCGAGATGCACGCAGGGGATGTCGATACCCTCGGCGGCCAGCCACTCGGCCACGCCGCTCCCGGCGCCTCCGGCGATGCTGTTCTCCTCGACGGTCACCAGGAGATCATGGCCCTGCGCCAGCGCCCGGATGAGCGCGCCGTCCAGCGGCTTGACGAAGCGCATGTTGGCCACCGTCGCATCCAAGGTCTCCGCTGCCGTCAATGCGGGAGTGACCATGCTGCCGAAGGCGAGCAGCGCCACTCGCCTCCCCTGCCGCATGACCTCTCCGCGACCGATCGGCAGGGCCGGCGTTTCGGGGTCGATCGCCACGCCCGGGCCATTGCCGCGCGGATAGCGCACCATCGCCGGACCCGGATACTCGTAGGCGGTCCGCAGCATGGCGCGACACTCGTTCTCGTCCGCCGGCGCCATGATGACGAGCTGGGGAAGCGGTCGGCTGAAGCTCAGATCGAAGCTGCCGGCATGGGTCGCCCCATCCGCGCCGACCAGACCGCCCCGGTCGACCGCGAAGGTCACGTCCAGCCCCTGCAGACAGACGTCGTGGATCAGTTGGTCGTAGGCACGCTGCAGAAAGCTCGAGTAGATGGCAACGACGGGTTTGACACCCTCGCAGGCCATGCCCGCCGCCAAGGTCACCGCATGCTGCTCGGCAATCCCGACGTCGAAAAAGCGCTCCGGGAAGCGTTTGGAGAAGACCGTCAGGCCCGAGCCCTCGCACATCGCCGGCGTGATGCCGACCAAGCGCGGATCGGCCTCGGCCGTGTCGCAGAGCCAACTGCCGAAGATCTGCGTGTAGGTCGGACCCTTGGAGGCGCCCTTGCGCAGCTCGCCGGTGCGTCGATCGAACGGCGTGACGCCGTGATAGGTCACCGGCTGGCCCTCGGCAGGCTCGTAGCCGTGGCCCTTCTGAGTCACTACATGGAGGAAACGCTGACCGCGCATCTCTTTGATGTTGCGCAGTGTCTTGACCACCGAATGCACGTCGTGACCGTCGATGGGGCCGATATAGTTGAACCCGAGCTCCTCGAACAGGGTGCTCGGCATCAACATGCCTTTCATGTGCTCTTCCCAGCGGCCAACCAGATGACGCAGCTGCGGCATCCCGCGCAGAGCCGTCTTGCTGCCCTCGCGCATGGTCGTGTAGATCTTGCCCGACAGCAGCCTCGCAAGATGGTTGGTAATGGCACCGACGGGCGGCGAAATGGACATCTCGTTGTCGTTGAGGATAACGACCAGATCGATATCCATCGAGCCCGCGTGGTTCAGCGCCTCGAATGCCATCCCGGCACTCAAGGCCCCGTCGCCGATGATGGCGACCGCATCGCGGTGCTCGCCTTGTTGTCTCGCGGCCAACGCCATGCCGAGCGCGGCACTGATGGAGGTGCTCGAATGGCCGACGCCGAAGCAGTCGTAGTCGCTCTCGCAGCGCTTGGGAAAGCCGGAGAGTCCGTCTTTCTGGCGCAAGGAGAGCATGCGATCGCGTCGCCCGGTCAGGATCTTATGCGGGTAGGCCTGGTGGCCGACGTCCCAGACCAGCCGGTCGGCGGGGGTGTCGAAGACGTAGTGCAGACCGACCGTCAACTCCACCACGCCGAGGCCGGCAGCAAGATGACCGCCGGTTTGTGCGACGGTGTCGACGAGATAGCCTCGCAGCTCGTTGACGACCGAAGGCAGCAGATGCTCCGGCAAGGCGCGAAGATCCGCCGGGGAGTTGATCGAAGCCAGCAACGGATAGCGGTGCAGGGTGATACCGGTGTCACTCGAAGGGCGGTCGGGCATGGTCGGCATTCGCGCATAGCTGAGACGGTCGGTTAGTTTAGACGAATCCCCGCGCCGCTGCGAAGCGACAGATCCTTTTTCCTTTTCGCCCCTGCCTTATCGCCGCCGCCATCGGGCCGACGCGCCGCGCAGCGGCCGGAACACGGCTTCGGCCTAACAGATCCGACCGGCCCACCGGTCTCAGACGGCGGGTTTACCGAAGATGGCGACGAGACTCGTCGTCGCGAGTGCGAAGAGCAGCAGAAGCACGCCGACGCCCGGATGGACGAGCAGCTCGGGCGCCAGCAACATGACGGCACCCAGCCCCAGCATCATCAGGCCCGAGAGGAGCTTCAGGATCCGCCCCTGCCGCTCGGTGAGCTTTTTCGCCCCGAGCGTGAAGGTGAAGACCAGAACGATGGCCAGAAGCGGCAGGACGTAGATCAGATTGTAGAGGGCAAGGTAGCCGTAGTAGGCGGGCGCCGAGAGGTCATGAAGCGTCAACACCCGGGTGTAGACCATCGGGAAACCCGCGGTGCAGAGCAGCTCGTAGCTGTTCGCCGCCAGCGCCAGGACGAGCGTTCCGATCAACATGGCCCCGAGACGATCGGCCGCGAGCAGACCGCGCATCCGCGCGAAGAGCCCGGGCTTCGCATGGTCGGGGATCGCAAGGCTCGGCCCCCGATGAAAGAAGAAATAGTCCTTCACGTTCAGCCCGCCGACCAGGAGCGCAACCAGCCCGGCGACCGTCGTCACCGCCGCCGCCCCGCCGACGACCAGAAAGAGGTTTAGCCAAGCGGCCATGAACAAGAAGTAGACCACCCCGGAAAAGAGCACGAAGGTGCCGCCGATCAACAGCATCCGCGCCCGGCTGCGGGCATGGACCATCAGACTCAGCAGGAAGAAGAGAACAAAAAAGGCGCAGGGATTGAAGGCATCGAGCCCGGCCAACACCAGGGTAAAGATCGGCAGCGACATGGCCGCGGGGTCCATCGTCCCCACGAGCGGCAACCGGATGCCCTCCGGCGACGGCGGCGCCGCAATCTCGGCACCCGGCGCGTCACCCTGCCCTGCGACCTGACGACAGAACCGCGCCAGGCCGAGCAACTGCGCCCCGACGCCGTCCGCATCGTCGAAGCCGGTCAGCATCCGCCCGCAGACGAAGAACGCCGGAACCGAGCGGGCCTCCTCGCCCAGCGCGCGGGCCATCGCGACATAGCGCCCGACATGTGCGCGATCGGCAGCCAGCTCGTAGGACCGAACCTGGATCCAGGGCTGCTCTTCGCCCAGGGTGTCGAGAAAATCCAGCGCCACCGTGCAGTGCGGACAGGTCCTGGACCAGAAGACGTCGAGCGGAACCCTGATTTCACCCTCGGCGTCGGTCACGACCCATTCCGGGGCCTGCTCGGCGAGCCGATCGGCGAAGGGATCGGACGATGCGGCAACGACGACGGCGGAGGACACCAAGAGCGAGGCGAGGATGAGGGTCCGCAAGACATTCGACAACGACATCGTCACCTCCGAAGGCAAGGGCGGCCCATGGCCGCCGAGACGAAACCGATCGCGCGCAGGGCGATCGCGCAGGGCCTGCCCTTGGTGCACAATGATCGCGATTTCGATCACTTTCCAAGCATTAAACCGCGCCGGCTCCAGCGGTTCTGAAATCCGCCGGGGCCGATCCCATCCAAAAACATCGCATACCGCACCGGGCGCGGTTTAGGTCGGGTCTTCCCGGTGCCCCCTAGCGACCGGGGCTCGACACACGCGACAGCGTTGCCCCGGCCCCGAGAAAGATCGGCGGGGCAATGACCGCGGCCTCCGTCAAAACGAACTCCCGAAAGGCGTTGGCCGCCGGCGAGAGACGCTTACCCCGGCGATAGACCAGATACCACTGCCGTTGATCCGGAAAACCCTCGACATCCAAGGTGACGAGCCGGCGCGTCTCGAGCTCCAGCTCGATGGTGTGCATCGACACGACGCTGAGACCCAGCCCGGAGCGAACCGCCTGCTTCACGGCCTCGTTGCGGGTCATCTGCATCCCGTGACGGATGGCCAGGCCGCGCTCGCCGAAGAAACGCTCCATCGTCTGCCGCGTGCCCGAGCCGGGCTCGCGCATCACGAAAATCTCCTCGGCCAGCCGCGCGAGACGAATCGCTCGCTCGCCCACGAGTGGATGTTCGGGCGGCGCAATCACCACCAGCGGATTCGCCATGAACGCCTCGGACTCGACCTCCATGTCCGTCGGAGGCACGCCCATCAGCACCAGATCGACCGTGTTGTCGCAGAGCATGCGCACCAGCTGCTCGCGATTGGTGACGTCGAGCTGCAGACCGATCCCCGGGTAGCGCTGCTGGAAGATCGCCAAGAGGCGCGGCGCGAAATAGTTGACCGTGCTCGCGACGGCCAGATGCAGCCGCCCGCGATTGACCCCCTTCAGGGACTCGAGCACCTCTTCCATCTCCTGCAGCGCACTGTTGATGTTCCGGCCATAATCGTAGACCTCCCTCCCGGCCTCGGTCAGCACGATCCGATTGCCGAGCCGCTCGAACAGCGGCAGCCCGGCCTCCTCCTCGAGCTGCCGTACCTGCATCGAGACCGCCGGCTGGCTCAGATGCAGCTCCTCCGCCGCGCGCGTGTAACTGAGATGGCGCGTGACCGCCTCGAAGACCTGGAGTTGTCGGAATGAGACATGCACGAGCGTTTGTCCTCTTTCTACTGAGCCACCTGCTTCCTGCCTTCTGCGACCGGCAGCCTCCGCTGCTGATCTCGTGCGAATCGGACCCGCTCGAGGTTCCACCCAAAGCTGATAGCTGAAAGCTGATAGCTGATAGCTGGCGGCTGGCGGCTGGCGGCTGGCGGCTGGCGGCTGGCGGCTGGCGGCTGGTGGCTGGTGGCTGGTGGCTGGTGGCTGGCGGCTGGCGACCAAACCATAGACATAAGTCTATACTTATGTCGACTATAAGCAATATTAACTAGTAAGTATAGGGTTTTTGCCTATACTGCCGCCCCACGTTCCAAGCGCGAAGCGCGTCAAGCGGGACTGCGGACCAGGACCACTGGACCGGCGACTTCCTTCACCATTTCTGAGGACTAGCGAAGATGGCAAAGACCTACAGCGCGGGCGTCAAAGAGTATCGCGAAACATACTGGATGCCGGATTACACCCCGTCGGACACCGACCTCCTGGCCTGTTTCAAGATCACCCCGCAAGCAGGCGTTCCTCGTGAAGAGGCCGCTGCCGCCGTCGCCGCCGAGTCGTCCACCGGCACCTGGACGACGGTCTGGACCGACCTCCTGACCGACATGGACCACTACAAGGGGCGCGCCTACGCCATCGAGGACGTCCCGGGCAACGACGACGCCTTCTACGCCTTCATCGCCTACCCGATCGACCTCTTCGAAGAGGGTTCGGTCGTCAACGTCTTCACCTCGCTGGTCGGCAACGTCTTCGGCTTCAAGGCCGTGCGTGCCCTGCGCCTGGAAGACGTGCGTTTCCCGATCGCCTATGTGATGACCTGCAACGGCCCGCCGCACGGCATCCAGGTCGAGCGCGACATCATGAACAAGTACGGTCGCCCGATGCTCGGCTGCACCATCAAGCCGAAGCTGGGTCTGTCCGCGAAGAACTACGGCCGTGCCGTTTACGAGTGTCTGCGCGGCGGTCTGGATTTCACCAAGGACGACGAGAACGTCAACTCGCAGCCCTTCATGCGCTGGCGTCAACGCTTCGACTTCGTCATGGACGCGATCGACAAGGCCGAGCGCGAGACCGGCGAGCGCAAGGGTCACTACCTGAACGTCACCGCGCCGACCCCGCACGAGATGTTCAAGCGTGCCGAGTACGCCAAAGAGATCGGCGCACCGATCATCATGCACGACTACATCACCGGCGGCTTCTGCGCCAACACCGGCTTGGCCCAATGGTGTCGCGACAACGGCGTGCTCCTGCATATCCATCGTGCGATGCACGCGGTGCTCGACCGCAACCCGAACCACGGTATCCACTTCCGGGTTCTGACCAAAATCCTGCGGCTGTCCGGCGGCGATCACCTGCACACCGGCACGGTCGTCGGCAAGCTCGAAGGCGACCGCGAGTCGACCATCGGCTGGATCGACCTGCTGCGTGAGTCCTACATCAAGGAAGACCGCTCACGCGGGATCTTCTTCGACCAGGACTGGGGCGCGATGCCCGGCGCCTTCGCGGTCGCCTCCGGCGGTATCCACATCTGGCACATGCCCGCCCTGGTGAACATCTTCGGCGACGACGCCGTCCTGCAGTTCGGCGGCGGCACCCTGGGTCACCCCTGGGGCAACGCAGCCGGTGCGGCGGCCAACCGTGTCGCGCTCGAAGCCTGTGTGGAGGCCCGCAACCAGGGTGTGCAGATCGAGAAGGAGGGCAAGGAGATCCTCACCAACGCCGCCAAGCACAGCCCCGAGCTCAAGATCGCCATGGAGACCTGGAAGGAGATCAAGTTCGAGTTCGATACGGTCGATAAGCTCGACGTGTCGCATAAGTGAGCTGTCGGCGATCAGCTGTCGGCGATCAGCCACGGGCGATCGGCGCAAAGCGCCGGCCTGTTGCCGAGAGCTGACGGCTGATGGCTCAACGCCAGCGACGCTGACGATCGACTTTCCAACCGATTTTCACCACGAAACCAGTTTCGGAGTCACACCCATGAGCACCATGCAGGACTATCAATCCAGCCTCGACGATCCGAGCAGCCGCAAGTTCGAGACCTTCTCCTATCTCCCCGAGATGGACCAGGCGCGGATCCGCAAGCAGGTCGAGTACATCGTCGCCAAGGGCTGGAACCCGGCCATCGAGCACAGCGAGCCGGAAAACGCCTTCGACCACTACTGGTACATGTGGAAGCTGCCGATGTTCGGCGAGACCGATGTGGACACCATCCTGGCCGAGGCGGAAGCCTGCCACAAGGCGCACCCGGACAACCATGTGCGACTGGTCGGCTACAACAACTACGCCCAGTCCAAGGGAGCGGAGATGGTCGTCTTCCGCGGCAAGCCGGTCTGACAATCAGGGATTGACGGAAAAAGCCCCTGTCCTGACGTGCAGGGCGGGGGCTTTTGGGCATCGGCTTGTGAACGAGAGAGCAATGAGATGAACGAAATCGACCGCGACCAATACCTGATCAAGGACGAGCCCTATTACCGCCCCGTGCAGAACGAGGTCCTCATGTACGAGGCGGCTTATGACGCACGCATGCCGGTGATGCTCAAGGGACCGACCGGCTGCGGTAAATCGCGCTTCGTCGAGTACATGGCCTGGAAGATCGGCGCACCGCTCATCACGGTCGCCTGCAACGAAGACATGACCGCCTCCGACCTGGTCGGACGTTTCCTGCTCGACATCAACGGCACCAAGTGGCAGGACGGCCCGCTCACGGTGGCCGCACGCATCGGCGCCATCTGCTATCTGGACGAGGTCGTGGAGGCCCGCCAGGACACCACGGTCGTCATCCATCCGTTGACCGACCATCGCCGCCAGCTTCCGCTCGAGAAGAAGGGCGAGCTGGTGCATGCACATCCCGCTTTCCAGATCGTCATCTCCTACAACCCCGGCTACCAGAGCCTGATGAAGGATCTGAAGCAATCGACCAAACAGCGTTTCGGTGCACTGGACTTCGACTACCCGTCCGCCGACATCGAGACCGAGATCGTCGCCCACGAGGGCCACATCGACAAGGAGACCGCCGAGAAGCTGGTCCAAGTCGCCCAGCGCAGCCGCAACCTCAAGGGTCACGGGCTCGACGAAGGCATGTCCACCCGCCTGCTGGTCTACGCCGCCCAACTCATCGGCAAGGGCATCGATCCGCAATCGGCCTGCCGGATGGCGCTGGTGCGACCACTGACGGATGATCCGGATATGCGCGATACGCTGGATGCGGCAGTGAATACGTATTTCTGAGCGAATGAATTCAGGTGATTTCCGCGAATGAGCATCCCGATTACGCGTGCCCGGAAGACCTGTAGGGGCGAATTCATTCGCCCCTACACGACGGTAGATCCTTTCCCGGAAATCACCCTACAAGTCAACGCACTTCGGTCGATCGTCGAAGGTTGAATTCGGCTTCTTCCAAGCGATGCTTCAGATCCGCCGGTGCTTCGAAGAGGAACGCCTGACCGGTCTTTCGCTTGGAGAGTAGACCCAGCTCGACCAGCTGCAGCAGATCCGAGCGGGCGGTCTGATAGACAACGGCGTGGTTTCGGCGATGCCACGCGATGGTGTAGACCGAGATCGGGTGGCGCAATGCGTGACGGATGAGCGCCAACTGGCGGTGATTGAGACGTTCGCGCAGCCGTGCGGAGTCTTGAAGCATGTCATCAACGACCTTCGTCTCGCCGGCCTTGCGCCGCAGATAGGCATGCAGTCCATCCATGGCGGCCACAATGGTTTCCAGTTGATGGATCAGAAAATAGGTGACGTCCGACTCGTCGGTTTCGGTGAAGAGGTAAGCGCGGGCGTACTGCGCGGGCGCCTTCTTCAGGATGCCGGAGATCGACACGAATTCCAGCAGCCGGTATCCCTGCGAGAGCGCGGACCAGTAAAAGAGGGCGCGGGCGACTCGGCCGTTGCCGTCGACGAAGGGGTGATCGTAGGCCGATCGATGCGATGAAGCAGTGCAAGGATCGGATCGACGAGCGCGAAGACGAACGGCCTCCCGGCCTTGTCCATGAATGGGGTGTTTTTATACAGGAGGCGTCGCGCGGCCTTGACCGAAAACCACCAGTCCTCGGTGCCGAGATCGGGGGGCGGCTGGCGGCGCCGCAACTCGTCCCAGTGCAGATATCGCCCGTCCGGGGCGGGTCCCGAGGGATTGCGAAGCAGTTTGGCAAGGTGCGCGCTGCCGCCTGTTTCGACGATGGACAGCAACAGGGCATCCGTATCGGGTGGGGACATCGGGATTTTCATGAAGCGAGGCATCCATCGCACGAACTACTAATTTAGTAGAAATTAGTATCAAATTAGTACCAGCATTGATAGCCCGTCACCGGGTGTGACAACCTTCGATCCGGGATAGAGCCATGAGCATCGACTTCTCCGAATACCTCTCCTGCCTCAAGGCCGACGCGGATCATCCGCATACCCAGGCGCTGGACGCGAGCTACCACGAAGCCGCGCGCGTGATGTCGCCGCGCGGGCTGGAGCATTACCTCACCGGCATCAAGGCGATGTGCGGCCTGAACAAGGGCGCCGATCTGGTCCTGACCTATGTGCAGGAGATGCCGCGGGTCGCCAAGGAGGTGGGCGAGGACATCATCCCCGAGGTGGTGAGCGCGCTGATGAAACTCGCGTCCCACACCTCCGGGACGGTGGTGGCGCTGATCATGTCCAGCATGCCGCTGGCCGCGAGCCGACTCGGGGATGCGGAGGTGCTGCGCGGGTATCTCAACCTGCTGCATCAGTTGTCGGGCAAGTCGCCGCGTGGCCTGCGCCCGATGATGGAGAACATGGACGAGCTGCTCTCCAAGCTCACGCTCGGCGGTCTGCGCCGCTGGGCGCTCTGGGGCGCGCAGGCCCATGCGCGCGATCTCGACGGGCAGATGGCCTATTTCGGGCTTCAAACCGACTCCTCGCGCGCGGTCCTGCAGAAGGAGCGTCGCGGGACCCTGTTCGTCGACAACCAACGCAAGCTCAACTTCTATCTGCGCGCACTCTGGGCGCGGTCGTTCTTTATGCGTCCGACCTCGGGCGACTACGAGTCGCGCCAAGGTCTGCGACCCTTCATCGAAGACTTCCAGATCCATCTGCCGGATGCGTTCGACGCCTATCGCGGCATCTCCGGGATCGAGACCTACCGCGCCGCCGCCGCCCACTGCGCGGCCCACATGGTCTACGGCACCAGCGCCATCAGCGCCGAGCAGCTGATGCCGGCGCAGATGAAGCTGATCGAGATGTTCGAGGACGCGCGTATCGAGGAACTGGCGATTCGCGATTTTCCGGGGCTCCGAAAGCTCTGGCTGTCCTTCTTCACGGCGCAGCTCGGGCCGATGGACGACGCCGTCGACCTGCATCCGATGATGGATCTGATGCTGCGCCAGGCGCACGCCTTGCTGGATCCGGACTATGTCGACGGACTCGCGCTGATCGACGACACCGCCGTCGCCTTCCGTGCGGCGCTGGCCGAGCGCCCGCACGACAACCGCATCAGTTGGGACGCCGGCGTCACCTTCTATAACCAGGCGATCAAGACCGTCGCGTTGCCCAACCTGCGTATCCTCGAAAGCTGGCCGATCCCCTATCGCGACGACAATCGCTATGTCTGGGATTGCGGCGAGAACCTTTTCCTGAGCCGCGGCGTCGACTATCTGCCCGCCTCGCAGCAACAGGTGCGCAAGTACGTCTCGGCCATCGAGATGGCCAACGAGGTCGATGTGGAGACCGCCGGGGACGACGCCCAAGAGATCTGGGTCTGCGCCACCGAGTTCTTTCCCTACGAGGACGAGGGCATCTCCTTCAACGCCATGGAGGGCAAGGAGCCCGTCTCCGATCCCTACCACTATCAGGAGTGGGACTATCAGGTCCAACTCTTCCGCCCGGACTGGGCGACCGTCATCGAGCGTCGTCAAGGCCGCGGCGACCCGGCGCTCATGGACGAGATCCTCGTCAAGCACAAACCGGTCGCGAGCCGCATCCGCCGTCTGATCGACGCGCTCCAGCCGCAAGGCATCGTGCGCCGACGCGGCTACGAGGAGGGCGAGGAGCTGGATCTGAACGCCGCCGTGCGCGCCATGATCGACGTGCGCCGCGGCACCATGCCGGATCCGCGGATCAATATCCGCATCACGCGTCAGGTTCGGGATCTCGCCATCGTGGTGCTCATGGACCTGTCGGAGTCGACCAACGAAAAGGTCGGCGTAACGAAGGACGATCCCGAGTACGACTCGGCCCCGAGTATCCTGAGCCTGACCCGCGAAGCCACCGGCCTGTTGGCCTGGGCGATCGACGGCATCGGTGATCGCTTCGCCGTGCATGGCTTCGCCTCCGACGGCCGACACGACGTCCAGTACTTCCGCTTCAAGGACTTCGATCAAGCCTACGACGACAACGCCAAGTCACGCATGGCCGGCATGAAGGGCGGGCTCTCGACCCGCATGGGCGCGGCGCTGCGCCACGCCGGTTGGCACCTGACCCGCCAACCCGCCCAGAAGCGCCTGGTCCTGGTCATCACCGACGGCGAGCCGGCGGACATCGACGAGCGCGATCCGCAGTACCTGCGCCACGACTCCAAGAAGGCCGTCGAGGAGCTGCGCATGCAGGGCATCCACAGCTACTGTCTGACGCTCGATCCGCAGGCCGACCGCTATGTCGCCCGAATCTTCGGCGAGAATCAGTATTCCATCGTCGATCATGTCGAGCGTCTGCCCGAGCGGCTGCCGGCAGTGTTTGCTGCGCTGACGGGTTGATCCGCCAGCACGGAGTCGGAAGCTAGGGAACGATTGAAAATCAACACGAACAGGTAGGTTGGGCAAAGCGCAGCGTGCCCAACCCGCGCCGGTATCACAGGAGCAGTTGGGCTACGGCTGATGGCGTTCACGCATCTGCACACTTTGTTTTCGAACCGTCCCTAGGAGGCGACACGCGCCGCGAACGACACGACGGCATCTGTCGCCGTGCTCAGATTCTGCTCCGGCGTGAAGCCGGACACCCGGTGCGGCTTGAAGCTGTGCTCCCCGTCCGCGATCCAGACGATCTCGATCGACGGACTCAGGGCATAGCCGGCAACCTCCTCCCGGTTCCCGAAGGGGTCGCGCTCGCCTTGGCAGACGAGCGTCGGCGTGCGCAGCCCGGACAGGTGCGCGACACGCGTGCGCTCCGGCCGACCCGGCGGATGAAAGGGATACCCGAGACACACCAGGCCATCGACGCCGGCCTCGTCGGCGATCAGGCTGGCGATACGCCCGCCCATCGACTTGCCGCCGATCAGCAGGCGTTTCCCCGCACGTTGGTCAGGACACTGCTCGGCGATGACCCGCAGCCAGGTCTCGATCAGGATCGGCTCGCGGTCGGGTGGACGCCTTCGTCCCTCGGCCTCGCTTCGGACCATATAGGGAAACGAGAAGCGCACGACGCGCAGCTCGGCCGCCGCCAGGGCGTGTGCAACCGCGCTCATGAAGGGGGAATCGGCGCCCTGCCCTGCCCCGTGTGCCAAAATCAGATGGCAACGCGCATCGGCCGGGCCATCGATCAGCAGAGGATCCATCATGCAAGCCCTCTTTTTCGCCAAGCTCTATCTCCTGACCGTCCCGGTCTTCTTCGCCATCGATCTGCTCTGGTTGGGTGTCGTCGCCAAGACCTTCTATCGCGACAACCTCGCCCATGTCCTCAGCCCGACAGTGAACTGGCCGGCCGCACTGAGCTTCTACCTCATCTATATCGCCGGCATCCTCTATTTTGCCGTCGCACCCGCGCTCGCGCAGGACTCGTTGGGCCGTGCCCTGCTCAACGGCGCACTCTTCGGCTTCTTCACCTACATCACCTACGAGCTGACCAACATGGCCACGCTCCCGAACTGGCCCATCAAGGTGGTGATCGTCGATACCCTCTGGGGCATCGCGCTCTGCGCCAGCGTCGCCGCCGGCAGCTTCATGATCGGGAAATGGCTCGGCGGGGTCTGATGTAATTCGTCGCGTGCCGTGTCGGAGGGTTTAGGTGATGTCCAAGGAAGGAACAACCACCCTGTAGGGGCGCTAGCTTAAGTCGCCCCACAGAATGTACAGGCATGCGCAGTTGGAATGTTAAACCTAGATCCGGCAGTTGAACGGCCCCTGGAGTGCGTCCCGCGCAGTGTCCGGCAAGGCGCAACGAGGCGGCGTAGTGGTTCTACGTCAACGAGTTGCAACGCAGTCAGGCGCCGCGCGGGGCGTGCTCCAGGGGCTGTAGCGGCCATCACCCAGCGGGTGAAGCATCAGATGATCGAGATCGTCAGCCGCGTCAAAACCTTGTCTCCGGCACGAAGCGGTCACCTGCCGATCTAGGTTAAACCGCGCCCAGCGCGGTATGCGAAGTTTTTGGATGGGATCGGCCCCGGCAGACTCGACGATTGTCGGAGCTGGCGCGGTTTAAAGTTTTAAAAAATATAAAATTTTAAACCGCGTCTCCACCAAGGTCGGTGAAATCCCAGGGGCCGAGTTCAACATGAAAATGACGCATGTCGCTCTGGACGCGCTTTAGTTCCCGGAAATCGCTTCAGGCGTGCTTCGCAATGTACCGTAGGGCCCGAGCGGCGAGTCCGGGCGGCAGGTGCCGCCCGGTCGGATTCAGTCCTGATTGCCGCGGAACATCTGCATCGGGTTCGGCATCATCTTCATCGGGTTCATGCCGCTGCCACCGCGATCCTCCTCGCCGGGTCCGTAGCCGCGGCCATAACCCTGCCCGTAGCCTGGTCCGTAGCCTGGCCCGTATCCCTGACCGTAGCCCGGCCCGTAACCCTGCCCGACCCCGGGGGGCGGGGCGTAGCCCTGGTCATAACCTTGGCCGTAACCCTGGCCGTAGGCGGGAGCCGGCGGATAGCCTTCCGCAGTGCCTGCTCCGTACCCGGGGGCTTGTCCGTAACCCGGCGCACTGCCGTATCCCTGCGGGGGCATCTGCTGCATCGGAACACCGCCCATTTGCGGATCCGAGTAACCGGGCGGAGGCCCGTAGCCTTGGCCGGGTGCGCCGCCATACCCCGGCTGCGGGGCTCCGTAGCCGGGTGCCGCTCCGTATCCCGGCGCACCACCGTAACCGGGTGCGCCCTGTGGGTAATAGCCTTGGGGATAGCCCTGAGGCGGCGGATAATCGCCATCCCCGCGGCGATCCTTGTTGCCGCCCATCCATTTGGACGGATTCATCATGTCGCCCATGTCCACTGCGAATGCCGGTCCGCTCAGGAACAGGGTCGCAAGCCCGGCTGTCAGTGCTGTCTTGATGATGCTCATAGCGCTTCGATGTGCTCCTCGTCTGTTGTCATGATGTTGTCCTCCAGCAAAGTTAAACCGCGTCCAGAGCGAGATGCTCACTTTCGAGTGAGTTCGAAGTTTGGTGAATCCACGACCCTTAGCGGGGGACGCGGTTTAAAATTTTATATTTTTTAATGCTTTAAACCGCGCCGGCTCCAGCGGTTCTGAAATCCGCCGGGGCCGATCCCATCCAAAAACATCGCATACCGCACTGGGCGCGGTTTAAGTATGGACGCTACGAGACCGGATGCCATCATCGGTGGAATGGCCCGGCCGTAATCATGTGTCGCGCCGGAAGCTGGGTTAAGATTGCTGCCGCAGAAACGGGCAGCGAAAATCGACCTGGCCCGGCCCCGCTCGAGAGGCCGGCTTACGAAACAATCGACCGAAGCGATTCACCGGAGGATCCGACGAGATGACGAACGCACTGAGCGGTTTCAGTCCACCTGCGCGCGGCCTGCTCGTCGCGGGCGCCTTCGCGCTGGTCATCGGACTCATGAAGATCGCGACACCCATCCTCGTACCGCTGCTGCTGGCCGTCTTCATCGCCATCATCGCCACCCCGGCACTCAAGTGGATGCGGCAGCGCGGCGTGCCGAAATGGGGCGCGCTCGCGGTGATCATCTTCGTGCTGCTCGATATCGGGAGTCTCCTGGCTCTCGTCACCACGGGCGCGCTGGAGGGGTTCAGAGATAGCCTGCCGACCTATCAGGAGCGCTTTCTGATGCTGAGCGATCAGCTCGGGGGCTGGATGGAGGGTGTGGGCGTCGGCGGCTCGCGCGAGGCGATCCCGGATCTCATGGACCCCAACAAGGTCGGGATCGCCGTGCGCTATCTCTTGTCCAACGCCAGCGGTTTCTTTGCCACCGGACTCCTGGTGCTGCTCGCCGTCACCTTCATCCTGCTCGAGGCGAATACGCTGCCCGCCAAGCTGAGGGTCGCCTTCCGGATGACGGAGGCGGGTGATGCGCGCCTGAAACGCCTGTTGGACTCGATCAAGCGTTACATGCTGATCAAGAGCCTGACCAGTCTCGGAACGGCCGTGTGCGTGTGGCTCTGGCTGTGGTTTCTCGGCATCGACTTCGCCATCCTCTGGGCGGTGCTGGCCTTCTTCCTGAACTTCATCCCCGTCGTCGGCAACATCGTGATGATGATCCCGGCGGTTCTGCTCGCGCTGGTGCAGGTGGATGTGGCTACGGCCATCTGGGTCGCGGCCGGTTATCTCGTCATCAACACGGTCATCGGCAATGTCTTGGAGCCCCGGATCATGGGCAAAGGCATGGGCATCTCGACGCTGGCCGTCTTCATCGCCTTGCTGTTCTGGGGATGGATGTTCGGTACGGTGGGGATGTTTCTGGCGGTGCCGCTCACCGCCGCCCTGATCATCGGGTTGGACGCGAGCCCGCATACGCGTCCGATCGCGATCTTGCTCGGACCGGCAATCGAGCCCGAACCTGCGACCGAGCTCAAGCCGGAAGGAAAATCCTAGGATGATGCGTCGGGATCCTCGGAACACGGGCGGCCGATCTTCGTGCAGCGAACGGCAAAGGGAGTTGCACTCCGTCTAAACGCTTATTGCCGATCCGGGCTCGGGGCATCGATTGGACGCCTTCGCGGAAGGGGCCGCCGACCCAGTCGGGTCGACGGCCGGATGCACTCAAGGCACCCGAATGGCGTGAAACATGCGCCCGTCGCCCCGCTGGACCAGAACCGCAACGGACCGACCCGACTGGATCGCATCGAGGATCCGATTGAAACCATCCAGATCCTGCACCGACTGGTTGTCGAGCATCAGGATCACGTCGCCCGCGACCAAACCGGCTTGTTCCGCGGGTCCGGGCTCGACCGCTTCCACCATCACACCGCCGGCGGCGAGGGCCAACTGTTCGCGCTGCTCCGGCGTGATCTCGCCCACGAAGAGGCCGATCCGATTCGCGGACACCTTCTCCGGCTCGCCGGGGCGAGCCGCGATCTGATCCTCTTCCGGTAGCTCGCCGATCTCGATCCCGAGATCGACCAGCTCGCCGACCCTGAGCACTTGCAGCTGCACGCGCTCGCCAGCCGGTGTCATGCCGACCATCGGCGGCAAGGCGCTCGAGGTCGGGATGTCGCGTCCGTTGAAGCTCACGATGACATCGCCCGGCCGCACCTTCGCGGCCTCCGCCGGGCTCCCCGGCAAGACCTGTGCGACCAATGCCCCGCGCGGCTGCTGCATCCCGAAGGATTCGGCAAGCTCCCGGGTCACGTCCTGAATCAAGACCCCCAGCCAACCGCGGCTGACTCGGCCCTTGGTCTGCAACTGATCGACCACGTCCATCACGACATCGATCGGGATCGCGAACGAGAGCCCCATGAAACCGCCCGTGCGGCTGTAGATCTGACTGTTGACGCCGACCACCTCGCCATCGAGGTTGAACAGGGGGCCGCCCGAGTTGCCGGGATTGATCGCCACGTCGGTTTGGATGAAGGGAATGTAGTTTTCGCTCGGGAGACTGCGACCTTTCGCACTCACGATGCCCGCGGTGGCGGAGGACTCGAAGCCGAAGGGCGAGCCGATCGCCAGCACCCACTCGCCGACCTTGAGGTCCTGCGAGACGCCGATCTTGACCGCCGGGAGCCCCTCGCCCTCGACCTTCAGGAGCGCGATGTCGCTGCGTTTATCCGTGCCGACCAAAGTGGCCACGAATTCGCGCCGATCACTGGTGCGCACGATGATCTCCTCCGCACCCTCCACGACGTGGGCATTGGTCAGCACGGATCCATCGGTCGAGATGATGAAGCCGGATCCGAGCGAGCGCGATTGGAGGCTATCGTCCGGAAGGGTGCCGTCTTCGCCGAAGAAATGCCGGAAGAAATCCTGAAGGGGACTGTCCTCCGGGAGATCGGGAACTGAATATTCACGTAACTCCGCGGCCGAGACCGGCGCCTGTTTGGTGCTGATGTTGACCACCGAGGGGCCATTCTCGGCGACGAGATCGACAAAATCGGGAAGCATCCGGCTGGCCGCAAGCCCGGGCATGAGCGCGCTGCAGACCAATGCCGCGAGGGCGAAGGAGAAGATCGGGATGGGGCGCATGGATGCTCCGAAATGAAAAGGTTCGATCGGGCGGCCGCCTCGACCGCAGCGGTGCGGATGTCGCCTGCTCGCGTTTGGAGGCTGCCGAAACCTTGTCGTCCGCAAGAAAGGCGCGTCCCGCCGGGCTGCTGCGCCGGAAGGCCGGGGGACTGGTTCGGATCGGCAACGACCCGAATCAGGGCGCCGTCGGAATCCCGACCGGCACGCCCCGCTCGACCCGATAGACCACCGCTTGCTGCTCCGGACGCGTCCGTGACCGCGCACTGTAGCCGCGCAGCCAGAGCAGCGCCAGAGCGAAGCCGAGCACGGCACCGAGCAGCGCCGCCGCATCGGCAAAGCCTCCTTCGGCGATTCCTGCAAGGGCTTCTCCCGCAAGAGCGCCGCCGAGAAGGCCCGCCAGCGGCACGAAATAAACCGCGAAAGACGCCGAAAGCAGACCCTGCTCGGAGATCCCCAGCATGACCCGCTCGCCGACCGACGCCTGCGCCTGGTTCAACGCTTCGACCTGAATCGATCCGCGCCCGAAGAAGCGCTCGATCAGCGATGTTCCGCAGGCGCCGTTCGCAGCACACCCCCCGCAGACCGTGCGCCGCTCGATCCGGACCCGAGCATAGTGACCCTCGATCGAGACCACGACACCGGATTCTTCGATCATCGGCGGGTCACTTCGACGGGTTCTCGGCGTGTCGAGCACCGAGCACGGCCGCTTCGACGGTCGCGGACGGGACCTCGCCGACAGCGGTAATCTGGTAGCCGTCGACTTGCCGTCCGGCCGCATGCACGGCACCGATATGGGCCGGCCCGCTCAGCCCGTCGCGGGTATCGTCTTCGATATAAACCGAGTAGGCGGAGAGTCTGTCGGTAAAGAGGAAGTGCTCGACCGCCGCACCGCTCGGGTGGTCCATCACACCGTGGCTCACCAATTGGAAACCGGGCGGGCGCTCGTCGAAACGCCAGCGGCCCTCCTCCCGGGTTGCCGGAGCGCTCCGCAGCCCGGCCGGATCAACCCTCGCAGGCACGGCCGGGGCATCCGTATCGATCGTAATGGCGGTGAACATCAGCTGCTCCAGTGAAGAGCCGTTGCTGTCGATCAGATCGGACTTCAGCGGAAGGAAGGTCTCTTGATCGAGATAGAATCGGTATCCGTACCGCAAGTCGTCGCGCGGGATGATCCCGACCACTTCCGTGTCGCGCCCGGCAACCCGCGCGACCCCTTGCATCTCGATGCGATAGTGATCGCCGAGCAGCTCCGGGGCGATTCCGTCGGTGTTCAAAAGTCCGCCCGCTCCGGACGGCCGTTTGACCGAGATCGGATGTCCGTCGGGCAGCACGCACATCACGCGATCGCGCTCGCGAGTCACGGCCTTGACCGGACCGCTCAGCGAGAGCAACCGCTCCTGGACCTGTCCCTGCTCGTAGCGATGCACCAGGTGCAGGGCCTCGAGACGATTGTCGTGGGAGTAGACCAATGTCCCCTCGTAACTGAGCGACCGCAGTGCCTCGGACATGCGCTGAAGAAGGTCGCTCGCGCGCTGGGTCACCTCATCGGCAAGGCTTGCCTGGGCCAGCAGCGACAGCACGAGAAACAGGCCCAGCCGGGCCGGGAAACACGGGTTAACGGCCCGCTTCATAGCCGACGAAGGTCGCATAAGGCAGCATGCCCTTGGCCCCGGTCGTCGGGGCGGTCTCTTGATGGGTCACGAGATAGAGGTCCAGCTTGTTGGCCAGCTCGGGGTGGTCCAGATCCCAGCGCTTCGCGGGGATCACGACGGCAGCCGGCTGCGCAGCAAAGGTCGGGGCCGTGGCGGGAACATTCGGGAGAGATCCGACGCCGTCGAAGAGGCTCGGGGCCACGAAAACCGCAAGGAAGGCGGCCGCGGCGGCAAGCGCGATCCCTGCAACGGGCCGCTTCGGTCTAGGCCGCTCGGCACCGCGCCCGCGTGGGGCAAAGACAATGGGCTCATGGGCGATCCGCTCGCGAACCGCATCGGCAACCCCGCGATAGGATCCTTGGACGGACTCGCCGCGAATCGCCGAACCGATCGCGTGAAAGCGCTCCCACGTCTCCCGCAGGTCGGGATCGCGCGCCAGCGCATCGACGATGCGGGCGGTACCGGCGGAATCGAGCACGCCGTCCTGAAGCTCGGAAATGCGTTGTCGTAGCTCGTCGCTCATTGCTGCATGCCTGGGCTGAGAATTCGTGTGTTGGATGGCCAACGCCGCGGGATCAAGTCGAGCTCCGCGGTCGGGCGGTTTAGCCGCCGAACGGATCCTGCTTCCCATGCCGCAGACCGCTCGCTGCCGTTTTGACGCCTGAGAGCCGTCATGGTTCGAGGAGTGGCCTCAACCGCTTGTCGATTGCGTCCCTGGCACGAAAGATCCGCGAGCGCACGGTGCCGATCGGGCACGCCATCGCGGTTGCGATCTCCTCGTAGCTCATGCCTTCGAGCTCGCGCAAGACAATTGCCGTGCGCAGATCCTCCGGGAGGTCGTCGAGCGCGCGCTGCACGGTCTGCGCGATCTCGTCGGTCAGGGCGAGACGCTCGGGTGTGCCGGTATCGCGAAGGCGAACGCCCATGTCCATCTGCTCGGCAACCTCGGCCTCGACATCGTCCCCCGGCGGGCGGCGTCCCTGAGCCACCAGGTGATTCTTCACCGTGTTCACTGCGATGCGATACAACCAGGTGTAGAAGGCACTTTCGCCGCGAAACGCCGGGAGCGCGCGGTAAGCCTTCAAAAAGGCGTCCTGGCTGACGTCCATCACCTCGCTCGGATCACGGATATAACGAGAGATCAGATTCGCCACCTTTTGCTGATATTTCAACACCAGGAGGTCGAACGCGCGCTTGTCTCCGTTTTGGGCGCGCGCCACGAGCTCCTGATCGGCGGTGCGCTCAGACATGGACGCGAGCCCTGGCGCTGCTGACCAGCAATTCCGTTGGCATGGACAATTCCCCGATTCGGAAGTTCGTGAGCACCCTCACGTGCGGCCGAGGCCCCCTAAATAAAGCGACAAACCTTGATCCCGCCCATGAAATCGGTGAGTTTACGGCGAACCGTCACATTCGCCCAACTCAACCGAAGGAAATTCCGTCGAGAGCATCGCGAAGTCACCGACCCTCAACCCGTCCGCCCCCGACGCCCGTGTGCCCCAAACCAAGGTTCCGATCATGCCAGCCACGCCTCATCGCTACGACGTCCTGATCCTCGGCAGCGGCGCCGCCGGACTAAGCCTCGCTCTGCGTCTGCACGAGGACCTTTCGGTCGCAGTGATCTCCAAGCGCGAGCTCAGGGAAGGCAGCACGCTCTATGCGCAAGGCGGCATCTCGGCCGTGTTGGATGCGACGGACTCGATCGAATCCCATGTCCAGGACACTCTGAAGGCCGGGGCCGGGCTCTGCGACCGTCGCGTGGTCAAGCATATCGTGGAGCGCGGACCGGACAACATCCGCTGGCTGCTCGATCAGGGCGTGGAGTTTACACGCGACGAGGCGAGCGCATCGACAGGCGGCTATCATCTCACCCGCGAAGGCGGTCACACCCATCGCCGAGTCATCCACGCCGCCGATGCAACCGGCCGTGCCGTGGCGACAACGCTCGAGGCACAGGTGCGCAGCAAACCGAACATGACCCTGTTCGAGCAGCACATCGCCGTCGACCTCATCACCTCCAAGCATGGCCCCGGCAAGAAAGACCAGCGCTGTCTCGGCGCCTACATCCTGGACTTGGGCACGGGACAGGTCGAAGTCTACCTTGCACGTTTTGTCGTCTTGGCGACCGGGGGTGCAAACAAGGTCTATCTCTACACCAGCAACCCGGATGTCTCCACCGGCGACGGCATCGCGATGGCGTGGAGGGCCGGGTGTCGGGTGGCAAACATGGAGTTCATGCAGTTTCACCCGACCTGCCTCTATCACCCGGAGGCGCGCTCCTACCTGATTACGGAGGCGTTGCGCGGGGAAGGCGCGCGTCTGTTGTTGCCCGACGGCGAGCGCTTCATGCCGCGGTTCGATCCACGTGCCGAGCTCGCCCCGCGCGACATCGTGGCACGCGCCATCGACCACGAGATGAAGCGGCTCGGCACCGCTTGCGTCTATCTCGACATCTCGCATCGCCCCGCCGATTTCGTGATCGAGCATTTCCCGACAATTTACCAACGCTGCCTGGAGTTGGGAATCGACATCACCACGGACCCCATCCCGGTCGTCCCGGCGGCACATTACACGTGCGGCGGCGTGATGGTCGATGACCGAGCCCGCACCGATCTGCCCGGCCTCTACGCGAGCGGCGAGACCGCCTACACGGGCCTGCACGGGGCGAACCGGATGGCGAGCAACTCCCTTCTCGAGTGCCTTGTGTACTCCGAGCTGGCAGCCAACGACATTGCACGCCTGATGAACGAGATTCCGCACCCGCCCGAGGTGAAGCCCTGGGACGAGAGCCGGGTGACCGAGCCGGACGAAGAAGTGGTGGTGACACACAACTGGGACGAGCTGCGTCGTTTCATGTGGGACTATGTCGGCATCGTGCGCACCAACAAACGGCTGCGCCGCGCCAAACGCCGTGCGGACCTGCTCCAACAGGAGGTCATCGAGTACTACAGCAGATTCCGGGTCAGCAACGACCTGATCGAGCTGCGCAACCTGCTCGAGGTGGCGGACCTGATCATCCAATCGGCGCTGCGCCGGCGCGAGAGTCGCGGGCTGCACTACACCCTGGATTTTCCGGACAAGGACGCGACCCAGCGTACCCCGACCATCCTGATCCCGGACAGCTACCGACCACGACACGGCGATTGAGGACACGGTCGCTGCGGGCATGAAAACCCTGTAGGAACGGTTCAAAAAGAAGCAAAACGACTCGTCGAGAGGATACCTTTACCGTTGTCGTTGTCGTCCTCGACAACGACAACGACAACGACAACGACAACGACAACGACAACGACAACGACAACGACAACGACAACGACAACGATTGGATTCGGTGCTCGACTTTTCCGACACGTGACCTCGCATCGAGCGCGAATAGCGATCACCGGGGAACGGTCGCCCGACAGCCCCGCCGCGCCCCGATGAAATAGGGAAGCGAACGATCGCCTGTTTCTCAATGCTCAAGATTGACTTAGACCGAAGGCGACCATTTTCGAAGTAGGTTATATTGCTGCGTTACGTCGGAGCGCTTACGGAAATCTTTGCGGGCATCAGTGCGCTATCCGATCCGATGCGTCGCCCGACCCGACCGTCGCGCACCTGCGGCACAACGGCACCGCCCCGGTTCCGCCGCCTCCGATCGGTTCCGATCGGTTCCGCCCGGCTCCGATCGGTCCCGCCCGACATCCCCCGCAATTGGAGAACGATCAAGATGACCGACTATGTCCGCTGGCTGA
The DNA here is from genome assembly GCF_018399035.1 of Thiocapsa sp. Lineage (GTDB taxonomy): Bacteria > Pseudomonadota > Gammaproteobacteria > Chromatiales > Chromatiaceae > Thiocapsa. The sequence goes on from NZ_CP073760.1 coordinate 1,998,408, forward strand.
ACGAGCTCGGAATGGACGACGTCCCCGTCGTCGGCGGCAAGAACGCGTCGCTCGGCGAGATGATCCAGAACCTCACCGACGTGGGCGTTCAGGTTCCGGGCGGGTTCGCGACGACGGCCGACGCCTACCGCGAGTTCCTCGCCAAAGACGGACTGGACGAGCGCATCCAGGCGGTCCTCGACGAGCTGGACGTCGAGGACCTCACGGCGCTCTCCCAAGCCGGTCCGCGCATCCGCGGCTGGGTCATGGAGCAGCCCTTTCCGGCGGCGCTGGAAGCGGCGATCGACGACGCCTTCGCCCGCCTGACCGCCGAGGCCGGCACCGCCGCGGTCTCCTGGGCCGT